>DHPF01000004.1:0-25587 GCA_002407855.1 Bacteroidales bacterium UBA5371
GTCCCCAAAAAATTAATGTGAGCCTTAATACCTTGCCTTATGTGGAAACGTTTGACAATTATGGTGTAAGCACTAATGATTATCAAGTAGGTCCTCAAAATTGGTTAGTAACTCTCGTAAATTCCTCTATAACAAATAATGTTTTTCCTTATATTACTGGACAATATTCGTATTCTGCTCCTGGAAGTTTATTTATTGGTCAAGGAGCAAGTGCACGTTTACCTCAAATTGCCAATTCTATTCCTATGGACAGTTTAAGGATTAAATTCAAACTCATGTCTACTGTTGCTAATAGCACGCTGAAACTTAATTTGTCAGATGGATCAATTTATACTGAAAATTTAATCGAATTTGCTTCTATCACTCCTACTGATTTAAATACTTGGCAAGAATATGAAGTTTGGATTGACACTGCTAATGCTCTTTATTCATATATAAAGTTATCCTCTGGAACAATAGATAGTATTAAAAGTTTATATATTGATGATATTGAAATATCTTATCAAAATACTTGTGATAGACCTATTAATCTTAATGTTACAAGCATAAGTACCAATTCTGCTACCATGAGTTTTACTTCACAAGACAATGAAACTCAGTGGAAAATTCAATATAAATCTACTTTTGACTCTTCATGGGTAAATGCAACTACTGTTTCAAATATTACTACAAACCCATACACTATTAATGGTTTGATTAATTCTACTCCTTATGATGTAAGAATTAAAGCTATTTGCTCCCCTACTGAGGAAAGCGACTGGACTGATACTCGTTTTCATACAAGTATTTCTACTCTTCCTTACTTCAATTCATTTGATAATTATGGAACAGAATTAAGTACTATACCTTATGGTTGGACAAAAATCAATGATAATAATAATGCTACTTCAACTATTATAATATATAATTATTCGCCTCCTGTCGGATTTATATTTGCATCTAAAACAACAGACTATAATTATTTAATCACCCCTAAATTTGATACTCAAATTCAGCTTAATTCGCTTAGAGTTAAATTTCAATTTACTGCTTTTTCAACCCCAAGCAGGTTAATTATTGGTGTTATGACCGATCCAACAGATACAAGCTCATTTGTTCAAGTTGGAGAAGTAAATTCTAGTTTAATTTATAACTGGGAAGAAAAAGAAGTATTATTAAGCTCATATAATGGCAATGGAAAATATATAGCTTTCAGAGCCCCTTCTAATTCACAAGTGGCTATTGATAATTTGGAAATTAGCACAATTCCTTCTTGCATTAGACCAAAAAATATTACCTTAACCAATATTAGTGCTTATTCTGCCTCCATTTCTTTTATTCCTCAAAACAATGAATCCCAGTGGGAACTTCAACATAAACTATCAACTGATACTTTATGGGCAAATGCTACAACAAGTAATTTTACTACAAATTCTTATACAATAAATGGTTTAACGAGTAAAACAGCTTATGATTTTAGAGTTAGAGCCATTTGTTCAACAAATGATAGTAGTGAGTGGATTTATTCTTCTTTTTTTACAGCAATTGACTCTTTACCTTGGGCTGATTCGTTTGATAGTTATGGAACAGGAGGAACAGCTATATTCCCTAAATATGGTTGGAGTAAAATAGTTAATTATTTCTCTGATTATGTATATATTTCAAGTGGGGGCTTTTCTTCCCCTGGTACTTTAAGATTTTACACCAGAACGAATCCTAATAACTATGCTATTTCTCCAAAGATTGATAATTCAATACCTATAAATGCTTTAAGAGCAAAATTTAAATTGAAAATTCAGAACATTAATCATAAATTGATTGTTGGGGTAATGTCTGACCCAAGAGATACAAGTACTTTTGTTCAGGTTGAGGAATTGAGTTTGAATGTTGCAAACACATGGAAGGATGTAGAGGTATTGTTTAACTCCTACAATGGAAATGGTCAATATATTGCTTTTAAATCAAAAAATATAGGTACTTGTAATATTTATATTGATGACTTTGAAATTTCAACTCTTCCTTCATGTGTTAGACCAAGTCAAATAAATGTTTCAAATATAACTCCTACGAATATGGATGTGGCTTGGTTTGCAAATAATAATACAAATCATTGGGAGATTGAATACAAGCCTTATTCTGATACTTCATGGCAAAATGCAGTTAGGATTTCCAACATAACTACAAATCCATTTTATTTAACCAATCTACAGCCATCAACAGTTCTTTCATTAAGAATCAGAGCCATTTGTTCTTCTACTGATAGTAGTGAGTGGACATATTATGAAAAACCAATTTATGGAGAAAACTTAGATTTCTCTTATGGTAATTTTGTTAATTGGAAAGCATATTATGCAACAAATACAAGTACAACAATTTTAAAACAATTTTCAAATTGGACTCAGACTATTGCAGATACTAATGATATGGTTTCAAATGCTATGTTTGTAAATATTTATAGTGATACTAATGCAAATGATAATCTTATTCCTGCACTTAAAACTATTCCTACAGGATATACACATTCTGCATCAATTAACAAATATGATTATTATGCTCAAATAGTAAGTAAACTCCAATATGATTTAGACGTTGATTATTCCAATTATTTACTAACTCTTAATTATGCTATTGTTTTCACAAGATTTAATTATAATGGTTTATCAGGATCTAATTTCTCAATAGAAGTTCTTAATTTGGTTGATTCAAATGGAGTGTTTGTTGAAAATGGTAGAGTATTCCCAGATTCATATTATGATACAATTGGGGTACTAACTCCTTCTGGTTGGAATTATTCTGAATCTAATCCTAACTATAATTGGAAACCTTGGACAGAAATGAAACTTGATTTATCAAGTAAAATTGGTCAAAAAGTTAGAGTAAAGATAATAACAGCCAAACCAAGAGAATATTATCATAAAGCTTATAGTTATTTTGCAGGAAAAACAGAAGGGTTTGAACAAGCAACTTGCTATCCTCCACTAACAGTAAATGTTGATGATGTTGGTTCAACTTATGCAAATATTAGCTTTGATAGAACAATGCCTATTGATAGTAATTGGTTAATACAATATAGAGAGATTGGTGATAGTGTTTGGAACTATGTTAGTTTTGATACTAATAATTATGTACTAAATAATTTATCACCTGAGTCTAACTATGAGGCATTCGTTCAAACTCTTTGTACTGACTCCACATACTCCGATTCAAGTCAATTCATTACTTTCTCAACCACTACTCTTAATATTGATTCAATGTTTAATAATCAAACTGCTTATCTTTGTGGTAAATATTTTTATGATGATGGTGGTCAGGATAATAATCATTCTAATAATACTAACTATACATTTACAATTTGTCCTACTCGCAAAGCACATCAAACCATAAATATTAAAAGAGTATCGGTTAATTTTGAAGAGTTTTCTTTGGGTCAAGGTGATGTTATGAGAGCTTTTAGTGGAAGGAGTATTAATCCTCAAACTCAACTAAGCATTGGAAGTACATTTGATTTTACTGGAAACTTCCTAGTAAACAAATCTCTAATTGCTAATCTTTCCGACACAAGTGGATGCATTACTTTTAACTTAATTACTAATGCATCTGATTCTTCTTCTGGATTTAAGGCTTATGCTGATTGCATAGACCGTTGTCAAAATGTTATTGCTGACTTAGATACATTTTTTATAAAATATGATTCCTTAGGAAATACCTCTACTCATCTTATTAAAGCCATTACCGATTCTGTTTATTCTGCCACTGATAACTCTTGGACATATAATACTTATAGGGCTATTGACTTTTGTGAAGGTGATCTAATTACTCTTGTTGCTAAACCTCAGTTTCCTGACAATAATTCTTATTATAATCAATCTATGAATAATTGCATTTATTATTGGAGTTTTGGAGATAGAACCTATGATACAGTTCATTATAATAATATGGTTGGACATATTTGGACAATGACTAAGGCTTATGAACTGGAGTTAAATGTATTAGATACCACTTTCAGTTATTTGAATGGGGTTGGTTGTAGGAGCAATAACAATATTAATACTATGATTAGGATGACTCAAAATCCAATTAAAGAAGTGAAATCTCCTATTGATATTTGTTCAGGAACTCCTTTTATATTGAATGTTGGTTTTGATACTAATTCAACAATCGTTATTGATTCAATCAAAAGAGTGGAAAGAATTTCTGGATTATTTGATTCTCTTGTTATTATTCCTGATGGTCCAGTTTGTCCTTCACTATTTATGGAAACCTCAATTTTCTTTGATGAGTTTTTACCAAATGAAACTTTTGATAATATAAGCGACATAAGAAGTATATGTATTAATATGGAACATTCATTTACTGGAGATATTTCAATTGAGCTTTATTGTCCAACAGGACAAAAGACTATTCTTAAGCATTACAATCATTCTGGTTCAGCAAAAATGGGACAACCAATTGATGTTAGCGTAGGCTGCGAAATGTCTCCATCAAATCCTCCTGGAATTGGATGGACATATTGTTTCTCTAATCAATACTTAGATTCTGCAAGAGGTGTTATTTCAGGAAATATGTTTCCAGTTATTGATTCTTCCAATACTATAAATAATACTAAGTATTTCCAAACTCCTGTTCAAAATGCAACAAGTGCTGAAACAGGCTTAGAAACTCCTGATTTAAATGGTTTCAACTCTTTAATAGGTTGTCCTTTAAATGGGGAATGGAAACTAAGAATTGCAGATTATTGGGGTATAGATAATGGGTTTTTATTCTGGTGGAAATTAGATTTAGGACAGATAACAACATGGGATTATCAAGCAAGTTTGGACACTATTATTGTTGAAGGATTGAACGCATATAACCTTTCTAATGACACTGTTGTTATAACACCTCCTATTGATACTTCTGGGATAATTCGTTATGAAGTGAGTGTTATAGATGATTTTGGTTGTATCTGGGATACTGCTACCTATCTGAATGTGGCACAAAGCCCAGTGGTTAATCTTGGTAAAGATACATCAAGCTGTGAGCAATTTAGTATAGTGTTGGATTGTGGAAATCCTGATGCTTTTAGTTATTTATGGCTTCCTTACGGAGATACAACCCAAAGCATTATTGCTCAATCCTTATCTGACACAAATTCATTAATATCCTATATTGCACAAGTAACCAATTATAATGGTTCAATATATTGTATATCTTCCGACACAATAAACCTTATTAACCTTACCCCTTTAACCCCTATAAACTTAAATATTGAAACTCAAACATCTTCATTCTTAATAAATTGGCAAGCAAGTGCTCAAAGCTACGAATTGTATAGAAATGATAGCTTAATTGCAATAACACAAGAATTGGAATATATTGATACAAACCTTATACTTGGAAACACCTATTGCTATAAGATTAAAGCATTAAGTGGTGGTTGTGAAAGTATTATATCTAATGAAGTATGTGAGATTTTCCTTGATATTAATACAATTGAAACAAATAGCTTTAACGCCCTACTCTACCCTAACCCAACCAATAACAAAACCATACTTAAAGTTGAGGGACTAAAAGAAAGTACAAATGTTAGTATCTATGATATGTCAGGAAAAAAACTAAGAGAACTAACTCTAAACCCTACCCAAACAGAATTAGAATTAGACTTCTCGGACTTTGTTAAAGGTGTTTATACCATAAGAATAACCAACTCTACAATAAATATTACAAAGAAGTTAGTAAAGCAGTAAATTAGTATTGCAGAGTACTAAACAATTAGTATTGCTTTTCATCGTGCGGCTGGTATTTATTGATGTTGTTGCTTTGTATTGCAAAGAAATCTCATACTACAAAAATTAGCATAATAAAATATTCTGTTAATTCATTTAATATATACTACTTATCTTTATTATATTTTTGCTTTAATAACTCTTGATTCTAATTTTCTAACTCTTGATTCTAATTTAATAACTCTTGATTTTAATTTCGTAGAACTTGATTCTAAAAAATTAAAACTAAGAGTTATTTTATGTTTATTTAATAATCTAATATTCATTATTTTAACACTGCAATATTATTTTATGGATTATTTATTGACTTGCTAATTGCACTAAGCTAAGTATAAGTTTACAGTTTTGCAATGCAAAGAAACACTTATAGTAATATAGTGAGGAATAGCATATTATTAAGCAGGAAGGGTGCTTTTATTTTAAGTGATAAAGTTAAGAGTTCTATTTTGAATAGTGGCTATCAAAATTGTTATTAATATATACTTTTTATGTGTTTTTATGTCAATTATTTTTCGTACATTTGCAGATTGATTATAAAAAATAATAGTGAAGATGAGTGAAGAATTGAATAATAAGAAAAATGGTTATTCGGCTGATAATATTACAGTTTTAGAAGGATTGGAGGCTGTTCGCTTACGTCCTGCGATGTATATTGGCGATGTTAATACAAGAGGGCTACACCATTTGGTTTATGAGGTTGTTGATAATTCCATTGATGAGGCTTTGGCTGGATTTTGTACTAAGATAAATGTTTCTATTTTAGAGGATAATTCTATTAAGGTTGAAGATAATGGTCGTGGTATTCCTGTGGATATGCACGAGAAGGAAGGTAGAAGTGCTTTGGAAGTTGTTATGACTGTTTTGCATGCTGGCGGTAAGTTTGATAAGGGTTCTTATAAGGTTTCTGGTGGTCTGCATGGTGTTGGGGTTAGCTGCGTGAATGCTTTGTCTTCACATATGAAGGTTAGTGTACATCGTGATGGAAAACAATACGAACAGGAGTATGAAAGAGGTATTCCTATGTATTCTGTAAGGGAAGTTGGTTCTTCTAATAAGACAGGAACAATAACAGAATTTTTGCCAGATAACACTATATTCACCATTTCTAAATATGAATATGAAACTCTTTGCAATCGTTTGAGAGAATTAGCTTTTTTAAATAAAGGCTTGGAGTTGAATATCACTGACTATCGTACAAAGGATGAAGAGGGTAATTATCTTTCTGAAACTTTCTATTCTGAAAATGGGTTAAAAGATTTTATTGAATACTTAGATGGCAACAGAGAAAAACTAATGCCAGAGCCTATTTATATAGAAGGAGAAAAGCAAGATATTCCTATTGAAATAGCAATGCAGTACAATACTTCCTTTACCGAAAATATCCATTCTTATGTAAATAATATTAATACTCACGAAGGAGGAACTCATCTTTCTGGTTTTCGCCGTGGATTGACTCGTACTTTGAAAAGCTATGCTGATAAGAGCGGTATGTTGGAAAAGTTGAAGTTTGAAATAACAGGTGATGACTTCCGTGAGGGACTTACATCAGTTATTTCGGTTAAGGTTCAAGAGCCACAATTTGAAGGTCAGACCAAAACTAAATTAGGGAATTCTGAGGTTATGGGAGCAGTTGATCAGATTGTTTCGGAACTGCTTACTAATTTCTTAGAAGAAAATCCAAAGGAAGCCAAATTAATTGTTAATAAGGTTATCCTTGCTGCAACGGCTCGACATGCTGCCAGAAAGGCAAGAGAATTGGTTCAGCGTCAAACTGTTCTTGGGGTTGCAGGACTTCCTGGTAAGTTAGCTGATTGTTCGGATACTGACCCTGCAAAATGCGAACTCTTCTTAGTGGAAGGGGACTCAGCAGGTGGAACTGCTAAGCAAGGACGTAATAGAATGTACCAAGCAATCCTTCCTTTAAGAGGTAAGATACTAAATGTTGAAAAAGCAATGCCTCATAGGGTTTTGGATTCTGACGAAATAAAGAATATATATACTGCTCTCGGTGTTTCAATAGGAACAGCTGATGATAGCAAAGCTTTGAATATGGAGAAATTACGTTATCATAAGATAGTAATTATGACTGATGCCGACGTTGATGGTAGCCATATTGCAACACTTATTCTAACTTTCTTCTTCCGTTATATGAAAGAGTTGATAGAGAATGGATATGTTTATATAGCAACACCTCCTCTTTACTTGGTTAAAAAAGGGAAGCAAGAGCGTTATTGTTGGACTGAGGAAGAAAGACAAGCAGCTCAGGAAGAGTTTGGAGAAACAGGAGTTTCTGTTCAAAGATACAAGGGGCTTGGAGAAATGAGCGAAACTCAACTTTGGGAAACGACAATGAATCCAGAAACCAGAACTTTCCGTCAAGTGGATATTGAAAATGCAACCGAAGCTGATAGGATCTTCTCTATGCTTATGGGTGATGAAGTTCCTCCGAGAAGAGAATTTATTGAGAAGAATGCTACTTATGCAAATATTGACGCATAAGACTCATCACTTGTTTTAATTCTTGCATTTTAGTTAGCTTGGCAACTAAATAGTAAATTACAACTCCTATAATAACACCCAATATTAGTTTGGATACATTATTAATGTCTATAAAATTCACCAAATAAACCACTGCACTCATAATAAATGATACAATCAATATCTTTGATATATCTATTATTTGTGATTTAATGCTAAGAGCAATTAGCTTAGATGAAAAATAATTGTTTAAACCAAGATTAATAATTGCATAAACAATTAGACTCAAACAAACATAATAAACACCAAAAGGTAGACTTATAAATAAAAGAGCAATGCCAATGGTTTTCTTAACAATTTCTAAACGAAAGAATAAATCACTTCTTCCTTTCACCTGCATAAGATTTTGATGAATTGCATTAAGTGGATAAAACATATAATATATAGACAGAATTTGTAGCATAGGGATAATACCTCTCCACTTCTCTGTTAGGATAAGAATTATAAAAGGCTCTGAAAGTGCAGCAAGGCCGGCCATTAATGGAAAAACAATAAAAGCAGCAAGGTTCAGATATTGACGCACTATATTTTTGAGTCTTTCATCATCATCTTGTATTGAAGACATTATAGGGTAACTAACACGCCAAACTACACCTGTTAAATTAGAAGAAGGAAATTGAGCAAATTGTTCTGCTCTTGTGTAATATCCCAACTGAGAAGCAGAGAAACGCTTCCCAATAACTAATGTGTAAAGATTTAAGTAAATGGTATGTAGAAGATTTGCTGCTAATATTTTAGAACCAAAACCAAAAAGCCTGTCAAAAGATTCTTTTGAGAATATAAGCTTAGGCTTCCACTTAGCAAAATACCAAAATAAAGATGTCTGTATAATATTTATTGATGTGAACTGAAAAACCAAAGCCCAAACACCAAAGCCTTTATAAGCCATAACAATCCCTATAACTCCTCCAATAAGAACCGAAATTAAAGATGCTTTCGCCTGAGTTTTAAAGTCTATTTTAATGGTAAGGATGGTTTTTTGAATAACTTGAAAGGCAAGAATAATTAAATTAATTGACATTACCTGAGTAATAAGTTTTAGCTTTGGCATATTATAGAACTCAGATATTACACCCGAACAGGAAAATAAAATTATAGCTAAAACAATACCTATTATTATATTAAAATAGAAGACCGTAGAGTAGTCAGTGTTGTTGCGGTCTTTCTTTTGAATTAGAGCATTGGAAAAGCCTCCATCGGTAAAAGTTTGAGCAATTGCCATAAAGATAGCAAGCATTCCTATCAAACCATAGTCCTCTGGAAGCAGGATTCGTGCAATTATTATTTGAACAATAAATTGAATAATTTGCACAGAGAAACGCTCCACTGCACTCCAAACAACTCCGTTTACTGCTTTTTGTTTTATATCCATTGAGTGCAAAATTAATACAAATATACTTAATGCAAATCAAAAAAGAATTATATTTGCACCTTAATTGAATGTTGATTTAAGTAATATTTGTTATGTTTAATACAAAATACATTTTCGTTACAGGTGGAGTAACCTCCTCATTAGGAAAAGGAATAATGGCTTCATCATTGGCTTTACTTCTAAAACTTAGGGGCTTTTCGGTTACAATACAAAAATTAGACCCATATCTTAATGTTGATCCAGGAACACTCAATCCTTACGAACACGGAGAGTGTTATGTGACAGAAGATGGAGCAGAAACCGATTTAGATTTAGGACACTACGAACGCTTTACCAATGTAAGAACTTCACAAGCAAACAATGTTACAACTGGAAGAATTTACCAAACCGTTATTGACAAAGAAAGAAAAGGCGACTATTTAGGAGAAACTGTTCAAGTAATTCCTCATGTTACCGATGAAATTAAAAGAAGAATACAAATACTCGGCAATACCAATAAATACGATTTTGTTATAACCGAACTCGGAGGAGTGGTAGGAGACATAGAGTCTCTTCCATTCATAGAATCGGTTCGTCAATTGAAATGGGAGTTGGGCAAGAATATAGTTGTAATACACCTAACCTACATACCTTATATTGCCGCAGCAGGAGAATTGAAAACCAAACCAACACAACATTCGGTTAAAGAAATGTTGGAACAAGGAGTTCAACCAGACATTATTGTGTGCAGAACAGAACATAAACTACACGAAGGAATAAAAGACAAGATAGCACTATTCTGTAATGTAGATAGAGATAGCGTTATTGAGTCCTTAGATGCACCAACTATCTACGAAGTTCCACTTCAAATGCTCAAAGAAAAATTAGATATACAAGTGCTCAATCGCTTAGGAGTTAAAACACAAGGCGAGCCTAATTTGGAAAAATGGAAAGGCTTTTTATATAAACTAAATAATCCAATACATCAGGTAACCATTGGATTAGTTGGAAAATACGTTGAACTAAAAGATGCCTACAAATCTATTTCCGAAGCATTTATACACGCAGGAACATCACTTCAATGCAAAGTAAAATTAAAGCTCATTCACTCAGAAAGCATAGAAAAAGGGGATCAGAATTGTGCTACTGAATTAAGCGGATTAGACGGGATATTAGTGGCCCCTGGCTTTGGAGCAAGAGGAATTGAAGGAAAACTATGTGCAATTAAGTTTGCCAGAGAAAATAATATCCCTTTCTTAGGAATATGCTTGGGAATGCAAATGGCTGTTGTGGAATTCGCCCGTAATGTGTTGAAATTTAAAGATGCTCACTCGGTAGAGATGCTTCCAAGCACTAAGCATCCTGTTATAGATATAATGGAAGAGCAAAAGCAAATAACCAATATGGGAGGCACAATGCGTTTAGGGGCTTATCCTTGCAAGCTTCTAAAAGACACAAAAATATATGCAGCATACCAAAGTGAGAATATTTCAGAGCGACATCGTCATCGCTATGAGTTTAATAATAAATACCTAAAAGAATTTGAAGACTCAGGAATGATAGCCTCGGGAATTAACCCAAATGCCGATTTAGTAGAAGTTGTGGAATTATCAAACCATCCTTTCTTTGTAGGCGTACAATTCCACCCAGAGTATAAGTCCACAGTAGAGCAGCCACATCCACTCTTTATAGCATTTATTAAAGCTGCAATGACAAAAAAATAAGTTTCAAAACACTCAAACTTAAATCCTTATACTCTTAAAGAAGAGAAAAATATTTTGCCCCTCTGCCTGATTCCTCTTGAATGGATTAAAGTTTAACTTGTGTTTATGATTTTTTTCTCTTTGCCCAATTTTAAGAGTGGCCAAGTCTTAGAAAATATTCTCTAAAAGCATTGTAATAAAGGGTTTTAGCCATTAGATTTTTCTAATGCCTATTGAAAATAATCCTAACGCCTATTGAAAAATATTTCAATGCCTATTGAAAAAAATCTCAACGCCTATTGAAATTTTTTCTAATAACTATTAGGATTCTTTCTAACGCCGTTTAAAATTCTTTCAACGCCGTTTAAAATTATTTGAATAGTTATTAGGATAAATCCTAATAGGCGTTGGGATTATTTTTAACGACTTTATATTTTTTCTCAATCAAATTTAGAATAAAAATAATTGCTTTCCCCTATTATACAACACCTCTATAAAGCCACTTGATAAGAAACAAAATATCATGCTTTGACCTAAAATAATGAGTGAAACTCTCAACTAATAATACAACCTTTTGGCTTAATTTTTAGTTGTTTACAGGGTATTGTATCCTAGTGTGGTAGATTGCTTGTAGCTTACGTTTAAGAACCTGCTTAATGATTGTAATGTCTCTAAATGTTATGTTTGAATTAGAGAATTGGTCGTTCTTTATTTGGTCATCTATTATGCCATCTACTAAATTGCTAATGGTTTTTTCGGAGTGCTCTTTTAGACTCCTGGAAGCTGCTTCTACGCTATCCACCATCATTACAACGGCTGTTTCTCTGGAAAATGGTTTTGGACCTTTATATGTGAAAAGATTTTCATCAATAGGCATATCGGGATGTTCTAATTTCTGTTTGTTGTAGAAATACTTCGTTTTGCTTGTGCCATGGTGTGTGCGGATAAAGTCTATTATGGGTTCTGGCAATTTGTATTTATATGCTAATTTAACTCCTTCAACAATATGTGAGGTAATTACTTCAGCCGATTCTTCGTTGGTAATTTCGTCATGAGGGTTAAAGCCTGTGTGTTGGTTTTCTATAAAAAACATTGGTTTGAGGCTCTTGCCTATATCGTGATGCAAAGCCCCTACACGAACTAATAGTGAATTACCTCCTATTTGATGTATCAGGTCTTCAGCCAAATTGGCCACTTGAACAGAATGTTGGAATGTGCCCGGTGCTTTTATAGAAAGGTCTCTTAATACTTTGCTATTGGTATTGGAGTATTCTAAAAGTGAAACCTCACTAACGTATCCAAATGCTTTCTCAAAGATATAAATGATTGGAAAAGCAAATAGGGTCATGGCTGCATTTACTCCAAAATAGAGAAAGCGATAAGGGTTAATCTTGGTTAGGGCTGCGTCTTGTATTAGGGTTAGTGCGAGGTATATTACGGCATAGGTTGCAAATACAAAAAGGCTTATTTTAAAGAAATCGGAGCGTTTCTCTAAGTGTTCCATACTTATAATTACCATCATTCCCACCATTAGTTGATAGAAGATAAATTCAAAACTATTGGGAACTGAGAAGCCTATTATTATTATGTTTACTAAAAACACGTAGAGGGCTGAACGAGAATCAAAAAAGGTTCTTATGAGTATTGGGGTTAGGCAAAGAGGGGCTATGTATATGTATTGAGAGTTTATATTTACGATTAATGAGGTGGTTGCCACCATTAGAAGTATTACGGAAAGTATTAGAAGGATTTTCTTATTGTCTCTGTATAGTTCTGGGGATATATATTTAAAGAAGAAGAGCATTGCTATTAAAGCAATGGAAACTAATATAAACTGTCCTATGATTTGTTTGTAGATTGTTTTCTTTTCGGTTATTTTCTTTTCGTAGTCTTGTTTGTAAATTGTAAGTGCATCAAATTTGGTCGGGGTTATTTTTTCTCCTTTGGCTATTATTTCATCTCCTTTCTCTATAAATTCTTTTATTGAAGAGATATTGCTTAACTGAGCATCTAAATTGGATTGAGTTACCTTCTCATTAAATTGAAGGTTTGAGGTTATATCACTTATTTGTATTTCATAGGTATTGGTGTCTTTTATAACCTTTATGGTGTGGTTAAGAGGTAAGCCTTGCAACTCTGGAATATTTATTATGGTGTCGTTGGTTATGTTGAAATATAACTTCTTATTATCTATTATTGCTTTTCTTTCTTGACTTAATTCCAATTCTGTTTTATCCACCCTTATATCTATTGGGGATATAAGGTTTTCGTGTTCCCAAAATCCTCCTTCTTGAAAGTCGTATTTGAATGTTGAAGTGGAGGGAAATATCCATACCATTAAAGCACTTGCTATAAATACTAATAGTAATTTACCTATAATTGAGAAAACCTTTCTTAGTTTACTTTTATTTTTTGTCATTATTCTCTTTGATTTTCTTGGTTAATGCTGTACAAAAGATAAAATCGTTTAGTTCTTTATTATCTGTATTTAATACATTCTTCTTATCTCCCTGCCACCAAAGTTGTCCTTGGTGAAGGTATATTATATTCTCTCCTATCTCTACAACGGAGTTCATATCGTGAGTATTGATTATGGTGGTGATATTTAGTTCGTGAGTAATGTCAGAAATCAAATCATCTATAAGTATTGAAGTTTGTGGATCTAAACCTGAATTAGGCTCATCGCAAAAGAGATATTTAGGATCTGCTGCAATGGCTCTTGCAATAGCTACTCTTTTTCTCATACCTCCACTTAACTCCGAAGGCATCATTTTATTTACTCCTTTAAGATTAACCCTATCTAAGCATAGATTGACCTTATCTAACATTTTACCACGAGAGCTCTTTTGGAACATACGTATTGGAAACATCACATTCTCTTCAATATTCATTGAGTCAAATAAAGCTCCTGCCTGAAAAACCATTCCCATCTCTTTCCTTACATCTATTTGCTGCTCTATTGTCATTTTATTAAATATTCTTCCTCCAAATAAAACTTCTCCTGTATCAGGGGAATGAAGTCCTACTAAGGTTTTCATTAGAACAGTTTTGCCGCTCCCACTCTGACCTATTATTAAATTGCATTTTCCTTTGGCAAATTTTATATTTATATCCTTTAAAATTTGCTTTCCTTCAAAAGATTTAGAAATATTTACAAGCTCTATCATTAGAAAAACAAATTAGTCATTAGTAGATTAATTATCATTATCACCACACTACTTTGAACGACAGCTTTGGTACTTTGAATTCCAACCTCAACCGAACCTCCCTTCATTGTGTATCCTCTGTAAGAAGCAATTGTAGAAATTATTAAGGCATTAACACCTGTTTTTATCATTGCATATACAACATCATAGGTTGTGAACTCAAGTCGTATTCCTTCAACATAATGAAAAGCCGAAAGTCCATTTGCCATCCCTCCAAAGCCTCCTCCTATCAACCCTATAAATATACTTAACACAATAAGCAAAGGAAAGAAAAGCAAACAAGCAAAAATCTTAGGCAAAATTAAATACGATGCAGTATTAACACCCATTACTTCCATAGCGTCTATTTGTTCTGAAATTCTTTGAGAACCTAATTCCGAAGCAATCATAGAAGCACACTTTCCTGCCAAAATTAAAGAAATAACCGTTGGAGAAAATTCTAATATTAAGGCTTTCCGTGAAGCAAAACCATATATCCATGATGGATAAATAGGATTTTGTAAGTTAAGAATCATTTGAATTACCACAGCTGCTCCAATAAAAATAGATATTACGCAAACAATAGGAATAGAATCTACTCCCAAAACCTGCATCTCATAAATCATCTTTCTTTTAAAGATATGCATATTCTGAGGTTTTTTGAAGGCCTCCTTCATAAGCAAAAGATAGGCTCCAAATTCCATAAAAAAGTTCTTAAGCATTCGCATTAATATATCTCTATTTTGGTTTCTTGGTTTTCTGCTGTAACTCTAATATTCTTTTTGTCTTTATCTGTATTAGCTAATATGGCTTCCGAAAGAGCGTCTTCAACATTCTTTTGAATGGCTCTTTTTAAAGGTCTTGCCCCAAATTGTTTGTCAATACCTTTTTCAATAACCATATCTTTCAACTCAGAAGTAAACTCTATATTATAATCTAAGTCTATGAGGCGTTTAGATAAATTATTAAGCTCAATGTCTATAATCTTAACTATATCTTCTTTTAAAAGCGAACGGAAGAAAACAATATCATCCACCCTATTTAAAAACTCAGGAGCAAAGGTTTTATTAATATCATTATCAATTATACTCTTCTCTATTTCTTGTGAGTTTGCCTCTTTTGCATTAGTTGAAAAACCAACTCCTAAACCGAAGTCTTTGAGTTTTCTACTACCAACATTGGAAGTCATTATAATAATAGTATTCTTAAAATCAACTCTTCTTCCTATTGAGTCAGTAAGATGCCCATCATCTAAGATTTGCAGTAAGATATTAAATACATCAGGATGTGCCTTTTCAATTTCGTCTAAAAGAACAATTGAATATGGGTGAGTTCTTACCTTTTCGGTTAATTGCCCTGCCTCTTCGTAGCCAACATAACCAGGAGGCGAACCAATAATTCTTGAAACAGAGTGTTTTTCCATATATTCGCTCATATCCAAACGAATTAAATTACTCTCTGAATCAAATAAATATTTTGCTAATTCTTTTGCCAAATGGGTCTTTCCTACTCCCGTTGGACCAACAAAAATAAAGGAACCTATCGGACGATTAGGGTCGTTTATGCCTACCCTTGCCCTACGAATAGCCTTAGAAACCTTAGTAACAGCATCCTCTTGACCAATTACTGCTGCTTTAAGAGAGTCTTCCATATTCAAAAGCTTCTGAGTTTCATCAGTTGTTACCTTCTGGATTTTCACACCGCTAATCATAGAAACTACATTTGCAATATCCTCTTGCGAAACATTGGTATAGTTATTCTCTATATCTTTTTCCCAGACCTTGTATCTGACCTCAATTACATCATTAATCTCATCTATTTCTGCTTTAAGAGTTTTAGCTTTTTCAAACTCTCTTTCTTTTACACTTTCTCTTTTCTGAGCCTCTAAGTCATTTACTCTTTTTTCTAAATTAACCAACTCTTTTGGAACTCTTATATCTTGCACATGAGCCCTTGCTCCCGCTTCATCAAGAGCATCAATAGCCTTGTCGGGAAGTTGCCTATCGTTAATATATCGTTGAGTGAGCTTCACACAAGCCTCCAATGCCTCATCATCATATCTCACTTTATGATGTTGCTCATACTTAGATTTAATATTTTGTAATATCACCAAGGTTTCATCAACCGAGGTAGGCTCTATCATAACCTTTTGAAAACGTCTTTCTAAGGCTCCATCTGATTCTATATTCTTCCGATACTCACTAAGAGTTGTTGCTCCAATACATTGTATCTCGCCTCTGGCTAAGGCTGGCTTAAATATGTTTGAAGCATCTAATGAACCGGAAGCATTTCCTGCTCCAACAATAGTATGAATCTCATCTATGAAAAGAATAATATCAGGATTTTTCTCTAACTCCGTAATCAGCCCTTTCAACCTTTCTTCAAACTGCCCTCTATATTTGGTTCCTGCAACAACAGAAGCAAGGTCTAAGGTGTAGATTCTCTTCCTGAATAATGTATAAGGAACATCCTTAGCTGCAATTCTCAAAGCTAAACCTTCTGCAATAGCACTTTTACCTACACCAGGCTCACCTATTAATATAGGATTATTCTTCTTCCTTCTTGAAAGAATTTGAGCAATACGCTCCATCTCTTTGTCTCTACCTACAATTGGGTCAATTAATCCAAGTTCGGCTTGTTCTGATATGTTCTTCCCAAAATTATCTAAGAAAGGTGTTGGCTTCCTACTACTTTTCATAGGACTAACCTTTTTTGAGGGATTACTCATAAGGTTTTTTGAGGCAAAGAAATCATCTTCGTCTTCATCATCATTTAATAAAGAATCGGAGAAAAGGCTTGAAGAGTTTTCCTCATTTGGTAAGTCTTCGGGCTTTGTGGAGTCCAAATACCTCTTAATCCAAGAGTGAATAATATCATAAGTTAGTCCATAACCAAATAATATATTTGATATTAGATTATTTCCCTCCTTCAAAATAGCAGCCAAAAAATGTTCCGTACCTATTTCTTCTAATCCCAAATTGGTAGCTTCCAAAAAAGACAATTTAATAACTCTTTCAGTTTGTTTTAGTAATGGGACATCTTTTTCTTGATTCAATGCTTGGAATACATCAGTCTTTTGAATAGCTTGCTCTATTTCTTTTTTTATTACCTGTGGGTCTATATTAAAATCAGCTAATATGTGCATTGCCTTACATTCTTTCTGTCGCACCATTCCTAAAAATAAATGCTCTACCCCAAAAAAATCACTCCTTAGTCGCATTGCCTCATCGCTGCCTTCTTTTATTACCTTTTTTGCGTTATCTGTTAATTTAGCATCCATAATTTATTTATAAAATATCTTTCAAAAGTACTAAGAATATCTTAAATAACAACCTTTTAATAAATTATTATTGATATGGATTAATATAAAACTCATTCTAAAACATTATTAATCAAATTTCAACATAAAATAATTATTTTAAACTTTAAACTTTCTTTCCTTGTCTTATAAATCAATCTCCCTTTTAAAATAGCAATAGAAAAATAGAACTAAGAGATAATTTTTTAGAATCAAGAGATAAATTATTAGAATCAAAAGATAATTTTTTAGAATCAAATAGTAATTTTCCACATTTAAATATTAGAGTATTTTATGTAATTATTTTATCATTAAACCTCTTTTTCTTTTCTTTTCTTCTATGTTTGAAAAGAAAATCTTAACTTTGCAAACTAATTAAAATTTATTACAAATAAACATTTTATATAAACAATAAACAAAAATAGAAAAATGGCAAGAGTTAAGGCTTTTAAGGGCTTACGCCCTCCGGTTGAGATTGCAGAAAGTTTGGCATCTTTACCTTATGATGTGATGAACTCACAAGAGGCAAGAGTTAAAGCTAAGGGTAATGAGTATTCATTATTACATATTACTAAGGCAGAAATTGACCTTCCAGAGGGTGTTGATGAACACTCTAAGGAGGTGTATGATAAAGTTGTAGAAAACTTCCAAATGTTTAAGGATAAGGGCTGGCTTGTTCAAGACAGTGAACCTAAACTATATATCTATGCTCAAACTATGGATGGAAGAACTCAATATGGTATTGTTGGCTGCACTCATATTGAAGATTATTTCAATAATGTTATCAAGAAACATGAGCTTACACGTAAGGATAAAGAAGATGATAGAATGATTCACGTTAATATTACAAATGCTAATGTTGAACCTGTATTCTTCACCTATCCTGCTCATAAGGAAATAGACCAAATAGTTTCAAGCGTTATTGATAACGAAAAACCTATTTACGATTTCGTTGCTAAGGATGATGGTTTTGGTCATACTTTTTGGGTAATTAACGATAAGACTAAGATAAAAAGATTAGAAGAAATTTTTGATAAAGAGATAGCTTCTCTTTATGTTGCTGACGGGCACCATCGTACTGCTGCTGCTGCAAGGGTTGGTCAAGAAAGAAAAGCAAATAACCCTAACCATACCCCAGAAGAAGAGTATAATTATTTTATGGCAGTTATATTCCCAGACAACCAATTAAAAATTATTGATTATAATCGTGTTGTTCAAGATTTGAATGGTTTAACCGAAAAAGAGTTTATTACAAAACTTAATCACTCATTTGTAATTGAAGAGATGGGTAAAGATATTTATCGTCCTGCAAAGTTACACGAGTTTAGTATGTATATGAATGGATTGTGGTATAAGCTAACTGCCAAAGAAGGTACTTATAACGACAACGATCCTATTGGAGTTTTGGACGTTACTATTCTTTCTAATTTGGTTTTAGATGAAATATTAGACATAAAAGACCTACGCACATCAAAAAGAATTGACTTTATTGGAGGTATTAGAGGTTTGGGCGAATTAAAAAGAAGGGTTGATAGCGGAGAAATGAAGGTTGCTTTTGCTTTATATCCTGTTTCTATGCAACAATTAATTGACATTGCAGATAGTGGAAACATTATGCCACCTAAAACAACTTGGTTTGAGCCTAAGCTTCGCTCAGGATTGGTTATTCATGAATTAAAATAGAAATTTAATTATCTAATAATCATTTATTAATAGAAAAAGCAAGAAATTATTTAGCCGATATTGTTTACAATTTCGGCTTTTTTGCTGTTATATATGTTGTAAAAGGATTGTATTAATAAATTATTTTTCGTTTCTTTGCAAAAAAGATTATTAACTAAAAATTATATGATATGAAAAGAATACTTATTATTTCTGTAATTATTGCTTTACTATCTCCTGTTTTGTTTTGGAGCTGTAAAGATGAGGATGAGCCTGCAATTGATACCAATTTTATGAATTCTGTTCCTTCATCAGGGATTTATTTTAAGGCTAAAATAGGAAGCAATATTACTTGGGAAGGAAGTAATATTACTGAAATGTATGCCAAGACCGAGCCTTTGGAAGATACAAACAAATTTGTAGATATAGTTGTCTGCACAGAAGACCAAACAAGTGCACCAACTGTAATTGGTCAATGGTGTTACGCTCATGTAAGCATTAATGATGATGGTAGCTTTTCTAATTATGCAATAAAATATGCAAAGAATAAAACTACGGGATATCCATTTTCTTTTGAAGAGTATATGAATAATCGTCCAGGTTCAGGAAATTTACAGATTATTGAAAAAACGGCAGAAACTATTACAGCTAAATTTAAAGGGAAGCTCTATAGAGTAAATGATAATTCAGAGGTGGATGTAATAATGTATTTCCAAGAATTCCCATTAAGTCCAGCAAAGAAATAAGCTTTATGTTTAATCATATAAATACAAATTAAATAAATAATATTATGGATAAGAATAAAAATTTAATTGTCCTTATTATAGGACTTATTTTAGCTATTAGTATATTCTTTGTCGGTTTATTTATCTACAAAGGACTTAAATCATTTAGCGATAAAGACAGAGTGGTAAGCGTTAGAGGATTGTCAGAAAAGATTGTTGATGCTGATTATGTTAATTTGAAGATAAAATATATTGAAGGCGATAACGATATGCAAAGCCTTTTAAAAAAGGTTGAAGACAATAACCTCAAGATAGTAAACTTTATTAAAGCTAATGGCCTAACTGATGAAGAGATTAATATTGGAGTGCCAAGCATAAAAGACAAAAAGAATACCGAATACAACGATAATTTCTCTACAAATACATTTAGATACTATTGTGAGGTAACAATAACAATACTTTCCAGTAAGGTGAAAAATGTTCGAGCTATTGAATTATCTCAATTTGATTTATACAAGCAAGGAATAACACTTGTTCAAAATAGATACGAGTATGATGCCGATTCAAAATATACTTTCACCAAGCTAAACGATATTAAACCTAAGATGATAGAAGAATCTACAGCTAATGCAAAAATTGCAGGTGAGCAGTTTTCTAAAAACTCCAATGCTAAGCTTGGTGGAATAAAATCAGCTTATCAAGGACAATTTGAAATAATTCCAACAGAAAACCCATTAAAGCTTAAAGTAAGAGTTGTTTCCTCAATTAGCTATTTCCTTAATGATTAAATGTAAACTTAATTTATTAGCATTATAATTAACAAGTAGAGGGTATTGAAAAATACCCTCTATCAATTTATACATATTATGAAAAGAAAAATCTTCTTTAATTTATTCTTTGTTTTTATTTCTTTTATTTCTATGCAAGCTCAAACAAGATTAATTGATTATGTCAATCCAATGATTGGAACAAAAAGCATGGGACATACTTTCCCTGGGGCTTGTGCTCCTTTTGGCATAGTACAATTAAGTCCAGACACTGAAACAATTCCTCATAATATTGATGGAAAGTATCAAAAGGATACATATAAATATTGTGCAGGATATCAGTATGATGATAAAACAATAATTGGCTTTTCACATACTCATTTCAACGGAACAGGTCATTCGGATTTAGGAGATATTCTAATTATGCCCGCAATAGGAGACATTAAATTAAATGTTGGTAATTCAGAGAATACATCATCAGGTTTTCGGTCTAACTTTAATCATAATAAAGAAAAAGCAGAGCCAGGCTACTATTCTGTTGTTTTAGATGATTATAACATATTAGCAGAATTAACAGCAACCCAAAGAGTAGGAGTTCATCGTTATACATTCCCCAAAACATCAAAAGAAGGTCATATAGTTATAGATTTATCTTATGGAATTTATAATTACGATGGTAAAGTATTAATGGCAAACCTAAGAGTTGAAGATGAATATACCCTAACAGGATATAGGATAACACGAGGTTGGTCAAGGATGAATTACACTTATTTTGCTATTAAATTTTCCAAACCAATACTTAATTATGGTTGCCAAAACGATGAAAAGGTCAAGTATAATGGCTTTTGGAGAAAGTTTGATATGAGCGAGAACTTCCCTGAAATGTTTGGAACTAAGCTAATCACTTACTTTAATTTTGATTTCTCTGATAAAAATCCATTAGAGATTAGAGTAGCTTTGTCTGCTGTTGATTGCCTTGGAGCATTAAAGAACCTAAATGCAGAAGCTCAAAACAAGTCTTTTGACCAAATAAGAAAAGAAACCCAAGAAAAATGGGAAAAAGAACTAAGTAGTATAAGGATAGATGCTGATAATGACAAGAAATCTATTTTCTATACTTCACTATATCATACAATGATTAATCCTTCTGTTTATCAAGATGTAGATGGAAGATATAGAGGTATAGACCATAATATCCATACTGCAAAAGACAATCAAGTTAATTATTCTATTTTCTCTCTTTGGGATACTTTTAGGGCTGAGCATCCCCTAATGAACATAATAAAACCTGCAAGAAGCAAAGATTTTATTAATTCCTTACTTAATCATTACCTGCAAAGCGTTCATAAAGCATTACCCGTTTGGTCGCACATGGGAAATGAGAATTGGTGTATGATAGGTTATCATGCTGTTTCGGTTATTTCAGATGCACTTGCTAAGGATATTGAATTTGATAATAAATTAGCTATGGAAGCCTTAATTAACAGCTCCAATTTGAAATACTATGATGGGATTGAGGACTATGTTAGCTTGGGATACGTTCCTAATGAGAAGAATTACTCTTCGGCTTCAATAACCTTGGAGTACTCTTATGATGATTGGACAATTTATTCTTTTGCAAAGGCTCTAAATAATCAAGAAAGAATTCGAGAGTATGCCAAAAGAGCAAAGAACTATCAAAATATTTTCAATACTTCCATTGGTTTTGCATTACCTAAGAACAGAAATGGAGAATTTAAAAAGGATTATGATTTATTGGATACACATAACCAAGGTTTTATTGAAGGAAACTCGTGGAATTACTCCTTTTTTGTGCCTCATGATGTTAATGGGCTAATAAATCTTATGGGAGGAGAAAAGAGATTTATTAATCACTTGGATTCTCTTTTTACAATGGAGTTGCCTGCAAAGTATTTTGAAAACACAGAAGATATAAATGAGGAAGGAATTATGGGAAACTATGTACATGGCAATGAACCAAGTCATCATATTGCTTATTTGTATAGATGGACAAAAGAACCATGGAAGACAGAGTTAAGAGTCCATGATATAATGAATAAAATGTATAAGAATAAAATTGATGGCTTGTCAGGTAATGATGATTGTGGGCAAATGTCTGCTTGGTATATTTTTTCTTCACTTGGATTTTATCCTGTTTGCCCTGGAAGCGACCAATACATAATAGGTTCCCCAAAAAACAATGAAGCTATTATTAATTTGGAAAATGGGAAAACATTTACAATAAAAGCATTAAATCTTACGGATAATAACATTTATATTAAGTCAATAAAGTTAAACGGCAAAGATTATAAGAAGCAGTTTATTTCTCATAAAGATATCCTTAATGGAGGAGAGATAATATTTGAAATGACAAATAAACCAAACAAAAAATCTGCACTTTACACTAAGCCATTTTCTTTTTCAGATGAGATGAAATAGCTATGCAAGAGAGCAATCCTATCAATTACATAAACTCAAAGTCAATTCTTTCAAAGCTTTCCTTTGTTGATTCTTGGTTTGGGATAACTTATAATATGAATCTTTACAGAGGATGTCAGCATGGTTGTATTTATTGCGACACAAGAAGTGAATGCTATGGCATAAACGATATTTCAAAAATTACAATTAAGGAAAATGCAATAGAATTACTTACAAAAGAACTATCCTCAAAAAGAAAACAAAAAGGAACAATAGGAACAGGCTCCATGAATGACCCTTATATGCCAATAGAAAAGGAAGTTTGTTTGACTAAAAGAGCATTGGAAGTAATTAATAGGAGTAAATATCCTATTCATATAATAACTAAAAGTAATTTGGTTGAAAGAGATATTGATTTACTTAAAGAAATTTCTAAAACATATTGTGCAGTAAGTTTCACAATAACAACTTATGACGATTCGCTTGCAAAGAAGATAGAGCCTTATGCAAGTTCTACCTCCCTAAGGTTTAAAGCCATTGAAAATTTATCAAAGCAAGGAATTTACACAGGGATAACCCTAATGCCAATCCTACCATTTATTAACGATAGCCAAGAAAACATAAAATCCATTCTACATAAAGCCAAGGATTCTGGTGCATCGTATATAATACCTATCTTTGGAGTAACCCTAAGAAAAGGTTCAAGAGATTATTTCTATAAAGCCTTAGAGCAAAACTTCAATAACATTAAAGAAAAATATGAAATGACTTTTGACAATCAGTATAATTGCCCTTCTTTAAACTATAAAAAGCTTCAAGATGTTTTTAATAGCGAAACATATAGGTTAGGAATTACCTCAAAAATTGAGTTTTATAGGCCAGAACAAAGCTCGCAACTATCAATATTCTAAATAAAAAATCCCAAAGTAGAATTGCTCTGGGATTTTTCTTTGTTTTATACGATATTTCTTTTATTCAATTGGAATATATATTTCTGTCTTTAATTTATGTGCAGGAGTGTTGTTAGGATTATTAAGATATTTTTCCATCCATAAAGCATTGCGGAATTTATAACCCTTATCCTTCAAATAATCATTGTAAATAAAATCATAAACCTTACCAAGATTATCATAAGAGCCCTTGTATAAAAACATCAAGAACTTACCACCTTCAATTTCTTTAATCTTTATTTCATCGGTATCTTCAATCTTGCGAGTTATGGTAATACAAGCATCAAACTTGCATTCATTAGCAGGAGTTGTGGTTGGGTCAGAAGAATATATTCCCAAGAACTCCATTCTCATACTAAATAGTTTATTCTTCTTAATGAATGGCCAAAGCTTATTCCATAAAGAAGAATAATCAATTTTTGAATAATTGCCAAAAGCAGTGATTGTTGCAGCCTCTCTTTTGGTTCTTTCAATTAGCTTAGGAGCTTTAATATTAAGCTCAGTGCTTATCTTTTTACTATTAAAACACATAATGATAAAATTTTTAAATTAACGAAAATAATATTGCGATAACAGAAACTACAAAAAAGTAACCAACATCAATTCCAGCTAAGGTTATATAACGCTTCCAATTACTTATCTGAAATTTGAGAGTTGATTTCATCCAAGCAGATATAGCAATAACAACTACAACAGATAACCAAATAGAGATTGAAGTTAGGATAAAATACATAAAAACGACAAAAGCTGTTGCAATTATTTGAATCAGAAATATCAAAGCATTAGAGCTTTTCTTACAAGTGCATTTTTCACCATTAACAACATCAGCTCCGCAAGCACATTCATATTTAACGGCTTTCATCCATGCTTTTGAGAATAAAAAACCATACCAAATTGCACCCACAAAAAAGGATACAACAACAGCAATACCATACCATAACCACGATATTGCTTCAAAAGGACATTGATTTGTACAACAAGTTTCCATATTAAATTATTTTAAAATTATATTTGCAAAAATAACTGAAAATTTAATATCCAATATTATTTTTCTAAATAATATTTTGATGGATTTTTGTTTGGCTAAATTATCTCTTGATTCTAATAATTTATCTTTTGATTCTAATAAATTATCTCTTGATTCTATTTTTCTGTAATTAAGTTTCATTTTTAACAAAAGGGACTTAATCAAAAATAATCAGTGATTAAACAAAATAAGGCTTCAATTGAATTCAATTGAAGCCTT
>DHPF01000004.1:25715-42598 GCA_002407855.1 Bacteroidales bacterium UBA5371
ATTGAATTCAATTGAAGCCTTATTCGTTTTGCGGAAAGTGAGGGATTCGAACCCCCGGAGGTGTTACCCTCAACGGTTTTCAAGACCGCCGCAATCGACCACTCTGCCAACTTTCCGAGTGCAAAGGTACTACTTTTTGAATTATTGCAAAGTTTTTTGTTATTTTTTTGTGAAGTTTTTCCTTATAAAGAAAAATATTGAAATAAGTTTCAAATAATTATCCTATATTTGCAAACTGAAATATTAAATGAAATATATTATAATTTAAAGTTAAAACAAAAGACAAAATGGAAAAGAAAGAATTATTGAAAGATGTTGTTAAACACATTGACATAAAAAAAATCAACACTACTGATTTAATTGATGCTATGCGTGATATGTCATTTTCATCCAGAGATACAGCAACGGCTACTGACATTTACGATAGAATGATTAACGATAAGGATTGCTCCATTATCCTCACTCTTGCAGGTAGCACCTCTGCTGCTGGTTGTATGCAGGTTTATGTTGATATGGTTAGAAGTAATATGATTGATTGTATTGTTGCAACAGGAGCATCTATCATAGATATGGACTTCTTCGAAGCCTTAGGTTTCAAGCACTATAAGGGAACTCCTTTTATTGATGATAAATTCCTTCGCTCTAACTACATAGATAGGATTTATGATACATATATTGATGAGGAAGAACTTCAAAACTGCGACGGAACAATAAAGCTAATTGCAGACAAATTGGAGAAACGTCCTTATTCTTCAAGAGAATTTATTTGGGAAATTGGGAAATGGCTTTCTGAGGGTAATGCAAAGAAAAAAGACTCTCTAATTCAAGCTTGTTATGAGCATAATGTACCTATCTTCTGCCCTGCTTTCTCCGATTCTTCTGCTGGTTTTGGTTTAGTTTTGCACCAAGTTGAAAACCCTAACTCTCATCTAAGCATAGATTCTGTGAAGGATTTCTTAGAGCTAACCAATATTAAGATAAAGGCTGGCACAACAGGTTTATTTATGGTTGGAGGCGGAGTGCCTAAGAACTTCACACAAGACACTGTTGTTTGTGCTGAAATTCTTGGTCATCAAGTTGATATGCATAAATATGCCATCCAAATAACTGTTGCTGACCCAAGAGATGGTGCTTGTTCATCTTCAACCCTTAAAGAAGCTTCTTCATGGGGGAAAGTTGATACTACTTATGAGCAAATGGTTTATGCCGAAGCCACAACCGTTGTACCTTTAATTGCTTCTTATATATATCATAAGAATGATTGGAAAAACAGACAGGCAAGAAACTTTGCTAAAATGTTTTAAAGAATAAATCTTATTTTGCTTTTAGTAATAACGCTTACTCATTCTGAGTAGGCGCTATATGTTTTATACTTATTCCCTTGACAAAATTATAGAAATAACTTTAAATACACTCAAAAGTTTTTGAAGTTAGAACAGGGGTAATATAATAGTCATTATATTCAATCTTAAAAAGAAATTCTATATTTAAAGTGTGATGGGGCTCAACTATCACGCATCTATTAAGACTAATTCAACGAAGGAATAATTTTCTTAGTCTATTCAATCAATATGAGTATTAACTAAAATCTGGGTAGAATAAAAGCAAAAAAAACGAAAGTGAAATATAAAACTTCACTTCCGCTTTAAATGTTTTCACAACGGAATAATCCTTATTGTGAATTGCTTTAAGTTTGTTCGGCAAAGATAGAAAAAAAAACTATACTTGCAAATTATTTTGAAAAAATTTGAAGATATAAAAATATATTTATACCTTTGAACATTGAAATAACTAACGAATAATTACATATTATTATGAAAAAGATATTAGGATTAGACTTAGGAACTAACAGTATAGGTTGGGCTTTAGTAAATGAAGCTGAAAAAGAGATTGAAACATCATCTATTATTAAGCTTGGAGTTAGAGTAAATCCTTTGACTGTCGATGAACAAAATAATTTTCAACAAGGCAAAAGTATTACAACAAATGCAGACAGAACTTCAAAACGTTCGGCAAGAAGAAATTTACAACGTTATAAATTAAGAAGAGAGAATCTGATAGAATTACTCAAAGAGAATAATGTTATTAATGATAATACTATACTTGCTGAAACAAGTAATTTTTCAACTTTTGAAACATATAAACTTAGAGCTAAGGCAGCTAATGATAAGATTAGTTTAGAAGAGTTTGCTCGAGTGTTGTTAATGATTAATAAGAAGAGAGGATATAAGAGTTCAAGAAAACTTAAAGGTCAAGATGAGGGAGAGTTGGTGGACGGAATGGATATTGCAAAGGAATTATATAATAATGATATGACACCAGGTGAGTATATGCTTGGCTTATTGAGTAGAGGAAAGAAAAACAAACCTGAGTTTTATACATCTGACCTTAAACAAGAGTTGCAAAGGATATGGGAAACGCAAAAACAATACTATCCTGAGATACTAACTGATGAATTCAAAAATCAAATTATAGGCAAGAGTAAAACCAACACATCAAAGATATTTTTAGCTAAATATGGAATCTATACAGCCGAAAATAAAGGAAAGGATAAAAAGGTAGAAGCTTATCAATGGAGGGTTGAAGCATTAAGCAAAAAAGTTGAAAAGGATGTTTTGGTTTTTGTTATTAGTGATTTAAATGGAATAATTAATAATACAAGTGGTTATCTTGGTGCAATTAGTGATAGAAGCAAGGAACTATATTTTAATAAGCTTACAGTAGGACAATACTTAATGAATGGATTCAATGATAATCCTCATTTTAGTGTAAAGAATAAGGTCTTTTACCGACAAGACTATTTAGATGAATTTGAAAAGATATGGGAAACACAAAAGACATATCATAAAGAATTGACAAATGAGCTTAAGAAAGAGATAAGAGATATAATTATATTCTATCAAAGAAGACTAAAGAGTCAGAAAGGGTTAATAAGTTATTGTGAGTTTGAAAATGAAAAGATAGCAATAGAGGTTGAGGGTAAAAAGAAGAATATTACAATTGGCTCAAAGGTATGTCCTAAATCATCTCCTTTATTTCAAGAATTTAAGATATGGCAGATACTTAATAATCTTATAGTAAAAGATGATAAGAAGAATGGAAGAGGATTATATCAAGAAGAAAAAGAGATATTATTTAAGGAGTTAAACCTTAAAAATAAACTTTCAAAATCTGAAGCTCTTAAGCTATTATTTGAAAATCATAATAAGTTAGATTTAAACTACAAAGATATTGAAGGAAATAGAACTTTCAATAGCCTATTTAATGCATTTGCTCAAATTGTTGAAATGAGTGGTCATGGTGAGTATGATTTTAATAAGATGAATACCGACCAAATATTAGATATTGTAAGGACTGTATTCACATCTTTAGGCATAAGGGTAGATATTCTTAATTTTAATACAGATTTAGAAGGAGATGAGTTTGAAAAACAACCTATAATGAAGTTATGGCATTTGCTTTATTCTTTTGAGGGAGATAATTCAAAAACAGGAACTGAAAATCTTTTAAAGAAACTCAATAAAGAATATGGTTTTGAAAAGGATTATGGGAAAGTTATTGCTAATATTAGCTTTCAAGATGATTATGGTAGTTTAAGTTCAAAAGCAATTAAAAAAATCTTACCTCATCTAAAAGAAGGTAATGGTTTCGATACTGCATGTTTGCTGGCAGGATATAGGCATTCAAAAAGCTCTTTGACTAAGGAAGAGTTAGATAAGAAAGAATTAAAAGATAAACTTGATATACTCCCTAAAAATAGTTTGCGTAACCCAGTAGTTGAAAAGATACTAAATCAAATGGTAAATGTGGTTAATCAAGTAATAGATACTTATGGTAAACCAACAGAAATAAGAATTGAGTTAGCAAGGGATTTGAAAAACAATGCTGAGGAAAGAAAAAATATGACCGAAGCAATAAGTAAGACTACTAAAGAGCATGAGGAATATAGAGATATAATTAAAAAAGAATTTGGCTTTTCAAGTGTTAGTAAGAATGATTTAATTAGGTATAAACTATATTTAGAGTTAAAAGAAAATGGTTTTAAGACTCTATATTCTAATACTTATATCCCTCGAGAAAAAATATTCGATAAGAATTTTGATATTGAACATATTATTCCTAAAGCTAAGCTATTTGATGATTCCTTTTCTAATAAAACATTAGAGCTTAGAACTGCAAACATAGAAAAGAGCGAAATGACAGCTTATGACTATGTTAAGAATAAATATTCAGAAGAAGGATTAAAAGATTACTTAAATAGAATAGATTTGCTTTATAAATTGAAGGCTATTTCAAGAACAAAGTACAATAAATTGAAGATGCAAGCTTCTGAAATACCTTCTGACTTTATTGATAGAGACCTTAGAGATTCACAATATATTGCTAAAAAAGCTCGCCAAATTCTTCTTGAAATATCTAAAGAAGTTGTTTCTACCTCAGGACAAATTACTGATAGATTAAGAAAGGATTGGCAATTAGTAGATATTATGAAGGAATTAAATTGGGATAAGTATGATAAGTTGGGTATGACTGAGATAGTTGAAAACAAGGATTCAGAGAGAATATATAGGATTAAGGATTGGACTAAACGTAACGATCATCGCCACCATGCTATGGATGCCCTAACAATAGCCTTTACAAAACATAACTATATCAATTATCTTAATAACCTAAATGCAAGAGCTGATAAATCAAGTAATGCTTATGCAATAGAGCAAAAAGAATTATATAGAGATTCTCATGGTAATTTGAAATTCATACCTCCAATGCCTTTAAATGATTTTAGGGTGCAGGCTAAACAACAACTTGAGGATATTTTAGTGTCAATTAAGGCTAAGAATAAAGTTGTTACAAGGAATATTAATACAACTAAGCAAAAGGGAGGAACGAATAAAAAGCTTCAACTTACTCCAAGAGGGCAATTGCATCTTGAAACAATTTATGGAGAATTAAAACAATATGTAACTAAGGAAGAAAAGATAGGCTCAAGTTTTAATGAAGAAAAAATAAATATGGTTGCCAAAAAATCATATAGAGAAGCTTTATTAAGGCGATTAAGAGAAAATGACAACGATACAAAGAAGGCATTTACAGGCAAGAATTCATTAGATAAGAATCCTTTGTTTATTGATGCTTTACAAACCTTCAAAGTGCCTGAAAAAGTTAAGTTAGTTGAATTTGAAACAGGATATACAATTCGTAAGGAAATATCCCCTGACTTAAAAATAGATAAAGTTATTGATGTAGGCATTAGAAGAAAGCTTGAAGAAAGATTAAAAAAATATGATAGTAACCCTAAGAAAGCATTTACGAATTTAGATGAAGACCCTATTTGGCTTAATGAAGAGAAAGGTATTCAAATAAAAAGTGTAAAGATAAGAGGAATTAGTAATGCTGTTGCTTTAAGAAGCAAGAAAAATCATAAAGGAGAATTAATCTTAGATAAAGAAGGAAATCCTCAAAAAGTTGATTTTGTAAATACAGGTAATAACCACCATGTTGCTATTTACAAAGATGAAAAAGATAATTTACAAGAAAATGTAATTTCTTTCTTTGAAGCAACTGCAAGAGCAAATGCAGGCATCCCAATTATAGATAAGTCTTATAATCATGATAAAGGATGGCAGTTCTTATTTACTATGAAACAAAACGAGTACTTTGTCTTTCCTAATGAAAAAACTGGATTTAATCCAAAAGAAATTGACCTACTAAATCCAATTAATTACTCATTGATTAGTCCTAATTTGTTTAGGGTGCAAACAATGTCAAAAGTGATGTATGGGAATAATGCAGTTAGGGATTATAAATTTAGGCATCATTTAGAAACTCAATTAGTAGATTCTAAAGAGTTAAAAGATATAACTTATCAAAGTATCAAAAGCCTTTCTATTTTTGAGCATATTGTGAAAGTTAGAGTTAATCATATTGGTCAAATTGTTAGTGTAGGAGAATATTAATATAGCTTATGATTAAACGCACGCTATACTTTGGTTCTGGGGCTTATCTAAGTGTTAAAGATAGTCAGTTGGTTGTGCAATTAGCAGAAGATAAAACCAATACTAAGAAAACAATGCCTATTGAAGATATTGGTGTAGTTATATTCGATAATCCTCAAATTACTATTACTCAAAGGGTGTTAGTTCAATTACTTGAAAATAATGTTGCAGTTATAACATGCAATCAATTTCATCATCCAATAGGACTTCAATTATGCTTGGATAGTAATACTTTGCAGAGTGAAAGATTTCAAACTCAAATTAATGCCTCTGAAAGTTTAAGAAAGAATCTTTGGCAACAAACAATCGTTAGTAAGATTTATAATCAAGCAATGGTGTTGAAAGATTTTGATGTTCCAATAAGAAATATGATTACATGGTCAAACTCAGTTTTTAGTGGAGACAGTAAGAATCATGAAGCAAGAGCAGCTGCTTATTATTGGAAAAACTTATTAGAAAGTCATGATAATTTTACAAGAGAACGTTTTGGAGAATATCCAAATAATTTCTTCAACTATGCTTATGCAATACTTAGAGCCATAACTGCTCGTTCTTTGGTTGCATCAGGTCTTTTGCCAACTCTTGGAATTCATCATAAGAATAGATATAATTCCTATTGTTTGGCAGATGATATAATGGAGCCTTATCGACCATTTGCTGATAAATTAATTATTAATATTATTAGAAACTATCCACAAGAAGAAACTTTAACAACTCAAATTAAACAAGAAATTCTAAAACTACCTATTATTGACGTTGAGATAAATAAAAAAACAAGCCCATTGCAAATTGCTATGCAAGAAACAACCTCATCGCTTGCTCAATGTTTTAATTCAACAAGAAGAAAAATTAAATATCCAATTTTTGGAACAAAGATTTAACGCTTATAAAATAATGTGGGTTTTAGTACTATTTGATTTGCCAACTGAAACAAAAGCAGATAGGAAGAATTATGCAAATTTTAGAAAAGAATTATTGAAAGATGGTTTTACTATGTTTCAGTTTTCTATATATTTGCGACATTGTCCATCTAAGGAGAATGCCGATGTACATATTGCAAGAGTTAAGAGGTTATTGCCAAAATATGGAAATGTAGGGATACTTTGTATTACAGATAAGCAATTTGGAAATATGGAAATATTCTTTGGGAAAGAACCAAAAGAAAACCCTAATGTGGTTCAGCAATTAGAGATGTTTTAAAACAAAATGTCATTTCATTAATTAGAATAAAGATCCACAGAATTATATCTTTAATTCATATTATTATAATAAAGAGTTAGAAAATTGAATTAAAGAGTCATTTTGCTAATAATAGTTTCGAGGATTTTACATACAAATCTTTATTAATTACAAAATTAGATGAATTAGTAAAAGCAAGTACTTATGTTTATTCTAAACCTTACGATAAGAATAAAGATCAACCAAACCCCATGGTGATAATGTATCACTATTTCAAAATAATATTATTAGGGAAGGAAAGAATTTTAAATATTAGAGAACTTAAAACTGGAGAATATTATTTTCACGCATTATCTAAAAGAGAAAAGAGCAATTAACTCATATCTGCTCCTTCACAATAGGAGAGCTGTTGTTAACCACTCTTTTCAAATGCAAATATACAACAATTTAGAAGAAAAGTCAAGTAAAAAATAAAAAAATGAACCCTGACCAATTTAAAAAGCATTTAAATGCTGTTCAAATACAGATTAAAACCTTTGCTAAAAAAGATGCTCCACGCATAGCTGGCAAGGTGGCAATAGACCACTTTAAGGAGAATTTTCAAAACGAAGGTTTTGAGAAAAAGAAATGGAAAGAAGTTAAACGAAGAAAAAGCAAATACACTAAAGGAGCTAAGAAAATAAGAAAAATCCTTACAGGCGACACAGGCGACCTTGGTCGCTCAATAGAAAATGCAAAATATTCTAACAATGTTGTGAATTGCTTTTAAATTTGTATTTTTGCGGTATCTAACAACCTCACCTTCGTTAGCGTTCCCGATAATTGAGTTGTGAATTGCTTTTAAATTTGTATTTTTGCGGTATCTAACAACATAAGTGATGAAAGGGATTTGTTTTGTTGAGTTGTGAATTGCTTTTAAATTTGTATTTTTGCGGTATCTAACAACTACCAAAAATCTATCTACACTTTGTAAATAGTTGTGAATTGCTTTTAAATTTGTATTTTTGCGGTATCTAACAACTCAACCCAAAAAATGGGTGAAGCTGTTTCAGTTGTGAATTGCTTTTAAATTTGTATTTTTGCGGTATCTAACAACCAATAATAAACAATGGGTAATTTCTTTTTTGTTGTGAATTGCTTTTAAATTTGTATTTTTGCGGTATCTAACAACTTAAAGAAAGGGTTTAAAAAACTTATGCAGTTGTGAATTGCTTTTAAATTTGTATTTTTGCGGTATCTAACAACGTCTGTCGTCCTTTCTTGCAATGAAATTCAGTTGTGAATTGCTTTTAAATTTGTATTTTTGCGGTATCTAACAACCTATCATTGAATTAAATTCTATTTTCTTTCGTTGTGAATTGCTTTTAAATTTGTATTTTTGCGGTATCTAACAACTCTTGCTGTTGGGTTAGGGTTAGATTGTACGTTGTGAATTGCTTTTAAATTTGTATTTTTGCGGTATCTAACAACAAGTTGCTAATGCTGCAAAAGTAGTTGAGTGTTGTGAATTGCTTTTAAATTTGTATTTTTGCGGTATCTAACAACTTTGTTGTTGCAAATCCAACACACTCGTTCGTTGTGAATTGCTTTTAAATTTGTATTTTTGCGGTATCTAACAACAATGAAATTATATAAGCCTCTTTAGCCACTGTTGTGAATTGCTTTTAAATTTGTATTTTTGCGGTATCTAACAACTTTGTTGTTGCGAATCCAACGCACTCGTTCGTTGTGAATTGCTTTTAAATTTGTATTTTTGCGGTATCTAACAACGTTTTAGAGGATTATAACGGAGATAAGAGAGTTGTGAATTGCTTTTAAATTTGTATTTTTGCGGTATCTAACAACTTGTAACCGCATTAAAATTATATCGTATATGTTGTGAATTGCTTTTAAATTTGTATTTTTGCGGTATCTAACAACAATAATGTATTTAGTAATGATAGATCATTAGTTGTGAATTGCTTTTAAATTTGTATTTTTGCGGTATCTAACAACATAAAATTAAGTTTTGCCAACATTTAATACGTTGTGAATTGCTTTTAAATTTGTATTTTTGCGGTATCTAACAACTGTTTTTAAATGTTACCACTCTGTGAATATGTTGTGAATTGCTTTTAAATTTGTATTTTTGCGGTATCTAACAACGTTTTTTATTTTGAAACAAACATTCTTAGAGTTGTGAATTGCTTTTAAATTTGTATTTTTGCGGTATCTAACAACATCCTTCCAATATATTAATTGATTGAGGATGTTGTGAATTGCTTTTAAATTTGTATTTTTGCGGTATCTAACAACATCTTCCTTAATAACTACTTGCATAAACTCGTTGTGAATTGCTTTTAAATTTGTATTTTTGCGGTATCTAACAACTAACTCTTGATAACCTACAATGGACAACAAGTTGTGAATTGCTTTTAAATTTGTATTTTTGCGGTATCTAACAACTTGAGAGGGAAGGATTAACCAAAAATATTGGTTGTGAATTGCTTTTAAATTTGTATTTTTGCGGTATCTAACAACGAAATGGGGGATATGACATATAAAGAGATAGTTGTGAATTGCTTTTAAATTTGTATTTTTGCGGTATCTAACAACTATCAAATGGTTTTTTAGATGCTCTAATGCGTTGTGAATTGCTTTTAAATTTGTATTTTTGCGGTATCTAACAACCCCATCATCACTACTATAAACAAAGGTTAGTTGTGAATTGCTTTTAAATTTGTATTTTTGCGGTATCTAACAACCATATTGGAAGCAACCAAGTCAGATTGAACGTTGTGAATTGCTTTTAAATTTGTATTTTTGCGGTATCTAACAACCCATTCGACCCGGCAAAGTCAAATAGTCCTGTTGTGAATTGCTTTTAAATTTGTATTTTTGCGGTATCTAACAACAAGGGAACAAGACACCCGATAACAGTTTTAGTTGTGAATTGCTTTTAAATTTGTATTTTTGCGGTATCTAACAACGAGAAAACAAACGACGTGTATTATCTCCTAGTTGTGAATTGCTTTTAAATTTGTATTTTTGCGGTATCTAACAACAAATCAATAAGATTGGTAATAATCAACTTAGTTGTGAATTGCTTTTAAATTTGTATTTTTGCGGTATCTAACAACACTTCATCCGTGTTTGCTATATTAGTTGAAGTTGTGAATTGCTTTTAAATTTGTATTTTTGCGGTATCTAACAACCATTGTATTTTTTTATGTATTCATTAAGCAGTTGTGAATTGCTTTTAAATTTGTATTTTTGCGGTATCTAACAACTTTTATTTTCCAAATAATTACCATCCCCAAGTTGTGAATTGCTTTTAAATTTGTATTTTTGCGGTATCTAACAACCTTTTCAATTCTTTTCAATTCTTTTTGAGTGTTGTGAATTGCTTTTAAATTTGTATTTTTGCGGTATCTAACAACAAATCAGCTAAGCAAATGAACCAAAGGGATGTTGTGAATTGCTTTTAAATTTGTATTTTTGCGGTATCTAACAACTGAAGAAATATTTGTATTTGATACCTATCTGTTGTGAATTGCTTTTAAATTTGTATTTTTGCGGTATCTAACAACAACTCATAAAAATTTATATCAGGTCTATTAGTTGTGAATTGCTTTTAAATTTGTATTTTTGCGGTATCTAACAACTGTTTTTGCTTTTTTGTTTCTGTTTTTAGTGTTGTGAATTGCTTTTAAATTTGTATTTTTGCGGTATCTAACAACTTTTTGTGTTTTTTGGTGCAAATTAGAATGTTGTGAATTGCTTTTAAATTTGTATTTTTGCGGTATCTAACAACAAGCAGGTTATGAAAGGCAATGTAATTTCTGTTGTGAATTGCTTTTAAATTTGTATTTTTGCGGTATCTAACAACTGAGGGTACCGCAAAATTTTATTAAACAAAGTGTTAAGATAGTGATTAGAAATTGTTAAATTATTCATTTTTATTTTGCGAGAATGGTAAATGATTAATTAAACAATTCTATTATTTTATCTTTTCATTATAATTATCCATCTTTTCTATTATTAATATTCTGCTTTTAGATTAACTATATCAATATAGCTTATCAAAAAATTACCTTTATGTTTTCTAATTAAATATTTTTTGTAACTTTGCAGTCTGACAATAGTGTCAGACTATTTTGTAATAGATTGTATGAATTACTATAAGGTTGGTTTAGATGTTGGCTCTACAACGGCTAAAATTGTTGTTATTAATGATATTGGAAATATTGTTTTCTTTAAATACATAAGGCATTGTGCAGATATTTTAAGCACTGTCGTTTCTTTGTTTAATGAGATGAAAGATGCTTTGGGAGAGTGCGAGTTTTCATTATCAGTAACAGGTTCTGTTGGAATGGGACTTGCAGAAAGATATGGCTTTAATTTTGTTCAAGAAGTTAGTGCTTCGGTTGAATATGTAAAAGCTTATCATCCAGAAATTTCAACCATAATTGACATTGGTGGAGAAGACTCTAAGATAGTTTATTTGAAAGATAATGGGAATAGTGATTTGAGAATGAATGGTAATTGTGCAGGAGGAACTGGGGCTTTTATTGACCAGATGGCAACTTTATTAGGAGTTTCGGTTGATGAATTAAATGCTTTGGCAGAAAAATCAAATAGGATACACCCAATTGCTTCTCGTTGTGGAGTTTTTTCCAAAACAGATATCCAGAATTTAATTAGCAAGAATGTGGATAGCAAAGAGATTGCAATGTCTGTTTTCCATGCTGTTGCAGTTCAAACCATAGTTACTCTTTCTCGTGGTTTTGAAGTAAAGCCTAAAATATTATTCTGCGGAGGTCCTCTCACCTTTATTCCTTCTTTGAGAAAGGCTTTTGTGAATTATCTAAAAATAAATCCAAAAGACACTCTTACTCCTGAAAAAGCCCATCTTATTCCTGCTATGGGAACTGCTATTTATAAGAACGGGATATCTAAATATAGGATTGATGAAGTTTTAGGTATTTTAGCAGATACTTATCAAACAGACTTAAAAACCACCTCTTGTTTAGAGGCTCTTTTCAATTCCGAACAAGACTATTTAGAATGGAAAGCAGAAAAAGAAAATCATAGTATTGAAAAAGCTGATATAAAAGATGCTGATTCTGATATATGGGTTGGAATTGACTCCGGCTCTACCACAACAAAGGTTGTAGCAATTGACAAAGATGAGAGAGTTGTTTTCTCTTTTTATTCTCCTAATGAAGGTAATCCTATTCAAACTGCAAAAAGAGGTTTAGAGCAATTGATTGCAGAAAACGGAAATAAAACTCTAAAGATAAAAGGTAGTTGTTCTACTGGATATGGCGAAGATTTAATTAAGGCTGCCTTCAACTTAGATTATGGAATTATTGAAACTATTGGACATTACGCCTCTGCCAAGAAAATATCTCCTAATGTATCATTTGTTTTAGATATTGGGGGGCAAGATATGAAGGCTATGTTTATAGAGAATGGGGCTTTAAATAGGATGGAAATTAATGAAGCTTGTTCCTCTGGGTGTGGTTCTTTTTTGGAAACGTTTGCTAAATCACTTGGATATAGTATTTCAGATTTTGCAATTGCAGCTTGCAAGAGTAAATTTCCTTGCGACTTAGGTACACGTTGTACTGTGTTTATGAACTCTAAAATTAAACAAGTCTTACGCGAAGGAGCATTAATAGAGGATATTGCTGCTGGATTATCCTATTCTGTTGTAAAGAATTGTCTTTACAAGGTTTTAAAGATTAAGAATAATAAAGAATTAGGAGATAATATTGTTTTGCAGGGAGGAACAATGAAAAACGATTCTGTTGTTAGAGCCTTTGAATTGCTTACCAACTCTAATGTTTATCGCAGTAATATATCCGAACTTATGGGAGCTTATGGTTGTGCTATATATGCCAAAAGTAATTCTCAATCAGAAGGTGTTTTATTGGAAGATTTAATTTCAACAGCAGATTATTCAACAAAAGAACTTCAATGCAAAGGCTGTGAAAACAATTGTATTATTAATAAATATACTTTTACAAATAAGAATACATTCTATTCGGGCAACAAATGTGAGAAAATATTTACCAATTCAGGAGAAAAGAAAAAGAAAGGTAAAAATGTATATACCAACAAATACAACTTACTCTTTGAAAGAGAAGCCTTAGAAAACATAAAACAAGATATTGTAATAGGAATTCCTCGTGCCTTAAATATGTATGAAAACTATCCTTTCTGGCATACTTTATTTGCAAGTTGTGGCATTAAAACCATACTTTCGGAGCCTTCTACCTTTGCAAATTATGAATTAGGAGTTCATTCTGTTATGAGTGATAATATTTGTTTCCCTGCAAAACTTACACATAGTCATATATATAACTTAATAGACCAAAAGGGAGATAGGATATTCTTACCTTATGTTATATTTGAGAAAAATGAGACTAAGAAATCTGTAAATACATATAACTGCCCTATTGTTTCGGGTTATTCTGACGTAATTAAGAGTGCTATAAATAATAATATCCCTATTGACTCTCCTACCTTTAATTTTAAAGATGATGATTTGCTAAAAAATTGTTGCAGAAAATACTTAAAGACATTATCAATTGATGTAAAAACAATTGATAAGGCAATTATTGATGCAACAAAGGCACAAGAAGCATATAATAAGGAAATAGAAAACCTAAATAATAAGATTTATAATTCAAATAAAGGCAAAAAGAAACTAACAATTCTTTTAGCTGGAAGACCTTATCATACTGACCCTTTAATACAACATAAAATATCAGATATGATTTCGGATATGGGTGTTGATGTTATTTCGGAGGATATCGTAAGAAGTAATAATGAAATAGACTTTCAAGAAGCTCATTATGTTTCTCAATGGGCTTACATTAATAGAATTCTAAAAGCAACTCAATGGGTAGCAAAACAAGATAACTATGTGCATTTCGTTCAAATGACTTCCTTTGGCTGTGGACCTGATGCCTTCCTTTTAGATGAGGTAAGCTCCATATTGAAACGCCATGGCAAAAGCTTAACTATCTTAAAGATTGATGACGTTAATAATATTGGCTCATTAAAACTCAGAGTAAGGTCATTAATTGAAAGTATAAACTATCAAAATGACCAAAAGCTTAAACAAGATTCTTTTGTTTCAACCCTTACTTTCACAAAGGATGAACGCCATAGAAAGATTATAGCTCCATATTTCACTGATTTTGTTTCGCCATTAATGAACTCTTTCTTTAAATTAGCTGGTTATAATTTTGAAGTTCTACCAAAAAGCAATATTCTTTCAGCAGAAGAAGGTTTAAAGTATGCCAATAATGAAGTTTGCTATCCTGCAACCTTGATAATTGGAGATATTATTAAAGCATTGAAATCTGGCAAATATAATTTAAAAGAAACCGCTGTTGCAATAACTCAGACAGGTGGTCAATGCAGAGCCTCCAACTATTTGGCTATGATAAAAAGTGCTATGGTTGAAGCAGGTTTTAAAGAAGTGCCTGTTATATCTGTTGCTTTTGGAAAAAGTATGAGTAATGAACAATCGGGTTTTAGTATCAATTGGATGAAATATGCTCATATTGCAATTGATTCAATCTTGTTTGGAGATTGTATAGCAAAGTTCTATTATGCTTCAATTGTAAGAGAAAAAGAAAAAGGCTTAGCAAAAAAACTCAAAAAATATTATTTGAATGAAGCAAATAAATACATTGCAAGAAATGATACAAAAGGAATAAAAAACCTACTTTTGAAAGCGGCCAAAGAATTTAATACAATAATAAAGGATGACGTTAAACTTCCAAAGATTGGTATAGTTGGAGAAATATTTCTAAAATTCAATTCATTCTCTCATAAAGATATTCTATCGTGGATTATGAAGCAAAAGATAGAAGTAATACCTCCTATGCTAACTGATTTCTTTATGCAGAGCTTCGTTAATGATAAAATTAATATAGAGAAACATCTTAAAGTAAAGTCTATGCCTAATTTTGTAATAGACACTTTATATAAAATAGTTGAGAAAGAAATTACACGCTTCAACAAAGCAGCCTCATCGTTCAAATACTATACTCCATTTAATAATATATTTGAAGTAGCAGAGCATGGTAAGGAAGTTATCTCTCTTTCTGCACAATTTGGCGAAGGCTGGTTGCTTCCAGGAGAAGTTGTTGGCTTTGCAAAACAAGGAATAAATAATGTAATAAGCCTTCAACCTTTTGGCTGCATAGCAAATCATATAATTGCAAAAGGGGTTGAAAAGAAGATTAAAACACTTTACCCTCAATTGAATTTACTATCCTTAGACTTCGATAGCGGAGTTAGCGATGTGAATATAATAAATCGTCTCCATCTAATGATAGATAATATAAAATAGAAAATGTATTATGGAAAAGACATCACATAACGAGAATACAGAAGCTCATATAATAGAAACAGCCAAAAGACTCTTCTTAAAAAACGGCTATAAGAATACAAATATGTGTGATATAGCCTTAGAGACAGGGATTAATCGTACAAAACTACACTACTATTTCAACACAAAAGAAAAGATGTTTAAAGCAGTTTTTAGTGAAATAATAGAATCTTTCTTACCCGAAATACAAGACATACTACATAAAAACGAAGATTTTTTCTTAAAGATAGACAAAATCATTGAACAATACATAAAACTCCTCTTAAAAAACCCATATCTACCCCTATTTATAATAGGAGAAATAAATAGGGATATAAAACACCTTCTTGATGCGGCATATAGCGTTGGGCTTCAAGAGTATTTAGATGAAATAAAACAAACCTTAACAGAAGAAATGAAAAAAGGAAATATTAAAACACTCCCTTTACATATTATATTTATGTCATTTATTAGCCAATTGATATTCCCTTTCCTTGCAAAAAATATAGTAAACGAGATATTGGTTTGTGAAGATGTACAATCACAAGACATAATTCAAGAATGGAAATCTTACCTTTCAATACATGTAAGAACCATTCTCACACCCTAATTCTTTTTAATAAGATTTAATTTAGAAGAGCCGTAAGATTGGTTATTATGAGTTTAACACTCATTGCCAAAAGGATAACTCCAAAGAACTTTCTTAAAATATAAATTCCTGCCTTACCTAATATCCTCTCTACAAGATGAACTTTCTTTATTACAAAATAGACTACCAGCATATTTATTGCTATTGCTATAATTAGGTTTGTAACAGATATTTCTGCTCTTAAAGAAAGTGTTGTTGTAAGAGTTCCTGCACCAGCAATAAGAGGAAAAACCATAGGAACAATGGTTGAATGCCCACTTGGACCATCATTTTTGAAAATTTCTATATTAAAAGTCATCTCAACAGCCAAAGCAATCAGAATAACAGCACCTGCAATGGCAAAAGAGGCAATATCAACCCCAAAAAGTTTTAGAAGTCCCTCCCCTAAAAATAGAAATAAGACCATAAGCCCAAAAGAAATCAGTGCTGCCTTACCTGCTTGCACCTTTTTCCCTGATGAGTTCAAATCAATAATAATAGGAACAGCTCCAGTAATATCAATTACCGCAAACAAAACCATAAAAGCCGTAAAAATCTGCCTAATATCTAATGTGAAATCAATTAACATAAACCTATAATAAATAGAAATTAATAAAGTGCAAAATTAGTAATAATCCATCAAATACGAAATTAATTCTATTAACTCTTGATTCTAATTTTCTATCTCTTGATTCTAATTTATTAACTC
>DHPF01000004.1:42713-66270 GCA_002407855.1 Bacteroidales bacterium UBA5371
TGATTCTAATTTTCTATCTCTTGATTCTAATTTATTAACTCTTGATTCTAATTTATTAACTCTTGATTCTAATTTATTAACTCTTGATTCTAATTTTTTATCTTTTGATTCTAATTTCCTATCTTTAAAAGATAAGAAACTATTACTTTATTATCCTTAAAAAAGATTTAGTTATTTGTCAAAAACACTTATCTTTGCACTTTATTAGCGAAATACAATTATACTATGAGTTGGTTTAGTGAGCTTTTTACTTCTTCGAGTGTTGCTCATTCTATAATGCTTTTGGCAATAACGATTGCCTTGGGGATTCAATTAGGGAAAATTAAAATTGCAAATATATCTTTCGGAATTGCTTGGATATTATTTGTTGGGATTACTTTAAGTCATTTTGGTCTAAGGGTTGATGAGGAAGTTCTTCATTTTACAAAAGAATTTGGACTCATATTATTTGTTTACTCCATTGGGCTTCAAGTGGGACCTGCTTTCTTTTCATCACTACGAAAGGGAGGTTTGAGACTAAACCTTTTGGCTACTATGATTGTTTTATTAGGTGTGGTTACTACTTATATTATACATCTTGTTACCAAAACAGACCTTGCAACCATGACAGGAATTCTTTCGGGAGCGGTTACTAATACCCCTGGTCTTGGAGCAGCTCAACAAACCTATACTGATGTTTATGGGGTGAATAATCCTAATATTGCATCGGGTTATGCTGTGGCTTATCCTTTGGGAGTTATTGGTATTATTATTACACCTATGATTATTAAGTTTCTTTTAAAGATAAAACTTGACAAAGAGGCACTTAACGACAATGAAGAAGGTAAAGAAACTGCCACCAAAAGACTCTCTATCATGGTAAAAAATCAAGGTATTGATGGACGTAGGATTGAAGAAATTATTAAGTCGTTTGACAAGTCTGTTGTCATTTCTCGTATTAAGCATCCTGATGGGAGCGTTATTGCTGCAACAAATGATAGTGTTATCTATGTAAATGATATTCTTAGGGTTATTACAGAAGCTAATAATGTTAATTCTATAATTATGTTTTTTGGGGAGGAATGTAAGGTTGATGAGCAGGATTGGGAAGGAGAAAAGAAGAATTTGGTTTCAAGGCGTATTGTGGTTACTAAATCTACTCTTAATGGTGAGAGGATTGGAAATTTAAAGATACGTTCTTTATATGGGGTAAATATTACAAGGATTAATCGTTCGGGAATTGAGCTAATTGCTTCTTATAATTTGAAGCTACAAATGGGTGATAGGGTTACGGTTGTTGGAACAGAAGAGGCTATAAAAAAAGTTGCTGACCTATTGGGTAATTCTATGAATAGGTTAGACCATCCTAATTTAATACCTATTTTCCTTGGTATTTTCCTTGGTATTATTGTCGGTTCAGTTCCTTTTGTTTTCCCTGGATTGCCTCAACCTATAAAGTTAGGATTAGCAGGTGGACCTTTGATTGTTGCAATACTTATGGGAAGATATGGACCTTACTATAAAATGGTTACCTTTACAACAACAAGTGCCAATATGATGATTAGAGAGATAGGCATTTCATTATTCTTAGCGGCTGTTGGCTTATCCTCCGGCGAGAAGTTTATTGAAACAATAATTAATGGTGGATATATATGGATTGTATATGGATTAATTATCACAATTGTTCCATTACTGATAGTTGGATTATTTGCCCGTTTAAGATTTAAAATGGACTACTATACCCTATTAGGACTTCTCTCGGGCTCAATGACAGACCCTCCTGCCCTTGCCTTTGCTAATAATATTTCACCAAATAACTCCCCGTCGGTAACCTATGCAACGGTTTATCCTTTAACGATGTTTCTAAGGGTATTAACAGCACAAATTCTTATAATAATAAGTCTTGGATAAATAATAAAATAACAAACCAACCAAAAGTGAATACAAATATTCTAATTCCATTACTTTTAACTCTATTTGCCGGACTTGCCACAGGGATAGGAAGTCTTATTGCTTTCTTTGCAAAAAAAACTAATAAAAAAGCTCTTTCCTACTCCTTAGGTTTTTCTGCGGGAGTTATGATTTATATATCCTTTGTTGAATTATTTGCCAAATCTAAATCTATATTAATTTTTAAATACGGAGAACAATTAGGCACTGCCCAGACAGTAATATTCTTTTTTATAGGTATTCTTTTCATAGCCATAATTGATAAACTTGTCCCTTCCACAGAAAACCCTCACGAAATACGTTCCCTTGAATCTATGAACAAAACCCCAAAGAAAGACTCCAGATTAATGAGAGTTGGGCTTATGACTGCTCTTGCAATAGGCATACATAATTTCCCAGAAGGGATAGCTACATTTGTGGCTGCTATGAATAACCCTACATTGGGCGTAGCTATGGCTGTTGCCGTTGCAATACATAATATACCAGAAGGTATTGCCGTTTCAATCCCCATTTACCAAGCAACAGGGAGCAAAAAGAAAGCATTCAAACTCTCCTTTCTTTCAGGCTTAGCCGAGCCTATTGGAGCTGTTTTAGCGTATCTAATACTTATGCCTTTTCTTTCTGAAATACTACTCGCATATATATTTTCTATTGTTGCAGGTATAATGGTTTTTATCTCTCTTGACGAACTCCTTCCTGCGGCAAGAGAATATGGAGAACATCATATTTCAATCTACGGACTTATTTCAGGAATGGCAATTATGGCTCTTAGTTTAATTCTTCTCAATTAACTAATAAGGAATTTATTCTTAAAAGACAACCTAATTATTAGCTTTATACATTCTATCCGATAGTTCAAGCCAACGCATTTCTTTTACTTCCAGTTCATCCATTATTACTTGAAAACGATTTGAAAGAGATACTAACTCTTCATTACTAAGATTCAAATTAGATAATTCTTTTGTTATTTCTTGCTTCTCTTTTTCTAACAGGGGCAGTTCTATTTCTATTGCATCAAATTCCTTTTGCTCTTTATAAGTTAGTTTATTTACTTTTTCTGTTTTGAGCTTTGGGGTTGCAGGGGTTGAAATAGAATCTTTGATTTTCTTTTCCTTGTCTTTAAGGAGCTTTGTTTCCATATAGTCAGAGTAGTTACTATGATAATCTTTTATCTTTCCTTGCCCCTCAAATACAAATATATGATCTACTAAATTGTCCATAAAGCTCCTATCGTGAGAGACAATCAAAAGACATCCCTTATAGTCTTTTAGGAAGTTCTCTAAGATAGCAAGATTGTATATATCCAAATCGTTAGTCGGCTCATCTAAAATCAAGAAATTAGGGTTAGAAATTAAGGTTTTTAATAGATAAAGCCTTCTTCTTTCTCCGCCAGAAAGATTTCCATAATAATTATATTGCAAGTCGGTACTAAATCCAAAATATGTGAGAAACAAGGACGCAGAAAGTTCTGTACCATTTGCCAATTCAATACTCTCGGCAACTTCTCTTATAATATCTATCACACGCATATCATCCTTCTCGGTCAATCCTTCCTGAGTGTAATAACCATATTGTATAGTTTGTCCTTTTGTAATTTTCCCACTATCAGGTTTTAGATTGCCTGTTATGATATTCAAGAATGTTGATTTGCCTACTCCATTACTTCCAACAATTCCTATCTTCTCCCCTTTCTTAAAAGTATATGAAAAATCATCTATTAGAATCTTGGTGTCAAAACTCTTGAATATATTATTTAATTCTAATATCTTGCCTCCTATACGCTGTGATTTTATTGTGAGTTCATTTTGTTTTGTATCAATTCTTTGTGAGGCTTTATCTTTAAGGTCATAAAATGCATTTATTCGTGCTTTTGACTTGGTAGTTCTTGCTTGTGGCATACGCCTAATCCATTCCAATTCTTTCTTATAAAGACTTTTTGCTTTTTCTATTTCTTGACGCTCAATTTCTTCTCTTTGAGCTTTCTTTTCTATAAAATAATTATAATCACCCTTATATTTATAGATGGCTGAATTATCTAATTCATAGACGTCTGTGCAGACATTATCTATCAAATACCTATCATGTGTTACTATAAAAAGGGTTAAATTTTGTCTTCTTAAAAACTCTTCCAACCATTGTATCATCGAAATATCAAGATGATTGGTTGGTTCGTCCAAAACAAGCAAATCACTCCTTTCTATCAATACCTTAGAGAGTGCAACTTTCTTTCTTTCTCCGCCCGATAAGGTTGATACTTTTTGCTCTAAGTTATTTATATTTAACTTAAAGAGAACTTCTTTTACCCTTGCCTCATAGTCCCATGCTTCCAATCTATCCATTTCTGCAATTGAGTCGGAAAGAGCTGTTTCGGTAAGAGAATTATGAGTATGTTTTGCCTTGTAAAGAGCATCTTCATAGTTGCGTATGGCTAACATCATTGGGTTATCCGAGTTGAAGATTACCTCAATCACATTCATTGTTTCGTTTAGATATGGGTTTTGTTCCAAGTATATATAGTTCAAATCCGATTTAAAGGATATATTCCCTGAGTCTTGAAATTCTTTTTGCATCATAATGTTTAAAAGAGTAGTTTTGCCCGAACCATTCTTGGCAACCAAGGCTATTTTTTGCCCCTTATTTATTCCAAAAGATAAGTCTTCAAAAAGAGTTTTCTCTCCAAAGGATTTAGTTAAATTTTCAACCGTTACAAGATTTTCCACCATTAATTTAGAGTTTTAATGCACAAAAATAGTAAATTATAACAATATGAGTGGAGTAAATTTATTCGGCATTTGAAAAACTTCTTGCAAAAATTAATATCGAGCCAATGGAATCAAATTTCATTTTTTTAGAACTTGATTCTAAAAAATTAGAATCAAGTTCTAAAAGTCTGAAATCAAATAAGAGTAGAAGAAAATGAAATGGGTCATTCAAAGGATAAAAACTTATCAAATTGTATTAAGAATTAATTTTAGTGAATAAAAATGCAGAATTTTACAAATTAAGAGAAAAATTGTACGAATTAAGAGTTGTTTTTTATTATTTTTCATTTACTTTTGTAAAAATATTAACCAAAACCCTTTATTTTATGAAAAAGTATATGTTTTTTACATTGTATTTTGTATTAATAATGATGCAAAACGCTATTGCTCAAACAAATATTGAGCAAAACAAATCAAAAGATTTATTATCTGGCAACAAATCTACCATTGACCTTATGGCATTGGATAGTATTATGTACGACGATGAACAATTTAATAATATCTATTTCAGGTTTGATAATAGAGGAAATATTATTTTCCATCAGTTTGGGTTTCATAAAATTGAAAACACATTTAATGAAGATTCATTGTTAATGGAAGGACTTTTTTACATGTGGAATTTTGATTCTAATGCTTATTTTATGCATGAAAGGACTACATTTTCTTATGATAATAATCGGAATTTAAGTGAAGAAATACAATATATGTTTATTAATGGTGCGTGGTTGTCCAACACAAAGAATATTTACCAATACACTAATAATTTATTAGTAAAGAATTATTCGTTTTTCTTTAACGAAGAGACAAATGTATGGGACTCTTCTGCAATTGTAGAATGTACTTATAATGAAAGTAATCTTGAACAGCAGCTAATCGTTTATAACTATTATAATAACACTTTTAGTTTGAGTTCTATTACTAATTCTACTTATGATGATAATAATAATTTAGTTTTAACTGAAGTTTTGCATTACGAGAGTGATACTATATTGAATGGCTATAAAAATTCATATACTTATAATAATAATTTAATGGTTGAGACTATTACTGAGCTTTATAATTATGTTACATCTTCATGGGTGCCTTCTAATAAACAAGAAATAACACATAATAGTGATGGGTTAGTGGTTGAATTATTAACCTATATGTATAATAATAATCAATGGAATTTACATAGAAAAGATTCTTGTTTCTACGATATAAATAATAATCTAAATTCTCAACAATCTTTTATTAATTACAATGAAGGATGGTATTGTCAGAATAAATCAAATGCAATATTTGATTATAATTATTCCGCAGAAGATATGCTAATTCCTAAGAAAAGTTCTTTACTATCTATTTATATGTACCCTACAAGCTATAATAATATGCTAACTCATTATATTAACAGCAATAACTATACACCAGATGACTCAAACACTTGGGCTCACGACACCTCATTTTACTATTATTCATCTAAAAGCATTATTGTATCTTTACCAAATAATATTATTGATAATGGAAATGAACTTTTGGTATATCCAAACCCAACTAACGACAAAACAATAATAAATCTTAGTGGAGTAACAGATAAATTAGAAATATCTATATTTGATATTCAAGGTAAATGTATTGAAAAACAAATAAAGCAACCCCTAAATGGTTATTTAGAAACAAGTATTGATGTCTCTAATTTAAAGAAAGGAACTTATTTTATTAATTTAAAAAGCAACCAATACAAACAAACAAAGAAACTAATTGTGTATTAACCACTATACATCTATTTCTGTTTTGCTCAAACTTACTGCTATTTCAGGGATTATGCCTCTTTCGGTATAGATTTCCCTTTGCTGCTCAACTATATGCTTTTTATATGGAAGATAAATTAAGATACCAACTATTGAAACTACTCCACAACCTAACATAATATATGAAAGAAGAAAATAATTACTTAACCAGCCCAAAAACAAGCTACCTAAGGCACTGCCTCCTACAAAACAAATGGTGTAATAGCCCATTATCCTTCCTTTCATATTGGGTTGGGTTAAAGCTTGTATCATTGTGTTAGTGGAAGCTATGGCACTTACCAAACAGAAACCAAGTAACATTGATAAGAATAAAGAAAGAATAGTTGATGTAATAAAGAAATAAGGTATTAAAACTAATGAAGCAACAATCAAACCAAAGATTTGTATTTTGTCTAACCCAACAACTGTTTTCCTTGAAGCTAACAATAAAGCACCACTCAAAGAACCTAATCCTAAAAACGACATTATAATTCCTAAGGTTTCGCTTCCACCACCAAGAGTATCCTTTGCGTAGGCAGGGAAAAAAGATGTAACTGGAAATATTAGAAAAGAAAAACACATGGTCATAATAAGCAGGATTTTAATAGGGGTTTTCTCTTTCATATAACAAAAACCCTCTTTCATATCACTAAATATCTTTATGGCCGCTTTGCTAATCTCTTCGTTCTCTATGCTTATCTTTATTAGAGCTATAATTACAAATATATAACTTATTGTATTGATTAAAAAACATCCTCCTTCCCCTACCATTGATATTAACACTCCTCCTATTGAAGGGCCAATTAAACGTGAGCCATTAATAATGGCAGAGTTTAGAGCAACAGCATTGGTTAAGCATTCCTTAGGAACTAATGAGGTATAAAAAGCCTGCCTGGTTGGAGAGTCAATAGCATTCACTATTCCTAAGAACAAATTAAGTAGAATAATTAACCAAACGTTTGAAGATGTTAAAAAGTCAGAGAAAATTAAAATTGTAAGAACTAAACCATAAAACATAGATAGAGATTGAGTAAAGATAAGGATATGCTTCTTATTTATCTTATCTATGATGGCAGAAGCAAAAGGTGTGATGAAGAATGTAGGAATTTGAGCTGCAAATACTATTGTTCCTAAAAGAGCTATTGAACCTGTTAAACGATAAACCAACCACCCCATAGCTACTTGTTGCATCCATGTTCCTATCAACGAGATGCACTGCCCATAGAAATAGAGTTTGAAATTGCGAAACCTTAGAGATTCAAATAAGTTTATATCTTTTAGCTTTACCATTTAATTGGATTTATACTTAAAAATAGCTTTTAAATTATGCATTTAATGTTAGTAAAGAAATAATTTTATACCTTTGCCTTCTTAAAAACTATTATTACATTATTATGAATAGGAATTTATACTATTTAACTGCATTTGTTCTATCAATAATATTTTGCAAATATACAAATGCTCAGAATTATGATGCGAATTTTGCCAAACCAATTATCACAGAAAAAGGTCAATACGTTTATTTAGAGCTTCCTCCAATTAAAACAGAAGCTGGTGTTTTATTCTTCTTGGATAGAAATCTTGGGGCAACAAGCACTAATTTGGAAACCTCTGACTCATGGGGCGACCTCTATCAATGGGGTAGAAACACTGATGGGCACGAAAAGCGTTACTCCGACACAACTATAAATATCTCCAATCTTGCCGAAGTAAACCATAGCAAGTTCATTGTTGATGAAAAAAAGTCTAATGATTGGCTTAGCTCCTCCGAAGCTTCGCTATGGCAGGGCGAAAAAGGAACAAACAACCCATGCCCTTGCGGCTATCGGTTGCCTACTCAAAAGGAATGGCGAGCCGTTTTGAACTTGGGTTATGAAGTAAAGATGAATCAAAGTGGCTATTATTATTTAAGTATTGCTGATGGCAAATTAATACTTCCTTGCGGTGGACTTCGCAGTGCATATACCGGCAATTTCCAACATATAGGTACAAGAGGTTATTATTGGGCAAGTGATGCTGTAAGCAAAGGAACTTCGGGCTGTATTGATTTCAATAAAGAAGAAATTACTACAAATATTAGTATATTTGGATACCGTTGCTTTGGAAGAAGTGTTCGATGTGTTAGAAGTGAATAAGTAAAATTAGAATCAAAAGATAATTTATTAGAATCAAAAGATAATTTATTAGAATCAAGAGATAAAAAATTTAAACTAAGAGATAAGAAACGAATAAACTATGATAATATTTTCAACCAAAGATGTTTCTAAAACCTATGCTAATCACAAAGCCTTAGATAAGGTCTCCATTGATGTGGAACAAGGAACTGTGTTTGGACTTTTAGGACCTAATGGAGCTGGAAAAACTACCCTTATACGCATTATTAATCAGATAACTGCCCCTGACGAAGGGGAGATTTTCTTTATGGGAGAAAAACTAAAATTAGAGCATGTTCATCAAATAGGTTACTTACCTGAGGAAAGAGGTCTGTATAAGAAGATGAAGGTTGGTGAGCAGGCTATTTATCTTGCAGAATTGAAGGGAATAAAAAAGTCTGATGCGAAGAAAAGATTAGAATACTGGTTCAACAAATTTGATATCTTAAATTGGTGGGACAGAAAGGTTGAAGAGCTTTCAAAAGGTATGCAGCAGAAAGTTCAATTTATTACTACCATTTTGCATGAACCTAAATTACTTATTTTTGACGAACCATTTAGTGGCTTTGACCCTATTAACGCTAATCTTCTTAAAGAAGAGATTCTTAATTTAAAAGATAAGGGAGCAACAGTCATTTTCTCTACACATAATATGGAATCGGTTGAAGCTCTTTGCGATTCCATTGCTTTAATTAATAAATCAAGGAAGATTTTAGATGGAAAGGTTGATGAAATAAAGCAAAGGTTTAAAAAGAATGAGTTTGAAATTGTTATCCCAAGACAAAACGACATAAAAGATATGTTAATTGATGAAGTAGAATTGATTGAAAGTAGCTATTCTAATCAAACTCAAGTGTCTAAATTAAAAATCCCAAAAGGTTTAAATGCGGGGCTTTTAAGCAATATTCTTTCCCGTACAGACTTAATATCTTACAAGGAAATACTACCATCAATGAATGAAATTTTTATAGAAACTGTTAGTAATGAATAAAATTGGAATTATAATTAGACGTGAGTATCTTACAAGGGTAAGGAAGAAATCTTTCATAGTAATGACTTTTTTAGGGCCTATTCTTATTGCTTCTTTATGGATTATTCCTTTTTTCTTAGCTCAGAACTCCGAAACTCAATCTAAGATTTTGGTTGTTGATGAAACGCTTGTAGAAACTAATGGTGCAAGAACATCTTTATATTTAGACAAGTTCAAGAACAATAAAGAGCTTTCCTTTGAATATAGTTACGATATTGCTGAGGCTCAAAACCAATTGACCGAAGGCAAATACGATGCGGTGTTGGAGATTGTTAAATCTAACGATATGCCTCCTATTAAGTGTTTTTTATTTTACAGCGACAACGAACCTTCTCTTTCTTCGCAGGAAGCTATTCGTAGTCAGCTAACAAACATTTTTAAAGACCACGTATTAACTTACGATTATGGAATGAACGAAGCAGATTTAAAGTGGTTTAATGACCCTAAGATTGGCTTTTATTCAAAAGATATTCGTTCCGGAAAAGATTCTTACAAGGAGATAAAAACTGCTCTTGGCACCATTTCAGGTTTCTTAATTTATATGTTTATATTTATGTTTGGGGCACAGGTAATGAAATCTGTTTCTGAGGAAAAGACTAATCGTATTGTGGAAGTCTTGGTTTCATCCATAAAACCTATTCAGCTACTTATGGGGAAAATAGTAGCCTTAGCTTTTGTTGGACTTACACAATTTGTTTTATGGGTTCTGCTTTCTGTTGTCCTAATCTTTGGACTTCAATCTTTTTATCCTCAAACCTTTTCGGAGCCTCAAAAAGAGAACATTACCATTAATGAAAGAGTTATTAGTGTAGATAAATTTGAAACTGCTTCTTCTGGTTCAACAGAGGTTAATCAGATAGTGCAAGGTCTTTTCTCTATAAACTATTTCTTGGTTATTGCAATGTTCTTATTCTATTTTATGGCTGGGTACTTTCTTTACGCTTCGCTTTTTGGAGCTGTTGGTGCTTTAATGGACGTTGATACAGATGGACAGCAGTTCACCCTACCCATAACCATACCTCTTATAATAGCTATGGTATGCTTCCCTATTATTATCAACGACCCTTCTGGTGTAGTTGCTTTTTGGCTCTCAATTATTCCTCTTACTTCACCTATGATTATGATGATGAGAATTCCTTTTGGGGTTCCATTTTGGGAGATTGCTCTTTCTATGAGCTTGATGATAGTGTTTATTTTGGGAGCGATGTGGCTTGCAGCTAAGATTTATAAAACAGGAATTCTAATGTATGGTAAGAATATTACCTATAAAGAGATTTGGAAATGGTTTAAGTATAAGAATTAGTATAATTAGACATATAAAAAGTATATATATAATAACCAAAATTAATAATAAAACAATAATGCCTTATGAAAAAAAATATAATCTTTTATTTATTGGGGTTAGCACTAATTGGAGTTTCTTTTTTATCTTGTGTTGATGAAAGAGACTTTGATTTTGAGAGGATGACTCCAATCCCTATTAATTCTAATATTCATGTTAATAAATTAATTTCAGCAGAAGTAAAATTAAGTGACTTCTTTAACATTGATTCCCTTGAAGGACTTGATTTAAATTTAATGCATGATGCTGGTGGTGATTATTTAGAATTTTCTTTTTCTTTTGACACAATATTAAAACCAGAGGTTCCCAATATTGAAATTAATCCTAAAAACTTAGCATTACCTACTCTTAATTTGGGAGGAACTTCTTATGTAGGGAATATTTATTATCCTGAACTTTCACAAAATATGGCAAGTACCTCTGTTGATTTTCCTGAATTAGAAAATCAGCAAAGAGTAGATAGCTTATCGTTTATAGAGGGAAGTATGAATATTAGTGTTAATTCAAATATTAATTATCCTGCTTATATGATTATTAAATCTAATAGCATTAAAAATAAATCTAATAATAGTACTTATATAGATACTATTGATTTAAGTCCAAGCAAAAGGAAAGGTATTGGTCAAAATACCATTAATTTGTCTAATTACAAAATGGTAGTAAATCAAAATAAATTACTTTTTGAATATCGTCTTTGTATTATGGCAAATGGTGCATTGCTAGATTATAATGTCAGTTTAAACTTTTCTTTTAACAACTTAAAATATGATGTCATTTATGGGGTAATGGGAAGTGCTCCTTCTGACTTCTCAAACACTATAGATATACCTTTTTTCAAGTCTTCTGATATTTCTCAAATCTTTGAGGGAGGTCATTTCTCGTTAGAGAAGTTATTTGTTAATTTTATCACCGAAACAAATAATGGAATTCCCGCTACAATCAATCTAACTAAACTTGGAGTTTATGACAAAGAAGATAATTTCCATAACATTGTAACTGACGAAAGCCAAAGATTATTAACTGTTATTCCGGCTTCAAATCCTAACAGCATAGGAACAAATACAAAAAACGTTAATTTTGATGTAAACTTACTTAATCTTCCTCCTCAAAAAATATCACACGGAGGTACGCTAACCCTAAACCCAAATAAGGTGAATTGTTTTTTAGTAAACGAACCATACATTAATGTTAAAGCAGAACTACATATACCTTTTAAAGGAAAGCTTAATGATTTAGATTATGAAACCTCTTTTTATAATGATTTATATGGAGAAAATCAAGACGCCGAAACTTATGCAAATTACATTAGTTCCGCTACTATATATTTAGATTTAACAAATTATTTCCCAATAAGTATTGGTGCTGAACTTTATGGAATTGATACAAATGGTAATGAAATAGGTAAAATATTAAACATAAATAATGGGGATGATAATATTCTTATAAATGGTGCTAATGTTGATAATAATGGAAATATTTTAACACCTGTTTCAAAGAAAACTACAATACATGCCAATAGAACAAATGTTGATATTTTAAAAAGGTCTAAGAAACTTAAGATTAAACTGAAACTTAACTCCTCATCTGTAAATAATGTTAAGCCATTTATAAGATTCCAAAAAGAATTTAAAATTGTTGTCAATGCAGGTGTTGATTTAAATATTAGTACTACTATTAACCCATTTAATAATTAAGAGATGCTATGAAAAAATTATTTATAAATATATTGTTTGCTTTTTCAATTGTATTAGTATCAAATAATACACAAGCTCAATATTCAGATATTACTTATTTTATGAGAAGTACTCCATTTGCTTATAAAATGAATCCAGCCATAATGCCTACTGCTTCAATGTATATTAATTACCCTGTGCTTTCTGGTATTAATGTTAATTTTGGAACTTCTGGCTTTGCATACAATGACCTTATCAAGAGACGGGATGATGATTCTCTAATGATTGACTTTAAAAGTTTTTATGATGCATTAAGTGATAGAAATTATATCAGATTAGATGGGAATTTTGAAATTCTTGGATTCGGATTTAATATAGGCGAAAAGAATTATTTGTCTTTTGGAGTAGATTTGATATCGATTCTCGATTAAGTTTTTCTAAAGATTTATTTGGGTTCTTATCCGGAGAAAGATTTTCTAAAAACGAAACAATTGATATATTCACAAAAGATATTCTTTCTATTAATTCATACCTCTCCACTTCAATAGGATACACAAGAGTTATTAATGACAAAATTAATGTCGGAGGTAGATTAAAATTATTATTTGGAATAGCTAATGTGTACTCAGAAGAATCTGAATTAACAATAACACAAGATAATAGTGGATTAACAGCACAAGGCAATTTTTTAATTAGAACTTCTAACTTAGCTGGAAAAATTGATTTTTCAGGAGTTAATGATTCAACCAATAAAGACAAGTTTAATTTAGATTCCCCTATTAATGCTTCAAATATTTTTAAAAATATGGGACTTGGAATAGATTTAGGGGCAACTTATAAGTTAAATGATAAAATGTTGTTTAGTTTTAGTATTAAAGATCTTGGATTCATTAATTGGACTACAAATGCAACAAATATTGTTTCAAAAAATCCAAATGGAAAATATACATTTAGAGGTTTTGAAAACATTGCTACAGATTCAAGTTTTTCTAATCAACTTGAACAAATTGGAGATAGTGTAATTCAAGCCTTAGATGTAAAAACAACAGAAGGAGAAGCTTACTCAACTATGTTACCTACAAAAGTGTATATCGGATATACATGGAACTTTGCTAAAACTCAATATTTAAATGCTCTTTATAAAGCCACAATAGGAAACAACTATTTTGACAATCACTTATCCATCTTCTACTCACTGCAATTAGAAAGATTTCTAAATGTTTCTCTTGGAAACACTTTTGCCTTTGAAAATAATTTTCATAATATTAAGCCTTTCAATCCAAGTGTTGCTCTTAACTTTAATGTATATGCTCTGAATTTATATGTTGGTAGCTCTTTAAATTCATCATATAACGTTGCCAAAATGACTGGGGTTAATTTCTTTTTTGGAATAAACTTAGCATTAGGGTATAATGATCTTTTAAAGCAAAAAGATAAAGACAAGAATAAAGACGATGAGAGTCAAATTCCTGAAAAGAGTAAATAATAATGATTGAATGCTCTTTTTAGAATCAAATTCTAAAAAATTAGAATCAAGTTTCAGCAAATTAAAACTAAGATCTAATTTATTCAAATCAAATCATAGTGGTTTATTATACTTAGTTGCAAACTACGGGTTAAGATTTGGTATTTAAAACTAAGGTTTAGTTTTGTCAATTTTAGCTTATGGGTTAGGGTTTAATGATTAAGGTTCAAACCTTTATTTAAACCATTTAGAGATTTATTTATATCTATTTACCTGAGATATTAAATAAATTCATAACTTTGAAGCCACAAAATGATTTTTTCAAAATCTGATTTGGGAAATTATTATAGAAAAACTTAATGTTTATAAAATATATCTGCACATTTTGTAGTTATTATGTGTTAGTATTATTGAATTTTAGAGATTTTTATATTGAATAAGTGGTTTAAAATATATCGCAGGCTAATATTTTTACTTGTTTTTGCATCTATTTTTGTGGCATGTTCCACCAAAAAGAACAAATGGTATAATAGAGCTTATCATAGAACTGTTGCTCATTATAATGCTTATTGGAATGGAAACGATGCCTACAAACAAGGTGTGAAATCTATTGAAGAAAACCAGAAAGACGATTTTTCAAGGATATTACCTGTTTTTAAGGTGGGGACTTTGGAGCAAGCCTCTTCGGCTAAACCTAATATGGAAAGGGCTATTGAGAAAGGCTCAAAGGTTATCAAGAAACACTCTATGTTTTTCAATAAAAAAGAGAGAAATCCTGAAATAAAAAAGGCTTATTTACTCATTGGTAAGGCAAGTTTCTATAAAAAGGACTATAAGGTTGCCCAAGCAACCTTCCGCCATATTATTTCTGGATGGAAAGACGAGCCTATTATGTATGAGGCTATGATTTGGCAAGCCTTTACTTCTTGTATGGAAAAAGATTATTCTTTATCTGGAAGTATTTTAGACCAGGTTCGCAATAGGATTGCTGATAAGAAAGCTCCAAAGAGTTTGAATAAATTCCTATATAGTGTATATGCAGAGAATGCAATTGCTCAAAAGAATTATGGCAAAGCATTAGAGTATATTCAACTTGCAAAACAATATTCCAAATCTCGTTCTTTTGACACACGTTTGATGTTTATTGAAGGGCAACTCTATCAACAAGCTGGCGAACTAACAGAGGCAAGTAAGATATTTGGCAAGGTTGCCCTAAGGTCTAAGAATTACGATATGCAGTTTGCAGCTCAGCTTCGTCAGGCGATGTGTTATGACCCAAAGAAAGAGAATAGCAAGAGAATTACTGCCAAATTGGAAAAGATGGCTGAGGAAATAAAAAACCTTGAATATAAAGATCAGATATACTATGCCTTAGGTGAGATTGCTTTCAAGGATAAGAACGTTACCAAAGCTTGTGAATATTGGGCAAAATCTGTTTCCTCTTCTATCAGCAATAATAATCAAAAGATAGCTTCATCGCTTAGATTTGCCGATGTAAATTACGATTTATTGGAAAAATATGAGCCTGCTCACGATTATTACGACACTGCTCTATCGGTTATGACTAAGGATTATCCATCCTATGACCAAATAAAAAGCAAGCAAGTTGTATTAGGAAACTTGGTTACTAATTTAAGAATAGTTACGCGTTGGGATAGCTTGGTTGCTTTAAGTAATTTGAGTGAGGCTGAGCTGAATAAAAAGATAGATGGTTGGATTGCAGAATACAAAAAAAAGCAAGAAGAGAAGAGAAAAGCTGAACAATTAGCACAGCAATTATTAAATCAAGCCTCAAGAACAAATCCCTATGAGCAAATGCGAGGACAAAGTTCATGGTATTTTTATAATAACAGCACTGTTCAAGCAGGTAAAACAGAGTTTATGCGTATTTGGGGAGCAAGAAAATATGAAGACAATTGGCGTTTGAGTGATAAGGAATCGAGTTTTGATTTTGATGATGCAGATATGGATTCTACTCAATTTGATGCCGATTCCTTAGGTGAGGATGGTAAACCCAAGAAACCTCAACTTGCTGCCAATAATAACCCTGAGTCAAGAGAATTTTACACAAAAGACATCCCACGCACAAAAGAAAAAAAGGATTCTATTGATTATGACATCTCAAAAGCTCTTCTAACAGCTGGTTACATTTATTACCAAGGTCTTTCTAATAATCCAAAGGCTATCGAAACGTTTTTGGAGCTTCAAAGACGATACCCTTCATTCCCTACCACCCTTCCTTCTTCCTATCATCTTTATACTATTTATGACAAAATAGGACAAACACCTAATGCTAATTATTATAAGAATAAAGTTCTTAATGAGTATCCTGAGAGTGAGTTTGCAATGATGATACAAAACCCTGACTATTGGCAAGAACTCTCTTTGACAAATAGTGCAGCAGAAAAGCAATATAAGGAGATTTATGACGCTTACGAGATGAAGAACTACCCATTAGTTATAACCAAAGCCCAGCAAGCTATTGAGACTATTCATATTGGACCTTATATTCCACGATTGCTATATTTGGAAGCTCTTGCAAAGGGTAAGCTTTATGGGATTGACTCGCTTATGAACGACTTAAATTTGATTGTTTATAACTACCCATCTCATTCAATCACACCTACAATTGAAAACCAGTTGAAATACCTTAGCTCAAATTATAATATTGCAAGTCAAAATTTAGCCTACAAGGAATCAATTAGGGAAAAGAAAAAAGAAGCCCCCTCAAGGCAAAACACAATAGGTGATAAAGAAACAAAAGATGAAGAAAAGAAAAAGCAGGAAGAGGAGTTAATTGACCATACAACAATTAATGATGAAGATATATTAGATGCTGCAAGTTTAATTTATCGTTATAGAGATATGGAGTATTTCTATGTTATATTATTTAATGATGATAAACTGAACGCTTCCGAACTAAAAATAAAATATTCTGACTTTAATGCTAAATATTATGGAGCTGAAATTTTGCAACTAACCTCTTTACTTTTCACTATGCAAGAACAGATGATAACAATTGATAGGTTCCCAAGCATTGAAAAAGCCATGCTCTACTATCAGTCTATTATTTCAAACAACGAAGTACTTAATGGAATTGATCCTTCTCTTTATACTCATTTTATTATTTCCACTCAAAACTATCCAACTTTCTATAAGCAGAAAAATGTTCCTGCGTATATGAAGTTCTTTAATATATTCTACTTAAAGCCACTTGAAAAGGATAAGGAAAAGAAGTAACATAATATAATTAGATAACTATAAATTAAATTTTACGTAATAAAGAATTATAAACAAAAAACATAAAAATGATGGCAAAATTAAATTATGAACAAGAAAGTGGGAGTATTGCAAATGTTATTAGCAGCTTAACAACAATTAAAGGAGATGTTATATCTGATGGAGATTTGAAAATAGATGGTATTGTGGAGGGTTCTCTAAATATAAAAGGAAAGCTTGTCATTGGACAAAGTGGTGCTATTATTGGAAATATCAATTGTCAGAATGCAGATATATCGGGCAAGGTTGAAGGAAATATTAATGTAAAAGAACTTCTATGTTTACAAAATAACTCAAAAATTAATGGGGATATATCTATTGGGAAATTATCTATTGAACCTGGTGCTGGATTTACAGGAAAATGTAGTATGGCTTCTTCTCAAAAGACAACCATAGAACAACCTAAAACATTTAATCCACAAATATAAGCGAATAATTTATGAAACAAAATCCATTAGTATCATATATAACAAAACTATCCATTCTTTCAATTATAGTTTGTTTTATAGGCTTGTTTGCACTCTTTTTCTTGAAAGATTTTATTACAACAAACCTTCCATATTATATAGTTATGTTCTATCTTTGCACATTGATAGGATACCTTTTCGTTTATTTCTCTATTAAGAAAGGGAAAATGAAATTTGAGAATATATTTATGATAACTAAGTTTGGGAAGTTATTGGTTTATATTATCGTATTCTTAATTGTGTTATGGTTAAAAAAAGAAAGCTTAATTCCTTTTACCATAACATATTTAGTATTGTATGTTATATATTTAGTATTTGACACATTAACTTTAAAGAATTTTTCAAAGAAAATCTAATAATAAAACAAGATATATGAAAAGTAAAACATTTATTTATTTAGGCACAGCATTAGTGTTAGCTCTTGTAGTTTTTTTTGGCTGTAAAGAAGAGAAAGAAGACGATTTGATAGAAGGTAAATGGATAGAGAATTTTATCTTAATGGATTCTACTAAAACAGCTTGTCAAAAGAATTGCTACCTTCTTTTTGCTCCTTATTCTATTAATTTAGAAGACAGAACAGTTCAAAGATATCAAGGGTGTACTACTTATGACCACTTTATTAATCCCGATAACGGCGAGCCTGATTCCACAGAAATACTCCCTCACTATGAACCTGTTGGAAAATATACAATAACAGGTGATACTCTAATAATACTTGATAGAAACCATATAACAAACACTTTCGTGATTAGCTGGATTGACTCCAAAGATATGCGTATTAAATCATTGGATTATACAAGTATTATTCCTGGAACATTATACAAAAGGCTTAAAGATTAAAAGCCTTTGAGTCTCCCCACTTTCCATAACCTATTTTATGGTTTATGGATTGCATTTTGCTATGTAGACATTCCTTACATTCATCCGGCTTATCTCCAACACAAGCCTTATTAGGATAAATCATATATTCCTCCCTATACTTATTAGGAGTTAGATTAGGCATAATAATATTTGCTCCCGCCAAAACAGCTTGCTCTCTCCCATTTGTAACAAGAGTTTGATTAGCAGTTGCAGCAACCATATTTATTTTAGGCATAAGCAATCGCAAACAAGCAATCATCTTCATAGTCATATTAACCCTCGTTGTATCATCAGCAATCATATCCTTAAACTCAAATAATGGAGTATCTGCATGAGCTATAAAAGGCCCCATACCAACCATTGCAACATTAATATCTTTAATGAATAGTAAATCATTTGCTAAATCCTCAATGGTTTGAAAAGGAAGTCCAATCATAACACCTGTACCCGCTTGATAACCTATTTCTATCAAAGAGCGTAAGGCAGATAATCTATTCTTAAAAGAATGTATATCATCGTTAGGGTGAATCTTATAGTACAAATCCTCATTAGTTGTTTCTATTCTTAACAAGTAGCGGTGAGCTCCTGCTAAAAACCATTCTTTATATACATCTATGCTTTGCTCTCCACATGAAAGAGTAATACCAAGCTTACCATCAGAGAGCTTCTTTATTTCTTTAAGTAAGTAAGTTATCTTATCGGTAAAAGCCTTATCACTTCTCTCCCCACTTTGTATAGCTAAAGAGCCGTAATTGTAGTCAATAGCCTTTTTAACACAATCAAAAACCTCCTCATCTTTCATTGTATAGCGAACAACCTTAGCATTAGGCAAACGAACCCCACAATAAAGACAACTCTTTTGGCAACGATTAGAATATTCTATTAATCCTCTAAGATAAACCTCATTTCCTATCTCTCTTAGTTTTACCTCTAAGGCTTTACTCAAAAGCTTCTGTATATCGTCTCCTTCCAAAGAAAGAAGGAAAATTAATTCCTCTTTGGTAAACTCTTTTTTATTTAATATTTCTTCTAAATTCATATTCAGTAAAGTTATTGTAAATAATAACGCTTTTAATCCTATTATATTTTGATTATTAAGCCTATATTTTTTAAATAAGATTGCAAAGATAAGGATAAAGCTCTTGCAAAAGAGAATAATATAGTAAAAACTTAACTAAGAGTGTTGGATATATTGAAAAAAGTTGTACTTTTGCATTCTGGGTAAGTCTTACACGACCAGCTCCCTTTGAACTCCCCCAGGGCAGGAATGCAGCAAGGTAATTAGGTTGTAGCGGTGCGATGTAAGTAGCTTACCCTTTTTTATTACCTTTCCTATTAATAAATCTCCCTTTCATTCAGAGCTTTTTGGTATTTCCTTGCATTTTCGTAGTGTTCATTTAGACTTGAAGTGAAATTATGATTTCCTGAAAAGTCTTCCTTGGCACAAAAGAAAAGATAGTCGTGTTTCTGATAGTTTAAGACAGCATCAATTGAAGCTATACTTGGAATGCAAATAGGATTGGGCGGAAGCCCTATGTTGCGGTAGGTGTTGAAAGGTGATTCAACCCCAAGCATACGCCCTGTTATACGTTTTATTGTGAAGTCTGATAAGGCATACTTAATGGTTGGGTCGGCTTGAAGAGGCATATTCTTTTTAAGCCTATTGATATAAACCCCTGCAATTATAGGTTTCTCCGCATTTTGATTAGTTTCCTCCTCCACAATACTTGCAATGGTCATAACTTCTAACTTAGTATAACCAATGGAATCAAGTCTTTGTTTACGCTTATTCCAAAATACCCGCTGCTCATTATACATTCTTTTAATGAAATCTTCAACCTTTGTATCCCAATAAACCTCATATGTGTTAGGAATAAAGAGTGTGATAGAAGATAAAGAGTCTAAATCATATTGCTTTAAGAATGCATTATCGTTTAGCTTAGAAAGAAGTTCTGGTTTAGTAAAAGCCAATTCCTTATCTAACTTTTCGGCTAATTCTTCTTTTGTTCTTGATTTACCAATAACAAGCCTCATTGGGGTTTGATGCCCTTTGGCAAGCATATTAACCATTTTGCCAACTGTCATACCCTTTTTAATCTCGTAGCGTCCCGAATGCACTTTTTCGTATTTGAGAACAAAGGAATAGGCTTTAAATGCAAAGGTATTAAATATTATATCCTGAGATTTGATTGCCTGCATCACCTGTTCCTTATTGGAGTTAGGATATATATATATGTATGTTTTATCTTGCAAAACATCTACCTTGGCAGTGAAAAGATAGATTGAAAATAGTATAATAGAAATAAAAGCTGCCAATAAAGGAATAATCCACCCTATATTCTTTTTAAAATAATTCATTGTCTTGTTTTACGATTTGTTGTTTAGTTATTGTATTTCATACTTTGAGCCTTAAATCTTATCTATTTATAAGTATTTTCTGAAATACTAATACATCAATATACTTATCTGTTTTCTTAATCCACTCTTTTAAGGTTGCAGTATGTTTATAGCCTGCTTTCTGAAAAAGATTTAAACTTGCAATATTGTCTTCTGAGATATAGGCATAAATCTGATGAAGATTGAGTATTTCCAAAGCATATTTCTCTATCCACAATAGAGCATTAAAGGCAATATACTTTCGTCTGTGGTTTCCCTGGTGAATAAAAATTCCTATCCCTGCCCTTTGGTGTTGAGGGTCTAAGTCATATAAATCCACGCAACCAACAGTTTGAATTCTGGTATCCTTATCAACATCAATCATAAAGCGAACCTGCTTGGTGGAATAAATATCCTCATTTTGGGTACTTTTGACGTATTGTTCGATTGCATAATGTGAAAAAGGAGCTCTTGTAGAGCTTACTCCCCAAAGAGAATAGGTGTTTTCCCATTCATAAATCAAATCCGCATCACTTATCTCTACGGCTCTTAATCTTAAATTCATAGTTTCTAAACTTATGTTTGCAAATATAGAAATAAATACAATAATCTAAATAAAATAACAAGATAATAATCAAAAAAGATAAGCTCAAATTGAAACTTGATTATAATTTATTAGAATCAAAAGATAATTTGTTAGAATCAAAAGATAATTTACTAGAATCAAGTTCTATTTTTTTGTTTCTTCAAGGGGATATTATGTATATTGGTTCTATATTAAGTAAGAATGTTTAAACCCAAGAGCAATCAAAGAGATGATAAATTTTAAAGGATTTAAAGGTTGGTAATTTGCAATAAACTAAGTACCTTTGCAAATTAATTAAACTTTAATTTCAAACACATAAATATTTAAACAAAATGATTACAAAATTAGATCAAATTATTGAAGCCGTACAGCTTAAAGGCAAGAAAAGATTAGTTGCTGCCTATGCTAACGACTCGCATACAATTGGTGCAACATCAATGGCAATAGATTTGGGAATTATTGACGCAACATTAGTTGGAGATATAGAAACCATAAAGAAGGTTTGTCAAGAAGAAGGTATTGATGTAAATAAATACAAATTAGTTCAAGAGGCTAACGAACAAGCAGCAGCAAATTTAGCTGTTAAGTTGATTAACGAGGGTGAAGGTGATTTTTTAATGAAAGGGCTTTGCACAACAGATAAATATATGCGTGCTATCCTAAATAAAGAAACCGGATTAATGCCTGGGGGAAAACCTGTTTTATCTCACGTTGCAGTTTTTGAAGTTCCTACTTACCACAAACTTCTTATCTGTTCTGACGTTGCGGTTATTCCTGCACCGGAATTTAATCAAAAGGTGGCAATAACCAATTACGTTATCAATACTGCGAAAGTTCTTCAAATTGACACTCCAAAGGTAGCTCTTATTGCTGCAACTGAACAAGTATCGGTTGGAATGCCAGCTTGCGTTGATGCTGCTGTGATTGCTGCCATGGGTGGTAGAGGACAAATTAAGGGAGCAATAATTGACGGACCTTTAGCTATGGACGTGGCAATTGATAAGGAGAGTGTGCAAATCAAAAAGCTAAAAGGTGAGGTTGCAGGCAATGCAGATTGTTTGGTTTTCCCTAATATAGAATCAGGAAACGTGTTTTATAAGACTGCAACTAAGTTTGCAGGTGCAGAACTTGCAGCAATGGTTGTTGGAGCAAAGGTTCCATGCGTTTTGTCTTCAAGAGGCGATTCTACAAAAACAAAAATGTATTCCATAGCCCTTGCAGCCCTTTCTTGCAAGTAAAGAAAGATAATCCCACATCAAAAAAGCTTTAAGACAAACCAACTTAAAGCTTTTTTTGTTTAGTTTTGCATTCAAATTAAATATCAAAATAAAAAAATAATATGGAAAATTGGGCTAACGAACTGCCTTTTGTGGCTATAACCATCTCAGATAAAAACGGAAAGATTATTGATATGAACCAAAGAAGCGTTATTACCTTTCAATCCTCGGGCGGCAAACAACTTATTGGCAAAGACCTAATGGACTGCCACTCCCAAAGAGCAAAAGATATGATAGAACAAATGATGCAAAGCCCTCAAACAAACGCCTATACCATAGATAAACAAGGACTAAGAAAGCTTATTTATCAAACCCCATGGTATGAAAACGGAGCCTTTGGAGGTTTGGTTGAATTCTCTATTGTAATCCCTAAGGATATGCCCCATTACGTAAGAGGGTAATTTCATTATAATCAAACCATTTAAGCAATTATTTAACGCATAATTTGATTAAAAAGAAACGTAACGCCATCAGAAAAATCCCAACGCCTATTGAAAATAATTTCAACGCCTATCGAAAAATATTTCAACGCCTATTGAAAAATATTTCAACGCCTATTGAAAAATATTTCAACGCCTATTAGGATTT
>DHPF01000013.1:0-9290 GCA_002407855.1 Bacteroidales bacterium UBA5371
TTTCAAATTACTAATATAACATAAATATCATATCGTAACTTATTTTCGCTACCTTTGGTTTCCTATGTATTCAATGAACAAAGCCTAATTTACATCATATATCCCCACCTATTCCTAAAACATAATTATATGCGTAAATCGGAGTGCAAAAGTACAACTATTTTTATTAATACAAAATATTTTGTGCTTTTTTTGTCGCTTTTTTTTAATCGTTTTTGTTAAGAAACTGATTAATCAAAGGTTAAGATGAAAAAGAATTTGATGATATTATGATAATATATCCTATAAAAATGATAAAATTAATAGATTTACGTAAAAAATCTGATAAAAATTTACTTAAACAAAGTTTTATTTTAATGTAATCAAGATAAAAATACTTTAAATCAAGATATAATTTACTTAAAACAAGGTTTAAATTTTGTAACCTTAGGGGTTGCATAGTGCATCCTTAGGGGTTACGGCTGCAACCTTCAAGGATGCAGATTCTAACCTTGCAGGTTGCAAAAATCTTATTTGATATAAATAAATGTAAGCTTGATTCTATCATATAAAAAGGACATATTATTTGTTTCTAAGTAAAGTTTATCTGAATATATTGTGTTTTTGATGATAGGAATAGAAGTATAGGTATGCCAAAAACAGCTTTTATATTGAATATTTCTTCTTCTTTGAATTATATTTTCTATCTTTGAAGCCTGAAATAACAAATGGAAATTAATTAGGTATATATATAATGTATGATAAGATAATCTCAGATAATGATTGTAACTCTGCTTTAAAGGTACAAGACGCTATTGAGCAGCCTAACCAAGTGAATAAGGATTTCTTTAAACAATATAGTAAGAAACGTAGGCTTGAAGTTAATGATTATGTTGATGGTATTTTGAATAAAGATAGAACCATTCTTTCGAAAGCAATTACTTTGGTGGAGAGTTCTTTATATAAACATCAAGAAATGGCTCAGCAGATTATTGAAAGGTGCTTACCGTATGCTGGGAAAAGCATTCGCTTGGGTATTACAGGTGTTCCTGGTGTTGGGAAGAGTACTACGATTGATGTATTGGGAAAAAGCTTAACTAATACAGGACATAAGGTTGCAGTGCTTGCAATTGACCCCAGCAGCGAGAGGAGTAAAGGCTCCATTTTGGGAGATAAGACAAGAATGGAAGAGCTTTCAACTGACCCTAATGCCTTTATCCGCCCTTCCCCTTCGGCAGGAAGCTTAGGAGGTGTTGCAAGAAAGACAAGAGAAATAATCATCCTTTGCGAAGCAGCAGGCTTTGATGTTGTGATAGTGGAAACGGTTGGTGTGGGTCAGTCGGAAACGGTTGCTCACTCAATGGTAGACTTCTTTTTGCTTCTACAATTAGCAAACGCAGGAGACGAACTGCAAGGAATTAAACGAGGAATTATGGAAATGGCAGATGCGATTTCAATTAATAAAGCCGAAGGAGAGAATAAACAAAAGGCAGAAATTGCAGCAGGACAATATAGAAATGCACTACATCTCTTCCCTATAAGTGAGAGCGGTTGGACTCCAATTGTCTTTACTTGCTCTGCCTATTCTAAGGAAGGGATTGATACTATTTGGGAAACGGTTAATAATTATGTTATCCTAACCAAAGCCAATGGTTACTTCTATACTAAACGAAACCAACAAAACTTAAAGATATTATCTGAAACCATAGACTCTCACCTTAAAGAAAAGTTCTACACACACCCTACTGTTAAACAAAGAATTCTTGAAATAAGGCAAGATATATTGGATAATAAGATAAGTGCTTACGTTGCTGCACAAAGCCTAATTGATGAATACTTTAATAATATAGAAAAGAAAAACAAGTAATGAAACATTCATTTTTTATATCCTTAACCTTATTTATTCTTATGTTTATTGGCTGTAAGTCGGCACAAAACAAAGAAAAGAATGCCTCCCAAACACTGAATAGCAGTGTTAGTTTGTTCCAAACAGAATGGGAACTATTGAAAATTGGAGCTAGTAAACCTAAGTTAATTGCAACAGATAACAAGATTTCTATACTATTTAGTAAGGATAATTCGCATTGTGCAGGGTTTAGTGGCTGCAATAGATATAGCGGAAAATACAATATTAAAAAAGAAAACATATCCTTTGAAAGTATTATTTCAACTAAGATGGCTTGCCCTGGCAACGATATGAGTTTTGAAAACAACTACCTCAACACCCTACAAAAGATAACCTCTTACCAAATTATTTCAGACACATTATTTCTTCAAAGCAAGGGCAGAACCTTATTGACATATATAGCAAGATAAGAATGAGTCAGCGTATAACCCTTTTTGCCGAAGTAATACTCCCTCTTCCACTACCCTCTACCTATACATATAGAGTTCCTATGGAGTGGAATGATATTATTAAAAAAGGACAAAGGGTTGCCGTAGGACTTGGGAATAAGAAGATTTATTCGGGCATTGTTTATTCTGTTCATAAGGATGTTCCAAAGGTAAGTAGTGTAAAATACATCCTTTCTATTTTAGATACAGAACCCATTGTTAGCGATATAAGCTTCAAATTATGGCAATGGATTGCCGACTACTATATGTCGTACTTGGGCGATATAATGACAGCAGCACTACCTTCTGCCCTAAGACTTAAAAGCCAAACCAATATTCTTATTAGCCCAGACTTTGATGGAGATATAACAAATCTTAATGAAAACGAAGCAAAAATCTTAGAAGTAGTATCTAAGAAAGAAGCAATTTCAATTAACGATATAGTAGTAAAGACAGGTTTGGATTCAATACTTTCATTACTGAATTCAATGGTTAAGAAAGGTATTATCGTTACCGAAGAAGAGCTACAAAGCAAATACAAACCCAAAATTCAGGAGTATATATCTCTTGCAAAAGAGTATCAAGAAGAAGAAAAACTAAAAGCTCTCTTTAAGAAATTGGAGTCGAAGAAAACCTATCAAAAGCAATATGAAGCAATACTTGTTTTTCTTTCCATAGCCAAAAGCAAAGAAGCAGAGATTAAAAAAGAAGATTTGACAAAGCTCAATAATGTATCTACCTCTGCAATAAAGACATTAATAAGAGATGAAATCTTCGTTGTAAAGAAATGTCATCAAAGCAGATTAGCCGACAGAAACCTTGCTATGATAGATAAAGAACTTATTCTTAGTGAGCAGCAAACCAAAGCCTACAATACAATAATTGATAATTGGGATAAGCAAAAAGTAACTCTTTTACACGGAGTAACATCAAGTGGAAAGACCGAAATATACATAAAGCTGATAGAAAAAGTAATAAAAGAAGGCAAACAAGTCCTGTTTTTACTTCCCGAAATAGCTCTAACAAGTCATCTAATAAGCAGATTAGAGAAATACTTTGGCAACAAAATAGGGGTATTTCATTCAAGATTTTCAACCCAAGAAAGAATAGAAATATGGAACAAAGTCCGCTCTTTTGGAGAGAATCGTTACGATATAATACTTGGCTCACGCTCTTGTGTGTTCCTTCCTTTTGACGAATTAGGCTTAGTTATAGTTGATGAAGAACACGATTCATCTTACAAACAATACGACCCATCTCCAAGATACAACGCAAGAGATATGGCGATAGTATTAGCACAACTCCACAATGCAAAGACCATCTTAGGCTCAGCAACTCCGTCATTGGAGAGCTATTTCAACGCCCAAGAAGGTAAATATCAACTCGTGGAATTAAAAACTCGCTACTCAGGAATAAAGCTCCCAGAGATATTAGTTGCCGATTTGAAAGAGGCTATAATAAAGAAAGAGATGCACTCACACTTCTCAAAACTCCTGTTAGATAACATAAACCAGGCCCTTCAAAACAAAGAACAAGTCATACTTTTCCAGAACCGAAGAGGCTTTGCACGCCAACTTATGTGTCAAGCATGTGGATGGGTGCCCCATTGTAAACACTGCGACGTGGCTTTAACATACCACAAACAATCCGAACTCCTAAGGTGTCATTACTGCGGATACTCCATTACAATAGCTGAAAGTTGCCCTGATTGCGGTAGCCATAAGGTGAAAATGATAGGCTTTGGAACCGAAAAGATAGAAGAAGATCTAATGATATTCTTCCCAGAAAGCAAGATTGCAAGAATGGATTTAGACACAACAAGGAGCAAAAATGCTTATCAAACCATAATAAATAACTTCCAAGAACATAAGATAGACATCTTAGTTGGCACCCAAATGATAACAAAAGGCTTAGACTTTGATAAGGTTAGCTTAGTTGGTATCCTTAATGCCGACGCCATTATTAGCTTTCCCGACTTCCGCTCCTACGAGAGAGCCTTCTCTCAAATCTTGCAGGTAAGCGGCAGAGCAGGAAGGAAATATAAGCAAGGAAAGGTAATAATTCAGACCTTTAATCCTTATCATCAAGTTATCAAAGACGTTATTGAACACAACTACAACTCAATGTATGAGGGTCAAATCTTAGAACGCAAGGTGTTTAAATACCCACCTTTTTATCGTCTTATCAAGCTAAGTCTTAGTCATAAAGACCAGAAAATTATCGACAATTACTCCTCAGAGTTTGCCATAGAGTTAAGAAAAGTGTTTGGAGGACGAATATTAGGACCCGAATACCCTTTAATTGCTCGCATACGAAACTACTATACAAAAGAGTTTTATCTTAAATTAGAGAAAGGCATATCGGTTACACAAGCCAAAAAAGAAGTAAAAATTCTTGTAGAAAAGTTTCAATCCGCCAAGAGCCAATTGAGAATAAGTATAGATGTAGACCCTCAATAATCTATCTTTTTATATTCAATTTATTGCCCTGAAAACCAAGCAAAATCACTTCATAATTACCAATGTAGCCTCTTTATTATTACGATTTTCAACCCCGAAATTATTGTTTTACCCACCAACTTTCTACTTATTCTAAACATAAATAACTTAGAGTTGTGGTGCAAGAATACTTATTATTGATTATCAAATAAGTAAAGATGCAATATGCGAATCAGTTAATTTAGGGTATGCGAATCAGTTGATTTGAGGTATGCGAATCAGTTGATTCGTGATATGCGAATCAGTTGATTCGTGGGGTGTGAATCAGTTGATTCGTGGGGTACGAATCAGTTAATTTGCAAATAGCAAATCAAGGATACTATATATTAATATTAAAGATATGCTCTCTTATAGTCCTTGTTTTAAGTCCATAAAGAGTTATAATTCGCTGATAGCCAATCCTTAATTTTAGAAACTAACTCATTAATTTTTATCTATTAGAGAGCTTGTTTTGGTAGAGAAGAAAACTTCTTATTTCGTTCTTAATAGTTTAGTTTTTGCGGTTGAATATCGTTGCACTGGCTTGAGCTGTTGGAGTAATTACTAAGTCATTTATGCTTACATGCTCGGGCAAAGTGGCACAATAGACAATGGTTTTTGCTATATCCTCACCCGTTAAAGGCTTATAACCCTGATAGGTTTGTTCTATCTTTTGCTTATCACCCTTAAATCTTACGTAGGAAAACTCAGTATCTACTGCCCCTGGACATATATTGGTTACCTTAATATTATAAGGATTACAATCCATTCTAATGCCCTCTGAAATAGAATTAACTGCTGATTTACTTGCACAATAAACAGCTCCTGATTGATAGGTTTCTTTGCCTGCAATGGAGCAGATGTTTATCACATGCCCTTTCATTCTTTCTTTAAACCATGGCAAAACTACTCTTGAAACATATAAAAGTCCTTTAATATTGGTGTCAATCATTTGGTCCCAATCCCTATAATCGCCTTCAAATAATGGTTCTTTTCCTGCGGCAAGCCCTGCGTTATTGACCAAAATGTCTATATTATTCTTCCATTCTGAGGGTAGGGAGTTAAGATTATTATCTGTCTCTTCTTTGTTTCTGACATCAAAATTTAGGGCTATTACCTCTACGTTATAGCTTTCTTTTAGCTCATTTTCAATGTTTTGAAGTCTTTCTTTTCTACGTCCTGTTATGATTAGATTATAACCCAAGCGGGCAAATTCAATGGCACAATGGTATCCAATTCCAGATGTTGCACCTGTGATTAAGACTATTTTATTCATCATTTTCTTTAATCTATTATTGCTTTAATGCCAGGTAGGGTTTTGCCTTCTAAGTATTCTAACATTGCACCTCCTCCGGTTGAGATGTATGAAACTTCTTTTGCGTATCCTGATTGGTTGATTGCAGCAACGGAGTCTCCTCCTCCAACGGCTGAGAAAGCTCCTTTTTGGGTGGCTTTGGCTATACATTCTGCGATGGAGAATGTTCCTTTTGCAAATGACGGCATTTCAAAAACGCCCATTGGTCCGTTCCAAAGTATGGTTTTAGAATTAAGAATTGTGTTCTTAAAAAGCTCAATTGATTTCTCACCGATGTCCATTCCCATGAAGCCTTCTGGAATATTATTATCGGAGGTTGTCTTGATATTTGCATTATTATCAAACTTATCTGCTATAAGATGATCGTTAGGAAGAATTAGCTTAGTATTTTGTTTTTTCATCTCTTGCATAAGTTCTTTTGCAAGCTCTATCTTGTCATCTTCGCATATAGATGTTCCTATATTAACTCCCATAGCTTTTAAAAACGTGTATGTCATCCCGCCTCCAATTATCATATTATCTACTATTGGGGAGAGGTTTTTGAGGATATCTATCTTTGAACTCACCTTTGAGCCTCCTACAATTGCAGTAAAAGGTTTCTGTGGGTTATTCATTAGCTTTTGTAGGTTTTTGATTTCGTTTTCCATTAAAAAGCCAAAATACTTGTCGTTAGGAAAGAAACGAGCTATGGTTGCAGTTGAACTATGCTCACGATGGGCTGTTCCGAAAGCATCATTAACATAAGCATCACCCAACAAAGAAAGGTGTTTAGCAAATTCAACATCCCCTTTTGTTTCTTGAGGATAGAAGCGTATGTTCTCCAAAAGCATAATATCACCATCGTGCATGTTTGAGCAAAGGGTTGTTACTTTTTCTCCCAAGAGTTCTTGTGTAAAGATAACATCTCTTTGAAGCATTTCAGAAAGGTGTTTGGCAACTGGTTTTAATGTAAACTCTTCTTCAAAGCCGCCCTTCTTAGGTCTTCCAAAATGAGCCATAAGTATAACTGCTGCTCCGTCATCAAGTAGTTTTTTGATGGTTGGCATTGACTCACGCATACGAGTGTCGTCGGTGATTTGTTTAGTTTCATTTAAAGGAACATTGAAGTCCACTCTAACCAATACCTTCTTACCTTTGAAGTTTACGTCTTTTATTGATTTCATTGTATTTGTATTTTTTAATTGATTAATTTAATTATTCATTACTTACTTTAAAACTCATCATTTCTCTGTTCTTTGAAGTTAAAAAATTGTCTTTTGATTTCATTTTTCTATCTTCAAGAGTTATTTTATTAAAACTTGATTCTAATTTCTTATTAGACTACAAAGGTATAAAATAAATAGTAAACAATCCTATTAAAAAGGATAAAAAGAATGGGTTTTTAAATTTTTTATGCTTATCTTTTTTGAGTTGAGCAAATTTTACTATCTTTGCAAGGTATTTTTTTAAAAGAGAAAGGAGGATATAGCATGATAGAAACAATAAATTTTGAGAACGTTAAGTGGTTGCATATCCTTAACCCGAGTGAAGATGATTTTGATTTTCTAATTAAAGAGTACGAGTTTCACCCCTTAGATATTGAAGATTGTAGGTCGGTTAATCAGCGTCCTAAGATTGACGAATATGATGACTACTACTTTTTAGTTTTGCATTTTCCTTTTTTTGATAAGGCTAACAAGTTTGTTAGGGTTAAAGAAGTGAAGATATTTTGGGGTAAAGACTATATCGTAACCATTGGTCGTTCGCACTGGGTTGTGAAGAACTTGTTTAAAGATCTTCAAAAGATGTATCAAACGGGCAGTGAAGACTTACCTGAAATTGTTGAAAGTTCTGATAGCCTTTTGTACCATATATTAGATAGGTTAATGGTAGAGACCTATACTTTAATCCTTAGAATAGGGACAGAGGTGGACGGAATTAGCTACGACATATTTACCAAAAAGGCAGAGAAAGTTATTGAGCAACTCTCTATTACAAGAAAGAATATTATCTCTCTTAATACCACCTTTAAACCACAGGTTAGGGTTTTCCATAAGTTTGAATCGGGAGGAATAAAAGGTTATGAAGAGGATATGGAAGACTACTGGGGAAATATCTTAGACCAATATCAGAAGATGTTTGACTTAATTGAAGATTATGGAGAGCTGATTGAGGGGCTAAGTCATACCTTTGATTCTTTGCAGACCAATAAGACTAACGAAATTATGAAGATTCTAACCTTTATTTCTACCATTATGCTCCCATTGTCTGTGATTTCAGGAATTTATGGAATGAATGTAGATTTACCTTTTATGGAAAAAAGATGGATATTTGGTGGAATAGTTCTTGTTATGCTTTTGGTTGTTGCAGGATTCTTTATATACTTTAAGAAAAAACGCTGGTTGTAACTTCTATATCTAAGATAGGTTCTGATTTCAACAAAACTTATTCAAATACTATAATAATAAAGTTTTACGTTATATATCAAAGATTGATTAACAATTTAAAAATTAGTACTATGAAAAAATTAATTCTATTTGTTTGTGCGATATTTTTAATGGGAACACTAAGTGTTTCTGCGCAAACCCCAGAGAAAACAAAAACAGAAACAAAGGTAGATTCTGACATACAGAAAGCAGAAAAGAACCTTAAAGATGCTGAACTTGATGCTCAAAAGGCAATAGAGGCGTCTCAAAAGAAATTAGAAGAATTAGAAAGAGAAAAAGCTATTTTAGAGAAACAAACTCAGGCACAGCAAAAGGCAGAAGAAAAGAAACTTGAAGCTGATAATTTAGGTTCAAAAGCTGAGGATGCCAAATCAAGAGTTAAAAGTGCGGAATCAAATGTTAATTCTGCAAAAGAAGGAGTAAAGGATGCAAAGAAAAGAGTTGATGATGCTAAGCAAAGAGTGAAAGAAGCTAAGCAAAGAGTGAAGGACGAACAAGCAAGAGTGAAAGAAGCAAAAGAAGGAGTGAAATCTGCTGAGCAAAAGGTGAAAGAGGCAAAAGAAAAACAAAAGCAAGAGAAACAAGAAGCAAAAGCTGCCAAACAAGTTGCCAAAGAAGCCAAAAAGGAAGCTAAGCAAGCAAAGAAAGATGCAAAGAATGTAAAGAAGATGGAAAAAGAAAGAGTAAAAGCAGAGGAAGGAAATACTACTAAATAAAGATAATATAAGTTTTCTTTAAAATGAAAAAGGTCTTAGTTAT
>DHPF01000013.1:9457-23223 GCA_002407855.1 Bacteroidales bacterium UBA5371
ATAACTAAGACCTTTTTCATTTTACTTTACTGAATGATTAGTTTTTATTTTATTAAGAACGTAAACTTATCGTAGTTTCTCAATGCTATTCCTGTTCCCCTTGCAACTGCACGCAATGGGTCATCAGCAACATGAACCGCAAGTTTTGTTTTGGCAGATATTCTCTTGTCCAATCCTCTTAATAATGATCCTCCTCCTGCTAAATAAATTCCTGTATGGAAGATATCAGAGGCAAGTTCTGCGGGAGTAATAGCTAAGGCTTCTAAAACAGCACTTTCAATCTTAGCAATAGATTTGTCTAATGCGTGAGCTATCTCTTTATAATTTACTAATACCTCTTTTGGAATTCCTGTTAGAACATCTCTTCCTTGAACGGCAAAATCTTCTGGTGGGTTTTCTAAGTCTGGGATTGCAGCTCCCGCACTTATCTTTATTTGTTCTGCCATTCTTTCTCCAATATTAATATTATGTTGCTTACGCATATAATCTATAATATCTCTATTGAACTCGTCTCCTGCAATACGGATAGATTTATTACAAACAATACCTCCCAGTGCTATAACTGCTATTTCGGAAGTTCCCCCTCCTATATCTACAATCATATTTCCTACTGGTTCCAATACATCAATCCCAATTCCAATTGCTGCTGCCATTGGTTCGTGAATTAACTTTACTTCTTTGGCTCCTGCTTGTTCTGCGGAATCTCTAACAGCTCTTTCTTCAACATTTGTAATCCCTGAAGGAATACAAATTACCATTTTCAAAGCTGGTGGAATAATAGATTTGCGAACATTAATCATTTTGATTAATTCTCTAATAAGCTGATTGGCTGTTTCAAAGTCGGCAATAACTCCATCTCTTAATGGTCTTATTGTTTCTATGTCTTGGTGGGTTCTTCCATGCATTTGCATAGCTTTTTTCCCAATTGCAATAATCTTATTTGTTCTTCTGTCTTTTGCAACTATTGATGGCTCATCAACCACAACCTTATCATTAAATATAATGATGGAGTTAGCAGTTCCTAAGTCTATTGCAACTTCTCTTGTTAAAAATGAAAATAAACCCATATTTGTTTTTAATACTATTAATTTTAATTTAGTAATGTTTGCATTTTGTACGAAAACATTGCCAAACGGTTACATTATTACATATTATTTGTTAATTAGTTTGATTCCCTGCTTTTAGTTTATTAATGTTTGAAATGTCTAAAACCTGTTATAACCATTGCCATATTATTCTCTTGGCAAAAATCTATTGATTTGCTATCATTAATACTTCCGCCAGGATGTATAACTGCATTTATGCCTTCTTTATGAGCAATTTCAACACAATCAGCAAAAGGGAAGAATGCATCAGAAGCCATAACAGCACCATCAAGATTAAATCCAAAATGTTTCGCCTTTGCTATGGCTTGATTAAGAGCATCAACTCTTGAAGTTTGTCCTGTTCCCGAAGCTATTAATTGTCTATCCTTTGCTAAGACAATTGCATTAGACTTAGTATGTTTTACTAATTTATTGGCAAAGGCAAGGTCTTTTTGTTGTTCATTAGAAAGTGGCGTTTTAGTTACGCTTTGCATCGTTTTAAAATCTTCAACCATAGTGTCTTTCTCTTGAACCAATACTCCATTTAAAGCAGAACGGAATTGAACTCTTCCAAAAGCAACATCCTTACGTTTTAAGAGAATTCTATTCTTTTTTGATTTTAAAATTTCTAAAGCTTCCACAGAGAAATCAGGGGCAATACAAATTTCCATAAAAAGACTATTCATCTCTAATGCTGTTTCTTTATCAATAGGACGGTTTGCAACCAAAACTCCTCCAAAAGCAGAAACGGGGTCGCCTGCCAAAGCATCAATATAGGCTTGTTTTAATGTATCCCTACTTGCAAGACCACAAGCATTATTATGTTTTATTATTGCAAAAGTTGGTTCTTCAAAGTCATCAATTAAACTGCATGCTGCATCAATATCTCCTATATTATTATAAGATATTTCTTTTCCATTCAATTGTTCACAAAAAGCATTCAAATCACCATAAAACATTCCTTTTTGATGAGGGTTTTCTCCATAACGCAAAATGGTTGGATTATTATAGCTTTGTCTGAATGCAGGGATATTATTATCTGTATTAAAATAATTGAAAATTGCAGTATCGTAATTTGAAGAAACTTGGAAAGCATAGGTTGCAAATCTTCGTCTTGTTGCCAAATCTGTATTGCCGCTATTATTATTTAAGATGTCTAATAACTCTGCGTAGTAATCAACAGAAGGAACAATTAAAACATCATTAAAGTTTTTAGCAGCAGAACGAATAAGGCTAATACCTCCAATATCTATTTTTTCAATCGTATCTTCTTGACTTGCCTTTGAAGCCACTGTTTTTTCAAATGGATATAAATCCACAATCACTAAATCTATTTCAGGAATTTCATACTCTTTGATTTGCCTTTGGTCTTCTTCATTCTCTCTTCTGCAAAGAATTCCACCCATAACCTTTGGGTGAAGGGTCTTTACTCTTCCTCCTAAAATGGAAGGATAACCTGTTAATGACTCAACTGTTTGAGGTTTTATGCCCAAGCTTTCAATAAAACTATATGTTCCTCCTGTGGAATAGATAATAACTCCTAAATCATTCAATCTCTTTACAATCTCATCTAACCCATCCTTATAGAACACAGATATTAATGCATTTTTAATTTTCTTCATTTTTTATATTTCTTCTTCTTTAAATTAATTTCCAAACTCAATTCCCAAACCCTTTGCTGTTTGAACCAATCTTGATTTTGGCTCAACCAAATGAGGTTTGCTAATTGCTTTATCAAAACTCACGCTGATTATTTCAGGATGACGATATGCTACCATTTCTCCAAAACGGCCTTCCAAAACAAGTTCAAAAGCTTTTACACCAAACTCCGATGCTAAAACCCTATCATAAGCAATTGGAGTTCCTCCTCTTTGAACATGTCCCAAAACGGTAAGGCGAATATCGTGTTGAACCCCTGCTTCAATCAGTTCCTTCATCAAAATATTGCCAATTCCTCCCTGTTTTAAATTATTGCTAATAATATTTTCTGTAGCTTCCTTTTGTTTCTTTCTAATTCCTGAATAAGCTCCCTCTGCAACCACAATAATACAAAAACCTCTTCCTCTTTTATATCTGGAATCAATCTTTTCCTTAATCTTTTCTATATTATAGGGCATTTCAGGAATTATACAAACATCAGCCCCACCAGCAACCGCACCATAAAGAGCTATCCAACCAGCATCTCTTCCCATTACTTCCATAATAAAGATACGATTATGACTTGAAGCAGTAGTTACAAGTTTGTCAATAGCCTCTGTAACAGTTTGAACAGCTGTTTGGAATCCGAAAGTAAAATCCGTTGCCGAAAGGTCATTGTCAATTGTCTTAGGAACTCCAATAATATTTAATCCCTTTTCAAACAGAGCCTTTGAAATCCTTTGCGAACCATCTCCACCAATGTTTATTACAGCATCAACTCCCAGAATTTGCAATCGTCTAATCATTTCATCGGAGCGGTCAACAGTTTCTATTGTTCCATCGCTATTTTTAATCTGCCAAGCAAAAGGACCTCCTTTATTAGTTGTTCCTAATATAGTTCCTCCCTTAACCAAGATTCCAGAAACACTATTATTATCTAACACCATTATTTCCGTTGGCTCTTTTAAAACACCATTAAAAGAATCAATACATCCAATCACTTCCCATTCCCTCTCTTGCGATGCCCTCTTAACTATTGCTCTAATAACTGCATTTAATCCAGGACAATCTCCACCCCCTGTAACAACCATTAATCTTTTCATCTTTTTTCCTTTTTATTCTTCTTTGAAATAAGGGATTAAACTCTCTATCTCATTAAGTATTTCTTCTTTGCCTATTTTCTTAACCGATGAAGAAAGAAAATACTTTGGTAACTCTACCCAATCCTTTTGTAAGGCTTTTGTAAACTCCTCTACATTTTTATTTGTTGCATTAACTCCTTGCTTATCTGTTTTAGTAAAGATAATTGAAAAAGGGATTTCTTCTTTACCCAGATAGTTAATAAACTCCAAATCTATCTTTTGAGGAGAAAGCCTTGAATCTATTAAAACAAATAATGAAATTAAGTTCTTGCGCTTAGTAATGTAGTTTGAAATCATCTTTCCCCAAGAAGCCCTATTAGATTTTGAAGTAACTGCATAACCATAACCAGGGAGGTCAACTAAATACCATTCCTGATTTATCTCAAAATGATTAATTAATTGTGTTTTGCCGGGTTTTGAAGAAGTTTTTGCAAGGTCTTTTTTGCCGACAAGCATATTAATAAGCGAACTCTTCCCCACATTACTTCTGCCAATAAAAGCAATCTCTGCTTTGTTAGGCTCTGGCGTTTTTCTATAATCAGAATTACTTATTACAAACTCTGCACTCTTAATTAGCATATAAAGCTTTGCACTCTCTGGATTAAAAATTCATATATCTTTTTTGCTTTTCAGGATAAATATCGGCAATAGTAACCAATATACCTGTTTCTTCAACATTACTAAAATGCTTATTAACCGAAGTTCCAAAAGAACGCATAGTTGAAGAAAGATTCATATAGGCATTAAAAAGAGGAGGTATATGCTCGCCTAAGTCTTTGACTGCCTTTGATAAGATTTGGTAATCTTCCTTATAGCTTAATCCATTGAAAAGCCTTACAAGTTCATTGTAATCAGTTTGAATTTGAACCGGCTCAATAGGATAAACCATACCTTCATTATCGGGAAAATGTTTCTTGAAAAAATATAAAATATAATCTCTTGCCTTGGTGTTCATAGAAGGATACATAGTTACCTTTCCAAAGAAATATTTAAATTCTGGGTGGGTTTTTGCCAAAGCACCTAATCCATCCCAAAGGTTATCCAGAGAAAACATACCCCTTCTTAAATTTTGTGAAGGTTGATACTCTGGTGAAACAAAAGAACGACCAAGCTCAAGAGTATGGTCTAAATAATTTTCTCTAAAATAATCAGTAAAAACAAAAAGACCTGCCGTAGCACTGAGTAATTCTTTATTATCTTGAACCAAAATATCTTTTCCTAAAATATATCTATAACCTCCTATGATTTCTTCATCCACAGGGTCCCAAACAAATAATTGCCTATAACAATGTGGAAATGGAGCGATGTCAAACTCATCAATATCACAATCTTTACCACTACCACCACCTTCTGCACCAAAACTAAGTTCCCTTAATCGTCCAATCTCTCTCATAATATTAGGCGACTGATGAGCCGTAGTAATATAAATCTCTCTTGAACCGTTATTTGTCTTTCTGAAAAAGATGTCCTTAGTGAGTTCTTGCTTAATCAAACTCCTTTCAATAGCAGGTATAACATAAGATGTATCCATTTTCATATAGTATTAAATAACATTAAACTTACACCTCAAACTCTTTGTTTGGGTTTTCTTTCAAACAATAGACATGCTCTCTTAATCTATCTGCCCAACCCTGAGCATTAAATCTATTGTCAAACACTTCATTCTTAATAGGCTTACCAAAAGTAATACTTATTGACTCACCCTCTTTTTTAAACATTTCAGATGGCAAAAGTATCATTTCCAAATCAAAACTCATTCCAAAAAAACGTCTAACGGCACTAAGGCGATAAAACCTTTTGGAATTAATTCCATCAACGTAAACAGGAATAATATCCCTACCAAATTCTTGAGCCTTACGCATAAAACTCTTCTTCCATCTAAAATCCTGAATTTTACCTTTTATTTTCTTACTTTCTGTTCCAGCAGGAAAGAACATCATACAAGAGTCAGAAGCAAAAGCCTCATTCAAAACATTATGATTGGAGGAATTGCGACCATACTTATTAATAGGAATAAAAACATTCTTCAAGCCTGGCAACTGACACAATATATCATTAACAGGAAAGAGAATATCTTTTCTGTACTTCCCAACCTCTGAAATCAAAGCCATGCCGTCAATACCACCAAGAGGATGATTGCTAACAATTAAATGCCGTCCTTGCTTAGGTATATACTCAGGATTTATAACCTTAATGTCAATTTTCAATTCCCTTAGAACACTATTTGCAAAATCAACTCCCTTATCCTCGCGATACTTATAAATTATCTCATTAACCCTATCAAGACAAAGCAATTTCTTAAACCATCTTAAAAGAGGTTTAGGGATAACTTTTAGTAAATACTTATTCTTGCTAACCAATATCTTTTCCAAAGAGATAAACCTTTGCGTTATTTCTCCCGCGGAGTTGGTATTAGAAGTTAAGGTGTCGTTATTCATTAAAATTCAATCAAACATTATAATTGGCAAAAATACAAAATAAAACTAAGAAATAATTAAAAAAATTCATTTTTAGAAGTTTTAAAGACTTAAAAGATATAAAAGACTCTAAAAGCTCTTAAAATTCATTGAAGTCATATTATTTGGGAAATTGCACAGAAAATCTATTAGAACATGTAGGTTCAATTAGTAAATGCAACTTTTGTTCAGAGTTTAATATATTAACGAACAAAGGAAGAGGTAAAACTTCCTCCATTTCTATAATATGTATTTAGATATTTTTAACATCATCACATTATGTCAAAAGTGTTACGGCGTAACGGTAGGAGCGTTACGACGTATTACTACCAGCGTTACGGCGTAACACTACCCCCTATTACGCTGTAACACTCCTACCGTTACGCCCTAACGCTTGTAGTGATACGCCCTAATACAAAAGCTCAATTTTGTTTTAGCCTTAAAGTGCTTTGCTTTAATCTATTAACTCTTCGTATTGATAAATCCTTATATAAATAAATTTAAACGCTGAGTTTTTTTCGTTTATATAAGGACTTTTACAAAAGATGAAGCCTTGCCAATTTAATACTTCCAAAGCAAGAAGCCTTGTCTTACATTAAAAATATTCTAATAACGAAATAATAAATTGAGGATAATGCCAAATTTTCTTTGCATTTTAAGATAAAAAACACTTACTTTGCAACTTGATTTACATAAAAAGTGAAATAGTATGAAAAAGATAATTTTATTTATTGTTTTAAGCTTAGGTATTGGGGTTGGCGTGAAAGCACAAGAATTTAAGGCAGGAATTACAGCAGGATTAATAGCCTCACAAGTTGATGGAGATAGAATGGGCGGGTATTATAAAGCAGGTTTTGTTGGAGGGCTTTATGTGTATAGGGATTTTGGAGCTGCATCAAGGCTTCAAGCAGAGATATTATATGCTATGAAAGGCAGTAGATGCTCTCCTAAGAATACTAATCCCGATTTACTTCAAGTCTCAACAATAAATATAGATATTAGTGTATCTTATATTTACAAAGTATTAGATTGGCTTAATTTCCGTATAGGTCTTACACCAAGTGTTTTATTGACCTCATCGGAAATAACTCCAACGGGCTTAATTATAGAACCTCGTGAAGCTCCTGCATTTAGAACATTTGGTGTTTTGGGTCTTGCGGGTGTTACTTATCATTTATCCCAACACCTAACTCTTACTTGGACTTATAACTATTCTTTATACAGCATAAGGAGTGGAGAGTCAGAAATATATAGTTTGAGTTATAAAGAAAAGAACGCTCAACATCACAACTATATGGCATTTTCCTTGGGCTATACGTTTTAAGTCATTTAGTTGATAAAAGGATTATTCTCTTTCTCGTAGCCAATTGTGGTTGAAGGTCCGTGTCCACAAATACATATTGTGTTTTCTGGAAGAGGAAAGAGATTATTTTTGATACTTGATATAAGCGTTTCAAAGTCTCCTGTTGGAAGATCTGTTCTTCCAATAGAGTCTCTAAAAAGCACATCACCTGTGATAACAAATCCTTCTTTTTGATTGCAGTAACAAACACTTCCAGCACAATGTCCTGGGGTTTCAAAAACAATTAGCTCACTATCTCCGTACTCTATTTTGTCCTCTTTGGAAATATATTTTGTTGTAATATTCTCTATTCCTTCAACATCAAATCCCATCATATCAGCTTGTGCATTGGCTATTCTAAGAAACCTTTCTCCGTCTTTATGTAGCTGCAAAGGAAGATTAAATGTTTGACTTGCCCAATAAGCTCCGCAGATATGGTCAATATGTGCGTGAGTTATTAATAGATGCTTTACTATTAGATTGTTTTCTTTTATGAAATTGGCAAGCTGTTGTTTCTCATCCTCTGTTTGACAACACACATCAACCAATACACATTCTTTTGTATTATCATATATCACACTACAATTCACTTCATAGTGATTAAATGCAAAAACTTTTATCATAATTCTTTCTTTTTAGCTTCATTCCAAATTACATCCATTTCTTCAAGAGTCATATCTTTTAGGCTTTTACCCTCTTCATTAACCCTTTGTTCAATGAATTGGAATCTATTAATAAATTTTTTATTTGTTCTTTCTAATGCTGTTTCAGGATTAACATCAATAAAACGAGAGTAGTTGATAAGTGCAAATAATGTATCACCAAACTCCTGTTCTATCTTGTCTTTATTTCCTTGTTTAAGCTCGGTTTTTAGTTCCATTATCTCCTCTTCCACTTTGTCCCAGACTTGCTGAGCGTTGTCCCAATCAAAACCAACTCCTCTTGCCTTATCTTGTATTCGGTATGCCTTTACAAGTGCTGGAAGAGTTTTTGGAACACCTGAAAGAGTTGATTTACGCCCTTCTTTTAACTTTATTTGCTCCCAATTCTCTTTCACTTGTTCGGAGTTTTCAACCTTAGTATCGGAGTAAATATGAGGATGACGCCTAATTAACTTTTCATTCAAAGAGTCAATAACATCTTTAATATCAAATTTCCCTATCTCAGAACCTATCTTTGCATAAAACACAATATGTAAGAGAATGTCTCCAACCTCTTTCTTTATTTCATCAGTATTATTTTCTATTATCGCATCTGCAAGCTCGTAAGTCTCTTCAATGGTCAGATGTCTAAGAGTTTCAAAAGTTTGTTTTTGGTCCCAAGGACATTTCTCTCTTAACTCATCCATTATGGTTAGTAGCTTTTCAAAACTTTCTAAGGTTTTAGTATGTTTTGTGTTTTCCATTAAATAGCTTTCTTTTTAGTATTCATCTATCTTTAATTTCCTTCCATGAATTAGCAATATCAACTATTTTGTCAATATCAATTTCTTTCATACACTTAAAATGTTTCTTTGGGCACTGCTTATATCCCAATTTAGTGCAAGGACGACATTTTAAGCCCTTTGTTTCAAACTTATAGACTTCTGCCTGAGACTCTTTTGGCATATAAGGATACATTCCAAAAGTTGGAATGGTATTTCCCCAAACACTAATTATGTTTTTATTAAAGGCTGCTGCTATATGCATAAGACCTGTATCAGGAGTGATAACTCCGATAGAGTTTTTAATTAACCCTGCACTCTGATTAAGATTGTATGCTCCACAAGCATTAAACACTCTTGCTCCAACTTCGTTTTCAATCTTTATAGCTTTCTTTCTATCGTTCTTATCTCCAAGAAGAATTATGGGTTTGTTAATAGCCTGACACAACTCAATTAGTTTCTCAACAGGCATTTGCTTTGTATTATGTTTGCTCCCAACAACAATAGCAATATATCCCTCTTGAAAACTTAGAGGCAAAGCATCTGGCGAAATATAATCTTGTTCATCTAAGAAATAATCCAATCCCTGTCCGTCATTCTCTATTTTATATCCCATAGCTTTTGCTGGCTCAAAATACCTATCAACAATATGCTTATTGGGTAAGTAATTTAATCTCAATTTTACAAAAAGCCATTTGCGTATTTTAAGAGAATTGAAAGTTTTTGAAGGTCGTAATAGTCTTAGCTTAATTATAAATGAGCGTAACTGTTTATGAAGGTCAATTATATAAGTGTAGTTCTCTTTTCTTAATTGCTTTATGGTTTGTGATAATGAATTAGAGTAAGTGTGAATCTTATCAATATAAGGGTTATTATTAAGAATGATTGCGTTGTTTGACTTAGTTAAATAGTGTATTTGAACATTAGGTATTTGTTTTTTTAAACAACGAATAATGGGTGTTGTTAAAACAATATCACCAATTGAGCTAAGACGGATTATTAATATTTTCGGGTGAGAGTCCATTGCTTATCCTACGCTTCCTTCCAAACTAATGCTTAATAGCTTCTGTGCTTCAACGGCAAATTCCATAGGCAATTTATTCAACACTTCTTTTGCATAGCCATTAACAATAAGCCCAATTGCACCCTCTTGTGAAATCCCTCTTTGACGACAATAAAACAATTGGTCTTCGGAAATCTTTGAAGTGGTTGCCTCATGTTCTACAATAGAGCTATGATTATCAGTTTTTATATAAGGAAAAGTGTGAGCTCCACACTTGTTTCCTAAAAGCAAAGAGTCGCATTGAGAAAAGTTTCTTGAATTTATTGCTCCCTTAGTAATTTTAACCAATCCACGATAGGAGTTTTGACTTTCGCCTGCTGAAATTCCCTTTGAAACAATTGTACTTTTGGTGTTTTGTCCTATATGAATCATCTTCGTTCCTGTATCTGCCTGCTGACGATTGTTGGTTACAGCAACAGAATAAAACTCTCCAATAGAGTTATCTCCTTTTAATATACAACTTGGATACTTCCAGGTTATAGCAGAGCCTGTTTCTACTTGCGTCCAAGAGAGTTTTGAGTTATTACCCTTGCATATTCCCCTTTTGGTAACAAAATTATATATTCCACCTTTCCCGTCCCTATCGCCTGGATACCAATTCTGAACTGTTGAATACTTGACTTCGGCATCCTTCATTACCACAATTTCTACAATTGCAGCGTGTAATTGGTTCTCGTCTCTTTTTGGAGCTGTGCAGCCTTCCATATACGAAACATAAGCTCCTTCATCGGCAACAATCAAAGTTCTTTCAAACTGACCAGTATTTGCTGCATTTATTCTAAAATAAGTAGAAAGCTCAATAGGACATTTTACTCCTTTGGGGATATAACAAAATGAACCATCGCTAAATACTGCTGAATTAAGTGCTGCAAAATAGTTATCAGTGTATGGTACAACCGATGCTAAGTATTGTTTGACTAAGTCAGGGTGATTTTGTACTGCTTCGCTAAATGAACAGAAAATAATTCCTTCTTTTGAAAGAGTTTCTGAGAAAGTTGTCTTAACCGAAACGCTATCCATAACAGCATCCACTGCAACATTACCTAAGTTTCCGGAATCATCTAATGAAATCCCCAATCTATTAAATGTATCAATTAATTCCTCATGCACTTGTTCACTATCCGAAGATGAGTTGGTTTTTGGAGCAGCATAATAAATTATATCTTGATAATTTATCTCTGGAACTTCTAAATGAGCCCATGTAGGCATTTTCATAGTTAGCCAATGCTGATAAGCATTTAAGCGAAACTCCAAAAGCCATTGCGGTTCGTTTTTAAGCTTTGATATACGTCTAATAACGTTTTCATTAAGTCCTTTTTCAATTACATCAGTGTCAATATCTGTAACAAAACCATACTTATATTCGCCACTTGTAATTTCTTCTATTATATCGTTATCTTTTATCTTTTCGTTTTCTTTTTCCATAAAATTCTAAATTTCATAAGATGCAAAAATACAATATAATTAAACTAAGAAGAAATTTTTAATATAAATTTTCTTCTCCAATAAAGAAATCATAAGCTCAATTTGGCATTTGGATATTCTTTAATATGGGGTTATTGTTACTTATATGAAAGATTCCTTATTTTAGATATAAATTAGATAAAGCTTAAATTAGACAAAACTAAAACTAAGAGATATTTTTTTAGAATCAAAAGATAAAAAACTCAAATCAAGAGATAAATTCTTAGAATCAAAAGACAAAAAAACAACATAAAAACCCAAGTTTTCCTCTCATTAAAGAGACAATTATTATTCACTAATAGTAAATTTTTAGCTATATATATGTGAATTTATCTTATATTCGGGCAAATAATTATTAATATAAATTCATTGTAAATTAAAGTCTTACACAAAATAACCATTAAAAAAATCAATTAATTCATTACTATATTAAATATTTTCTTTATTTTTGCACAAGTTAATAAATGGAGAAACTCGAAAATCCAAAACAGAGTAGAGAAAAGACAAAAATAATTTATACTATGAAAAAAGTTTTATTTGTATTAGTTGGTGTTGCAGCTATGTCAATAGTTGCATGCAATCCAAAAAATGATTGCGCTTGTGATATTCTTGACGCTGAAACTAACGAAGTATTATTAGCAAATGCAACTGCTCAACCAGCAGGTTCTTTGGATATGTTAGAATATGACGGAGAATGCGCTGATATTACTTGGAATGAATACACTGGAATCTGGAAAACTATGCAAGCTGCTAACACAAAGATTAAATGTGTAGAAAAGAAATAATTTTTTTCTAATCCAAGAAAAAGGGATACTGCAATATTGTGGTATTCCTTTTTTTATTTCTAAGCAATAGAAGATTATAAATATAATTAAATATAAGGTTATTATGGATAAAAGTAAGGCAATAATAGGAACCATTGGAAGGATAATAATAGGTCTTGTATTTATTTTATCTGCTGTTCTAAAATACTTGACCATTGAATCTTTTGACTTATTCTTTTTTAGTCATAAGATATTTCCTTGGGAAGTTACACTCTTTGCAACCAGGTTATTAATCTCTTTGGAGGCAACCATTGGACTTATGCTTGTTATTGGGATATATCCAAAGCTATCTCGTTTTCTTACTTTTACTATGCTAATAGGTTTCACTATCTATTTACTTATAAAACCTCTTCTTTTTGATGTCTCAACTGAGAACTGCTTCTGCTTTGGCGAACTTGTTCCATTAACAGATACACAAACAATAATTAAGAACGTTATACTGATTCTATTATCAATAACATTATTTTGGTCAAAATGGTGGAAGCCTAAATACGCTAAATATATATTTATAGGAATTATTATTGGAATTGTTGCAACAGCATTTATTGTAAAGCCACCTGATTTTATTCAAGCAAAGGTTCATAATCATAGTGTAAGTATTCGCTCAGAAGTTTTTGAAAGTGTGAAAGAATTAGATAATGTTAAGGCTCTAAACATAAATAAGGGGAAGAAAATTGTTTGTTGGTACAGCACAAGTTGTAAGTATTGCAAGAGAACAGCAAAGAAATTAGATATTATAATAGAACGACATAATTTAGATAGAAATAGTTTTATTCAAATATTTGGAGGCAAAGAAAAACCCTTAACTGAGTTTTACAAGCAAACAGACTCAAAGCCTTTGCAACATACTTTTATACACGTTATTCCGTTTCTAAATACTACGCATGGAAATATGCCCGTTATATTTTTATTAGATAACGGTAAAATTGTAAAACTATATAAGATGACAACAATTGATGAGGGCTTTATAGTTTCATTTTTAAATCAATAAAAACAAATATTAATATGAAGAAGATTTTATTATCATTAGGCTTTATAGTGGCATGTGCTGCTTTAACATCTTGCACTGAAACATCTGACTGTTCTTGTTCTGCTGTTGCTCAAAAGGCATCACCAGGTACAGCTGCTGTTTATCCTGTTTACGATTGGGGAGGAAGTTGTAGTAATATTACTGCAAATGATATTCCAGAACTCAGTGGAGGAAGCTATTCTGTAAATTGTGCAGAAATTTAACTTCTATTTGGCAAATTTTCTTTTGCCTAATTTTTGAGTATAGAAAAAACCTTTAAAACTATCTCCAAAAGTGTTACGGCGTATCACTATAAGCGT
>DHPF01000013.1:23428-46901 GCA_002407855.1 Bacteroidales bacterium UBA5371
ACGCTTATAGTGATACGCCGTAACGCTTCATGCGTTAGGCCGTAACACTTTTCACTCTTTATTATTCCGTTATTTTAAGGAGGTTTTTTCTTTCTAACAAACCTTAGCTTCTTCCCCCAACGGCATCATTTTTCCGTACTAAGCAAAACAAAATAATACTCTTTTGAAAATCTTGAAATCATTTTTACTTCTTTCAACAACAATTCAACCCTTTTGGCGTTATAGAATAACCTTCATTTAAAATAAATTCTAAAACTATGACAAATATTCTTTGGGTTGATGATGAAATTGATTTACTAAAACCTCATATTCTCTTTTTAGCAACAAAGGGTTATGATGTTATTCCAGCAACCGATGGGCAGGAAGCATTGGATATTCTTGATGAAAAAATAATAGATATTGTTTTCTTAGATGAAAATATGCCAGGACTTTCAGGTTTAGATACCCTAACGCTTATTAAAGATAAGCTACCTAATCTCCCTATCATTATGATTACCAAAAGTGAGGAAGAACACATAATGGAGCAAGCAATAGGTTCTCGTATTTCGGATTATCTTATCAAGCCTGTTAATCCTAATCAAATACTTTTAGCCCTTAAAAAACATCTTCAAGCAAAACGCTTAGTTAGTGAGACCTCAACACAAAACTATCAGCAACAATTTAGAGAGATATCCATGCGATTAATGAACGGAATGGATACTAAGCAATGGATAGAGATATATAAGAAATTAGTGTTTTGGGAATTGGAACTTGCATCCTCACAAGATGAAAGTATATTTGAAATACTTCGTCAGCAAAAAGATGAGGCTAATACATTGTTCTGTAAATACTATGAAAGAAATTATGAAGATTGGTTGAAGGGCAAAGAAGATAAACCAATTTTCTCTCATACTGTTTTAAAAGAAAAGCTATTCCCTATACTCAAAGCAGAGAAAGTTCCTACCTTTCTTATAGTTATTGATAATTTCCGTTTTGACCAATGGAAAGCAATTCAACCAATGGTAGAAGAGATTTATAGGACAGATAAGGAAGATATTTATTTTAGTATTATCCCAACCACAACTCAATATGCAAGGAACTCAATGTTTGCAGGATTAATGCCAGCGGAGATTGAAAAGAAATATCCTTCGCTTTGGGTAAATGAAGATAAGGAAGGAAATAAAAATCAGAATGAACATGAATTATTGCAAGAAAATCTCAAACGTTATGGTTTCAATCTCAAAACAACCTATCATAAAGTATTGAATGCACAATACGGACGCAAGATGATAGATATTCTTCCAAATATGTTAAACAATGACTTAAACGTTATAGTGTATAACTTTATAGATATGCTATCTCATGCTCGCACAGAAAATGATTTGGTTAGAGAATTGGCAGAAGATGAAAAGGCGTACCGCTCTGTAACTCAAACATGGTTTGAACATTCTGCTTTTATGGATGTATTAAAATTTCTAAGTAATAAGAAAGTAAACATAATTATTACAACTGACCATGGTTCTGTTAAGGTGGATAGACCAATTAAAGTTAAGGGCGACAAAGCTCTCTCAACCAATTTACGTTATAAGGTTGGAAGACTTTTAGATTATAATCCAAAAGAAGTATTTGAGGTAAAAGAATGCAGTAATATATTCCTGCCAAAACTCTCTATAACTTCACCATACATCTTTGCTCGTTCCAATGATTTCTTCGCATATCCAAACAACTATAATCAATATGTACAATATTATATGAATACTTTCCAACACGGAGGAATTTCAATGGAAGAGATAATGGTTCCTTTTATAAGCATAAAACCAAAATAAAACCAATATTACTCTCAAATAATGCTTCAAAAATATATTGCCAATACCTTAGAAGAGCTTCCTGTTATTGCCAAAGACATACTTTCTATGCACAATAAAGAAAGGATTTTTATATTAGAAGGAGATATGGGAGCAGGTAAAACAACTATTACCAAGGCTCTTTGCCGGCAATTAGGAACGACAGATAATGTTTGTTCACCCACCTTTTCCATAGTCAATCATTATCTATCCAAAGAAATGGGAGACATATATCATTTTGATTTTTACAGAATAAATAATGAACAAGAAGCTTTTGATATAGGTTTTGAAGAATATATTTATAGTGGAAGCTATTGTTTTATTGAGTGGGCTGAAAGAGTAATAAATCTCCTTCCTTCTCATTACACAATAATTTCAATAAAAGAAGTAGAAAAAGATAAAAGAGAGATAACTATAAAAATTAATAATTCCCTTTAACCCTCCTCTTCTTCTATGGTAGTGCTGGAAAACCCTCTTATTAAGCCTCTTTCGGAGTTTTCTATAAAATCTATAATCTCTTTAAGGATTGTATCTTGTGGGAGAGTTTTCAGAGTTTCTAATGCTTTGGAATAGGTTAAGCCCGATTGGAAAACAATCTTATAGTATTCCTTTATCTGATTTATTGTTTCTTGAGAGAAACCTCTTCTACTCAAACCCACAGAATTTATTCCTGAATAGGTCAAAGGGAACTTTCCTCCTTTAATAAATGGGGGGACATCTTTCCCTACGAGCGAACCTCCCATCAATATAATATGTGAGCCTAATTTAGTGAATTGATGTATGGCAGAAAGCCCTCCTATTATGGCAAAATCACCTATTTCTATGTGTCCTGCAAGGGTTACTCCATTAGCTAAAACACAATTATCACCTATAATGCAATCATGTGCTATATGTGCATAAGCCATTATGAGATTATTGTTCCCTATTTTTGTTTTTCCAGACGCTTTTGTTCCTCTGTTTATTGTTACGCTTTCACGTATTGTATTGTTATCTCCTATCTCAACAATGGTCTTTTCACCTGAAAACTTTAAGTCTTGTGGCACTGCACTGATGGAAGCATTAGGAAATATCTTATTATTATTCCCTATTCTTGCTCCTGAAAAGATTGTTACATTAGGTCCTATCCAGCAGTTATCACCTATTTCTACGTCATCATATATAACTGAAAAGGGTTCTATTGTTACATTCTTTCCTATCTTTGCGTTAGGGTGAATATAGGCTAAGGTGTTATCCATAGTTTGTTTTTGTTTGTTCTTTATTTTGTTTTTGCCACTTGTGCCATTAGTTCTGCTTCCATAACTAATTTATTCCCTACGTACGCCTCACCTTTCATTTTTACTATTCCTCTTCTTACTGGTTCTGTAAGAAATAGTCTGAATATTAAAGTGTCGCCTGGGACCACCTTATCGCGAAATCTTACTCCATCTATTCTAAGGAAATAAGTTGTGTAATTTTCTGGGTCAGGATAGTCTTTAAGCACTAAGATTCCTCCTGTTTGTCCCATTGCTTCAACAATTAATACCCCTGGCATAACGGGTTCTTGCGGGAAATGTCCATTGAAGAAGTCTTCGTTGCCCGTAACGTTCTTTACCCCTATAACATAGTCGTCTCCAACTTCAACAATCTTATCTACCAGAAGCATAGGGAAACGATGTGGTAGGAAGGTCTTAATATCGTTTATTGTAAAAACTGGTTCTTTATTTGGGTCATAATGAGGTGCCCCAGTCATTTTCTCCATAATTACTTTTTTTATTTGTTTTGCAAATTCTGTGTTGGCATAATGTCCTGGACGTTTGAGTATAAAATGCCCTTTTAAATTAATTCCTAAGAGCTTTATATCTCCTATAAAGTCTAAGAGTTTATGCCTTGCAGGTTCATTATCAAAATTCTTTTTAATATTATTAAGTACGCCTTTTTCTACTTTGATTTTATTCGGATCTTTATTAAAGAGCTTGGCTAAATGCTCTATTTGCTCTTGTTGCAGTTCGTGTTCCACAAATATCAGAGCATTGTCTAAATCACCACCTTTAATAAGATTTAATTTTAATAGTTGTTCTATTTCGTGAAGAAAAACAAATGTTCTGCAAGGAGCAATCTCTGTGTCAAAATTATCCAATGAATCAATACTCATTGTTTGAACTCCCAGAACAGAAGAATTATAATCAATTGTAATATCTACTTTAAATCCATCGTAAGGTAAAGCTTTTATTTCAATTTGTTTTTCGTCATCTTTATATGTTATAGGATTTTTTATTGAGTAATAATATCTTTTGGCAAGCTGTTGTTGTATTCCCACCTTTTTAATTTCCTCTACCCATATCTTGGCACTACCATCAAGTATTGGAACTTCGTTTGAGTCCAATTCAATAATAGTATTATCAACACCGAAATAATGTAGTGCCGCCATTAAATGCTCAACCGTACTGACCTTTACTCCATTTTTTTCAAGGGTTGTTCCTCTTGAAGTATCGGTTACGTGGTCAATTTGAGCAGAAATAGTGGGCTTTGTATCAATATCAACTCTTCTAAATACTATTCCAGTATTAGGTTCAGCAGGAAATAGAGTTACATTGATATTATTACCATAATGCAACCCTTTACCATTTATTTTTATTATAGATTTTATTGTGTTTTGATATTCCATAGTTATTCAAGGTGCAAAGTTAAAAAAATTATTGAACGTTGATATATAAATCTGCAAAAAGGTTATTTTTTAATTGCTAATTAAATTTCAAAAGTCAATATTTTAATATCAAAAGATAAAAAATTAGAATCAAATAAGAAAATAATAGAATCAAATAAGAAAAAATTAGAATCAAATAAGAAAAGGTTAGAACAAAGATTGAGTATGAGTAAATGAAACTCATATTAATTTAAATAGGACTTCAAGAAAATTAAACGGGGCTTATGCCAAGACAAACAAGACTTATCTCTAAATATATACCGACTTTTAAAAGTAAGTAGGGTGTTAATTTTAATGGGAGAGAATTATCCCATTATCCTTACTTTAATGTGTGAGAATGAAGTTTTTTATACTTAAACTTTGACTTATAAAGAAACTTTATTATTTTTGCAGCTTAAAATAATTTATTCTTATGAAGAAATCAATTTTATTATTAGGCTGTTTATTTTTATCAATAATTACTTTTTCACAAGTTGAAAAGGTCAAAGACTCCCCAATTTATATTGATAAAGATTTGGTTGTAGTTGGCATCAATGCAAAAACTACTGATAAAGAATTATTAGATATTAGGAAAAAAATATTGAGATATACCTCTATTCGTTTTACAGAATTTGATGTAATTAGAACAAAGCCTAAACGCAAAAAAGAAGAGGGGGATATTCGTTTTATTTCTATGGAGGTTGATTGTAGAGATGGTTTTAATGGTAAAATATCTCATAGTTTTGAAGAAGGAGATACAGATATTTATGGTTTTTATAGAGATTACTCAAATACCCATAGAGTAGCTTTCTTTATTGGCAATTTAACTCAGGAAAAACATAGTTTTTGTAAAGAAGAAGTCCCAGTTGAAGAAATTAAAATACCTGCAACAGATATAGAAGAACAAACAAAAGAGGAGTAGAATTAAATATTTTTTTCATATAAAATTAGGTTGGTAAGAAAATAGTTTATATTTTTGCACTCCCAAAATCAAAAGAGAAATGGCAAAGAAAACAAAAGACGCAAGAATACAAGTTATAATGGAGTGCACAGAGCACAAAGCATCAGGAATGCCTGGCACATCTCGATATATAACAACAAAATCAAAAAAGAATACGCCAGAAAGATTAGAATTGAAGAAGTATAATCCTATTTTAAAGCGTGTAACAGTTCATAAAGAAATTAAATAAAAGGATATTAAGATATGGCAAAGAAAGTTGTTGCAACATTAAAAACATCTTCGGGAAAAAGTTTCGCAAAGGTGATAAGTATGAAGCGTTCTCCAAAGACAGGAGCTTATATATTTAATGAAGAAATCGTTACTTCTGATAAAGTAAAAGAGTCCTTAGCAAAAAAATAATACATAAAGAATTTATGTAGATTAAAAGTTGTCTTTCGTAACAAGAGGGACAACTTTTTTATTTTAAAAACTAATTAGTATAGATTTTTTTACTATTTTAGCCGATTAATATTAAAAAGAAGGAATTATGGCTTTTTTTTCATTCTTCACCAAAGAGAACAAACAAACATTAGACAAGGGTTTAGAGAAAACAAAAGAGAGTGTTTTTTCTAAGTTGTCAAAAGCAATTATAGGTAAATCAAAAGTTGATGAAGAGGTTTTAGATAAACTTGAACAGATACTTGTAGAGTCTGATGTTGGAGTTGAAACAACATTAAAGATTATTGATAGAATAGAGCAAAGAGTTGCTAAGGATAAATATTTAGGAACTTCTGAGTTAAATAAAATATTAAAGCAAGAAATAGTAGAGCTTTTGCAAGAAAACCAACAAGAAGAGAGAGAGAGTTTTGCTTTTCCTAAATCGGATATTCCTTATGTTATTATGGTTGTCGGAGTAAATGGGGTTGGGAAAACAACTACAATAGGTAAGTTAGCCTATCAGTTTAAACAATCAGGGAAGAAAGTTGTGTTGGGAGCAGCTGACACTTTTCGTGCTGCAGCTGTTGATCAATTAACAATATGGTCGGAAAGGGTTGGTGTGGATATTGTTTCCCAGGGAATGAATGCCGACCCAGCTTCTGTTGCTTTTGACACATTAAAATCGGCTATTGCCAAAGGGGCTGATGTAGTTATTATTGATACAGCAGGAAGATTACATAATAAGATTGGACTAATGAATGAATTGTCTAAAATTCATAATGTAATGCAAAAGCTTATACCTAATGCTCCTAATGAGGTATTATTAGTTCTTGATGCTTCAACAGGACAAAATGCAATTGAACAAGCCAAACAATTTACATCAGCAACACAAGTAAACGCATTAGCCCTAACAAAACTTGACGGAACAGCAAAGGGAGGAGTTGTGATTGGAATATCTGACCAATTTAAAATACCAGTAAGATATATAGGTTTAGGAGAAAAGATGGAAGACTTACAACTTTTCAATCGCCAAGCCTTTGTGGATAGTTTATTTGAAGAAATAAAATAACTAAGAATAAGTTTAAAACATTAAAAAATGAGAACATCTAAAATTACATTTAAAATAATAATAGTATTATCCATACTATTTTGTTCAGTAAACCTAACTGCACAAGAAAAAAACTCAAATCAATTAAAAAACTATCACAACTTTGCATTAGACTTAGGCTATGCATATAGACTTTCCTCAGAACCAAATGAGATGTTTGTAAATCAAACATCCAATTCCGACCATTATAAATCATTGAGACATGGAATACAAATCGGATTTTCCTATGACTATTTAATTAAACCTTTCTTAGGCTTAGGGTTTAAAACATCTGCCTTTAATTCATCACATAGTTTTACTTATACTCCTAATATTGTTCCAAAGCAAGACTTTGAACTAAAAGATGATGAATATATTTTCTATTTTGGACCTTCAATTAAGTATATATTCCCAACTTTCTTTGATAAATATAATCTTTATGCAAGAGGAACATTTGGATATTTATCATTTAGAAACTCCGAGCAGGCATATGGATTAAATCAAGCAAGCCAACCTTCAACAATATCAAGTGTATATAAAGGTAAAAATATTGGCTGGGGATTAGATTTAGGATTGGATTACTCTATTAATGATTTCCTTTCTATTGGTTGTAATGCTGGGTTCTTTGGAGCAAGTATAACAAAACTAAAAGCAGGAGAAGAAACTCACTCGTTAAATAAAAAAGAAAACCTATATCGCTTAGACTTCACAATTGGTGCAAGAATAAGACTATAACTAATACATATTAACATAGTATGAGTTTAAAGATAAATATAATATCCCTTGGTTGCTCAAAAAACACAGTAGATTCGGAGTTTTTAGCAGGACATTTAACAAAAAGAGGACATATTATCAGTTATGATAATTCAAGACAAAACTTTGATGTAGCAATAATAAACACTTGTGGTTTTATTGGTGATGCAAAAGAAGAATCTATCAACACAATTCTTATGCAATGTGCCTTAAAGCAAAGTCAAAAGGTAGATAAGATAATAGTTTGTGGATGTTTGTCGCAAAGATACAGCAAGGAACTTCAAGAAGAAATACCATTAGTTGATAAATTCTTTGGAGTTTTTCAATGGGAAGAAATATTAGAATATTTAGATACAGAAGTTGAAGGCTCTTATTATAAATCTCGTTTGCTTAGCACTCCAAAACATTATGCTTATCTAAAAATTGCAGAAGGTTGCGATAGAGCATGCTCCTATTGTGCCATCCCATTAATAAGAGGGAGGAATATTTCTCGCAAATTAGAAGACTTAGTTAATGAAGCCAAGGAATTGGTTATTTCGGGAGTGAAAGAGATAATTCTTATTGCACAAGACACAACTTATTATGGAATTGACTTATATGGGGAAAGAAAATTAGCTGACCTATTAATAGAATTAGTTAAGATAGAAGACTTAAAATGGATAAGAATTCAATACACCTACCCTTCTCAATTCCCTATTGAAATTATTGAGTTAATGCAAAAGGAAGAAAAGATATGTAAGTATATAGATATTCCTTTACAGCACATAAACGATGGCATACTTTCTTCTATGAAAAGGAATATTAACGCTCAACAAACACGAGATTTAATAGCTCAAATCCGTAGCCTTGTTCCAGAGATTTCTTTTAGAACAACTTTTATAGTTGGTTACCCTAATGAGACAGAAGAAGCCTTTGAAGAGCTTAAAGCTTTTGTTAAAGAGATGCGTTTTGAAAGAATGGGTTGCTTTATTTATTCGCCAGAAGAAGGAACATCTGCTTTTGAATTAGAAGATAATATATCAGACGAAATTAAGCAAGACCGATTAGACGAAATATTACTTATTCAACAAGAGATATCCTCAGAAATAAACCAATCAAGGATAGGAAGAGAATTTGAAGTAATTATTGACAGAAGAGAGCAGGATTTTTGGATTGCAAGAACTCAATATGACTCACCGGAGGTAGATAACGAAGTGCTTATATCAGATAAATACAAACTTGAAATTGGTCAATTCTATACGGTAAAGATAGTTGATGCAGTGGAGTTTGATTTAATTGGAGAAGTAATTGAATAAACAAAAAAACAACAAAAATAATGGAATTAGAAATAAAATATGAAAGAATAAGAGCATTGATAAATGAAGAGAAATTAGATGAAGCAATGCAAGGAATAGATGAAATAATAGCCAAAAATACTAATCAAGAAATGGCATATTATTTAAAAGGGAATATTTATCGTAAGAAACAAGATTGGCAAAATGCCATTAATAATTATTCCGCTGCAATAGAAATAAACCCTTCTTCTGTTGCCGTAGGAGCAAAAGATATGTGTATTGAAATCCTTAATTTTTTCAATACAGATATGTATAATCATTAAACCTATTGTCAGTTAATCTGTCTAAGACAAATTAATATATACTAATGACAGATAAAGAATTATTTGACCTACTCAAACATAAAAACACTCAGGAGAAAGGCTTCTCTATATTAGTTCATAATTATAAGGAGCGCATCTATTGGCAAATTCGTCATTTGGTACTTTCACATGATGATGCCAATGATTTAACACAAGAGGTCTTCATTAGAATATTCCAAAATATAGATAATTTCAAGCAAGAGTCCTCTATTGCTACTTGGATATATAGAATTGCTTTGAACCACACCCTAAACTTTATTAAATCAAAAGCTCAAAGATACAAGTCAAGTGTTAAATCTTTTGAGGATTCCATGCTTGACAATCTCAAAGCCGATAAGTATTTTGACTCAACTGATATTGAATTAAAACTTCAAAAAGCAATATTGTCTTTGCCCGAAAAACAAAGATTGGTTTTCAATCTTCGCTACTATGACGATATGCCTTTCAAAGAAATGGAGCAGGTGCTAAACACAAGTGAGAGTTCTTTAAAGTCATCGTACCACTTTGCAACTAAGAAAATTCAAGAAAGCCTTTTGGAAGAAGAAAAAGTGAAATTTGACTTCTCAGATTAAACCTTTTATCTAAAATATAGTCTAACCAAGAAAGCAAATTAAAAATGGCAAAAAAAGATAACCCTTTTAGAGTACCAGAAAACTATTTCAATGAATTGGAAGAAGAAATACTTAAAAAAGTAAATCAAATTCCAAAGAAGAGATTCTTTTTCACTGAATTTAAATCAGTGTTTAAGTATGCAGCTCTTGTTTTATTGTTATTGGGAATTTCAGGCCTATTATGGTGGAATTTGCCAAGCAAAAACAACAATTTAAAACAAGAATATGTAGAGCTTAAAACAAATAAATCAACCCCTTCTCAATTAGAGAGCGAATTAATTGCAGAGCAAAAAGTAGCGAACCCAACGACTCAAAATCAATCTACAACAGACATTACTTCTAATCAAGAAACCACAATAGTTAAAACAAAAAACTTAGAGCAAGATAATAATGAATTCTTTCTAAGTGAGGAGGAATTAGAATACTTAGAGAATTATTTGCAAGACGATATAATAAATGATTATTTAACATATAACGAAGTAGAATTATGAAAACAAAAACAAGAGCAGTCTTTGTGATTGCAATGGCTTTACTTATGGCAAGCACATCAGTAAATGCACAAAATGAAAGAAGAGAAAAGCGACATGAGAGAAGAAATCAAGACTCTGTTTGCCAGCATCATGGAGTTAAAAACCTATATGAAAAAATTAGAGTAAAGAAAGTAGGTTTTATGACACAAGAGCTTAATCTTACGGTGGAAGAGGCACAAAAATTTTGGCCAATTTACGACAGGTATCAACAAGAGCTAATGGCTCTTAGAGATAAGAACAGACCTCAAGACACGACAAAGGAGGGTTTTCCTAAGCGTCCAGATTTTTTGAATATGGATAAGGCTGAGGCAGAACAAATGTTGGATAGACACTTTAAGACAGAGAAAGAAGTTATAGCTCTTCAAGAAAAGTACTTCAATGAGATGAAGACAGCTATTCCTGTTCAGAAAGTAGCGATGCTTTTTCACATTGAAAAGAAATTTATGCGAGAAGTTATCGGAGGCAATTGGCATAAAGACAAGAAAAGAGTACGAAGATAAACTCAAAACTCTTCAACTCTTTAACAAGCATAGAAATTTCTATCTCTTGATTTAACAATCCCGAATCTTCATTTCATTTTATTAGAACTTGATTCTAAAAAATTAGAATCAAGTTCTAATAATTTATAATCAAATAATAATTTACTCAAATCAAATCCTAATCAGAGAAATCTTAGCTTTAAAATTAGAATATTAGCTTTTGGCCTTTTAAAAGCTGTCAATTCTATAATAAGAACAAGGAAATAAAAAGGTTTTGTTAATGCAATTTTTCTGCATATTTGTTGCGCGTATGCAATCTTTTTAGCTTAATAGATGGAATAAAGCATATATGAACTTATTTCTTTTTTCTCAATTTCTTATTTATTATAGTAGGAGCAAAAGTTAGGGAATAGGCAATATAGTTTTTGCCTTATTTTGAATATTGATTGAGAATTATAATGTATTTTTGCAAAATAATTCAGGTATGAGCATAACACTAATCGTAATTCTTGTTGTAACAGGTATATTTGTTGGTTTTATTAATACTCTTTCAGCAGGAGGGACTGTTATATCTATTGCTCTATTCTTAGCCTTAGGAATGCCTGCAAGCAGTGCCAATGCAACTAATAGGATACAGGTTTTTATCCAATCCTTTAGTGCAACCCTAATGTTTAAGCAGAAGAAATTAATTGATACCAAAAAGACAATACGCTTAGCTATTCCAACTATGATTGGAGCTTTGGTTGGTTCCATTCTCGCAAGCCTAATTACCCAAAATCTCTTTTCTTATTTTATGGGTGGAATATTATTGATTATGATTGTTTTTCTGCTCTATAAACCTAAGGCTTTATTTGAAGATAATCCAGAAAAGATTAATAAGCCTCTTAGTTTTATAAACTATTTGACTTTTTTTGCAATAGGAATTTATGGAGGCTTTATTCAAGTTGGAACAGGCTATTTTCTAATTGCAGCTTCCTCTATGATGCTGGGCTATGACATAATAAAGACCAATGCAATTAAAGTCTCAATAATGTTTTTCTACACCTTGGTTGCTATGATTGTTTTTTTCTTTGACAGCCAAGTTTATTGGGCTTATGGACTTTTACATTCCTTAGGAGGAATTTTGGGTTCATGGATTGCAACTAAGTTTGCATTGAAAAAAGGAGCAAACTTCGTACGTTGGGTTATAATTATTGTAATTATTCTAACAGCACTCAATCTTTTTGGCATTGTTGATTTAACAACCTTATTTGAAGGAATTATAAGTTTTAGCTAAAAACAATACTTCATTTTATACTCTTTAACACAATAAAACTATATTTCATACGTCTTTACAGATAAATATTTATTTTATAATTTAATAATAATCTAACCTAATAGAAAGGTTAGATTTTAACACTAATCAATCAATAATTACTTAAAAAATAACGAATATGAAATTTATTAAAAGCCTTATAGGCAACACAACAGACAACAATAAAATCTCTTATGGACTTTTAGCTTTAAGAATTTTCATAAGTGTATTATTAATGACACATGGTTTTGGAAAGATTTCTAACTATGAAGTTCTTTCTACTAAGTTTCCTGATTTCTTAGGAATAGGTTCTGAATGGAACTTAATTTTGGTAATTTTGGCAGAAATAGGATGTTCAATCCTAATAATTTTAGGACTCTTCACTCGCCTATCCACCCTTCCAATTATGTTTTCAATGATTATTGCTGCCTTTATTGCTCACGCTGCTGACCCATTTTCAGTAAAAGAAATGGCTATTTTGTACCTTGGTCTCTTTACTTTCATTCTTTATACAGGTGCAGGTAAGTTTTCAATTGACTATCTGATTACAAAAAGAAAGTAAAGGAAAATAATATTTTTAGATAATATATCGTAAATCTAAGGTGATTAAAAAATATACAAGTTTTTTAATCATCTTATTTTCTAATTTTGTACCTTTGCAAATCAGTATAGATATATTTTTAACTATAATAATAATTAAATATGAAAAAGTTTATTCTTTTAGCATTAACTTCTATTGTAGTTCTTTCATGTTCTACTCAAAAACAAGCTAATAAGTCAGTAAATGAACGTGATGTTCCTGAACGTTACGTTAAAGATTTCACAAGGCAACGTCCAAATGTTGAGAAAAGGACTTGGGAGATGATTGATTCTACTTCCTATAATGTCAATTTCGTGGACAATGGCAATCAAATGAAGATAAAATATCTTAAAGCTGCAACCGAAACAAGTTGGATTGTTCCTTTGGAATATGTTCCTTCGTCAATTACAGACTATATAAAGAATAATTATCCTACGGCAAAAATCAAAGAAGTTGCTATTGTGGACTCTAAAAACTTAAAGACTTATCATGCAATAATTACTCCTTCTAAGAAGGAAACAAAGGTTTTAGAGTTTGATTTACAAGGAAATTTCAAATCAGAAGTAAATTAATAAGAGAATAAGGTTTTAGTCCCAATCTCTTCCAACAGGAAAAGACCTTCTAAACTTATCAAGAGATTCTTTATCTATATTATGGTAACGAATCTCTTCTTTATTTTGCTGTGCACGCACAAGTTCTTCTCCTTTATAGTTTAAGATTACAGAGTCGCCGACATACTTTATATTGAAATTATCTATCCCTACTCTATTCACTCCAATCACATAAGCAACATTTTCAATAGCTCTTGCAACTGGCAGAGATGTCCAAGCCAAATTTCTTGCACTATCCCAAGAAGAGCTATAAATAGCGATGTCGTAACCATAGTTACCATTATTGTAAGTATTCCTGCACCAAAAAGGGAAACGGATATCATAGCAAGTAAATAGAGCTATATTCCAACCTTTATAGGTTACTATTTTCTTTTCTTTGCCTGGGGTTATTACTCTTGGCTCTTTACTTAAACAGAATAAATGTTTCTTGTCGTAATATTCGTATTTTCCATCAGGCATTACAAAGAAATGTCTATTAACATACTTATTATCCTCTTCAATAAGTATGGTTGCAGAAATGGCAATTTGTTTTTCTATGGCTTTTTCCTTCAGCCATGCAAGCCCTTTGCCTTGCATTGTTTCGGCATAATTAATATTTATTGTAAAACCTGTTGTGAACATTTCGGGGAAAACCAAAAGGTCGGTCTCTGCATCTAATGTCTCTAAAAAAGAATTGTATCTTTTTAGATTGGATTCTATTTCGTTATCAACTGTATTTGCTTGAAAAATTGCAATCTTCATCTCTATTAGTCTTATTTTGGGTTGCAAAATTAACCAATCTTTATGGATTAAACCTAATTTATTGCTTAGATTTGCTATAAGATATATAGGTTTTATTTGAATTTAAGTTAGCTTACCTATTACAATTGCAATAAGGAGCAAGTCTAATCTTAGCTTTTGGGAAAAGTTTTTTGATTTGTTTCTGTTCTTTTTTGGTCATCTGAATAGCTCTCAAATCTAAATAAAGTAAGCTCTGGCCCATTCTTTCATATTCCAAAGGGAACTCTCTTAGTTTATTATCCCACATTATTAGAGTATCAAGCGTTAAGCTACTCAACTCTTTTGGCATTTCATTAATATAATTAGATGAAATATCAATATAATGAAGTTTTGTAAGAGAAGAAAGTTCTTTTGGGATTTCTTTTATGCGATTTCGTTTGAGGATTAACCTTTCAAGATTTTCAAATAGAATAATTTTAGAGGGAACTTCTTTTAATTTTTGCTTGCTTAAATCAAGAGTTATTACTTGTTTTGGGTTTGAAAGGGCGGAGTCTAAATTATTATAATAACCTCCGCTTTGCGAGAAAGAATAATTACTTATTAGAAGAAATAAACAAAGTGTGAGCTTATTCATTATTAGCAAAAATACTCTTAGCCTTTTTAACATCCAAAGATATTTGTTTTTGTAAGTCTTCCAAGTTTTCAAAACGCATCTCTTCCCTTAAATAATCTAAAAGTAGGAGCTTGATGCTTTTATTGTAAATATCCTCTGCAAAATCAAAGATATTAACTTCAATTGTAACAAGAGAATTTTCAAAGGTTGGCTTACAACCAATATTCACGATACCATTATATTCTTTATTCTCTAAAATAACCTTCGTTGTGTAAACACCAAATAAAGGTAAAAGTTTGTTCTTATCAACCTTTATATTGGCTGTTGGAAAGCCTAAGGTGCGTCCTATCTTATTTCCTTGAACTACTTTCCCTCTCAAAGCATAAGGTTCATTAAGCATAGCTTTGGCTAATTGCATATCTCCTTTTAATAGCGCTTTCCTGATTTGAGTTGAACTAACTTCAATACCTCCATAAAACACACAAGCATCTGTTCTTTCAAGAGTTAAATCTCTTTGTTTGCTATGCCTAACTAAATCATCAAACTGCTCCGATGGTTTATTGCCAAAATTGTTATCATAGCCTCGTAAAAGATAGGAAGGAGAGTATTTATCAATTAATAAATCAAGGAACTCTATTGCTGAAAGGCTTGCAAATTCTTTTGTAAAATGAATTGTGATAATATTCTCTACTCCGAAGGATTGAAGTTTAGCAAATCTTTCTTCATTTGTTTGAAGAAGCTTTAAGGTGTCATTATGCTGTGGCTTCAAAACTAATTGAGGATGTTTGTCAAAGGTAATCAATATGCTTTTGGTATTAAGCTCTTGTGCTTTTTCATTGAGAGAGGATAATAGTTTTTGATGTCCAATATGTACTCCATCAAACATTCCAATGGTCATAACTGGACGGAAACCTAAGTTTATTTCTTTTTCAAAGGGTATTATTGTCAATATTTATATAGTTAAAAGGTTTGCAAAGGTACTAAATTATAATCTTTTTAACCTGCTTTTATTATTTTTTTTGTCTTTTTGTGAATTGTTTCACAGAAATGATGTAAATTCGCAGTTCAATAATAACGAAAAAAATACAGAAAACATATTTTATGAACGTAGTTAGTAGGGGAAAGATTTCTCAAATTATTGGTGCGGTTATAGATGTCGCATTTGACGAAAAAGAAACATTACCAAATATTTATGATGCACTTAGAGTTGTTAAAGAAGATGGTTCTTTTGTTATATTAGAATGCCAGCAAGGAATAGGAGACAATACAGTTAGAACAATTGCAATGGACTCAACTGATGGATTACAAAGAGGACTTATTGTTGAGAACTTAGCAGAACCTATTTCAATGCCTATTGGCGAACATATAAATGGACGTTTATTTAATGTAATTGGTCAAGCAATTGATGGCATAGGCGATGTTGATAAATCAAGAAGTTATCCAATACATCGTGAACCACCAAAATTTGAAGAACTCTCTACCTCACAAGAAGTTCTTCTAACAGGAATAAAAGTAATTGACCTTATAGAACCTTATGCAAAAGGAGGAAAGATTGGTCTATTTGGAGGAGCAGGAGTTGGAAAAACAGTATTAATTATGGAAATGATTAATAATATTGCTAAGAAATATTCAGGACAATCTGTATTTTCAGGAGTTGGAGAAAGAACTCGTGAGGGTAATGATCTTCTTAGGGAGATGTTGGAATCGGGAGTCATTCGCTATGGAGATGAGTTTATAAAAAGTATGGAAGAAGGCGGTTGGGATTTGTCAAAGGTTGACCAAAAGGCATTATCAGAATCTAAATGCACATTAGTCTTTGGACAAATGAATGAACCCCCAGGAGCAAGAGCAAGAGTGGCTTTATCGGGATTGACCTTAGCAGAATACTATCGTGATGGAGACGAAAATACAGGAGGAAGAGATATTCTATTATTTATTGATAATATATTCCGTTTCACACAAGCTGGTTCAGAAGTATCAGCACTATTAGGACGTATGCCTTCGGCCGTAGGTTATCAACCAACCCTTGCCTCCGAAATGGGAACTATGCAAGAGAGGATTACCTCCACCAAAAGAGGCTCTATAACATCTGTTCAAGCCGTTTATGTTCCTGCTGATGACTTAACAGACCCTGCACCGGCAACGACCTTTGCTCACTTAGATGCACAAACTGTGCTTTCTCGTAAAATATCCGAATTAGGTATATATCCAGCAGTAGATCCTTTGGAATCAAATTCAAGAATTTTAACCCCAGATGTTGTGGGCGAAGATCATTATGCAACTGCTCAAAAAGTTAAAGGTATCCTTCAACGATACAAAGAACTACAAGATATTATAGCAATACTTGGTATGGAAGAATTATCCGATGAAGATAAATTAGCTGTATCAAGAGCAAGACGCGTTCAACGTTTCCTTTCTCAACCTTTCCATGTTGCAGAACAATTTACAGGAATGCAGGGAGTGTTTGTAAATCTTGAAGACACAATAAAAGGCTTCAATATGATACTTAACGGCGAAGTAGATGAGTATCCAGAAGCTGCATTTTCTATGGTTGGCACAATAGAAGAGGCAATAGAAAAAGGCAAGAAACTTCTTGCCCAAGCACATCAAGAATAACCTTTACTCAATTAAACAGAAATGAAAGTCAAAATTATCTCTCCCGAAAAAACAATATACCAAGGCGAAGGAGCCAGTCTATTGCAATTACCGGGTATTGATGGTTCGTTTGAAATATTAAACAATCACGCTCCTATAATTTCAGTTTTAACCAAAGGAACAATAAGAATAGTTACTAAAGAAAAAGAAGAGAAATTTAAGATAAATAGTGGAGTTGTTGAATGTTCAAACAATACAATTCAAATCTTGGTGCAATAGAATATTTCTTCAATACCATTTAATTATAAGGTTCAATAATTCATTTTTGCTTTATTTAATGTGAGACAAAAATGAGGCCGTACAAAAAGAAAGACTACTTAAACAACAAAATAATCAAGAGTTAAAGGTATTAGTCTGTAATGCTTTTAGGAAATCAAGAACTAAGTTTTTATATCTAAGTTTTAAGAAATTAAAATCAAGTTTGGCAAATTTAGAATTAAGTTTGAGAAAACAGAGATTTTATTTGTAAACGTTTATTGTCCTTTTGTAGGTTATGACCTTTCTTTGTTTATCTCTATGTTTGTATTTGGAAATCCAAATATATGCTCCTTGTGGATTATATAGGTAATCAAGCAGGATTGCCCCTATATATAAACAAAATATAATCAAGTTTAATAAAAATTATCTCAGAGAAAAATTTATTTAAATAGGACTTAAAATAAATTATACTCCCTACTTATTTTTTAAAAACAAAAATTATCCAACTATATAGTTGCACTAAATATAATGTTTGTATATTTAGAAAAAACTTAACTTATTAATATTTAAATGAAAAACTGCTGAATTATGAAAATTACTTATTTATGCAATTGAAATTGGAGTCTTCAAGTTCAATTGTTACGTGGTCAATGTTGTAGTTTTTAGTCTTTTGCCTTACTTTCTCTTTAATCTTATCGTAATTGCTGTTTGCAACAATATGCAAGGTCATTACGTGCGAAATACCATCTTGAGTCCAGAGATGAAGGTCGTGAATTGAAACAACATCTTCAATTTCTTCCAATTCCTTTGTTAGTTTCTTTACATCAACATCCTTTGGGAGAGCCTGCAAAAGTATATTAAAGGTTGATTTCAAGTTCTTATATACATTATAAAGCACCCAAATAGTAATACTTATTGAAAGGATTGGGTCAAGGATTGGGAGATGAACAAATATCATCACAATACTTATCACAAGAACTCCTATCCAGCCCAAAACATCTTCCATAATATGAAGGAATACTGCTCTTTCATTTAGGGTTTTCCCTTTTTTAACACTAAGGGCTGCTGCACCATTAATAATTATTCCAAGAATTGCAAGCCAAAGCATTCCTTGTGCGTTCACATCCTGAGGTGAGAAAAGACGGGTTATTGCCTCAAGGAGAATTAGGATTGAACCTATAAGTAGGATTCCTGAAAGTATTACGGAGCTTAGGAGGGAAAATCTTTTGTAGCCATAGGAGTATTTTTCATCTTTGGGTTTGTTTGACTTTTTCTGCAAAGCCCAAGCAATGGCTAAGGAAATTGAGTCGCCAAAGTCGTGAATGGCATCGGAAAGAATGGCAACACTATTGGTTATTATTCCTCCAATAAGTTCAACAAAGGCAAATCCTAAGTTGAGAAAAAAGGCTGTCCTAATGTTTTTTGTAGAATTATCCTTTGACATAGCTTTCTATCTGTCTTCCTCTGATGAATTTCTCATAAAACCTTGTTGGGTAATGAAGTCTAAATAAGCTCTTGAAAAGGTTCTATTATCCTTCCCTTTATATCGGCTTTGGGTAAATACCTTTGCAAGGTTCTCTTGATTGCTTTCTTCGCAATAGGCTTTCGATTGTGATAATTCTTCAAATTCATTATAGTACTTATCAATATCTTCCTTGCTGTAATCCTTATAGGTTTCGTTATGAATAAAGGTTTCTAATGGCAGACGTTCTGTGAGGGGTGGTTCTTCGGCAGGGTAGCCAAGAGTTATTGAGGCAACAGGAACAACGTATTTGGGAAGATTGAGGAAGTCTGCTATTTGCTTTGCCATATAGTTCACAGTTCCCAAATAACATATCCCAAGCCCAAGCTCTTCGGCAGCATTACAAATTGACTGGGTTAATATGGTTGCGTCAATGGTTGAAATGTTTAACCAAAGGAAATTATCATATTCAATGCTTGTTCCTCTCTGAAGGCACCATTTATGAAAACGATTCAAGTCAGCACATATAGTTAATACAATCGGAGCCTCAACAACCATTTCTTGTCCAAAATGGAACTTTGATAGCTCTTTTTTCCTTTCCTCGTCTTTTGTTACAACTATGGAATAAGCCTGCATATTTCCACAATTGGAAGCCCTTACTCCTGCCTCAAACAAAAGATTTAGAGTTTCCTCATCAATTGGTTTATTACTATATTTCCTTATTGTGCGTCTATTTAATAGGGTTTTTAGATTATTTCTTGTCATTTTTATGTGCTTTTAAATAAATTTTTCATCGGCAAAGGTAAGAAATAAATAAAAATACGTACATTTGTACTTTGAAAAAAGATATTTATTAACAATTAAACACATCAATATCATGAAAAGAACAAGTCTTTACACAATTATTATTAGCATTTTGCTTATTAGTTCTCCAATAGTATTTACCCAATGTACAGCTTTGAAAGGAGCAAGTAATGTTGCAAGTTCACTAAGCAATATCAGTGAAAAAATAAACTACTATAATCAACAGGCAAATCATTATATTACAGTGGTTGATAAGGCTAAAAAGGGAGATGTTTTGGCAATTGCAGAGGCTGCTCAACTTCTTACAAAGGCAAAGGACTATAAGAAAGAGCTTGATACGCTTTTACCTCAAATGACCTCATCACAAAAGAAAGAAGTTTCAAAAATTGAGCAAACAATTCTTAATGCAGCAAAAGAGCTGATAAAATAAGATTTGAAAAACATGAAGAAAATTCTATTTATAGTTTTTTTACTTAGCTTCTCCTTAGTTTCTTTGGCTCAGGCACCTCAGAAGACAACCTCTACTACCAAAACAACCGTTAAGGCAAAAGATAAGACTACTCCTAAGTCAAAAACCTCAACTTCTAAGACTAAGGATTCTAAGGCAAAGACCAAAACAACTAAGCCTAAGGAGAAACCACCTACAAAGGAAGAGATTAAAGCGGCTGAGGAGAAAAAGAAATTGGAGCAAGGTTGCCAAGAAGCTAATCAAAACCTTATCCAAGCTCATAAGGAGATGGATAATAAGCAGTACTATATGGCAGAAGAATTGCTAAAAAAAGCTCTTGAATTATGTCCAAGCGAAACCATCAAATATAAATACGAACTCGCATGGAATAACTATTTGATGAAGGAATACAAAAAGACAATCCAAATCTTAGATACTCTTTCAGCTAATGAGGATGCTCCTGCCGATGTTTATCAACTCTTAGGAAATGCATATGATGAGCTGGGTAATCAAAATATGGCTTTAATCACTTATGACAAAGGACTAAGAAAATATCCTAATGCTGGTTGTTTGTTTTTGGAAAAGGGAAACCTTGCCTACAAACGCTCTAATTTCATTGGAGCATTGGAACAATACGAAAATGGAATAGAGAAAGACCCAACATTTAGTTCTAACTATTATCGTGCTGCCCAAATCTTCCTTTCTTCAAGCGAAGAAGTGTGGGGTATAATGTATGGAGAAATATTTATGAACCTTGAAAAAGGAGGAGAACGAGCCGTTGAAATAAGTCGTAAGCTATATGACTGTTATCATAGTGAGATAACCTTTAATACTAATCAAATAAGGGTAAATTTCAATGACCCAACCATAGTTTACTCCAATTCCAAAGAACGTCCAAACCTTTTCCCCGACAATTACGAGAGTGCTCTTTTGCAAGCATGTCAAGGACAACGCAATATTACATTAGCCTCCTTGGTTGAAATCCGCAAACGTTTTATATCCAATTTTTATAGGAATAGTCCAAGTTTTAAAAACGTATTATTCGATTACCAAAAGAAATTAATAGATATTGGCTTGTTTGAAGCCTATAACTATTGGCTTTTTGGCTATGGCAACACACAAGAGGCTGCTTCTTGGATACAAAATAACAAAGCTCAATTTGATCGATTTGTGAAATGGCAATCAGAAAACCCATTTCCTATAACAAAAGATAACGTCTTCTCTCGCTATAAAATGGAGTAGGTTTCATTTTAGCATATTCTGGATTTTGTTTTCTAAAACGAGGTTTAAAGAAAATGAAATCAAAAGACATTTTATTGGAATCAAGAAACAATTTACTGAAATCAAAAGACATTTTCGTAAGACTTAAAATAAAGTCTTATCTTTGCATCGTGAAATTTAAAAATCTAAATTCTAAATATATATAAAATGACAAAAGACACACAAATCTTTGACTTAATTCAAAAAGAAAAGGAACGTCAAATGCACGGCATCGAACTAATTGCTTCAGAAAACTTCGTATCGGAGCAAGTTATGGAAGCAATGGGCTCTGTTTTAACAAACAAATACGCCGAAGGATACCCTGGCAAACGCTATTACGGAGGTTGCCAAATAGTTGACCAAACAGAACAATTGGCAATTGATAGAGCAAAACAACTCTTTGGAGCAGAATATGCAAACGTACAACCACACTCAGGAGCACAAGCAAATATGGCAGTTTTCTTAGCTTGCCTCAATGTTGGAGATACATTTATGGGCTTAGACCTTAATCACGGAGGACACCTAACTCATGGCTCTCCGGTAAATGCTTCTGGAATTAACTACAAGCCTGTTGCCTACGGAGTAGAAGAAGAAACAGGAACAATTAACTACGATAAGATGGAAAAGGTGGCTTTGGAGCATAAACCAAAGCTTATTGTGGGTGGAGCTTCTGCCTATTCAAGAGATTGGGATTGGAAGAGAATGAGAGAGATTGCCGATAAGATTGGAGCAATACTTATGGGAGATATTTCACATCCAGCAGGATTGATTGCAAAAAAGGAATTGAATAATGCAGTTGAGTATTGTCATATCTGCACAACAACAACACATAAAACCCTTCGTGGACCAAGAGGAGGCTTAATTCTTTTAGGCAAGGACTTCCCTAACCCATGGGGAAAGAAAACTCCAAAGGGAGAAATCAGAATGATGTCAGCACTATTAGACTCGGCAGTATTCCCAGGTATTCAAGGAGGACCATTGGAACACGTTATTGCAGCTAAGGCAGTAGCCTTTGGCGAAGCACTTACTCCTGAATACGGACAATACATTAAACAAGTGATGAAGAACGCCAATGCAATGGCTCAAGCATTTGTTGCAAAGGGATATAAGGTAATTTCAAACGGAACAGATAACCACCTGATGCTAATTGACCTAAGAACAAAATTCCCTGACCTAACAGGAAAGGTTGCAGAGAATACATTGGTAAAGGCTGACATTACAATAAATAAGAATATGGTTCCATTTGATTCACGCTCTCCATTCCAAACCTCTGGAATTAGAGTTGGAACACCAGCAATCACAACACGTGGTTTAAAGGAAAACGAAATGGCTGCAATTGTGGATATGATTGACAGCATACTTTCAGATGTTGAGAACGAAGAAAACATTCTTAGAGTAAGAAAGCAAGTGAATGAAATGATGAGTCATCGTCCTTTATTTGCTTGGTAGAAAGATAATTTAGCCAAAGAGCTACAAACCCATAAGACGCTAAGTAATTAATTTTGCATAGCGTCTTTTTTTGTTTACTCTTTTCATATATGCATTTAGGCAGATGAGACTTCTTTTATACTTATACTTACAATGATTTTTGTCCTATAAAAATTTATTTATAGTTGGAAAAGCCTACTCATATAAAATTTAAAAGTCTTATAATTCTATCTAAACGAAGTGTATATCTAATAAAACGAAGACTCAAAAAAATCAAATTAGACTTTAATGTCAAAACAATGCGGTTGTTTTACTAAAACAATGCCATTGTTTGCCAAATACAATGCGGTTGTTTTGACAAAATAATGGCATTGTTTTGAGATTAAAACGAAGTTTAACGAGATTGAAACTTCATTTTGACCCGTCCTGAATAAGGTTGAC
>DHPF01000002.1 GCA_002407855.1 Bacteroidales bacterium UBA5371
CCATTAAAAATGTCCATTAAGCCTAAACTCCATAAATTTTTGCATATATTGAAAGTATAATTTTAGGAAAATAGTTTGGGAATTTGTGATAAAATAAAAAGGAAAGCAATTGTTTTAATTTTATTGCTTTCCTTTTGTTTAACTTTTAGCGGTCCGGACGGGACTCGAACCCGCGACCCCATGCGTGACAGGCATGTATTCTAACCAAACTGAACTACCGAACCTATTTTTATTATTATAAAGACCCCTAAAAAGCGAGTGCAAAGATACAATGTTTTTTTATTTTACCAAATTAATTTGATTTTTTTCTTCAAATTAGCCATTTAGTTTGTTGATTAACTCCCAAATAACAATTCCTGCACTTACCGAAATATTTAAAGAATGCTTGGTGCCGAATTGTGGAATTTCAATAACTCCAGAAGAAAGGTTTACAACCTCCTGAGACACTCCATCAACCTCATTACCAAAGACAATAGCAATCTTTTCTCCCTTTGGGAATGAAAAATCATTTAACATTATGCTATTCTTTGTTTGTTCAATTGAATATATAATGTATCCTTGGGTTTTTAGCTCTTCAATTGTCTCCAAAGTTGAGCTCTTATGCTCCCAATCAACTGTTTCTGTTGCTCCAAGTGCTGTTTTCTGAATATCCCTATGAGGAGGCTTGGGCGTAATGCCACAAAGAAAAATCTTTTCAATAAGGAAGGCATCCGAAGTCCTAAAAACAGACCCAACATTATTCATACTCCTAACATTATCAAGCACAATAATTATTGGGTTCTTTTTCTTTTGCTTAAATTCCTCTACTCCAATACGATTTAATCCACTAAGGGAAAGCTTCTCATTCATTGTATCCTAATTCCAAGTTGCTGAAATCCTCTCTCATCAATATCTAATAAAGGTATAATATATTTTACTTGCTTTTTGATTACTAAGTTATTTCTATTAATTGACCATAATTCTCCAATGCGTAGATTTTTTATATCTTCAGGGATAATATCGCTTATGATTTCTTTTTTTTCTTCCAAGCCTGTTTCATCATTCAAGATATAGATATTACTCTTCAACACAAATAAATCATCAATCTCCTTTGGAGCATTAAACTTTGAGCCGTCAGCCCTTAATATGCTGGCATCCTTACTCTTTGCCTTTCTGAAAAGAGAGGTTGTGTAGGGGTTTTGAACAGGGTATTTGAGTGGTTGAGCAGAAATAACCGTATCAGGAATATGGAAATACTCATCCTTTGAGGCTTGATTTTTCTTATTCTCTTGGTCAATAGCTTCCTCCTGAGGAAATATCCAGAATAATTCAAGCCTTACGGTGTCTATCTTTTCATCAGTAAAACTCTTATAACGCACAAGGGTAGGACAATAAGCCTTTATGGTTTTCTCCAAAGCAAGGGTTTTGAAATCATACCTTACAAACTCCTCAAAGCTATATTCAGAGATATAAGGATAAATAAACTTGAAAACAGAATCTTTCTTTAGGGTATGCCCAAACTCTCTTTTCTCAAACTCAATAATGCGATTAAGAACAGTGTCAAGAGATATTTCCCTTTTCCTCTGATCATAAATCTTTACCTGCCTTGAACTCACAGCCCTAAGAATTATCTTTGCCAGCTCCTCCCTATAATATCCCGTAATATGTTCAAACTTCTTTGGATTCAAACTTTGGTATATCTCCCATTCAGGATTAAAAACCCCAACATTATGATATTCATACTCTATGGAATGCGAAGGCTGTTGAGCAAAACCAAGAAACGAAACCACCAAAGCGACAATAAATACTGCAAATCTCTTCATCTCTACCTCCTCCTTAAATAATAAATTGGCATTAATCCCCTTAGCCCTCCGTCAAGACCAATAATTTGTATCATTGGAGAAAGATAATTGACCCTCTTAACAAACTGCGAAGACGGAATATCAAAATACCACTCATCACCAAAACGCAAATAATCAAAATTATCAGTATTATAGTTCCCCTTTAAGATAGTATCCTTAGGAACAATATTCCCATAAATATCCTCCGTATCAATAGTAACCATCATTTCAAACTGCTTGCGTTTGAGAATATCTCCGCGAGAATAGTTTTCAGTCGAAATAGGTTGAGCATAGACCTTAATCTGCCCAAGCTCTGCCTTTTGCATATAGGACTCAAAATAAGGAATAGAATACTCCGGCTCAAGATGAGAATCCCACCAATGATATGGCTTTTTATTATAGATTGGGATTGTGAAATGAATGTTTCTCACAACGCAAAGAGTGTCTTTCATCTCAGGCTTAGCACTTGGGAATATCCAACCAAGCTCATAGCGGAAAAACTCCTTAGCAACCAAGTCCTCATCAGTAAGCATAACCGAATCCCTCGTAATTATTGGATTGTAGCCAATGACCTTCTTGTCAATTAACATAGTTTGCGGATTATAAGTCCACTCCTCCTCAAACCTAATTACCCTAATCTCTTCCTCCAAAAGCCTTTGAAGCTTCTTATCCGTCAAACTATCCTTAAAGCAAGCCAAATATTGCCTTTGCAAGTCCTTCTTAATGGAATCAAAGACCAAGTTTTCCCTCTCAAAGGTCTGGAAATAAAGTTTCTTATCCCTAACCTTAGCAAGCACATCATCAATACTCTGCCACCAAAACCTCTTATCCACCAAATAATCATAGACAATGGAATCCTTCTTCACAGACTGCTCAATACGAGAGTTCATAATCTTAACCTCATAAACAATCTTCTTGGAAAGAATCCTTTCCTGCGAGAAAGCAGAAAAAGAAATCAGGATAGAAATCATCAAAACCCCTATCCTTAATAGAGTTTTATCTTTCATATCCCAACCTTTTTATCAATATATTCATAAACTATCTTCTATTTATTTTTAACTCTTTTTAGCATTATTGAATGATGCCTGAAGCGTTACGGCGTAATGGTACAAGCGTTACGGCGTATTACTATCAGTGTTACGGCGTATTACTACCTACTGATACGGCGTAACACTCCAAGCATTACGTCCTAACGCTTCAAGCGTTACGCCCTAACACAAATACTCTATTTTATTTCTGTTAATTTCATTAACATACCACACTAAATTCTTATTCTGTTTTAATGTAATAACTCTTCGTTTTAAAAAATTATCTCTTCGTTTTATTTTACTAGAACTTCGTTTTATTTTCACATTATAATAATCAATGTTTTTCAATGACTTATATCATCAACTCCAAATCTGATACACTACCACAATACATTACCATTTTTCCATTCATAAGGGATCAATTGCCTATCTTTAATTGTAACTCTTTTTACTTTTCCAAATATACTTGATACACTAAATAATGAAGATAAAATTATTGATTCTTGATTGTTGATAACCACTATGTAATAATTTATAAAAATAAAAGACCACCGATATTGCTCTATTCTAATTATATCTTTTAATTTGACTGTTTGAATAATTTTATTATCATACATATATATTACATAAGTATCATTGTCATTATTTACTTTTTTAATGTGTACTTTTTTATCGTGTCTATAGTAAATAATGAAAACATATAAAGGATAAAGTCCAAAACCAATCCATATAATTATTAACATCAAAATAACAATCCAACCTATTTTTATTTCAGTAAGATTTACCTTAGAAATAAACATTAAGAGGACATACGCAATAGCAATTGTTACTACAATAGCATTTAATAAATTAGAGAAACAATTTAAAAAAGTTACTCTGTATAATCTGTCTTTCATAAAATTTTAATGACTATTGATTATTTGATTTGGTAGATTCCTACCCCAATTGTCTATATTAGAATATATTTGTTTCATACCTTCCCAAGCCATATCTGCCGCAATTATAGCTGGAGCAGATAACCCTCCGATAGTACTTCCAAATAAAAAAGTTAAAGCATATGGAGTTGCCGTTTTCCCTGTTTCATACAATTTACTTGAATTAGACATATCGCTGTTTAACACATTAATAGTATTTTTAGTATCTAATGCAATACCTATACCAAATAATCCCTTACCTAATAACTCCGTCGTGCGGGATTTGCAATCCCGCACTATATTATTATTAGGATTTGTAATCCGATACTTATTCATATATATCATTTTATTACTTCAACCTCCAATATTCCTTTTCCTCCTGCATAATCAATTGCTGAACTATATTTATAATTCTCAGGCAAATATACAAATTCTTCTTTTACAGGTTTATTATGAATGTAATTTAATTTTCCCGTCGTGCGGGATTTACAATCCTGCACTTTTTTATTATTAGGATTTGTAATCCAATATTTATTCATTTTAATCTCAATTTGCTGGCAAATTTACAAATACATTTTGATTAATACAATTTGTTGGAATATCTTTTGAAGATTCTATATCTTACCGATTATTTATCGGTTTACCGCTTGCCTTAGCAAGTTATCGACTTTGTAGCTTTGCATAGCAAAGAAATCCTCCGTCCTGCGGGATTTGTAATCCCGCACTATATTATTATTAGGATTTATAATCCGATTATTATTCATACATATCATTTTATTACTTCAACCTCCAATATTCCTTTTCCTCCTGCATAATCAATTGCTGAACTATATTTATATTCTTTTGGCAAATATACAAATTCTTCTTTTACAGGGTTATTATGAATGTAATTTAATTTTTGTTGAAGATAGTCGTATAAGTATATTTCTTGGCAATCAATCCCTTCTTGCCAAAGCTTATAATCCTTTACCTCTAATCTAAATACATTTCCCTTGTAACTCTGTTTTGTATCTGCATAGCTTATTGTATATCTTACGGATTACAAATCCTTATAATAACATAGTGCGGGATTGCAAATCCCGCACGACGGTTATTGATATATTATTGTATTTATGTCTTTTATTCCTAACCAAAATACCCAACTCCAATTCTGATACACCACATCATAAAATCTTCTTTGGTTGATGTTTTAAATTCGTTTTAAAGGATTAAAAATAGAAAAAGACAGAATAATATTCTGTCTTTTCGCTAAACTTATTTTAATAATTAATGTTTTTCAACGACTTATATCATCAACTCCCAATCTGATACACTACCCACTACCCCAAATCTGATACACTACCCCCCTACATTACCATCCATTTTATTAGGGATAATCACAAAAGGAAATACAAACATTCTTCTATTAACATTAGAAATCTCCCTATTCTTATTAGAGCACTCCCAAAACTTAATAGTATTAACAACAGAATTAAATGTACTATCATAATATACTAACTGTTTTCTATGTGATTTTTTGCTTTTATCAAAATATTTTTTAGTAATTACTCCACTTGAATTTCTAATAAGCACAACATTGATTTCGATGCTTTCTACTAACAATCTATTTTTAGCATTGAAGTTAAAAACATATCCTACATCTCCTCTTATTGTATCAGTAATAAATTCATCTATTATTTCTAATCTTTCAATTCCTTTATAGTATTCAAATCCCCAACATATTTCATCTTCTATTGGTGATACAATCGTATCTCTTGCTTGAGAAAAACAAATAAATGAATAAGCAAAAGATATTATAAAAATAAATACGTATTTTTTCATTTTGCAAAAGGATAAAATCTTCGTTGTGCGGGATAGTTATCCCGCACTTCTTTATTATTAGGTTTTAATGCAAAAACAAATCAACCTCTATTTCTCATTTCGTACCAAAATCTCATCTATCATTCCATAAGCCTTGGCTTCCTTTGCTGTTAGCCAGAAGTCTCTGTCGCCATCCTCCTCAACTTTCTTTATGGTCTGACCAGAATGCTTGGCAATTATAGTATAAAGCTCCTTTTTGGTCTTCATAATCTCCCTTGCCGCAATCTCAATATCCGATGCCTGCCCTTCGGCTCCTCCAAGTGGTTGATGTATCATAACTCTTGAATGCTCAAGTGCCGAACGCTTACCCTTCTCTCCTGCACATAGCAAGACAGAACCCATTGATGCAGCTAAGCCAGTGCAAATGGTGGCTACATCTGGACGAATATACTGCATGGTATCGTAGATCCCAAGCCCAGCATGAACATATCCCCCTGGAGAATTTAGATATATTTGTATATCTCTTGATGAATCTACACTCTCCAAAAACAACAGCTGTGCTTGAATAATATTTGCAACATCATCATCAATAGCCGTACCCAAAAATATAATCCTCTCCATCATAAGTCGTGAGAAAACATCCATTTGAGCAATGTTTAGCTGACGTTCTTCAATGATTGTTGGGTTTATATAGGCTCCCCTCTGAAAATGCTTAGCATAACGCTCATAAGTAATGCTGTTAATGTTTCTGTGCTTGGTTGCGTAAAGCTTAAATTCCTTATTAAAATCTTTCATAGTTATTATAATTTTTTGTTTATCAATATTATTTATTACGGTGCATTAACTTATTTGCAAAGTTAATAAGATTTGTCTTTTGCTTATCATTAACTCCTATTTTTTGCAAAGAATCCATAGCCTTAGCGTTATAGGTCTGCATAAGCTCTTGTGCAATTTGTTTTAGGTTGAGTTTGTGGTATATTGCTTTAACGGCGTCCTCCTTTTCCTTAGGGTCAAAGCTTGTGGAGGAGAAATATTTTAACAATACTTCCTTTTCCTCTTTACTTGCTATCTCCAAGGACTTCAAATAGAGAAATGTCTTCTTGTTGTCGGCAATGTCCGTCCCCGTTACCTTGCCAAATTCCTCAAAATTGCTCCAACAATCCAGTATATCATCCATTAGCTGAAAGGCAATGCCTATGTTTATCCCAAATTCATAGAGGTTTTCTATGTCTTGAGGCTTTGCCTGGGCTGTGATTGCTCCTAATTGGAGGGAGGTGGCAAGTAATGCTCCGGTCTTAAGGCTTATCATGTCGATATATTCTTCTATCCTTACGTCGTTTCTTTGTTCAAATTCCATATCATAGGCTTGTCCAGCAAAGACATCTATCATTCCTTTTGTGAAACATTCCATTAGCTCTGCAATAAGGGCTTTTGGGGAGCGAAGAAGGTATTGGTAGGCTATGGCAAGCATTGTGTCGCCTGAGAGGATGGCTTTGTCGGTGCCATATTTCTTATATACGGTTTCTTTTCCTCTTCTTAGGGGTGAGGCGTCCATTATGTCGTCGTGCAGGAGAGTGAAATTGTGGGCTGTTTCAATGGCAAGGGCTGAGGGTTTGGCGTTTTCTATATTGCCCTCAAAGAGTTCTGATGCCAAAAGGGTGAGTAGTGGGCGTATTCTCTTACCTTCTTGCTCCATGGTGTAGTGTATGGGCTCGTAGAGGGTGTATGGGCTGTGAAGGAATTGTTCTTGACGTATTGTTTCAATTGCTATTTCTTGCAATTCTTCTAATGTTTTCATATCTATTAAAGTATTTTGGTTAATGCTTGGTAATAATCTTCGGCTATTAGGTCTCGGTTGAAGTATTTTGAAACATAATCTAAGCCATTTTCTCCCAACTCTTGTAGTTTGTTGGGGTTATTGTACAAAAAGAGTAGTTGTTCTTTCATTGCCTCAGGATTTTCTGGCTCAAAGAATAGGCAACATTTGCCCTTATCTACAAATAGTTCTTTGGCTTCTCCTTCAACTCCGAGCAAAAGAGGCTTTTTCAGTGCAAGGTTTTCAAATATTTTGGTTGGGATAGCTCCCTTAAAGAGGTCAATTCTTTTTAGTGGTGCCATAGAACAGTTCATATCCATAATTATGTTCTGCATTTGATTCTTAGGAACAGCGTCAAAGAAGAAAACATTGTCAAGCTCCAGTTCGTCTTTCATTTTCAATAGTCTTTCTTTCTCTGGTCCTGTGCCATAGATTATGAATTTGATGTCTTTATGGTCGGAAACTAATTTGGCAGTTTTTAAGATTACTTCTATATCCTGAGCGTATCCTAATATACCACCGAAGAATAGGAGGAAATCTGTTTCTTTCATGTTATGGGCTTTTCTCCATGAGTTCTTTTCAAAGGTCTTATTAACATCATAGAAATTAATATCAACTCCATTCTTAAGCCAATGGACAGTTTTGTTGGGGAAACGTCCTTTTATATTATTGACAATTCCTTGAGTCTGACCAGAGATTAGGGCAGATTTCTTATAGAAAAATTCTTCCATACGAGTTGCCATTCTTAGCAAGGTCTTATTGGTTATCAAACCCAGCTTTTCTGCACTCTCGGGCCAAAGGTCAGAAACATTAAACACTAATTTGGCTCCTTTCGCTCTTGAGAGAAGATAGGCAGTTATTCCTAAGAATAGTGGTGGAGATTCAACAAGCAATATATCTTGTTTCTTAATCTTCCACAAGCCCCACCAAAGCGATGAGAATACAAATGAAAAATAGTTAAGAAGGCGTTTTGTAAGAGCTTTTGATTTGGGTATGTATATCCAAGAGCGATGAACAGTCATTCCATTAAGATCTTCTTTGCAGTAGTGTTTGCCTTTGTAGGCTGGATGAATAACCATCTGCGGATAATTAGGCATTGCAGTTAGAACAGTAATATCTACTCCCTTTTGCATCAATCGTACTGCCACTTCATACAAACGGCTTTGTGGAGCTCCAACCTCTGGAGGGAAATACTGAGTTAGGATTAATAATTTCATAAGATTATTTTGTGTTTTACTGATTATAAAATTCTATTAGATTTCTTTCTTGCGAAACCCAATTATATTCTTGTTTTGTGGCTTCATATCCATTTTTGCTCATTTGATTTGCAAGAGCCTTATCTTGGCAAATGGTTGTGATGGCTTTTGCAATTTGCTCAATGTCTAATGGATTAACCACTATGCCACAGCCTGTTTTTTCTGTAATCTCCCTACAAAAAGCGATTTCGGAAGTACTCACAACAGGAAGTCTTGCCTGCATATATTCAAGTTGTTTGATTGGAATGGAGTTAGTGTGGTTTGGGGCAGAGTGCAAAAGGACTAATCCCAAAATTGCCTTTGAATAAATCTTCTCATAGAGCTCCTCATGCCTTACGTATCCAAAGAAAGTCACATTATCCCATTGAGGAAGACTCTTCATTTGAGAGAAAAACTCCTTATCATCAAACTCTCCAGCTAAGAAAAGTTTTACCTTAGCCATAGCACAAGATAATATCATTTCCTTTACTCCTCTTACCTGTGTTAATCCTCCAACATAACAAGCAATTGGCTCAACTTCCTCTTTGTTTTCTTTGATTTCTGCTTCAAAGGGTTTAAGTATTGGATAGTTCTTAATGACCTGAATATGCTTTACTCCATAGTTTTGGAATTTCTCCATAATGGTTTCGGTAGCAGTAATTACCCCAGAGATTTTTCTTGTGCATTTCTTTTCCAAAAAGGTTGTGATGCTAAATAAAAACCTTCTCATATAGGAAGGAATATAGTCTCTTTGAAGCATTAGAGCAGGAAAATCTTCGTGAGAATCGAAGTAAACCCTATTGGTTTTATTTTTCAGAAAGGTGGAAAAGATTAGAAAATCAGGGTCATGAAAATGATAAATATCAGCCTTTAGTTCCTTTGATTTCCTAAATGCCTTGTAGGAAGAACGAAAGAGCTTCTTTACTCTGTTTGTCTCAATCCCAACATCAATTATGCTCACAGAAGAATCCTTGTCTAAGGTTATGGTCTCATTCATAAAACCATCCGCAACAATCAATATAACCTCATAGCCTGCCTTTGCTAATGAAGAACACTCCTTATAGAATATCCTCGAATCCTTTCTCTTATGAACAGTAGTAATATGTACAACTCTTTGTTTCATTATCTTCCAAACTCTTTATCAAAAATTGAATAGAACTTCTCCCTATTGGCGTCCTTTGTGCCTTCTCTTTCCATCAAATCAATATTATAGCTTACCAAATAATCATAATCCAAACCCAAAGCCCTTTCAATATAATTTGAATTGTAGTCCGAAACAATTATCCCATTCTTTCCATCCTCAACCCATTCCCTATTAGCAACCAAATCGCTCATAATCGGGATACAACCCCCAGCCATAGCCTCCAAAAGAGAAATTGGAGTATTATCAGACTCAGGAATAGAAACCCATATCTTTGAAATAGAATAGTAGTAGTTATTTGTCTCTTTCTCAACCCAGCCAATAAACTCCACCTTATCCTCAACCCCCAATTCCTTAGCTCTCTTTCTTAGGTTTTCCTCATCTCCTGTTGCCCCAATAACCAATTTCCAATCCTCCCTACCATTTTTCACAAACCTTGCAAAAGCTTCAACAATTTGAGCAATACGATATAAAGGCTTATGCAAACGATTAGAATAAATAATATTTTGCTTTTCCATTGGCTTGCAACCAGGCTCAAAGCCTGAATTAGCAACCAGAACATTCAAATCCCTTCCAGCCAACTCATTCATCCTCTGAGCAGCAAACCTCGTTCCAGTATTAAAATACTTCCCCCTTTTTAAAACAAATTTCACCAATTGATTATAGAAAAAACCCTTTTGAGGAACAGTAAGGACATCACTCCCAAAAGCAATAACCAATGTAGGAATCTTTTTGGTGTTTGCCATAATCGTACTAAAAGCACCAGTATCAACCTGAAGAATAATAATAAAATCAGGCTTAAAACTCCTTATAGTTCTGTTAATCTTATGAGGAAGCAATAAAGCGTTAAGGGGATTGGAAAAAGAGAAATTAAAAATCTTATGCTTAATATCCTTAAATCCGTCATACTCCCTATCAGTAATAAGGAATATATCAGAAAAATAATCCTTAATTAAATCAATAGTATTAAAAGTATGAATACCACTACTCCCAACAACCAATAATTTTCTTTCGCTCATAAACAACAACAAAATTTATAGCGACAAATTTACAAATATATTTTGAGAGGTAAGGTATTGATAGGATTATATTGTTATAGTATAGCTTAAGGACAATAAATTCTGACTAAGATATAATATAAGTTTAGTTATTTAAATGCGAAAGAAAATCTAATAAAAAATATCTTATATCAGTGATAATTCTATACCTTTGCAAAAAAAAATTCAATATGTATTATAGTTTTTGCTTTTGCATTAGACCTTGGGCTACTATCTAATTGATAGGCAGTCTATAAATTATCTTTATATATCCTCTAAATAATTATTATTAGAGCAAGTGGTTTGCTCAATACTTTTATTACTATATTTTACATAGTAATGTAGTATACAATTATTTCTCTCGGATAATACTGTCTATCATTTCTAATGGTTAGTTCAAAATGGTATTTATTCAAACGAGAAATTATAATGAAAAAACAACGTGTTCCTATAAGATTTACAGGGCAACATTTTACAATAGACACTCCTTTAATTGAAGATGCAATCTATCTCGCAGATATTCAAAAAGAAGATTTGGTCATGGACATTGGTGCAGGTCATGGATTTATATCAAATCTTTTAATCCAACATGCGGATAATGTATTATCCCTTGAGAATGATGCTCTTTTGGCTGCAGAACTAAAGTCGAGGTTTAAATTCTATAAAACTATAGACATAATAGAAACAGATTTTAGGAATTTCATAATCCCCCAAAAAAGCTTTAAAGTGGTTTCCAATATACCTTTTAGTATTACTTCTTACATTCTGAAATCTTTGATGTTTACTCATTGCGAATATTTTACTCAAGGTTGTCTTATTATGCAGTTTGAATCAGCACAAAAACTTGTAAGACAAAAATTCTTTAATCCTTATATTGTTTTTTATCATACATTCTATAACTTGGAATTTATGTATGAAGTTAGTCCAAACAGTTTTTCTCCACCTCCCAAGGTTAGGTCTGCATTATTGAAAATGGATAAAAAGAATTGTAAATCGATTAATTATGAAATGAAAGATAGTTATCTAGATTTTCTAAATTTTATGTTGAAATTTCCTGATTTACCCGTACGAACTGCCTTGAAAAAGATATTCCGGAAACAACAAGTTCGGGAAATTAGTAAACTACATAACGTAAAATTAGAAAAACCTGTATATGAAATGTCTGCACAGGAATTTTGGGCATGTTTTAAAAAGATGAAAAAAATTGTGCCTTCAAAATTACATCCATAAAACAATGAGAGTTTAGGGGTTGATGAAATGGTCCGCAGGGTATGAACAATGAGAGATTTTAGGCTGCAGACTAGTATCAATATGGTGTAAACAATTGGAGATTTTGGTATGCTGAGTATAGTGAACATATTGTATTTCACAGTTCAAAAATAAAGTTTTGACAGTTTTTTACTAAATATACTCTTTTAAAAATTAAACGAAGATTAAATGAAAATAATCAAAGGTTATTTGAAAAAAGTCGGTATTTATTTTTGAGAAGTCTTAAGGGTTTCTTTCAAATATCTATACATTTCTTTTAGGTTGGGGATGGGGAGGTATTTAGCAAAGAATTATTATTTATAATTACTTCCCTCAAATAGCGAAAGTTGAGATTTGTCTTCTTTTTTAGGATAAAACAAACCAATAATAATAAATGGGTTAGGTCCTACATTATGAAATTTTTGAGTTGTGCCAAGAAAGAAATGTAAGTCACATTCGTTTACCATGTAGTCAAAATACTTTTCTTTTACTTTTTGACATGCTATTTCTTCATTATCATATTTCCAGAACAATTCTCCTAATTCCCAATCTTCTACCATTAGAGTGCGTTCTTTGCCGTCATCTGTGATAAATACATATGAAAATTTATAAGGTATTTTTTTAGCTATCTTAAATAACTTTTTTGTTTCTTCATTGTCGAACAAGCTTCCCTGAGCTTGTTTTGCTATTATAGCGTCAAGCTTTTTCTTATCCCATTCTCTTTCGCAAGGCTCCCAAATAAAATCCAAAACTTTTTTCGGCTTAAGAACAGCTAATGATGTACCGATAGTTTCATCTTTTGCTTCATGAATCAGATCCGACATATTGGTATAAACATTTTTCAACGCAAATTCTTTACGCAGTTTCCAATTTTTAATTGTGGGAATAGATTCGCCTATTATAATGTCTTTTTCTAAATCAGTAGGTCTAAAACTCTCTTTTCTAAAATCTTTTGTATTACGAACAATATCTATTTCTATCCATTGCCATTTTTCGTATCTGTCTGCATATTTTAGTTTTCTGTAAGGGACTGGATAAATTCTTATCCAAGAACCATCCTCTCTAAAACCTGCTGTACAAACTAATTCATCGTATGTGGCAGAAAGTGTTGGATAAGTTTTCACTGAAATTAAAATACGAGTTAAAGCCATATCTACAATGTTTTTAATCCATAATCGGTATCGGGTAATTGCATTAATGAATTAGCAACACAAGTTCTATGACATTGTTTGGGATCTTTTTCAAAACAGGTAAGAGCTACTCTTTTATATTTATTTAACAAATCACGAATATATAGAATTGATTTATTGTTATAAATTAAAGTTGTTTGTTTGTATTCGTTAAAGAGTTTATCATAATCTGCTTGGGAATTTAGCTCTTGTCTTTTCTCTGAAACAATCCCTAAATTAGGGATATGAATATATTCAATATTTGTACCCTTGCATGCTAATTCAAGAGTTTCTTTTGAAAAACCATACTTCTGACTATATGCATTCTTTCTTACATCGCAAAGTACATGAACATCGTTAATTATCAATTTATTAATATATGTTTCTAACGAAATACCTTCATATCCTATTGAGAATAGTTGCTTCTCTGAATAATGTCGTTTTTGTTGTTCAACTATTTCAAGCTCGGATCTATTTAATAAGATCTTTGCAATATCACTTTTTATTGCATAATATGGATAGTTTAGATAAGTATGGCGTATTAATTCCGTTTGTGTTAGTTTTCCAAACTTGTCTTTTGTATCGATTAATTTTTTTTTGTCTTCTATATTAAGTGTATTGATAAAATCCTCATCTTTTATAAGCTCGTAAAATCTTCCATCTTTTGTTTCAGTTATTTGGCAGTAACCATATTTGGTTAAGGTCGATATATCTTGATTGGCTTGGAATGAGAAACATCCATAATGGTATGGTACAAAATCAAAAGATTTAGTATCTTGTTGGCGAGTAAACAAAAACAAATATTTTTGAAGTTGTTTTGCAGTTAGTTTACCCCCAAACAAGCTTAATAAAGCCAATAATATTTTTCTTCTATAATACATATTTATCCTGCAAAAGTAATAAATTATATGCAAAAGCATATAATAGCTGTATAATAAATTAATTTATATGCAAAGAGATATAATCAGGGTTAAGATTTATTGAAAGTTCTATTTTTGTGAACCAGTAATGCTGTCTCTCAAATAGCGAAACATTGATTTTAGGTTGGGGATTGGTAGGTATTTCTTTTGCAAAAGTCCCAACAGCATTGAAAGAATTAGGGCAAAGATTGTGTTTAGGAAGCCTTGAAGGTAGGTTAGGTTTTTTATATCCAAGTTAAATAACAGACAGAACAAATAGAATGTAAATACATGGAAAACAAAGATTATCAGGGATTCTTTTCCGTAGAAGCTTAGCAAATTGGATAGGAATTTGAAACGCATTAGTAAACGGCAAATTATTAATAGTCCAACGATTGCTCCTATGGCTGAAAGGAAGAATAGGGGATAGTTTTGTGGGACTTCGTTGGGCTTGGTATTATTTACTACATTGAATAATATCCCTAAGACGTAAAGTCCAACGCCTGCTATTCCAACAAGGATAGAGTTCTTTGTGTTTAGTTTATCCATAACATTATAGCTCTTCAAAAGGTATCCGAAGGCATAAAACACCATCATACTTAGGGCAGAGTCAATATAGAGTGGGATTTGTATTTTGTAAACAGAAAGCAGATAACCTCCAATGCTGCATATTAGACTAAGGAGAGCAATTATATATGATTTCTTGAATATTTTGGCAATTAGTGTGAAAAAGACTGAGGTAAAGAAAAGACCATAGAAAAACCACATTGGTCCAACTGCCCAATAGGGTGTGATAAACATACTCCAAGCAAAATAAACATCCTGATAGAAGAATTTATGTACTACTATGAAAAGGGATTGAATTAGTAGGAAATAGAATATATAAGGGATTATTAGGCTATTAAATTTATTCTTTACGTTCTCCCATAGTCCTCTTTTCTCATTGAAGAAATACCCACTTAGGGCAAAGAATAATGGCATAATGAATATATAGATAGCATCGTGAGCATAACACTTGGTGTGAGTGTAAACCACAAGCATAATGCCTATGCCTTTAGCTATATCTATTACCTTATTCCTTTGCATCTAATTTCTCGAATCGGCTATTATTACTCTTGAAATTACTTACAAGGCTTTTTATTACCCTTACAATTCCATCCTCATCTTGATTATGACACTCTTGCTCCAATTCCTTAATTGATTTATCTACCTGCACCATTTCAAAGGATTCGTTTTTGGCAACGAAAATCTTTTTATGATAGGTTGGTAGGGAATGTTCTTTCTGATTGAGGAGTTCTTCATAGAGTTTTTCCCCTGGGCGAAGTCCTGTAAATTCAATCTTAATGTCTTGGTCAAGTTCAAGGTTGGAAAGCTTAATCATCCTCTTTGCCAAATCAACAATCCTCACAGGTTCTCCCATATCAAATAGGAATATCTCTCCACCCTTTCCCATTACTCCTGCCTCCAAAACCAAACGACATGCTTCTGGAATAGTCATAAAATAGCGGATTATATCAGGGTGGGTAACCGTTACAGGTCCTCCCTTTTGGATTTGTTGACGAAAACGTGGTATAACAGAACCATTGGAACCAAGCACATTGCCAAAGCGAGTAGTTATGAACTGGGTTTGGGAAGTCTTATCTAAGGATTGAATGTATATTTCTGCAAACCGCTTAGTTGCACCCATAACATTGGTTGGATTAACAGCCTTATCGGTTGAAATCATAACAAACTTCTTTACTCCATATTTTGAAGAAAGGTCTGCAATATTCTTTGTTCCAAACACATTTACCCTAACAGCCTCATAGGGATGAGCCTCCATCATAGGAACATGTTTATAGGCAGCAGCATGGAAAACAATATCGGGACGGATATTCTTAAACACATCCTCAAGCCTTTCCTTGTCCTGAACAGAACATATAATAATCTTATAATTAGAGCCAGAATACTTATCGTTTAGTTCGTTTTCAATGTTGTAAAGAGAGGTTTCGGCTTGATCCAAAACACAAATAAGCTTAGGATTGAAATGAGTTAGCTGGCGAATAATCTCACTCCCAATGGAGCCAGCAGCACCTGTAACCATAATGGTTTTGCCCTCAATCTCACGGCTTATTATCTCAACATTCAACTTAATCTCCTCACGATTCAATAGCTGTTCAATCTCTATCTCCTTTATCTGCTCAACCTTCAACTCCCCATCAGTCCAAGTCTTGATATGCGGAACTGTCAAAACCTTAATCTTATTCTTATAACAAAGGTCAAAGATTTCGTTCTTCCTTTGAGTACTAATCCTATTGGTTGCAATAACCAATTCATCAATATCCTTATAGCTTAAAATCCTCTCAAAATCCTTCCTTCCCCAAATCCTAAACCCCATAATAGACTTACCTGAAAGCGACTCCTCATCATCAAAAAAACCCTTAATATAGTATTTCCTTGAAGCACTCATCATGGTGTTGGCAGTTGCCGTACCTGTCCGTCCTGCCCCAAAAATGATTATGGAAGTAGTCATACTTATATGTATCCCTGCCTTATAAGCTTTCTCAAAGAGCCAACGAACAAACATACGGAAAAGAAAGAGTCCAATATAGCATACAAAGAAATAAATAAGAATAAGCTGCTTGGGGATAAAGTCCTTTTCTAAGGGGTCAATCTTATATTTATAAGTAAGATTAATCAAAAGCATCAAAAGACAAGAGAAGACAACAGCAAAGAAAATCCTCATAGCATCACTAAAAGTAGAGTAGCGAATAACACCCTTTGCAACCTTGAAAAGAATAAGAAAACTCGTTGTTAGGACAATAGAAAGGATAAGAAACCTTGCAGAATAACTATCCAAAGGGAAGTTAAAATACTTCTCCTTCCCACCGAGAATAAACCCCGAAACAAAGGCAGCAAACACACAAATACCAAAGTCAATCAGGATAATAACCCAAGAAGGAAGATACCTGTCTTTCATCAATTTATTAATCAACGAAAGCATCTTTTTATATAGTTTATTCATCGTATTACTGCTTTTCTACAATCAAAATTATGATCTTATACCCTTAATTTCAAACCCCAAAATTAATACAATTATCTGTATTTTGAAGAAAAACCTTGTTCTTATTCTTATCAAAGAGGTTACAAAACAAAATAACAAAAGATTCTATTATGCTTTTATCTACTTGCGACTTTTGCAAATATATTTTGAGTAAAGAAATAGAATCATAAAAATACTAATGATATTTTTATTATTTAATTATTATTTATCTGAAAATTATGTATATTTGCAGATGAAATTTTTTCATAAACCAAATAAAAATTAGGCAATAACATTGAAAATATTTCAAACTTATACAGAGTATAAAATACAACGATTGTTAAAAATATAGTTTTAATCAAAACAAAAGAAACTGAATATAAGGATTAATTTAACAGTTGACTTTGCAATGTCCATAGTTGGAGTATTGACGTTCTTCTCATTAAATACAATGTTAATAATTAAAAAACTTAAAACTATGGTAAATATAATTACATTTTTAGTAGTTGGAGTAGCTCTCGCGGGGAGAAAGGAACCATGCTCCATACTTTAAGACATTGGGATCAATTGTAATTTTAATCTGTATTCGGTGTAGAGAGCTGGGGGTTCGAGTCCCCCACTCCCCTCCAAGCAATATTAAAATTACAATAAATTAAGAAAATATGACAACAGAACATATTCAACAAATATTTATCGAATATATCAAAGCAGACAAAACCCAATATGCAATTTTATTAAATGGAGGTTGGGGTTGCGGTAAAACATATTTTTGGAAAAACACATTAGTAAATATTTCTGAAAAATTTGGATTAAAACCAATTTATATATCACTAAACGGAATTAGCAAAATAGATAATCTTGAGTATAAACTATTCTCAAGCCTATTGACATCTACTAAAAATAACGAAAATAAATTAAGGAAAAAATTTATAAGTATTTCAGAAAAGCCATTAAACATATTAACTACTAATTTTTTAAAAACCAACATGACTGATCTTATAAATGGACTAAGCATAAATATATTTGATTTTTCAAAATACATAGTTTGTTTTGATGACTTAGAACGTTGCCAAATAGATGTAAAAGAAGTATTAGGTTTTATTAATAATTTCGTAGAACATAGATACTTGAAAACAATAATTCTTGCTAACGAACCAGAAATTACTAACTCAAAAATTGAAGACCAATCTAAAGAAAGAAATAAACCTGAAGAAGAAGACCAATTAAAAGAAGATAAAGTATATTACCAAATTAAAGAAAAAGTTATTGGTCGTGATTTAAAATTTGAATTTGATATTTCTACAACTTTGCCTAAGCTTTTTGGCAAATATATAGATCCTGACTTTACTAATTTCTTAACAAAACAACAAATTGCCATTACAGAAATTTTAATTGAATACAAACAAGACAATCTTAGAACAATATCTTTTCTTCTGGATACATTAGAAAGAATTTTCCCAACATTGAAAAATGTTCAAGAGAGTTATGTTCAAGAGATAATCTTCTTTTCTGCAATAATTACAATCGAATACAAGAATGGTGCACTGACTTCAGATGATTACAGAAACTTCAAAAACATTGATAATATCAATAAAATGACCTACTCATTTTATCTTTCACGTAAAACGAGTGAATCTGAGGAAGAAAAATCAAATGAAGTAAAAACTTATCCTGATATTTTTTTTGAAAAATATTTGATCAATAGACATTATTCATATTCTTTCTACCCTTCAATATATTCTTATGTTTTATCAGGTTATTTCGATCAAGCAAGGTTGGAAAATGAAATCCAAATTCGTAAGTCAGAAATAATTTCAAAAGAAGTTCAATGCTTTAGAACATTACATATGTTTAGAGAACTGTCAGAAGATGATTTTAAACGTCTCACAAAAGATGTTTTACAATATGCTAAGGAGGGTAAATACATAATCTATAATTACATTACGATTGCGGACTTCTTTTACTATTTTGCAGAAAAAGAACTAATCGCTGAAAGCAAAAAAGAAATTGAAAAATTACTTTTTGAAGGACTTGAAATAGCAAAGGGAAGAAAAGAAATTGATGAAAGTACTTTTGAAAGTCTTTTGCACTTTGGTGTTAAAAATCCAGATGTATCTGTAATTGCAAACAAAGTCATAGAAATACATGATAATATTAAAAAAGAGCAATATGTTGCTAATAGTAATAAGCTTATTGACTTTTTAAATAAAGATGAAGCTGAACTAAGAGCATTTTTTGAAAAACACATTTTATCAAAAGAACTTTTCCCATACATTAATGGTGATATTTTACTTGATACTATTTTAAAGAATTCAAATAAACAAATATTCTATTTTAAAGAATTACTAAAAGATCGTTACAATTCTTCAAATATTGGTGAATTTTTGTATGAAGACATAGATTGTTTAAAAAAACTACAAGAAGGATTATCAAAGCATCTTGAAAACAACAAAGAAATTAAACCACTAAGAAAATTCTCATATAATGAATTAATCTCAACATTGAAAGATAATATTAAACATTTGGATGAAACAAGAAGAAAATAATTATAAATCTTCTTTACCCTTCCTCGCTCTCCATAGTACTTCTATTGGATGAAGGACATGTCTATCGGTTGAGTGCTTTATATGTTCCCTGCAACTTGTTCCTGGGGCTGCGATTATTGTGTCTTTGGTTGCTTGCAAGACCTTTGGGAAGAGTACTTGGCTGCCTATCTTTATTGACATATCGTAGTGTTTTTCCTCATAACCGAAGCTTCCTGCCATTCCGCAACAACCACTTGGAATAACCTCAACACTATAATTCTTTGGTAGAGACAGTGCCTTTTCCATATTTTCTGTCCCTATTAATGCCTTTTGCTGACAATGTCCATGAAGAAGAATGTTGCGAGGCTGAGTTGTAAAATCTTCCGAAACTATATTTCCGTTTTCTATTTCTCTTGCCAGAAATTCATCGAAGAGGAAGGTGTTTTCAATTATTTGCGTGGTCTGTTCTGAGCGTAGTTTGGGCTTAATTAGGCTTGGGTATTCGTCCCTGAAACTAAGTACGGTTGAGGGTTCAATCCCAATTAGTGGGGTCTTATCGCTTATTTTTCCTCTAAGGGCTCTAAGGTTTTTGTTTGCCAAACGCTTAGCTCTTCTTACCATTCCTTTTGACATTGCAATCCTTCCGCTTTCTCTTATGGGTGCAATTTCTGTTTCGTAGCCCAATGAGTTCAGGAGTTTGAGGGCGGAGAAACCAATATGTGAGTCCTGATAGTTGGTAAATTCGTCTGCAAAGAAATAGACCTTCTTCTTGGTTTTGGGGCTGTGTTGTTGTGGGATTTCATTCTTATTGAGCTGCCTTAATGTTCTTTGGTTTAGGGTTGGCAGGGAACGTTTTGGGGAGAAGTGAAGGGTTTTCTTTATAAGGGAAGATGTCCAACTATTAGTTATTATCCAGTTGTAGAGGCTTGGGAAGATTGAGCCTATTCTCTGAAAGGAAGTAAGGTAATTGATAAGCAAAATTCTTAAAGGTAATCCGTTTACATCGTAGTAGTGTTGAAGGAATTCCGATTTGAGCTTGGCTATATCCACATTGGAAGGGCATTCGTTCTTGCATCCCTTGCAGGAAAGGCAGTTGTCAAGTATCCAGTATAGTTCTTTGTTGTCAAATGGGTTATTGTTTTTGGGGTTGGTATAGTATTCTCTTAGGGCGTTTGCTCTTGCTCTTGGGGTGTAGAGTTCGTCATTGGTGGCACGAAAAGATGGGCACATTGTGTCTAAAAACTCAACACCTTTTCTGCAATCGGCACTTCCATTGCACTGCTCAACTGCCGAAAGAAGACCTTTTTGGGAAGAGAAATCGTAGTAGGTTTGGATATTATTCATATCTATTCTTTTCTTTCCCTTGTCAAGAAGTTCGGAATATCTTAATGAGGTATCCATTGGTGGAGTGTCGATTATCTTTCCCTTGTTGAATATATTATCCTTATCCCAAACCTTCTTTAACTCCTTCATCATGGAGTAAATCTCTTTGCCATACATTAGGGGGATAAACTCTCCTCTAAGTCGTCCGTCTCCGTGTTCTCCACTAAGAGAGCCCCTGTATTTCTTAACAAGTTTAGCAACTTCAATACTTATTTGTCTGAAAAGAATAATATCATCCTTGCTTTTGAGGTCTAAGACAGGGCGTAGATGGAGTTCTCCCGTTGCAATATGTGCGTGATAGACGCAAGAGAGATTGTATTTTTGAAGTATTTGCTTAAGCTCTTTTATGTAGTTTCCGAGCTTTGAGGGTGAAACCGAAGTGTCTTCAATTACTGAAACAGGCTTTGCACTCCCAGGAATATTGGTCAAGAGTCCCAATCCTGCCTTACGTAATGCCCAAACCTTTGACATATCGCTTCCCTTAACAACAGAATAAGCATAGCCCTTGTTCTCCTGCTTTAAGGCTTCAATTATGTTTTTGGTCTTCTCTTCTAATCTTTCCGTTGTTTCTTCTGCAAGCTCAATTATTAGTATTGCCTCTGGGTTTCCCTCAACAAAAAACATATTCTTTCTCTGCTCAATATTCCTGCTGGCAGAAGTAAGGATATTATTATCCATTAGTTCAATTGCAGCAGGGTTATGTTTTAATGCTATTAGATTCCCTTCAAAGCTATCCTCCAATGTTGTGAAATGTGCACAGATTAAAGCCTTGTTCTTTGGTGGAAGAGGCATAAGGTTTAGCTTAAACTCAACCCCAAAGCCCAATGTCCCTTCAGAGCCTGCAAAGAGCTTTGAGAGATTGAACTCTGCCTCCTCTGTTTCACAAAAGATATTATTAAGGAATATCTCATCTAAGGCATATCCATTATTCCTTCTGTGGATTTCCTTTTCGGGAAAAGCCTCAACTATCTTTGTTTGAATATCCTTGTTTGAATATGTTTCTTTGATATGTTTATATATATCCCCTTCAAGTGTTGGAAGTTTTACCTTTTCTTCAAACTCCTCCTTGCTAAGTTTCTTGAGGGTTATTTCTTTATTATTTGCTATGATAACCTTTGCTTCCAAGAGATGATCGCGCGTTGAACCATATACCAAAGAATGTGAACCACAGCTATTATTCCCCACCATTCCTCCAATGGTACAACGATTGGAAGTGGAGGTTTCGGGAGCGAAGAAAAGATTATATGGCTTTAAGGTATTGTTTAGCTCATCCAAAACAACACCAGGCTCAACCCTAACCCACCTCTGTTCAACATTTAGCTCCACGATTTGCTTCATATACCTTGAAACATCAACCACAAGACCATTTCCCACAACCTGACCAGCAAGTGAGGTTCCCGCACCTCTTGGTATTAGGCTTATTTTGTTTTGATTGGCAAAAGCAATTAACTCCCTAATGTCTTCCTTGTCTTTGGGAAGAGCAACCCCAAATGGAATCTCCCTATAAGCAGATGCATCGGTGGAATAGGCAATCTTGGAAAGCTCATCAAAAAGCAAATCCCCCTTAAAACCTTCCTTTAAGGTACGAATCTCTTTATTTATCTTTCTATTCACTTTGTTCTTTTTCTAAGTTAGGCACTTTTTCTTTGCTCCAAAATTTCTACCTATTATAATTAAGTTGCAAAGTTAATATTTTTTCTTTTCTATTTTAATATTCTCTTTTAATGAATTGTCATAGTAATTATTTGGAGTATTTTATTGGTATAGATGCTTTCTTTTATGAAGTTTGAATGAGTGTTATATAGGTTTAAAAGGAGTTTTTTGAATAAAAATTACAGCTTTTTTTGATAAAAGTTTTGTGTATTAGAGAAAAAGTTTTACTTTTGCAACCTCATTAAATATTGGCGTCGTAGCTCAGTTGGTAGAGCAGAGGACTGAAAATCCTTGTGTCACTGGTTCAAATCCAGTCGATGCCACTTCACAAAGAGCCGAAAAACTAATTGTTTTCCGGCTCTTTCTTTTACCAAAAACCAAACTGTCATTAATCAAAAAAAGAATAAAATAAATCAAAAAACTTGTTTATAACTTTTATTAGTGTACCTTTGCAGCGTTTTTGAGAAGATAAATCTTATAAATTACGCTATTTATTCTCTTTAGTAATTTATTTATTGCAGTTAATCAATTCGTTCTAAGAAAGATTTCTCCCTCATTTTATTATTTAATATATTTTATATGAACATTTTTGTTTCAAACTTAAGTTACGCAATTAATGACGATGATTTAAGACAAGCCTTTGAGGAATACGGAGAAGTTTCTTCAGCTAAAGTAATAACTGACAAATTCACAGGTCGTTCAAGAGGCTTTGGTTTTGTTGAAATGTCTGACGAAAACGGACAAAAAGCAATTGAAGAACTCAATGGAGCTTCTTTTGATAAGAAGGTTATTTCTGTTGCTGTAGCTCGTCCTCGCGAGGAAAGACCTGAAAGAAGTCGTAATTCTTTCGACAGAAACACAAGAGGTAGGGGTAATTATAACGATAATCGTTATTAACAAATTCCATCTTTTATGAAAAGACTTGCCGAGAAGAAATTCAGGGTAAGTCTTTTTTTTATGAAAAATGTTTATTTTTGCATTTTAAAATTAAGATTTAGTTAAAATATAACGCAATATGGATAACGAAGAATTAGAAAACCAGAACACAGAAAATAGCTCAAATATTAACGATAACGAGCTAGAAAATGAATTAAATCAAGAGCAAATCATGGGACAAGACTCTCAAGAAAATCCTAATGACACACCATTATACCCTAAGAAGAAGAAGCATTCTCCTTGTTTGATTGCAACGGGAATTTTGGCAGGATTGTCATTAGTAGGAGTTATTATAATTTTAATCTTTATGTTTTGTTGCAAGGATACATCTTGCAGCTCTTCCAAAGATGTCTCGTCAAAGCAAGCTATTCAGACAGGAGACCTCAAAATTGCGTATATCAATACTGATTCCATTATGTTTTATTATAATTATGCCAAAGATTTAGAGGCAGGATTAAAGACCTTTCAGACCTCTTTGGAGTCAAATTATCAAGCACAAGGGAACAAATTACAATCAGATATAGAGAACTATATGAAAAACGGAGACAAACTTACCTTAACCCAACAGAAACAAAAAGAAGAAGAACTCTCACGTCGCCAACAAGAATTCCCTTTGCTTCAACAGAAAATGATGGCTCAATTGCAGGAACGTCAGTTGGAAGACAACAAAAAATTACTTAACGCAGTTTATGCTTTCATTAATGATTATAATTCCAAAAATCAAAAATTCAATATTATATTAAGTCGCTCTTATGTTTCAAGCACTGTTCTTTATGCCGACGAAGGTTTTGATATAACACAAGAAATCATTGATGGATTAAATAAAGAGTATAAGAGTGTAAAGAAAAAATAGTTCTATATTTAATCCCTTTTTACAAGCAAAAAGCTACATTTTGCAATTGATTGATTTAATTATACCATTTATACTTTCCTAATAACCTGCAAAAAGAGTTTTATGTCTTAAAGGTTAGAACGAGTAGGAATGCTTGTACTCGAAAACTACTAAAATAATAAAGTGTAGCCCTTTATTATCAAATCATCATACCATTTTCAGCAAAAGAAAAATAATTACCCTCTTTCCCAAACACGATATGGTCTAAAACTTCTATGGAAAGAATTTTTGCAGCCTTACAAATTCTTTCTGTTAAAGCCTTATCACTTGGGCTTGGAGTAATATTGCCTGAAGGATGATTATGAGAAAGAATTATTTTGGGAGAATTATTTTCCAAGCAAACCTTAAAAACCTTTTTCAAATCAACGCTTGACTCGCTCCAACCACCTTCGCTAATGCATACTTTCTTAATTAATCGTTGCGAATTGCTAAGAAGCAAAATCCAAAATGATTCAAAATCCAGGTCGGTCAAATCGGAATACAAGGCATTATAAGCCTGCGAAGTAGAAGCAATTATTGGTTTTTCTTCAAGGGTTGCCTTTCGGCGATTTCCCAATTCCAAAGCAGCCACAATATTAATAGCTTTTGCATACCCAATTCCCTTAAAATTATTCATTAAATCGTTGTATGTGAGAGCAGAAAGCTCATTAACATCATTATTTACACTATTGAGAATTCGTTGAGATAGCTGCAAAGCGCTTTCTTTTTTAGAACCCGAACCAATAATAATGGCTAATAATTCCGTATTAGTAAGTTTTTTCTTGCCAAGTTGCATTAATTTTTCTCTTGGACGGTCTTCTTCCGCCCAATTCTTAATACTATTATATACAGTGGTGTCTTCCATAAGCTTAATCTTGTAACTTGGGAGCAAAGATATTAAAAAATATCTATTATCTTCTATTCAAGAGCATTGTTTTTCAACTTTGCAGCTTTAATTATAAATTGAATTTCGCAAAACAAATAGATTTATTATAGTAATGTTTAGAATTTTTATTGGCTCTTTATTCTAATTTATTAACTCTTGAAGATAATTTTTTGTCTTTTGATTCTAAGAAATTATCTCTTAGTTTTAGTTTTTCTAAATATCAATGGCTTGCAAACAAATGTCTCAATATTATATTATAATTATTATCTATTTTCTGTTTTGAAAAAAATACATTTTTTTCCTATTGACTTGTAAATTAAATAAAAGATTGTATCTTTGCAGGCTCTAAATATAGACTAAGCGCTTCAAATTATCCAATAGTTATTGTATTTAGAAAAGTGATTATCATTGTTTTACCTTAAACTAATTGCCCGTTAGAATCGAAGGAAAACTTTGTTGGTAAATTAATTTTTACTCTTAATTTATAGAGTAATTTATGATGTTTTATAAACATAAAAAGAAAAAATGAATACGTTAAGTTACAAAACCGTATCTGCTAATAAAGAAACTGTTCAAAAAGAATGGATAGTTATTGATGCAGAAAATCAAACTGTAGGACGTTTAGCTACAAGAGTGGCAAATGTGTTAAGAGGCAAACATAAGCCATCTTTTACTCCACATGTTGATTGTGGAGATAATGTTATTATTATTAATGCTGAGAAAGTTCGCTTTACAGGAAAGAAATTAACTGAAAAAGTATATGTTCGCCATACTGGTTATCCTGGTGGACAAAGATTTTCTACACCAAAAGAACTTTTAGCTACTTATCCTATTCGCGTGCTCGAACATGCTGTAAGAGGAATGTTGCCAAAGAATAAATTAGGTGATGCAATTTATAAAAATCTTTATGTGTATGCAGGAACACAGCATCCTCATGAAGCTCAACAACCAAAAATAGTTAATTTAAATTCAATCAGATAATTTCATGGAAGTAATAAACACAATCGGCAGAAGAAAATGTGCTGTTGCTCGTATTTATATGACAGCAGGTAATGGCAATATTACTGTTAATGGTAAAGATTATAAACAATATTTTCCAACTCCACCACTACAATACATTTGTCGTCAATCTTTTGAAACCACAGGTTCATTAGGACAATATGATGTTAAAGCTAATTTAGATGGAGGTGGCATTACAGGACAAGCAGAAGCTTTACGTATGGCAATAGCAAGAGCTTTATGTGAAGTAAATATTGAAGATCGTCCCGCATTAAAGGCAAAAGGTTTACTTAGAAGAGACCCTCGTATGGTTGAAAGAAAGAAACCTGGTCAAAAGAAAGCTCGTAAACGTTTCCAATTCAGCAAACGTTAATCTTTGGATAGTAGGTTTAGTATCCAAATTGGTAAGATTTGGTTTTTTCCGCCAACTACTTATCAATTGAATTAATTAAAGGAATGTAAACAAAAAAACAAAACAAAAGATGTTAGATTTTAATCAAATGTTAGAGTCAAGTGTTCATTTTGGACACATGAGAAGAAAATGGAATCCTAAAATGGCTCCTTATATATTTATGGAGAAGAATGGTATTCACATCATTGACCTACACAAAACCGCAGAAAAAGCAGAAGAAGCTGCTGCTGCAATCAAGCAAATAGCTAAATCAGGAAAGAAAATTCTTTTCGTTGCTACCAAAAAACAAGCGAAGGAAGTTGTTTCTGAATTAGTAACAAAAGTAAATATGCCTTTCGTTACAGAGCGTTGGCCAGGAGGAATGTTAACTAACTTTGTTACCATTCGTAAGGCAGTTAAGAAAATGAGTGTTTTAGATAAACTTATCAGCGATAAAGACACAACTAAAATCAATAAGCGTGAGCGTTTACAAATCTCTCGTGAGAAAGCAAAATTAGAAAAGAACTTAGGTTCAATTGCTGACTTAACCCGTTTACCTGCTGCAATTTTTGTTATCGATATTAACAAAGAACATATTGCAGTTGCAGAGGCACGCCGTTTAAATATCCCTACTTTCGCATTAGTTGATACTAACACTAACCCTGACTTAATAGATTTCCCTATTCCTGCAAACGATGATGCTTCAAAGTCAATTGAATTAATAGTAAAATATATGTGTGATGCTATTAATGAAGGATTGAATGAAAGAAGGATGGATAAAGATGCACGTGATGCAGAAGAGGCAGAAGAAATTAAAGAAAAAGCGTTAGCAACTGAACTTTTAGACGAGGAAGAAGAGGATGCGATTGAAAAAGACGGAGCTAAAATTAAAAAAGTAAAAGCTATTGCAGAGGAAGAAGAAACTGAAAAGAAACCTCGTCCTCGTAAGGCAGTTGCTCCAAAGAAACCAGCTCCAAAGAAATAATAAATATTAAAGAACAAGTAAAAAATTAGAATATCATGGCAAATATAACTGCTTCAGCTGTTAATGAGTTACGTCAGAGAACAGGCGTAGGGATGATGGATTGCAAGAAAGCCTTAGTGGAATGTGATGGAGATATGGATAAAGCAATAGATTATCTACGTGAAAAAGGGCAAAAATTAGCGACAAAACGTGCAGATAGAGACGCAAGTGAAGGTTGCGTATTGTCAGCAACAAACCAAGACAAATCATTCGGTGCTATATTAATGTTGAATTGCGAAACTGACTTTGTTGGAAAGAATGAAGACTTTGTTGCATTTACACGTAAAGTTTTAGATACTGCAATTGCTGCAAAAGCAAAAAATGCAGCAGATGTTAATGCATTAACTCTGGATGGAACAACAATAGAAAACTTAATTATTGACCAAATTGCAAAAATAGGTGAGAAAATACAAATCTCACACTACGAAGCAATAGAAGCACCAGTTGTTTATTCATACATTCACCCTGGTAATCGCTTAGCCTCAATTGTTTCGTTCAATAAGACAGGCTTTGATGAAAAAGGACACGATGTAGCAATGCAAATTGCAGCAATGGCTCCTTTGGCATTAGACCAAAAATCAGTTCCAGCTGATGTTATAGAAAGAGAAATGGAAGTGTATCGCGGACAAGTACGTGAAGAAGGAAAACCTGAGAATATGGTTGAAAAAATTGCAGAAGGCAAACTTAACAAATTCTTTAAAGAAAGTACGCTTTTGAATCAAGAGTTTATTAAAGACTCAAAGAAAACAGTTCTTCAATATCTTCAAGAAAGTGATAAGGAATTAACTGCAACAGCGTTTTATCGCTTTATGTTAGGTGCGTAATCTAAAAATAAAAATACCGAAAAGGGTTCTGAAATAACAAGTTTTGGAGCCCTTTTTTTAATCTCATAAAATATAAGCACTAAAAAATGCAAGAAGTTAGAGCAAAGAAATATCTTGGACAGCATTTCCTTAAAGACGAAGAAATAGCTCAAAAAATCGTGAGTAGTCTTTCAGGAGTATACACCAATGTTTTGGAGATAGGGGCAGGAATGGGAGTTCTAACAAAATACTTGCTTAAAGACGAAAGATTTAGTGAAATAAAAGTGGTAGAAATAGACGAAGAATCAGTTCAATACTTAAAAGAAAACTATCCTGGCCTTGCAAAGAATATCTACTCAGAAGATTTTTTGAAGATGAATCTTAATTCTGTTTACACTCATACCTTTTCAATAATTGGGAACTTCCCTTACAATATTTCAAATCAAATTCTCTTTAAACTATTTGAAAACAAAGACAAAGTATTGGAACTTGTAGGAATGTTCCAAAAAGAAGTGGCACAAAGAGTTTGCTCAAAAAGTGGAACGAAAGTTTATGGAATACTTAGTGTTTTGCTTTCGGCTTACTACGACATTGAATACCTTTTCACAGTTGATGAAAATGTATTTTTGCCTCCACCAAAAGTAAAATCAGCCGTAATAAGACTCAAACGAAACAACATAAAACAACTTAATTGTGATGAACGCCTATTTGTGAATGTTGTTAAAACAGCCTTTAATCAAAGGAGGAAAATGTTGCGTCAATCTCTCAAACCATTGGGTAAGAACTTAGAATTGATTGACCAGGAACTTATGACCCTAAGAGCAGAACAACTAAATGTGGAACAATTTATACACATCACCAATACTATAAAGTAGAGAATAGAACCTTAAAAAATTAAAAGACTATGACATTTATAATTTCAGCAATATTATTAGGTTTGGCATTATCTATGGACTGCTTTGCCGTTTCTATAACATGTGGTTTGCAAAAATTAATGACAAGAAAAAGAGCATTAATTTTAGCACTAAGCTTTGCCTTCTTTCAAGGACTTTTCCCTATGCTTGGAGCATTATTAGGAGATGCTACAAAAGCCTATATAGAATCGTTAGACCATTGGATTGCTTTTGGATTATTAACAATAATAGGGATAAAAATGTTTATGGAAGGCTGGAAATACAACATAAAAGAGCGTATTTTTGATTTCACTAAACCAATGGTTTTAATAACACTTTCTATTGCAACCAGCATAGACGCTTTCATAGTAGGAATAGGCTTTGGCTTGCAATATACAATCAGAGAACAAGTAATTATAGTTGGTATCATAGCTCTTTGTACATTTATATTCTCATTGCTTGGAGCAATTATGGGAATGAAAGCCTATTTCTTCAAACCAAAAATAGCCCTAATGATAGGGGGAGCAATCTTATTTGGATTAGGACTAAAAATTTTATTAGAGCATTTAGTGGCTTAGAAAATAAAAAATCTATTTACTTAATTTAAGAGAAAGAAATTCTAAACCTCTTTCTAAAACAATAGGTAAAAGATGGGGTTAAATGAAACTTGATTCCAATTTATTATCTTTTGATTCTAATTTATTGGAACTTGATTCTAATTATTTAAAACTTTATTTCCATAAAATTGTATTTTTGCAACTTATTATAAAACTAAATTAGTTACCCAAGGGATTTAAAAATATATGCTTTTTAATTCAATAGTATTTCTGCTTTTTGCGACTCTGTTTTTCTCCATTTGGCAATTTACAAAGTCTAATATTACTTTCAAGTTAGTACTTCTAACAATAGCATCTTTTGTTTTTTATGGCTGGTGGGATTGGCGGTTTTTATTCTTAATAATATTAACTGGGCTAATCGACTATTTGGCAGCCATAGCAATAGCACAAATTCCCAAATACAAGAAAGCATTTTTAATCTCTTCATTATTAGCTAATATTGGAGTACTTTCATTATTTAAGTATTCGGGATTTATCTCTGAAAATATAGACCAGCTTTTGGGCACAAGCTTAAATAATCAAATCAATGATTTCTTTTTAATTACTCCCGTAGGTATTAGTTTTTACACCTTCCAAAGTATGAGTTATACTATTGATGTTTATAAAGGGAAACTCAAACCAACGAAAAATATCATTCAGTTTTTTGCCTATTTATCTATGTTCCCTCAATTAGTTGCAGGACCAATAATTAGAGCAAAAGATATGCTACCTCAACTTATAGGACATAGGAAGGTTACCAAAGAAGATACTTGGGAGGGCTTCCGATTTATAGTTAAGGGATATTTTAAGAAGATGGTAATTGCTGATAATTTAGCTCCAATAGTTGTAACAGCTTTTAACAATACGATGGTTGCTGATAGCTCTTTATTTTGGTGGGGAGCAGTAATAGCTTTTGCTTTTCAGATTTATTGCGATTTTGCTGGCTATAGCGACATTGCCCGTGGGCTTGCACGCTGGATGGGATACGATTTTCCAGATAACTTTAACCACCCCTACATTTCAACTTCCCTAAGAGAGTTTTGGGGAAGGTGGCATATATCTTTATCAACCTGGTTTAGGGATTATGTTTATATCCCATTAGGAGGAAACAAAAAAGGAAAATTACGAGGTCATATTAATATGTGGATTACTATGGTGGTCTCAGGTTTGTGGCATGGTGCTGCGTGGACATATGTTATGTGGGGTGCTTTGCATGCTATGTTTCTAAGTATTGAAAGGGTTTTAAGGTTTCCAACAGAAAAATTCTCCAATCAGTTTCTCAGGTTCTGTGGTTGGCTACTTGTTATTGTGCAAGTATTGGTGGCTTGGGTGTTTTTTAGAGCCAACTCTATCGAACATGCTTTTGAAATACTGAAAGTAATGTTTAGCTTTAAGGGAAGTTTATCATTAGGCTGGGGATTTGATGGAAGCATATTTATGTTATTAATAATCCTTAGAGAAATAATGATATACATGGGCATAGATAAAAGAATAAATATCAAAGGCACAAAAGGGGTTTTTGCAGAAATGATATTCTATGCACTATTAATTGCTATTATCATTTTCTTTAGAGGAAACGGCAGCGAATTTATTTATTTTCAGTTTTAGGAATATGGATAAGTTGAAACAAAACATATGGATAACTTTCTTAATGGCTATAATCTTTATAGTTATTCTTGGAAGCGTTTTGCCTAAAAATCCTGATAAATACTTAAAAGATAGATTTTGGGCATATAAGGTTCATCACAAAAAGAGCTATAATTTTATTATTCTTGGCGATAGCAGAACTTATAGAGGAGTTTCTCCTTATGATATAGAGCAAGTATTACCTGAGTTTAGGGTATTTAATTTTGCTTTCTCAAATGGCGGACTCAACCCTGCTATATATAAGGCCGCTGAAACAAGATTAGATATAAAAACAGACTCCACAATAATTCTCTTAGGCGTTTCGGCATTGACCATTAACAATCTAAGTTTGCCAAACGAACAATATATACAAGAACTAACAAGAGCAAAGGAAGAGGTTATGGAACGAATGTATTTAGGCACATATCTAAATTATTTTAGTTCAGTTACTCCAACCAAAGTGAGAGATTTAATTGAGGACAAAAAGCCTCTTAGTAATTATATTAGCATTTACCATGATAACGGCTGGGTTGAGTCAGAGAAATTTCCACAAGATACAATGGAGGCTATGCCTTTTTATGTGAAAGATTTTGAACTGCATACAACAAATTATCAACTTGTTGATCAGTTATGCGAACAGATAAATCAGTGGACTTTAAGAGGAATAAAAGTTTTTGCATTTCGTCCTCCTGCTTCAGAACCTCTTATTAGCTTAGAAGACTCGGCAGGCAATTACAACGAAGCCTTAATAAAACAAAAGGTTGAAAAAGCGGGAGCCCATTGGATTGATATTAATCCAACCTTATATAAAACTTATGATGGAAGTCATTTATATAAGAGCCAAGCACGCAAGTTTTCTAAACATATAGCCAATGAAATAAAAAACTCTCTTTAACCTTGTGCAAACAAGATTTGATTCTATTTTACTGAAACTTGATTCTAATTTACTGAAACTTGATTCTAATAAATTAAAACTTGATTCTAATTTACTGAAATTTGATTGTGTATTTTTTAATGCAAATACTCTAAAAATATTTCATAACTACACGTAAAATAGGTGAGGTTTAAAATGTAAATATCTTACAAGTCTTTATTTATATCCAAGTTTCCTCTAAAATTTCTCCCTTTATGCTTATCTTGATTACTTTAACTGGTATATTACGTTTGGCACTCCCTCTTGCAAGTTTTGCAATTTGAAGTAAGCCTCCACAACAAGGTACTTCCATAATTGCAACCGTTAAAGTGTCTATCTTAGCTTGGTCAATCATTGCAACTAATTTCTCCACATAAACCTCTTTATTGGAATCCAATTTTGGACAAGCTATCGACAGAATCTTATTTTTAAGCAGATTGGAATGGAAAGCTCCCAAAGAAAATGCAGTGCAATCGGCTGCAAGCAAAAGGTTAGCTCCTTGAAAATAAGATGCAGTTGGGCTTTGTAAGTGAAGCTGTATGGGCCAATGCGTAAGCTCTGAATTTTGATTTATATTATTATTTGGAATGCTATCATCCTTTGTAAAGCTCTTTGAAGCAGAGCCAGGACATCCACCAGATTGACAAGGAGATTTTGCTTCGGATTTATCCTCTAAGCTTGAAAGGTCAATATCTATGTTGTTTTGTTTTAGAAATTCTATACCCTGACGCAAGTATTCTAATTCGTTATGGTCTTTCATATGTTTTAGGTGAGCCAAAATTACCTTTTCTCCCTTTGAAACTATTCTTTCCATAACTGCAATCTCATCATAAGGTTCGGCTTCCCTTTCCTCCAACTCAATTGCCCCAACAGGACATTCTCCAATGCAAGCTCCTAAGCCATCACAAAACATATCACTAATCATTACTGCCTTGCCATCTATAAGTTGTAAAGCTCCTTCATGGCATCCACTAACACATAATCCACAACCATTACATAGGTTTTCATCAATTTTTATTACTGTTCTTTTCATCCTTTTTTATACGTTTTAGATTAATATTTGAATTATTTGATTTCTAATGCAAAAATAGTGTTGTTTTAAGGCATTGTCTGTAATATTGATTACAAAAGTAGATATTTTTAATAAAAAAGGCTAACCCTAAAAGTTAGCCTAATTTATTAATACATATATTATAAGTGATTTATGCTATCCATTTTTGCATATCTTCCTCTACCGTAGAGATACCTCCTATGCCGAAGTTTTCAACTAAAACATTTACTACATTTGGAGAAAGGAAAGCTGGAAGAGTTGGTCCAAGGTGGATATTCTTAACTCCTAAGGATAAAAGTGCTAAAAGAACTATTACTGCTTTTTGTTCGTACCAAGCAATATTATAAACAATAGGAAGTTTATTTACATCGTCTAAGCCGAATGCTTCTTTTAGTGCAAGTGCAATCACAACTAATGAATAGCTATCATTACATTGTCCTGCGTCTAATACTCTTGGGATTCCGCCAATATCTCCAAGTGGAAGTTTATTGTAGCGGTATTTTGCACAACCTGCGGTTAAAATAACTGTATCGTTAGGTAATGCTTGCGCAAATTCAGTATAATAGCTTCTTGCTTTATGTCTTCCATCGCAACCTGCCATTACAACGAATTTCTTTATTGCTCCTTGTTTTACAGCATCAATAACCTTATCTGCTAATTGTAAAACTTGATTATGTGCAAAGCCTGCAACAAGTTCTCCTTCTTCAATTGCTTGCGGAGCAGCACAAGTTTTTGCCATTGCTATTATCTTAGAGAAATCCTTTTGTTTGCCTTCTTCTCTTGGTGCAATATGAGTTGCTCCTGTTAATCCTGCACTTCCGGTTGTGAAGATTTTACCATTGTAATTAGCATCTGCCTTTGGAGGAACTATACAATTGGTTGTGAAAAGTATTGGCCCATTAAATGTAGAGAACTCTTCTCTTTGATGCCACCAAGAACCACCATAGTTTCCTACAAAGTTAGGATATTTCTTGAAGAAAGGATAAGAATTTGCTGGTAACATCTCTCCATGAGTGTAAATATCAACTCCTGTTCCTTGTGTTTGTTCTAAAAGTTCTTCAAGGTCTTTAAGGTCGTGTCCTGAAATCAAAATACCAGGATTTGTTCTTACTCCAATATTAACCTTTGTTATTTCAGGATTTCCGTAAGTTGAAGTATTAGCTTTATCCAATAGAGCCATACCACTTACTCCTGCTGAACCAACTTTAAGAACCATTGCTGTTAATTCTTCTGCTGATAAATTCTTTGAACCAACTGCACAAAGAGCTTCTTCAATCACTTGATAGATTGATTCGTCTTCGTATTTTAAATTATTAGCATGCTCAACATAAGCAGCTAAACCTTTAATTCCATATATTATTAGTTGCTTCAAAGAACGAATATCTTCATTATTTTCTGACAAAACTCCTACCTTATCATTAAATGATAAATAGTCGTGCTCCTCAACTTTAAACCAAACTTCATCCATTTCAGGTAAAGATATACCTTTTTCTTTTGCAGTAGCTATTAGTTCGTCTTTCAAATGAAACACTTTTGCTATTCTACTTTTGATGGCTTCATCATCAAAATTAGCATTAGTAATAGTTGAGAACATAGCATCTAAAATAAGATGCTCTGCTTTTTTACTTGCAAGATTTTTCTCTCTTAACTTACTATTTACAACTGCTAAACCTCTTGTTGCATAAATCAACATATCCATTAACTTAGCCGTTTGAGGTTCTTTTCCGCAAACCCCTTTTATTGTACAACCTTTATTGCCCGCTGTCTCTTGGCATTGAAAACAAAACATTTGTTCCATAACAATTATATTTTTAAATTAATATTATGATGCAAATATATCTTTTTTTGAATAAAAATTTTGTAATATTGATTACAAATGATGAAAATATTTATATTTGCAGTATGAAAAATCTAAGTCAGTGTCCTCTTTTTGAATCAATGTCGGAGGACGAAATAAAGAAAGTAATCGGTCAGAAATTAGGTGTTAGAACTTATCTTTCAGGGGAAACCATCCTCAATCAGGGCGATCAGTACAAGTACTTATTGATTATATTAGAAGGGGATGTTTCTAACTCTATGACACATGCAAATGGAAAGAACATTTTTATTGAAATAATCCCTTCCCCAGGTGTTTTAGCTCCTGCAATCTTTTATGCCGACGACAATATTGTTCCTGTGAATGCCACCGCAATAGGAACAACCAAAGTGTTACCAATCTCAAAAGCAGAGTTTACATATATGCTTCAAAGCAGTCCCAAACTTCTAATGAATTTTCTTAGAATGATTTCCAATAGAAGTAGATTCCTTTCCTCAAAGGTGCGTTGCCTTAGCTTTGGAACAATTAAAAGCAGGATAGCAGGCTATTTGCTGGAAGTGGCACAAGATAATGATTCTCTCCAATTTGAAATAATTCACACCCAACAAGACCTTGCCAATATGTTTGGAGTTACCCGTCCTGCCCTTTCAAAAACCATTAAAGAGATGATGATAGAAGGCTTAATCAGTTTCAAACAAAAACGATACACCATCCTAAATAGAGCTGAGCTTACAAGAATTTTTAGAAATACCTATTAATCCTATAAAATCTAAATCAAGTTCTAATTTTTTGTAATCAAAAGATAAATTCTTAGAATCAAAAGATAAATTTTTAGAATCAAGTTCTATCACTATGACTATATTTACTCTCTTTTAGAACCTAAGAGATAAAAATATAGAATAAAGAATATATATGGTTAAATTGGATAAATGTTTTTTCGAAAAGAATGCTTTGGAGCTTGCACCTTTACTTATAGGGAAATTGCTTTGCAGGAGGGTGGGCAAGGACGTAATTAGGTTGCGTATAACTGAAACAGAAAGCTATTATGGTAAGGATGACACAGCTTCGCACGCACATAAAGGCAAGACTCTTCGCAACGAACCTATGTTTGAGCAAGGAGGAATAACCTATATTTATCTTTGCTATGGTGTGCATAATTTATTAAATGTGGTTAGTGGGATTAAGGATAATCCTGAGGCAGTCTTGATTAGAGGGGTTGAAGGTTACGATGGGCCAGGCAAATTAACAAAGGCTCTTAATATCACAAGGGAATTAAATAAATTGGATTTAACCACAAGCAATGAACTTTGGATTGAAGATGATGGAATAAAATGGAAGTATAAAACAAGTAAAAGGATAGGAATAAATTATGCTTCTGAAGAATATCGCAATAAAAAATGGCGTTTTGTCGTTAGAAAAGAGCAAAAGAGAAAATAAAATATTATCTTTGTAATCTTAATTCAAACTAATTAATAATAAATTAAAACAAAATACTATGTTAAGTAAAAAATTAGAAGAAGCATTAAATGCTCAAATAAATGCTGAATTTTGGTCAGCATATTTATATCTCTCAATGAGTGCAGACTTTGCAGCAAAAGGATTAAACGGATTTGCCAATTGGATGGAAATTCAGTTCAAAGAAGAACAAGACCATGCAATGAAGTTCTTAAACTATATACTTTCAAGAGGAGGAAAAGTGGATTTAAGACCAATTGCTAAGGTTCAAAAAACTTGGAAAACACCACTTGCAGCTTTTCAAAGCACATTAGAACACGAGCAAGTTGTAACAAAACTTATCAATGACCTTTACGCACTTGCAACAGATGAGAAAGACTATGCAACCCAATCGATGTTGAAATGGTTTATTGACGAGCAGGTTGAGGAAGAAGAAAGTGCACAAGCAATCATAGACACATTAAAGCTACTTGACGGCAATGGCTATGGTCTTTATCAGTTAGACAAAGAGCTTGCAGCAAGAGTTTATACCCCACTTGCACAATCAGCACAATAAAATTTATAATTAAATAAAACTAAAAGCTATCTTTTAACTAAGGTAGCTTTTTTATTAACCCTTAAAACAGAACAAAAACCTATGGCTACAAGCGTTGAATTTATGGAATATGTTATAAATAACATTAAACCTATTGGCAATATTACTTATAAGAAAATGTTTGGAGAATATTGTGTTTACTATAAGGAGAAAGTTATTGGACTTATCTGCGATGACCAGTTATTGATTAAGAAAACCACTTCGGGTAAAGCTCTCCTACCACTTGCGGAAGAAATTCCTCCATACAAAGGTTCAAAACCTTGCATTTTAATTGAGAATGTTGAAGATAAAACTCTTATGAAAGAACTCATACTTAAAACCTACGAAGAACTTCCTGCACCAAAACCAAAGAAAAAGAAAATTACCAAATAATAACAACGAATTCAACTTTATTTTATAATCATTCTCTTAAACTCTATCAAGAATTAAAGTTAAATGGATATTATTTCTCTGAAATAGAACAGGACATAAAGCTAAGGTTAAAAGAAATTAACGAGTTAAAGTCTTCTCAATCCGAAAATTAATTACCCTTTACTATCTCTTGATTCTAATTTATTTGAATTTCATTCTAAGAAATTAGAACTTGATTCTATTTTCTTATCTTTTGATGCTGGGAAAATAAGACTTAATCTTTTCTTATTTCTCTTCTTCTGAGTTTTCTTTGATTTTGGCTCTATATAATTTTACTCCTGAATATATTGCTGCCAATGAAAGAGTAAGGGCAGTAGAAGTTCCTATTGGGGCAGAGCCTGAGGGGGATGTGGTGGTGTTATTGCCATGGGAATTGGGAGGTGTGGGCTGTGAATGAAGATTGACAGCAAGCAAAAAACAAACTGCAAATAATAGAAATTTTATCCTCATAGATGTATTATTTTTTTCTGGCATTGATTTTGTTTTGTAAGTATTTGAAGTATGAATATGCCTTTTGATGGAATTTTTATGCTATTTGCATTGATAGTCTTCTTAACACTTTGTCCTCGCATATTGATTAATTCCAGCCTCTTTATTTTGGAGTTGGAAAAAACCAAAACCTCATTGTCTAGTTTCTTAATGCTTATGTTTTCATCTAATTCTACTTCTGATAGGGCAGCAAGGGTTTTGTATAGCTTCAATTGAAATTTATCTATATTGTTTGCTGAGTCGCATTGGAATGTGTAGGCAGTGGAGTCTGTTTTAAAGTTTTTTAGCAAGGTATTGGTTTGTTTATCGTAAAGGCTTATTTCCAAAAATTCTTCTGCGTTATCTATGCTTAGTTCTATTGAATATATATCGTCTTTCTTAGAAAGGAAGTTAATATCTATTATTACACTGTCTTCTACATTTGGGATTGCATTAATGGAAAATGATTCTGAGCCTATCTTAGTGGATATTTCAGGACTTAGAGCCAAACCATGAAGTTTTCTATTATCGTATTCTATGTCGTAACCCATTGAAGTGCTGTCCATAAATACTATTCTTGTAATATCTGAACCTGAATTGGAATAGGCTTTAAGAGTTAAGACATTGGCTATATTTGTACTCTTTGCTCCACCTTCGGTTTTGGTAATGGTTAATTCGTTTGATGGATTGCCAACTTGAACCATAAATCCTCTAAACGGAGCTATGGAATCGGTCAAAAGCAAAGGTGTGTAGTTAGAATTAACAGGGTTAAGGATTGATGGCAAAGATACGTTTGTTCTTTGCACTTGGCTCATCTTGATATAAAAAGGATATGGGTTACTACATAAATGCCATCCCCTCTCAGTTGCTGGGCTTGACAAGGATGCATTATTGAGTAGGGTGTATGCAGGATTATCGTTAAGTTCTCCTGTAAATCGGAGTTGGGTATTTTGTTCGTAGCTTACTAAATATCCTCTTGTGTCTTTAAAGAAAGCTCCGCTACTTGCAGGAATATCTTTCCAATTTATCCATCGCCCTTTATTTTCCGTATCTGTATAATCCTCCTGCCAGTAATACAAATCGTCGTTTTCGCCTGTATGAAAAAATATTTCCCCTATTAAGTCTTGTGAGCTTGAAGCAGCACTTATAGGTAGGCCAAACAAGTTCCAGCCATTATCATTTGAGGTGTAGCCATTGAAATAAGCTTCAACGATTGCTTTGTTTTGGATGTCTAAATTTCCATTATTGATAAAAGATGCCTTAATTTGATTTAGAGTGTCTTTAATTATTAAATTATAACATTTTGCATTAACGCCATTGGGTATACTTAGCTTTTGAGCATTTAGAATAATTGCATTATCGTCTTTTGTTGGGATGCCTTTTGACCAAAGGCTATCATTCCAATCGCCATTCCCTATTCTTTGAGTGTTAATTCCTGTTTTAAAGGTTACCTTATTTGAAACCACGCTATCGGTTCCGCTACCAATAACAATATATGCCTCATAAGCTGTGTTCTCTTGCAAATTATCTAAATAATAACTCGTATCGTTAAGACCAAGATTAATATTATGTGATAGACTATCAAACCCATCAATAGCATTATCCATAGTATGCTTTCCAAAATTAGCAAAGACTGCACTTGAATAAGAACCAACGTCCCCTATTTGTGTCCACTCTGTTGCAAGAGTAGGAAACCCAATTGTAGGATTTACCTTCACTCCACTTCTTATATTTGACTTTCTGCGAAGAGTTGTTTTGTGAGTTTGAATATCTGTTGCTGTCCAACCATTTGAAATAACTTCTCCCAAGCAACCAAATACATCAATAATCTCTCCATTCTTCAAAATTGCTATTGCATCATTGCCATCAACAGTTGTAGGATATATCAGCTTATTATTCGTATAGAAAATACCACTATTAGATACATTCAATTTTTCTAAAAGCTCCATTAATACAATACATGTATTGGATTTAATTGTATCGTATTGAGAAAAATAGAAAAATCTATCATAAGTCCCATTAATATTAAATCTTACTGAGTAATCTTCTAAACAAATATCTTTTCCTGTACCATTATATATCTCTATTGCTCTGTTATAAGTTTCTGCACAAGTATATTCTGAGATAAATAAATCATCTGCAAATTGTGTTTGAGAATTAGATTTTTGTATTAAGATTAACTTACGTTGAGAAGTGTTATCAGAGGAGTTAAAGTTAATTATTGCAGTATTTGGTGAAACATCATTTGCATTTTTTATAATTATTCTTTCTAAGGTTCTAAAACTAATTGTATCTGTTCTGCCTTCAATAAAACAATTATAGATAGTATTAGGTGTTAGATTAGTTAAATTAATAGATGATGTTGTTGTGCTATAAGGAGAAGATGTTATAGTTGTATTAGTTATTGAAGGATATGAAATACTTATATCATCAATAACTATATTTGATGATGTATTAGAATAGAACTTTATTTTAGACTTTATTCCTCCATTAGTAAATATTGCATCATAAATTCTATAAGAGTTGGCATTTATTGTAAAAGAAGATGTGCTAATAAAATTTTCATTAGAATCAGAAACAGATATGTAAAATGTCTGTGCTGCTGATTGATTATTTTTTATACTAAACCTTATTCTATATTCTCCGTTTGATTTTGATAAATCTAAAAATGGAGTAAAAAATTGCCCATAAGTATTAAAATAACAACTATCCCCATTTGTGCTATATAAGTTTCTTGCTTTGCAGCCTTCCATTATAGTATAAGTTGAAGGAAGGTTTAATGCAACTAAGGCAGAAGAAATATTATTCCCAAGATCTGTAATAGGAAAGCCTGCAAAGTTTTCAGTAAAAACAATAGTATCTTCTGAAGAATTGGTAAATACATGTAGATTTAATAATTGGCTTTCTGTATTAGGGAAAGAAATTGTTGCAGAGTTATAAGTAATGTTTGAAAGATTAATATTCTGCCCCAAAAGATTATGAGTGGATATAAATAGAATAATAACGATTAAAATTGCTTTTAGTTCTTTCATAATAGATATATTCAATGGGGCAAATATAATACAATTTTTCTAAATACAAAGTACATTACTTAATATAAAAACAAAATGCAAGGGATGAATTCCTTGCATTTTGTTTTTTTATAGCGTTTAACCTTTAATTTTTATCTTATAATATTTATTGTTCCTTTTTTGTCGTATATCTTTTTGTTGCCTTCTCTCTTATAGGATAGTCGCCATACATAAGTATCTGCTATAACGTCTTTGCCGTTTTTCTTTCCATCCCATCCTAAACTATTTGTTAAATCTGTATCTGCGGAACAATCTAAAAGCTCATTCTCATATAGGAATACTCTTTCTCCCCATCTATTATAAACTTCAAATTTTACATCTTCTAATTTATTTAAACTATTGAAGAAAAATCTATCATTACTACCATCACCATCTGGTGTAAACGCATTAGGCACCCATACAGAGAAGAGTTCAATTGGAATAATAACAGAGGTTGTGTCAGAACAATTAACTTCATTGAATGTGGTTAGGAAAATTTGTACATTTTGTCCACTAACATCATTAAATCTATGGCTAAAACTTCTGCTGTCATTAGTTGTTCCATCAGAAAGTTCCCAATGGGAAGCTACTCCATACTTTGATGCATCTCTTAGAGAGATTACTGGATTATCCACATCAACATATGCTGGAGAGTAGGCTATTTGTGCTTCTGGTAATGGTATTACTGTTACTTTAACTGTTTTTTCAGTAAAACATCCGCTTTCTCCGTAGCCTTTCATAGTATAAACTGTGGTTTCTTGAGGATGAGCTGTTACTGGGTCAGTAGAAGTGGCTGCGGTAAGGGTGGCATCAGGAGGATTGGCAGTCCAACTGTATTCTACAGCTTGCCCTCCATGCAAGACTACTTCATCACCTGGACATACCTTATATTTGTTTGCCCACGCTGTTGGGTTGGTTATGTATATATTTATACTTTTTGCACTTATACAACCTTGACTGGTTCTAGCTATTAAATATATAGTCATATCTCCTGTTGGGTTATATGTGAAGACTGGGTTAGCTGTGATTGGCTGGTTTGGATTAAATTGAGGAGGGTTGCCAGGATTAGTTAATGACCATTGCATTTCTTGAGCATTGCCAGTGGCATCTTGGGCTGTTATATTGGCTTGTTCTCCTAAGCATAACATAGTATCACCTAGTAGGGTGATCTCTGGGAAGGCTTGAACGTCTATAATAACGGTATCTTTATATGTACATTCAGTAGAAGCCGCTTCAACAATCACTTCTGTTCTTTGATTAAAGCTGGCAGTGTAGCTTTCTCCTTGATGTGTGGCTGGAGCGTTAGGATTTGTCCATGTATAGGTAATGCCTTCTGTAATTGCTGGGTCTTGGATAGAAATGGTAATTTCAGCACCTATACAAATGGTGGAATCTTTAAGTGTAAACGATGGAGTTGGAGGAATAATAACATCATTAGTAATTTCATTCTCACAAGTTATTGTGTCATTATTAATATCAACTTCTTTATAAACAGCTCTTAGGGTTACTGTATAAGTACCTGGGTTTTCATAAGTATGCACAGGACTAATATTATTATTTGTTGAAGCGTCATTACTTGAATGATAAGCGCTGTTACCATCACCAAAAGTCCAATAGTATTCTTTTGTACCACCTTCGGTTGGGAAGTTGGTTTGGTTGTCAAAGAATGCTGTTAATTGACAATCTACTGAATCACTAAATCTTGTTAATGGCTTTATAGATTGTGCATTTACTTTAATATAAGCTTCACATCCAGGAGTATTTCCACTGCTTGGTGAGGTTACTTTTACAAAATAATGCTGTCCATGGTTAGCATATATTGCACTTGTAATATTAAAAGTATTATTTGCTGGAGTTGTTGCTGTTGCTGTTGAAGAAAAAAGTAAGCTATCTGGAACTGCTATTGTTTCTAATTGGTTCTCTGGCAAATTACCAGGATTTGGAAACCACTCGTATTTTTGGAAACCAGAAGGAGCTGTAATAACAGCTACTATATCTCCATCACCACAAGCATTAACTGATAATGTAGATGGACCTACTTTACCTACAAAATAACCATAAGACCAGTGTGCAGTTGGTTGACAACCTGCAAGTATAACTTTTATTCTTATCCTTTGACTTAGATAATCTGTTAAATTCATTGAAACTTGACGCCAATCTTGCCAAATACCACCACTAAATGTTCCCCAGCCCTGAGGTGCAGGAGTTTCTCCTATAACTTCAAATGTTGCACAAGGTTGAACAAGTCCTTGTTCTGTTACCCCATCAGCTGCTAATTTAACAACTTGAATTTGAAAAAAAGGATTTTGATATCCTGAATGACCAGGAGCTTCTAATACCATCGCATAGTTAAATGTTAATAAACAATTTGTATCATTAACTAATAAATCATAAGAGAGCATATTAACATTTCTATTATTTTCATTACAATTAATTTGTGATGATCTAAGATAACCTGGCGGAATCTTTTTAAGGGCAGGAACTATTGGGTCAGATTCATTAATATTAGAATTAAGCACAAAGCAACGAGTTCCTTGCCAAAAACATGTTGCTGGATCATTATAAATACACCAACTGCCTTGTACTGTTCCGGTACAACCAGAAGGTGGACCAAAACTAATAGTGTTAGTAGAAGAATTGTTTTGGGTTTGCCCAGCTTTCCATCCGGAGTAATTAGCAACAGGTCCAAAGGCAAAATCAAAATTTCTTCCCGTTCCAGCCTGAGAATAGGCAAAATTGAATGAAACAAAAATCATTATAATGGTAATGATTAATGTTTTAACGGGGTTTAAAATCATCTTTTTCATAATACAAACTATTTAATTATTATTCTGTTTAACTATATAACACTAAAAATGTAATTTTTGTTTACTTTTATAGGTAAAAATTTAATTATTTAATAAAGTGTAACCATCGTTATCCCTTCGCCACCTAAGTCGACATGAGCACCTTTAAAAGATTTGACCTCCAAATTAGTTTTTAGATAATCTCTAATAATTATCTTTAAAATTCCATCCCCTTTACCGTGAAGTATGGATAAATCTCTCTCTCCTAAAAGTCGTGCTTGGTCAATAAATTGTTCTACCCTCTCAATTGCCTTCTCTGCCCTCTCTCCTCTTAGGTCTAATTGGGGTTTAAATGCCTTGCGTTTATCATTTAATTCATCTATTATGGAAACAAAAGCAGAAGACTTGGAATATGTTTTCTTTGCCTGCTGCTTTAAAAAGGATTTCTTATCAACCTTTGTTACCTGAGATTTGTCAATAGTCATCTTAATATTATTGCTAATAAGCTCAACCTTGTTACGCTTTATTGAAAGAATTTCTGCAAAAGTATTCTCATCTCCTATCTTTACTATATCGCCTATTGCCAAAGGAGATACATCTAATTTAATTCCAAAGCCTTGCATTTGAACATTCGAAGCAGAAGTCTTATCTTTTTTCTTCTCTGCTTTATCTATAATATTTAATTCCTTGTCCAAGTTATCCTGCTCTTTGCGAAACTCTTCTCTTATCTTATTTGTTTTTTCTTTTTCGGCATTTGCCTGCTTTATTTGTGAAATTGTGTTTTCTATTTGCTTATTGGCAGCTTGAAGAATTTGCTTTGCATCTGTTTTGGCTTGCTTTAAGATTGCTCTTTTTTGCTCTTCCAATTCTTCATTTAGCTTATTGTATTTGGCTAAAACCTCCGACAAAAGTTCATCAGCAATACGAACATTTTCCTCTTTCTTTTTTAATTCCTCTTTTTCTATTTCAAGCTGTTGGAGTTGCTGTTCAAAATCAAGATGTGAAGTTCCTATTTTTTCTATTGCACTTTCAATAATTTCTTTTGGTAAAGCCAGTGTTTGAGCTATTTCAAAGGCAAACGAGGAACCTGGCTTCCCTATTACAAGCTTGTATAACGGACGCATATTTGTTTTATCAAATAACATTGCTCCATTAACTATTTCTTCATGCTGGTCTGCTAAGAGTTTTAAATTAGAATAGTGGGTGGTAACTATTCCAAATGCTTTTTTTGAATTTAAAAACTCCAATACAGCCTCTGCTATTGCTCCTCCAATTGTTGGGTCGGTTCCCGTGCCACATTCATCAATGAGAAATAATGTTGAAGAAGTTGCCATAAGACATAAATTCTTCATATTAAGCAAGTGAGATGAATAAGTACTAAGGTCATTCTCCAAAGATTGTTCGTCTCCTATATCAATAAAAATGGAAGAAAATATACCTGCTTCGGAAGTCTCTCTAAGGGGAACTAATAAACCACATTGTAGCATATATTGCAAAAGGGCAACTGTTTTTAAGCATACTGACTTACCCCCTGCATTTGGTCCTGAAATAACAAGTATCCTATTCTTATCGTTTAGCTCTATTCTTAAAGGAACAATTCTTTTTAAATTTTTCTGTAAGGCCTCCTCCAAAAGAGGATGACGAGCATCAAACCAGTCAATTATAGGTTTGTTATAAAGTATTGGCTTAGCAGCTCTTATCTTTAATGAATACTTAGCCTTTGCCCTAATAAAGTCTATTTGAGAAAGGAAATGGTATGCCTCAATCAGAACATCTATCTCAGGACGTAGGATTTCTGTAAATTCATTCAAAATCTTTATAATCTCTCTTGCCTCTTCCAATTCAAGCTCTCTTACCTGATTGTTTAGTTCAACAATCTCGGAAGGCTCTATATATGAGGTTTGTCCTGTTTGCGATTGGTCGTGAATAAAACCTTTTATCCTCTTTTTGTTGGAAGCCAAAACAGGAATCACCAATCGCCCATTTCTAAGCGTTATCTCAGCATCAGAACTACTCCAACCCTCACTCTTAGATTGAGATAATATCCTTTCAATTCTCTTATCAACCTCAGCAATCTTCTTTTTCTTATTGGAGCGAATAATTGCTAAATAGTTGGATGCATTATCATAAAAATTCCCTTCCTTATCAATTAGCCTATGACATTCTTGCAATATTGCCTTATCAACATAGATATTATTGCTTAATTGTTTGAGGGTTGGGTATTTTTCATCCTCTGCCTTGGAAAAGAATTGCAAACAATCGTTTATGGTTTGTAGGGATATTTTGAGTTCAAAAAGGCAGGTTTGAGATATGAAAGAGCCTAAGAGTTTCAATCTTTGAAGCTCTGAACGCATATCAATGTAGTTGGAAGAAGGGAAAACTTCATTAGTAATAAAGATTTGTCTAAACTCTTCGGTTAAATCAAGCAAATAAACAACCCTTTCATAGTTTGAAGAAAAGGACATTTTTTCGGCAAACTGCTTACCTCCTAAACTAAGGCAATTATCCATTATTTCTTGCCTAATTTGCTCAAAGGCTATCTTGTATTCTAATTTTGTATTCTTTATCATTTTTAGATTGCAAATATACATTGTTTTTTTGTATCCTTTTTGGTTTCCCATAAACTAAAATTCCGAATTAATTTGATTTGATTTCAGTTTACTGAAACTTGATTCTAATTTACTGAAACTTGATTCTAATTTGCTAAAACTTGATTCTAATAAATTATAATTTGATATTGGCTCTAAAAAATTTTAGTCTTAATCAAAAACTAATATGGATTTAATTAAATAAAAAAAGAGATAGATTATTATTTCTACCTCTTCAATATTTTAGTTGTTTAATTAAAGTATCGTTTTATTTAGGGTTCAAAGATTAGAACTCCATTGGCTTTGTCTAAACGGAAGCGTCCGAAATTGGCAAGTCCATTTTTATTTATAATCATATTTTTATTCATTCCTTTCTTCACTAATACCTCATATTTATCTGCATAATGCTTGCCAATGTATGCTGTTTTGAAAATTAGGACTGACTCATCTAATATATTACCCTCTGCATCGAAGGATTTGGCTCTATCTTTGAAATCATCTTTTGTTATTCTTCCTGTCAGGAGCATATTCATTGCTACCTCCCAATCTATTACTGCTGCGTCCTTATATGTTTCGTTATAAACAGCTGGCACATTAGCTCCATTCAATATTATATATAGTAGAGCTTTTCGTCCATCTATCATACTTAACTCAATATTATTTTCAGTGTAGATAATTGGTACTGTTGTTATTGGCAAAGGTTTTGAGCCTTTAACCATATCTACTATTGGTCTTTGCAATTTGGCATCTTCCAAACTATCTAAGAGTTCGGCTGGAATATAGTCTGTTCTTACTATTCTAAATTCTGATCTTCTATTTAATTGATGTGCTGCCTCTCTTTCTTCAAAGGTTTTTAGGCTATTTATATAGCTTTCAGTTAATGTTACACCTTTTGGAAATATATATTTCTTTCCGTTAAATTCTGCTTCGGTATCTCTTGTTAAAGTGCGTGGGACCCTATCGCCATAGCCTTTTGGTATTAGTCTGTCTCTATCAATGCCTCTTGCAAATAAGAAATCTACCACAGCTTCTGCTCTATGTTGCGATAGAGTGTCGTTTGTTACTTGTGGGAAAGGTCTTATATCGGTGTGGGAACGTAATTCTATTACGTAAGATGGGTTATTAACTAACACAACCAAAAGGTCGGATAGGGAATCTTGGTATTGGTCTTTTAGATCCCATTTTGCTAAATCGTATCTTATTTCTGGGAGAACCACAGGTTCTTTTGCTATTGGTTTTAGGTTGAAATCGTGAACCATATCTTTGCTTGTGGATAAGCCAACGGTTGATTCTTTCCCTTCTTCGTTCATATAGTCTATCTGAGAAACAAATATATTGTACTTAACATTATATTTTATTTGTTTGTCATCAAACTCGTATTCTCCTTTTCTATTGGTGCGAGTTTCAATTGAAGATTTGTCGGAACCAACTAATTTAACCTTTGCTCCTTCTATTAGTTGCATTGATTTGTCGTCTCTAACCTTGCCTTTCAAAGTAAATAAAAGTGGTGAACGATAAAAAGAATAAATATCATCTCCTCCAACTCCCCCTTCACGATTTGAAGAGAAATAACCAGATTCTTCTGCCGCAGGCGATTCATCGGAGTTCGGATTGAAGATAATTCCAATTTCATCAAATGGGCTATTAATTGGGTATCTTAGATTTACTGGGTCTATCCATTCTCCATTCTGTTGCTCGGTGTAGAATAAATCATATCCTCCAAGTCCTGCTAATCCATCGGATGAATAATACATCCTGGTGTCTGTTCTTAAAGATGGGAATTGTTCTTTACCTTCTGTATTAATATGCTTTCCTAAATTGGTTACTCCGGAAAATTGTTGATTGATATTTTCTCTTGAAGCCTTCCATATATCATAGTCTCCATGTCCTCCTGGACGATTAGAGGCAAAATATATTGTTAATTCGTCTGAGCTAACTGCTGGATGTAGATAATTATAAGTTGTATCACCTAAGTCAAGTTTTACGAATTCGCCGTCTTCTTCTGATTGATTATCATTTGAATTTCCTTTATTTGTTGTATTTCTATTGGTGGAAGTTCTTTTCTTTCCTTTGGCTTCTTTTATAGGACGGCTATATATGGCACAATTAAGTTCTTTATTCTTCATTATTTTACAACGAGAGAAATAATAGTTTTTCTGTTTCCCATTTGTTATAATAACTAATTCTCCTTCATTAGCTTCGTCTGTGTTTACACCAACTTCTGAAAATATAACTGCTTCTCCTAATTCTCCTGTTTTAAGTTTTTGTGATGTAAATATATTTGAAAGATATTCTCCTGTCCAAACATCCACCTCTGATGACTCTTCCGTGGAACGGGATGAAGTAAACATTATCTCATTGTTATCATCAGGTTTAAGAAATAGAGGAGACCATTCATTCCATTCTGTATTTACATTCTTCTCATTTCTAATCTGATGTTTGGTTGGGTTTTCTATCCAATTCTTAGCTAATGCTATTGAAGACAATCTTCTTTGTGCTAATTCATCATTTGGAACAAGTTTTAGGTATTCCTTATAATTATACTCAGCTGCGTCCCAATCGCCACCGAAACGTTGAAAATCTGCCATGTGAAGAAAGATTTTGGGTTGTGCCGAATAGTACTTTGCTTTCACAAGTCTTTGGTAGGTTTTGATGGCTTGCGTTTTATCGTCCATATAACGATAACATTCTGCTTGTTGAAATAATATTCTATCTCTTTCTTGACGATTTAGTTTTACATCTGCATAAGCCTGCTTGTACAAATCAACTGCAACTATGTATTGTTTTGCATAAAAAGCTTCATCAGCTTTTTCAGTTAAACTTTGTTTCTGAGCAATAGCACTTATGCTAAATAAACTAATTACTAAGAAGATAAAAAGATTTTTAAGTTTCATATATCAATCTGTTTTCTTTTTTGAGACAATTATTAACGTACAAAGGTACAATATTTTTTATATTTAGCTAATTATTAAGTACGTTTTAATTTAATTATTGTTTCTTTATTGGTAAGTAAATATTAAATTGTGTTCCTATATTCTCTATTGATTCAAAGGTTATTTTACCTCCTATTGTTTCTATAATGCTTTTCACAATTGACAATCCTAAGCCCGAGCCTTCAATCTTTGTTGTAAATTTATTTGAGAAAATTTTCTTTTGATTTTCTTCACTTATTCCACATCCATTATCTTTTATTGATATATGAAACTCTGTTTCGTTTTTACTTAAATCAATTTCTATCAATCCGTCTTCTTTCAGGGCAAGAGATTGAATAGAATTCTTGATTAAGTTATTAAAGATTCTTACATATTGTTGTTTGTCTCCATAAACCATTGCTTTTTCTTCGAAGTTCTTTGTATAGATTATTCGGATATTTTCTTTGTTTTCAAATACATCTATTGCAGCTTTCAAACACTCATCAATGTTTGAGGTTTCATTTAGATTGATTTTGTCTTTGGCATAATCGGAAAACTCAGAGGCAATATCGGCAAGAGTGTTGATTTGTTCTATAAGCGAAGGAGACAATTCCTTAAAACGTTCATGAAATTTTACAATATCTATACTTTGAAGCCTTTGGAGTTGTTGAATGGAGAGCTTCATAGGAGTTAATGGGTTCTTGATGTCGTGTGCAACTTGTTTTGCCATTTCTTTCCATGCCCCTTCTCTTTCTTGTTTTAAAAGAAGCTTTGCACTTTCCTCCATTTTATCAACCATAGAATTGTACGCAAGAATTAATCCTCCTAACTCATCTTTGCGTTTCCATTTTATTTTCTCATTCCTTTGGTTGAGCCTAATGCTTATTAATTTGTCTTGCATTTGCCTTAAAGGACGAGTAATGAAATTGGAAAGAATAACTGAAAGAATTAAAGCTAATGTTATCCAAACTATATATACATTAATAAAGGTCGATATAAAATCTAATAATTTATCATCTAAGCTCTTTTGCTGAATTATATATGGTATATGAATGTATAGGAATTCTTTACCATTATCTGTTGGAATAGAAACATAAGAAGCGTTATAGGTTCTGTTTCCTATCTTTTCCTCTAAAAATATTAATTGAGTGGGATTAGTGTTTAGTTGTGCAATAGCTTCATTGTTCATAAGTTTACTGATTATCCCTTGCGAGAAAATTGTAGGTCTTGAAGTGTTATATAAGAATCCTTTCTTATCGTAAAGATTAATATCTGTTAGGAGTGTGTTGGATAGCTTTACTAATTTATCATAGACTTCACTATGACTATATTGATTGTTTGAAAAATAATTTTCTAAATCGTAAGCAATAGATTGAGTTTTCTCTATTTGTATTTCTTTATTATTGTTTTGATTTAGCTTCTCAAATGATTTAGTAGATAATCCACCAAATACAATAAATGAAATAATAAATATAAAAACAATTGCTATTTGTAAGCTATTATTAATGTTTAGCATCTTTATTGATAAGTACTTCTTTGGATTAATAATAATCATAAAAAGGACTAATGCAATTGAAGAAAACAAAAATAAGAAAGATGTTAGAGATAATTTATCTGAAATTGTTGGCTCTTTTAAGCTTGTTATCCAAAGCGTATTGTTTTTATTGTTCTTTAATATATAATGTAAGAAATCATTATCCCTTTGCCACTTATTGCTTGCCTTAAACTTATTTATGGAAGAGTAGTTATAGGTTCCTACTTGAATAACCAATGAATTATTTTGGTAAACAGCATAATGGTCTAAATTAATCTTATTCCAACCCTCATTAACTTCTTTATCTATCAAAAGGTCGGGATATCCCATCTCCTTTGAAGTCTTTTTCTCAAAGCAATCTATAAAAATAATTTGAGTTTTTCTTGCTTTACTTATCTCAAAATAGCCTAAGTAACTACATAAATCTAATTGTGAATTATCTTTATAAAGAGCTTTGCTGCCCAAAAGTTTATTAGTATTTTGCAAACGCGAATTAATATACTGCTTACAATTAATATGCTTGTTCAAAGGAGGAATAAATAGAGATTCATTTTCATTACAAATCAAAACCTCTACACTATAAGTTTTTGCAATCTCACTAAAATACTTATCTATAATGTATTGTTCTAAATCAACTATAATCTTATTTGGCTTAATTATATTACTATCCTTTACAATGTTTTTTTCAATATCTATTAATTGCCTTTCTGTTTTGTAGTCTTTATTTTCCGACAATTGTTTCAGGGCTTTCTCAACAAATAATTTATCATTCCTTATATTGTGTTCATAGACAAATAGCCCATTAATTGAAGAAAAACTAATAAGTAAGATAATTATATATATGGTTGAGGGAATCTTCCTGATTGAACCTTTTTGGTTTAAAATACTAATAAGCATTACAAAAAGGAAGAAAGAAATAATGAAAAGCGAAAAGAAAGAGAGCTTATTAATTAGAAAAGAAATTGAAAAAACAGCTATTAATAATATGGTAATAACATATAAGATTTTGAATTTTGTTTGCTGAGGCTTTACTATGATTTTATCTACTAATAAGAAAAAGATATATCCTCCCATCATCAATTGAATTAGTACTACAAAAGTAGAAACATCTAATTTTAGAACATTAGTCAATGTAATTGAAGTGGGATTATGTGTTAAGCTAAATTCAATAAAATAGAAATATAACCAAGAGAAAAGAATTAGCAGCGGGGTTAGAATAATTTTTATCCTTTCGCTACTTATAAACATCTTAGCATTCAAAAGAAAGACTATAATAAAGATTTGTATTACAAAGATTTCACCAATTGATAATAGCATTATCATGGTAATAAAATGAGAGAATAAATAGAAATTAGATAATAAAGACGGTAAATCAATATAATGCAGAATAAGGAATATTGCTAAATATGTAACCGCCATTAATAAGATAATAATATAAGAGCTTAATTTTAATCTCCTTATAAGATTTGTTATTATTTGTAGAAAAAAGAAGATAAAGAGAAAATATAAGAGCGAAAAGACATAAGCCAATAAACGATTAGAACTTATTTCGTATTGACTGAAATCCAAATAACAAACTACACTCTTACCTAATTGTATGGGGTAATCTGTTTTGCTGAATGTTATATTAATATTTTCTTCTTTGTCAAGTGAATATTTGTGGTTAAACTTATTATTTAGATAGTTATTATTTAATGTATATTCATTCTTAAATAAAGATACATGTAATATAATAGTATCATTATTTTTTTCTCTTGCCAAAAAATAGTAACCATTATGCAATTTGATAAAGTCGGCTTCAAAACTCTGCTTATAGGTTTGGGAAATAGGGATTTCGTTATTTGTCCAAGAAACTAATTGATTATTGTAATAAATATATTTATCACCCTCCGATTTTAGGTTTTTGAAAGTATTATTTGCCTCTATTTGAATTCTTTCTCTAATGCTTTCTTTTGATTTGGCATTATTATCAATAAGTAAAATAGATGCTATTATAACAATTAGAACTGCTATAATAATTATTAATAGATTGTTATTAAATAGGAATTTTACATTCTTTCTTATCATAGAACAAAAATAATATCAGCAAAGGTAGTAAATAAAATTTAACATAGTGCAACAAAGCTATAAGAAAACCTATTTTGCATATTACAGAAATAACATCAAGCAATATAAAGACTTAATATTTTCTCACTGAAACTTGATTCTAATTTACTGAAACTTGATTCTAATTTTTTAGAATTTGATTCTAATTTTTCATCTCTTGATTCTAATTAATTGACATTATAATAGAAATATTTACTATTAATACTGAATTTGGTATAATAATATATATGATTGATTTTGATTTGATTTTATGAGAGCATAAATAGGAAAAATTAAAATTTTATCAACAATTTTTGGTAGTAAATAAAATGTTAGTATCTTTGCAACCCCAATTAATAGGGGAAAAAGAAAAAAATACAAGTAATGTACGCAATAGTAGAAATAGCAGGACAGCAATTCAAGGTTCAAAAAGATCAAAAGCTTTTCGTTCATCGCCTTCAAGCTGAAGAGGGAACAGAAATGTCATTTGACACCGTGATGCTAAAAGATGACAATGGTGCAATCACCATTGGTTCTCCAACAATTGAAGGATCTTCAATTAAAGCAACAGTTTTAAAACACTTAAAAGGAGATAAGGTTCTTGTCTTTAAAAAGAAGAGAAGAAAAGGTTACCAAAAAATGAATGGTCATCGTCAATACTTATCACAAATTCAAGTTACTGAAATATTGTAACAAAGTATTTTAATTAGTTATTCACAAGTTAAGAAATAAAATATTATGGCTCACAAGAAAGGTGTTGGTAGTTCAAATAACGGACGCGAATCGCAAAGCAAACGTTTAGGTGTTAAAATATTTGGAGGTCAATCTTGTATTGCAGGAAATATTATAGTACGCCAAAGAGGTACAGTTCACAATCCTGGAAATAATGTGGGAGTAGGAAAAGATCATACTCTTTTTGCATTAGTTGACGGAGTTGTTGAATTTAGGAAACGTAGAGATGATAAATCTTACGTATCAGTAAGACCGATTGCATAAACAATAATTTTTAAATGATAATTTTGACTTAGTAGCCTGTTTAGGCTCTAAGTCAGCGAAGCTTATCATTTTTGATAAGCAAAAAGATCTTTGACATATTAGACATATAAGAGAGAGATTAACGAGAAAGAGAATTAAGAGCGAACGGGGGATGCCTGTGGCTCTCAGAGGCGAAGAAGGACGTGACAAGCTGCGACAAGCTACGGGGATTGGCAAATACGAATAGATCCGTAGATATCCGAATGGGGCAACCCAATACATTGAAGATGTATTACCATTTTATATGGGGCGAACGTGGGGAACTGAAACATCTAAGTACCCATAGGAGTAGAAAATAACTAATGATTCCGCAAGTAGTGGCGAGCGAACGCGGATTAGCCCAAACCTAAATTGTTACGGCATTTTAGGGGTTGTAGGACTGAGACATTGATTAAATACTTATATTAGAATCACTTGGAAAGGTGTACCGTAGTAGGTGATAGTCCTGTATAAGTAATGAGTATTAATCATATCAGTATCCTGAGTAAAGCGGGACTGGCGAAATCCTGTTTGAATCTGGCAGCACCATCTGCCAAGGCTAAATACTACTGAGAGACCGATAGTGAACAAGTACTGTGAAGGAAAGGTGAAAAGAACCGTGAATAACGGAGTGAAATAGACCCTGAAACCGTTCGCTTACAAGCGGTCGGAGCGGATTTTAGTCCGTGACGGCGTGCCTTTTGCATAATGAGCCTACGAGTTACATCTTACTAGCGAGGTTAATATTTTGAGGATAGCAGCCGTAGCGAAAGCGAGTCTTAATAGGGCGTTTAGTTAGTGGGAGTAGACGCGAAACTTTGTGATCTACCCTTGAGCAGGTTGAAGTACTGGTAACACAGTATGGAGGACCGAACCCGTTGTTGTTGAAAAAACTTGGGATGACTTGAGGGTAGGGGTGAAAGGCTAATCAAACTGAGAGATAGCTCGTACTCCCCGAAAAGCTTTTAGGAGCTACCTGGGATGTTTCTTTATAGAGGTAGAGATACTGATAGGATGCGGGGGCTTCACCGCCTACCAATTCCTGACAAACTCCGAATGCTATAAAGTTAAGTCCTGGAGAAAGGCTATGGGTGCTAATGTCCATAGCCGAGAGGGAAAGAACCCGGACCATCAGCTAAGGTCCCCCAGTGTATGCTAAGTTGAAATAACGCGGTAAGACTGCCTTGACAGCTAGGATGTTGGCTTGGAAGCAGCCATTCATTTAAAGAGTGCGTAACAGCTCACTAGTCGAGCGGTCTTGCATGGATAATAAACGGGCATAAGCATACCACCGAAGCTATGGGATATACTTTAAGTATATCGGTAGGGGAGCATTCTATACTTACGTAGAAGATAAAGGCGTGAGCCATATTGGAGTGTATAGAAAAGCAAATGTAGGCATAAGTAACGATAATGCGGGTGAGAAACCCGCACACCGAAAGACTAAGGTTTCCTGATCAACGATAATCGGATCAGGGTAAGTCGGGACCTAACGCTAAGCCGAAGGGCGTAAGTGGATGGACAATCGGTAAATATTCCGATACTGACTAATATTGTGAAGGATTGACGGAGTAGTGACACTACCGCGTGCTGACGGAATAGCACGTTAAAGGGTGTAGATATATATATCATAGGCAAATCCGTGATATATGTCGAACCTGATAGTACCGAGAGGCTGCGGCTGATTGGATAGTGTAGGTAATCAGACTTCCAAGAAAAGGTTCTAAACATAGATATTAGTTACCCGTACCGTAAACCGACACAGGTAGTCGAGGAGAGAATCCAAAGGTGCTCGAGTGATCCGTGGCTAAGGAACTAGGCAAATTAGTCCTGTAACTTCGGGATAAAGGACCCCTACAGTGATGTAGGGCGCAGAGAAACGGCCCTGGCGACTGTTTAGCAAAAACACATGGCTTTGCCAAATCGCAAGATGAAGTATAAGGCCTGACACCTGCCCGGTGCTGGAAGGTTAAGAGGAGATGTCATCCGCAAGGAGAAGCATTGAATTGAAGCCCCAGTAAACGGCGGCCGTAACTATAACGGTCCTAAGGTAGCGAAATTCCTTGTCGGGTAAGTTCCGACCTGCACGAATGGTGTAACGATCTGGGCACTGTCTCAGCCACGAGCTCGGTGAAATTGTAGTAGCGGTGAAGATGCCGCTTACCCGCAACGGGACGGAAAGACCCCGTGAACCTTCACTATAACTTAACATTGATTTTGGATACATGATGTGTAGGATAGGTGGGAGACTGTGATTAGGGGACGCTAGTTCTCTATGAGTCGTTGTTGAAATACCACCCTTTATTTATTTGGAATCTAACTTGCCAAAGGCGAGGACATTGTTTGGTGGGTAGTTTGACTGGGGTGGTCGCCTCCAAAAGCGTAACGGAGGCTTTCAAAGGTACCCTCAGTACGGTTGGTAACCGTGCGTAGAGTGCAATAGTATAAGGGTGCTTGACTGTGAGACCTACAAGTCGAACAGGTAGGAAACTAGGATATAGTGATCCGGTGGTTCCGTATGGAAGGGCCATCGCTCAAAGGATAAAAGGTACTCCGGGGATAACAGGCTGATCACCCCCAAGAGCTCATATCGACGGGGTGGTTTGGCACCTCGATGTCGGCTCGTCACATCCTGGGGCTGGAGAAGGTCCCAAGGGTTGGGCTGTTCGCCCATTAAAGTGGCACGCGAGCTGGGTTCAGAACGTCGCGAGACAGTTCGGTCCCTATCTGTTGTGGGCGTTGGAAATTTGAGAGGGTCTGACTTTAGTACGAGAGGACCGAGTTGGACGAACCTCTAGTGTACCAGTTGTTTTGCCAAGAGCATCGCTGGGTAGCTATGTTCGGAAAGGATAAGTGCTGAAAGCATCTAAGTACGAAACCTGCCTCAAGATGAGATTTCCTTATAGGGTGGTTAAAGATGATGACCTTGATAGGTTACAGGTGTAAAGGCAGTAATGTCAAAGCCGAGTAATACTAATAACCCGAAATCTTTCCGAAAAAAAGGTCTCTTCTCTTATATGTCTTATTATGTTTTTTAACAAGCTTTTCAGACTTTGTTATAATTTATTATATGTTTGAAAGGTTTTGTTTTAATAGATATTTTTGGTGGTTATAGAGCAGGTGAACACCTCTTACCATTCCGAACAGAGAAGTTAAGCCCTGTTTCGCCGATGATACTGCATTAACCGATGTGGGAAAGTAGGTAGCTGCCAAGTTTTTTAGACGCTCAGTAATTTAGTTTACTGGGCGTTTTTTGTTTGGAT
>DHPF01000015.1:0-6408 GCA_002407855.1 Bacteroidales bacterium UBA5371
AACAAGCTAAGAAATCACAATGGTCTGTCATTAAAGCGGAAGAAGAAGTTTATTGATGGGTTTTTAAAGGTATAGGAGAGTTCCAAAAATATCAAAAGGGCTTTGAAAAAACAAAACCCTTAGATATTGACATTTTCGTCACTCTTCTGCTTTATCCCTGATAGGTTGCTCCCCAGCAGAGCCTATTTCCGTTTAAACAGATTCTGCAAAAGAACAAAATAAAAACAAAAGAATAACAAAAGTGGAAAAATAAAAACCATTAAAAATGTCCATTAAGCCACTCCGGAGTTTATTTTCAGTTAAAGGAAATATAATTTCAATTAAACAAAGCTTATCTCAAAAAAGAGTTTAGAAAAATAAAATTATCTCAGAGAAAAATATAAAAAGTCGGGGATTAATTATTGACAATATATATTTTATCTAATACATACTTTTTTAGGAACTTTTGCATTATAATTAATAAAAATGATTGTAACTTTGCAAGTTGTTTAATTTAAATATAAATTTAGTTATTATGAGAAAAATATCATTTATATTAGTTTCTTTTAGTTTTTTATTGTTTAATATTCAATTGAGTGCTCAAAATATTATTGGCTCATCAGATTCCAAAACTCCAATCTCTATAAAAGAGACTATGGAAGATTTGACTTTTGATTTGTCTTTTGATTTCCTAAGTCTTCAAACCATTAATACTCAAAATGGACTCTTCTCTCAATTGGATATGGGAAAAGATTTTGGGCATAACCAAAAGGTTGGTTATCCTAAATTGCCTATTTACTATGAGTTTATTGAAATTCCTTTTGGGGCTAACTTTGAGATAGAATACAATAACATTGTAAAGGAGTCTTATTCTTTAAATCAATATGGTGGTTATAAATTAATTCCTGTTCAAAAATCAATTTCTAAAAATGACACTTCTACTACTTTTTATCTTGATAAAGATGTCTATAACTCAGATAAGTTCTTTGGTGATGAATTGGTTAATGTTGAAATAATTGGCTTTATGGGTGGGGTTCGTTTGGCAAGGTTATCCATCTCTCCGATTAAATATAATCCTGTTTCAAACTCTATTGAAATTATTAGATCTGCAAATATTAAGATTAAATTTCTTAATGCCGATATTCAAAAAACCATTTCTTTAAAGCAAATATATAATAATCAGCAATCAAAATTATTAAAGGATGAGCTTATAAATCCTAAAAATATTTCTGCCACCACTTTTTCAGCTCCTATAAATCGTCCTTTAAAGATGATTATTCTTTCTGATGCGATGTTTGAAGAGGCATTGCAACCTTTTATTAGATGGAAAAGAGAAAAAGGTTTTGAAATAATAGAGCTTTATAAGGGACAATCTTCCATTGGAACCACTACCACTTCAATGAAGGCATATTTACAATCGCTTTGGGATAATGCCTCAATTGAATCTCCTTTTGCCGATTATCTCTTAATTTGTGGTGATATTGAGCAAATTCCTGCCTTTGATGCAACAACTATATACGACACCCCAACCGATTTATATTATGCAGAATATACAGGCGATATATTACCAGATGTGTTTTATGGTAGATTCTCAGTTCAAACCGTAGAGCAGATGAACTCAATTATAAACAAAACCATAGCTTACGAAAAATACTTAATGCAAGATACTTCCTATTTAAAAAAGACACTTTTGGTTGCAGGCTCTGATAGGAGTTGGACAACAAATAATAATGGACAGATGAACTATCTCAAACAATATCTTATTAATAATAATTCTACCGATACTTTAGTATATTATAATCCTTCTTCGGAGCAATTCTCTACTAAAATACGTGATAGTATTTCTCGCAATGGTTATTCTCTAATTAATTATTCTGCACATTGTGATGAAACAGGTTGGGCTTCTCCTACTTTAACTGTTAGTAATATTTATAATAACGTTAATAATTTTGGTAAGTATCCTTTATATATTAATAATTGTTGCTTGTCTAATAAGTTTAATGTGTCTGAATGTTTTGGAGAATCCATAATTAGAGCAGATAATAAAGGAGGCATTGGAGCAATTGGTGGAAGTAATTCAACTTATTGGGATGAGGATTTCTATTGGTCAGTTGGAAGTAAGAGTGTTAGTTTAGCTTCAAATTATGATGTAAACAATTTGGGAGCTTATGATAGACTATTTCATGCCAATAATGAGCCTTTAAATCAATGGTATATTACAGCAGGGCAAATTCAACAAGCAGGGAATTTAGCTGTCATGAAATATAACTCTCAAAGAACTGATTATTATTGGGAGATATATCATTTGATGGGCGACCCTTCACTTATGCCTTACATTGGTTTGCCTTCAACAATGACTAATAATTTACCTGATTCTCTTCCGATAGGTTTATCTAATATTTCCATTCAAACAGAACCTTATGCTTTTGTTGGCATTTCACAAAATGGAGTTCTTTTGGGAGCTTCTCAATCAAACGCAAATGGACTTGCTCAAATCAATCTCAAACAAAGACTCAGTCAAACAAGCTATGTTAAGTTTGTAATCACCAAACAATTCTCTAAACCAATTATTGATTCAGCAATTATATTTACTCCAAACTATCCTCTTTTAACAATAGATTCTCTAAAATATACCGATAATCAAAATAATCAAGTTACCCAACTTAAAAATAATGAAGAGTATTTCGTTAGTTTCAACATTTCTAATCTTGGAGCTCAATCCATCAATAATGTTAAGATTAAAGCTGAAGCTGATTTTGATTTATTAGTATTAGATTCTAATAAATATATAGGAACTCTTGCAGGCTTATCAAGCACTTACATTAATAATGCCATTAAGATAAAGATAGAGGATGGGGCTTTAAACCAAAAAATATTAAACTACTCAATAAAGATAGAAGGAGAGAATAATTATTCTGCAAATACAACATATAATGTTGAAGTTTTCGCTCCAGAATTATCTATTGAAAACCTTACAATAACCACTGACACTTCTAATACATCATTTACAAATCAACTCCTAAGAGTTAGTTTTGATGTTTTAAATAAAGGACGCAATACTTCTGCTTTGGGTAGTGTTTTAGTTAATAAACTATCTTCAAATCTTAGTTATACAATTGACAGTACTAATGTTTTAAACCCTCTAACTCCAAATGCGAGTACTAATTTTGAATTTGATTTACTTGCAAGTTCAATAGAAGAACTAATTAGTTTTAGACTATTTGCAAAGTCAGGCGGATATTATATTTCACAATTCTACGATTCAGTTGCTATTAATGGAAAATACGAAACATTTGAAACAGGAGATTTGTCTTATTTTGATTGGATAAATAATAGTTCTAAGCCTTGGATAATTGAAGACTCGCTCCCTAATGTATATCAAGGTTTATATTCTTTGCGTTCAGGAAAAATTGGAGACAGCCAAAAAACAACTCTAAAACTCAACATCGTATCATTAATAGATGATAGTGTTTCGTTCTATTTCAGAACTTCAACAGAGGAACGCTATGATATTATGAGTTTTTATATAGATAATGATATTGTCCTAAAAAAATCAGGGTCAAATAATTGGCAAAAAGCATCCTTCCCAATTAAAGCAGGTAGCCATGAGCTTATTTGGGAGTATAAGAAAGATTATTCGGGTAATAATGGATTTGATGTTGTATGGATTGATAATATAAAGCTACCTATTTCAGGGAACATAATATCATTTGAGAATATTCAATCCTCTGCTAATAATATTACTATTTATCCTAATCCTGCAAAAAACTTTATTAATATATCTAATTTGAAAAATAAGTCCAATATAAAGATATTTAATTCTATTGGGAAATTAGTAAATGAAAGGCCTGCCATAGGTTCGGAAATCAATATTAATACTTCTGAGCTAACAAATGGAATATACTATATAGTAATAGAGTCAGAAAATAATATCACAATCCCTAAGAAGTTAATTATTGCAAGATAATAAATGCAAGAAGACTCCATAATACATAATTCTGATACAACCAGTAATGAGACTAATCATTGGTTATTGATTGATTCTTCTGGAACAAAAACTGATACTAATATATTTGGTTTTAAGGATTATGTCATACAAACCCTAAACGAAACACTGCCTTCAATTATAGAAAGAGAGTCTCTTTTCAAACAAAAGTCTTATGTAGGAAAAGAATTAAAAATAATAGATAGACAAAATCATCAAACAGAAGGATGGGTGTATGGGATTATATTTACAGTAATAATCGCATACCTTTTGTTAACCAAATTATTCTTAAAAAAAACAAATCAAATATTTAATGGGATTCTAAGTCATTCAATATTACTTCCGATATCTTTAACTCTGTTCTCTTCCACTATTGCCATTTTGATTTATGCAGCAATATCATATTTTGATTTTTTTCCCATAATACCAATCCAATCACATTTCTTAATATTTTTATCTCTATTTGCAATCTCTACTATCTTCTTTCTGATAAGATATATTTTGATTTACTTTTTTGGTCTCTTGTTTAAAACTAAGGATGTATGCTTTAAATACAATTCAAACCAAATAGGATTCTATTTTATTAATGTTTTAATCTTGATGCCAATAGCATTTTTGTTTTATTATTTACCTATAAGTACGAATAATATTCTTTTAATAATTATTCTTGTTGCTGCATCTATTCTTTTAGTAATTAGAGTTATAAGGGGATTAATTATAGTTTTAAATCAAGCTAAATTTTATAAGTTCTATTTATTTTTCTATCTTTGCACCTTGGAATTCCTTCCAATATTGATAATAATTAAGTTGTTAATTTCGTATTAAAGGAGCTAAGAAATATAAGTTATGAATAAGGAAATAAAAAACATTCTAATTTCTCAACCAGCACCAGCTGACATAGAAAAATCTCAATATAAAGTTATTATTGATAAACATGAACTTAATTTCACTTTCTATAAGTTTTTTGATGTTGTAGGAGTTCCCATAAGAGTGTTTAGAGCCTCAAAAGTAAATATCCTTGACCATAGTGCTGTGATTGTTACAAGCAAATTGGCAGTTGATAACTATTTTAGATTAGCCAAAGAAATGAGACAAGTAATCCCAGAGTCAATGAAATTCTTTTGCGTCTCTGAAAGTATTGCCAACTATCTCCAAAACTATATACAATATAGAAAAAGAAAGATTTTCTACGGTAAACTACAATTCGCAGAACTAATAGATGTTATCCTCAAACATAAAGATGAAACCTTCCTTTATCCTTGCTCTGAGGATACCTCAACAGACAATTTTAAACTCTTAGAACAAGCAAAAATCAAATACACCAAATCAATAATGTATTGTTCCGTAACCAAAGACTTATCAGATATAGACATTACAAAATATGATATGGTGGTTATGTTTAGCCCAATTGGAGTGAAATCTTTCACCAATAGTTTCCCTGGTTATAATCACGAAAAAATAATCTTTGCAGCCTTTGGTGCAGCAACTCAAAGCTCATTAAAAGAATCAAAAATCAAAACCATGATTCCAGCTCCAACACCACAAGCTCCATCAATGGTTATGGCAATAGATAGGTTTTTATCTTTCAATACAGAAGAATTAGAACAACACTCTAAAATGATGGAGCAACAATACTCCAAAAAAACAGAAAGAAAATCTTCTTCTGCTTCACTAAAAATAACATCAAAGAAAACCTCTAAACAAGCAGCTAAACAAAAGTCAAAATAATAATTGACTAATGTATAAATTCCCCAAAACACAAAAGATTTGTAATGCAAAGGACATAACCCAACTATTTGCAAAAGGAGACAGCATTCTTTTATATCCACTTAGCATTAGATTTATTATTAAGAAAGAGAGCTCATTTCCGGAGGTCAAAATTTTAATAGTTTCCCCTAAAAGATACCAGAAATTTGCAGTAAATAGGAATAAAATCAAGAGGTTAATAAGAGAAAATTATAGAATAAACAAAGCGGATATAATCTCTTTTGCCAAACAGAAGAACATCTCAATTAATCTATCTATCTCTTATATAAGCCATAATACACAAGATTTGAACCTCATCAAGACTAATATCCCACAAGTTTTATCCATTATAATAAAAAAAATAACCCACAAGCTTGAAAAAGATAACCAAGATAATAAATAAAATCTTTTACTATATATTTATATGTATAATAAGATTTTATCAGACTGCAATATCTCCGCATACCCCTTCAACATGTAGATATACTCCGACCTGTTCTCAATATGCATTGGAGGCCATAAAAAAGTACGGAGCATTTAAAGGAGGTTGGTTAGCTTTAAAGAGGATATTCAGATGTCATCCCTGGGGAGGAAGCGGTTTTGACCCCGTTGAGTAATTTGAGTGAATTTTTAATTTCACTTGATTGCTTTTTAATTTCACTTGAGTTTTTTTAAATGGAACCTGAGCGTTTTTTAAT
>DHPF01000015.1:6656-96173 GCA_002407855.1 Bacteroidales bacterium UBA5371
TTAAAAATAAACCATATTTTGTTTAGCGGTATTTATTTGACAATAAACCATTTAGAAACAAAACACAGGCTTCACAAAAAGAAAAAACACGTATTTTTGCCTCAAAAAAAGCCTTAAAACGAACCCAGAAGCGTTTTTTAATGGAACTTAAATTAAAATAGGTTCCACTTAAATGATTCTAAAGTTCCACTTCATTGATAAAAATTAGAAGATTTTTCTGTCATTAGAAAGGTAAATCTCCCAAACTATCCAAGTCAGGATAATCGTTAATAATTTCAGAAAGAGAATTATTTGAGCTTGTTGTGTTAGGAATGTTTTGCTCTACATTATTATAATTCTTCGTCAATATCATAAAGTTGTCTGCCACAATCTCAAAAGAGTGTTTTTTGTTACCTTCTTTATCTTCCCACTGACGATTTCTAATCTTTCCTTCAATAAATACTTGTATTCCTTTCTTTAAGAATTTCTCTGCCACATCGGCAAGTCCTCTCCAACAAACAATGTTATGCCATTCGGTTTGTTCTTGTTTTTGGCCCTCTTTATTCTTATAAGTTTCAGTTGTTGCTAAGGGGAAAGATGCTTTCTTTACGCCATCAAAAACGATAGTATCGGGATCTTTACCCAAATTACCAATCAAAATAACTTTATTTACACCTGCCATAAGTTTTGTTTTTATATACAATGAATAATAACTCTAAATAATTCTGCAAATAATTCTGCAAATATATAAAAAAAGACTTGATTATTTATGATTTACGTCTTTGTCCTTAAATTTTTCAAGAAAAAATCATAAGAATTATTTAATCAAAGTCCAAAATAAGATAAATAATGAAAAAAATAAATAATATTTTATTCAAAGATAAATTCGGATTAAATAATCTTTTATTTATGCTTTAAAATTCATATAATCAGGTGATTATTCGCAATTAAGTTGTTCTTTATTTAGGATAGGAATAAATAAAAATAAAATTAAACTTCTTGAAAATGAATAAATTTCTTTTGTAGAAAAGAATAATTTTATATCTTTGCAACCCAAATTGTGAAATAAAGAAATTTATAAACAAGAAAAATAAAACATTAGTTATTAATTAAATAAAAAAATTAAAGAAATGACAAAAGCTGAAATCGTTGCAGAAATTGCACAAAGAACAGGATTAGAAAAAGTAAACATTCAAGCAACAGTAGAAACTTTTATGGATGTAGTAAAAGATTCACTTGGAAAAGGAAACAACGTCTATTTAAGAGGTTTTGGTAGCTTTATTATTAAAAGAAGAGCAGAAAAAACAGGTAGAAACATATCAAAGAACACAACTGTTATTATTCCTGCACATAATATTCCAGCATTTAAGCCTTCAAAGACTTTTATGAACGAAATAAAAACAAGCGTAAAATAATTTAATATTTCGGTAAAATGCCAAGCGGAAAAAAGAGAAAAGGCCATAAAATGGCGACACACAAACGTAAGAAACGTTTGCGTAAGAATAGACATAAGAATAAGAAATAGTGTTTCTTAACACCCTCTTTGAGTTATAGTGATATAATTTCCAAGAGAACTAATATTGCGAAATATTATTAGTATTAATGTTTCGCAATATTTTTATACAAAAATAATTACGGCTCCTATGAATAAGGATTTAATAATAGATGTAAGTGATTCGGGAGTTGAAATAGCTTTACTTGAAGACAAACACTTGGTAGAACTCCATCAAGAGAAATCTGAAACAAATCATGTAGTTGGAGATGTTTACTTGGGTTTGGTCAAAAAGATAATGCCAGGACTTAATGCCGCATTCGTAGATGTAGGACATGAAAAAGATGCATTTCTACACTATCTTGACTTAGGACTTCATTTCAATTCTTTAGACAAATTCACACGCAATGCAATTAGTGGAGACCCCAAGAGTGCATTGATAGAAAAAATGAAATTAGAACCCGATTTAGAGAAAAATGGGAAAATAAATAATACCTTAAAACAAGGGCAAATCGTTTTAGTACAAGTATCAAAAGAACCAATCTCAACCAAAGGTCCAAGAATTTGTTCAGAAATATCCTTTGCAGGAAGATACTTAGTTTTAATACCCTTTTCCAATAAAATATCAATCTCTTCTAAGATAAAAAAAACAGAAGAGAAAAATCGTCTCAGACGTTTAATTCAAAGCATACGTCCCAATAACTTCGGAATAATAATAAGAACCTTTGCCGAAAATAAGAATGTAGCCGAATTAGATGCCGATTTAAAAGATCTTTACTCCAAATGGCAGACTATCTATAAGAAACTTCCCAAAGCAGTACCTCCACTCAAACTTGTTTCAGAAATAGACAAATCGTCTGCCATACTAAGAGATTTGCTTACAGATGATTTTAATAATGTATATGTTAATGATGCCGAGGTCTATGACGACTTAAAGACATACATAAAGACTATATCTCCTGAGAAGACCGATTTGGTCAGACATTATAAACTTCAAACTCCAATCTTTGAACAATTTGGAATAACCAATCAAATACGTAATTCCTTTGGTAAGGTAGTAACCATACGTTCGGGAATATACTTAGTAATAGAGCAAACCGAAGCTATGTGTGTTATAGATATTAACTCAGGACATAGGAGTCGCTCTTCCGAAGACCAAGAAGCCAATGCGTTAATGGTTAATATGGAAGCCGCCGAAGAGGTTGCTCGTCAAATGCGATTAAGAGATATAGGTGGAATAGTGGTGATAGATTTTATAGACCTCAACTTAGTGAGCAATAGAAAGAAGCTCTACGAGAAGATGCAAGAACTTATGACCAAGGATAAAACTCGTCATACAATTTTGCCTTTAAGTAAGTTTGGACTAATGCAGATAACACGCCAAAGAGTTAGACCATTAATTAGTTTTGATTTATCAGAAATATGTCCAGTGTGTTCTGGAACAGGTAAAATAAAATCTTCTATTATAATAATAGATGAAATAGAGAATGATTTAAAATATTTGGTTCAAGAACAAAACGAGAAGAAATTATCAATTATAACTCATCCATTTGTTTTTGCATATCTTACCAAAGGATTTTTGTTCTCAAAGCATAAGAAATGGGAAAGACAATACAAAGCAAAGATAAAACTTATAGAAGATAATAATTTTGGACTTTTGGAATATCAGTTTCTTAATACTAATAACGATGTGATAAAGCTATAAAACTTTATTGCTTTTTGGTATGCTTATAATATATAGTGTTGTGGGCTTAGCTTAGGATTATAAAATAATAATACTATATCAAATAAATCCACACTGAGAATAAATCTTTGGTCAGTTAATATCTTGTCTAATTCTTTATAGGTTAAGATATTTTGGTAAGGATTTTTCACAATTAAAATACTACTTGGATTAGTTTTTTCTTGCTCCAAAAGAAAGTCTTGGTAGGATGGATTTATCTCTAAAATATTCTCTTTCCCAAACTCTTGTTTAAGTAAACTGACCAATTGTTTAGGAGAATTTCGGTTTTTCTTTATTGCCCGAACATATAAATCAAACATAAAAGGTGAATGTATTGAATATTCATTTTGCCTTTTAAAAGCGTGCTTTATGCGTTGGTTACACTTGAAAACATTCATTTTTTGTCTCCCTTTTATTATTAATTATATCTGCAAAGATAAAACTTTTTGAAAATTTTACTTACCTTTGCTGTCTATTAGTGTTTTATTTTGGGATAGGGTTCCTAAAAATAGGACAATAGCGAAAAGATAATTGAGATATAAAGATGAAGTTATATACCGAAGATGTAGTTAAGAAATATAGGAAGAGAACCGTTGTTAAGGGAGTTTCTATTGAAGTTAATCAAGGAGAGATTGTAGGGTTGCTTGGTCCCAATGGAGCGGGTAAAACAACTACTTTCTATATGATGGTAGGGTTAATCAAACCTTTTAGTGGTAAAGTTTTTTTAGATGAAAAAGAGATTACTGATATGCCAATGTATAAGAGGGCTCAATACGGTATTGGTTATTTAGCACAAGAGGCTTCAGTATTTAGAACTCTTTCGGTGGAGGATAATATTATGTCTATATTAGAGTTTAGAGACTTATCGCAAAAGGAAAGGGTTAAGATTATGCTTGGCTTATTAGATGAGTTTGGACTAAATCACATAAGAAAGAGTAAGGGAAATCAGCTTTCGGGAGGAGAGAGAAGAAGAACTGAAATTGCAAGAGCCTTAGCAACTGACCCTAAATTCATTCTTTTAGATGAACCATTTGCTGGCGTTGACCCTATTGCGGTTCAAGATATTCAAAATATTGTTGCAAAATTGAAGGATAGAAATATTGGAGTTTTAATAACCGACCATAATGTTCACGAGACTTTAACCATAACTGATAGAGCTTATTTGCTTTTTGAGGGAAGTGTTTTAAAGGCTGGTACTCCTTCCGAATTGGCAAAAGATGAGCAGGTAAGAAAGAAATATCTTGGAGAAAACTTTGAGCTTCGATAGTTAATAATAAAAGAATTACAGATAGATATGCTCCTTATTTATGTTGATAAAATAACTAATCGTTTGGGATACACCTTGAACTTGATATTCAAGGATATTCTTGGATTAGAGTATAAAATAACAACTCGTAGGGATGATTTTGCAAAATATGAAGGCTTTAAGTTCTCTTATACCAAGCGTAGGATAAGCAATGAACCATATATATATTCATCTGATTTGTTGTTTGAAACAACAATTGAAATACAGAATTTAACTCTATTTACATACGAAAATAATCCTGCAATATTCAAAACCTATGCTAAGGACACCATTATGCCTTTTGATGTCTTGGCTGCCTCCTTCTATTTTGTTTCCCGATACGAAGAATACCTGCCTTTTATTCAAGATAAGCATGGAAGATTTCGCTGTGAGGAGAGTTTGGCTTTCAAGAACTGCTTCTTACATAAACCTATTGTTAATATATGGGTGAAAATATTAAGACAAAAACTCAACGAGTTTTATCCAGATATGATTTTCCCTAAATACTATTTTAGATACTTTAATACAATTGATATAGATTCTGCATACTCGTTTAAGGAAAAGAACTTTTTTAGACAGAGTTTTGGGTTCTTTAAGGATTTCTTTACAGGCAATTTCTCCGAGTGTGTATATAGAATAAATGTATTATTGGGAAAGAAACAAGACCCTTATGATACATTTGATTATCAAATATCCCTAATAAAACAATATAAGTTAAAGACTATTTATTTTATTCTCTTTGGACATTATGGGAAATATGATAAGAATATTTCGCCCTATAATAAGAAATTTCATCGTTTAATAAAGTTACTATGTGATTATGCAAAGGTTGGTATCCACCCTTCATATTCTTCTTTTGACGATGCCGAAGACTTATCTTCTCAAATAAAAGAACTATATGGGGTTTTGCACAAACCGGTTTTGCGAAACAGATTTCATTATTTAAGATTTCGTTTACCAATATCATTTAGGAGATTATTAGATAATATGATTACTGATGACTATTCTATGGGCTATTCTAATGCCATTGGGTTTAGGGCAGGGATTTGCACAAGTTATAATTTCTACGATTTAGAATTTGATGGAGAAACCAAACTTAGATTACATCCTTTTTCGGTAATGGATGTTGCTTTAAAGCATGGCTTGGGGCTAAATCCTTCTGAGGCTATTGATAGAATAAAAAAGATTGTTGATGAGGTAAATTCAGTTGATGGAGATTTTATTAGTGTATGGCATAATGAGTCTTTGTCTCAAAGGTATCAGTGGAAAGACTGGCAAGAGGTCTATGAGGATATGATAAAATATGTTTCTGCAATTGATAGAACACCTTTCGGAAAAGGGTTTGGAACATAAAAGGATTTAATTCGTATTAAACAGATATTTAAAAATAAACCTATATTTGCATTTAGAAAAATAAGAAAACTAAAATTATATTATAGATTAATTCAAACTTGATTATAAATTATTAGAATCAAGTTTTATGAAATTAGAATCAAATTCTGTGAAATTAGAATCAAGTCTTAAAAAACAAATATAAAGAAGTTAAATTAGAAAATAAAGTATTAAGAGTTATGATAGTAGTTACAGGAGCTGCTGGTTTTATTGGTAGTTGCATGGTAAGTAAGCTGAATAAAATTGGACGCAAGGATATTATTATTGTTGATGACTTTAAGAATAATGCAAAGAAAAAAAATTATTCTAATCTTCAATTCGCAAAGAAAATAGAGAGAAAAGAGTTTATTTATTGGTTTGAAAGAAATGCAAGTAAAATAGAATTTGTTTATCATCTTGGTGCAAGAACAGACACAACTGAGTTTGATTGGAAGGTTTTCTTGGAATTAAATCTTAATTATTCAAAGAATATTTGGAGAATATGCTCTTTTAAGTCTATACCTTTGGTCTATGCTTCTTCAGCTGCAACTTATGGAGATGGTAATAATGGGTATGACGATAACCATATAACAACACCTAAGCTAAAACCTCTTAACCCTTATGGTCGTTCTAAACATGATTTTGACTTATGGGTGTTAAAGCAAGAAAATAGCCCTCCTTTTTGGGCTGGCTTAAAGTTCTTTAATGTTTATGGGCCTAACGAATATCATAAAAAAAGAATGGCCTCTGTTATATTTCATTCATTTAACCAGATTAATGAAACAGGCAAGGTTAAATTATTCCGTTCGCATCGTCCCGATTATGAAGATGGGATGCAGTTAAGAGATTTTGTTTATGTTAAAGATTTAGTTTCGGTTATGACTTTCTTTTTGGAACAAGAAGTAAGCTCAGGAATATATAATCTTGGAACGGGTAAGGCAAGAAGTTTCTATGATTTAGTATTAGCTACTTTTAATGCTATTGGTAAAGAACCAAATATTGAATTTATTGATATGCCAGAAGATATTAGAGATAAATATCAGTATTTTACAGAGGCTAAGATGAATAAGCTCAAAGACGCGGGCTATAATCAAGAATTCTATTCCTTAGAAGAAGGAGTTAAGGATTATGTTCAGAATTTTTTAATGACCAAATTATACTATTAAGAATACTATATACAATACAAATGAACTATAAGGCAAAATTACATTCAATAAAAGCATTCGTTTTTGACTATGACGGGGTTATGAGTGATGGTTATTTATGGATTAATGACCAACAAACTGTTATGCGTTCGGGTAATGTTAAAGATGGATATGCTCTTCAATATGCTTTAAGGAAGGGTTATCATATTGCCATTTTGTCGGGAGGTCGTGGCGATAGCATATGCACAAGAATGGAGATGTTAGGAATAAAAGATGTATTTACAGGTTCACATAAGAAAAAAGAAATATTCCTTAATTATTTAAAAGAAAAATCTCTTAAACCAGAAGAGGTTTTGTTTATGGGGGATGATATTCCTGACTATGATGTTATGTTGGAAGCAGGCGTTGCAACTTGTCCCTTAGATGCAGCAGAGGAGATTAAATCTGTTGCAGATTATATTTCTCATAAGGCAGGAGGGCAAGGTTGTGTTAGAGACGTAATAGAGCAGGTTATGCGTTTGCATAATCAATGGTTTCACGAAGACGGGAAAGCATGGTAAGAGTATTAAAGTATTTTATCTTGTTAATAATCATTATTAATCCTTTGTTTTCTTTTTCACAACAAGGAGGCAAAACTCCTATAAAGGATAAGAAGGCGACTTATTACCATAATAATTTTGTTAATAGGAAAACTTCTTCGGGTGAAATATTTGTTCAAACCAAGTATACAGCAGCTCACAAGACCTTACCATTAAATACATTGGTTAGGGTCATTAATAAGAAGAATGGACGTTCAGTTTTGGTTAGGGTAAACGACCGTTGTCCAAAGAAAGGAGTTATTGATTTATCTTTGATTGCTGCTAAAAGATTAAGAATGATTAAAGATGGAGTAACGCCTGTTAAAGTTGAGGTGTTAAGTAATGATTATTTGGATATTTGGGAAAAGCAGGATGAAATATTTAATATGTTTGATAGAGCAAAAGAAAAAGATAGTGTATTAAATTCTTATTTTGACTCAATAATCTTTTCAAAAGAAAATGCAATACAATCAAGTTTATTATTTACAACATATATTCGTCTTTCTACAACTGAAAATAGAACTCAGGCAAAGAAAATAATAGATCAATTACCTGAGAGATACCGTTATATTACTAAGGCAGTTACAGCAGAGAATAAGAAATTTTATCATATAAATATAGGTCCTTTCATATCAAGTCAAACAGCAGAAGAAGTGATAGAAGAATTAAAGGGAAAATACCCTAAAATTTATATTTTGGAAAATAAAAATGAAGAATAGTTTTATATTAATAAAATTTTATCTACTTTTGCAGAGCGCATTTTTGTAGATTAATATATTATAAAAAAGCTAAATAATTAATAATAAAAGCTAAACAAATTGTAATTTCCGTTTTTAATGGTAATTTCATTGTATTAATTGTATTATATGTATAAACGAAATATCTTGTGTTTACTCGAAAAGACAGCAAAATTATGTTTGTTTGGTCTAATTGTGGTTATGCCTTTTGTAGGCTTTTCGCAACAAGAACCTCAATTTACTCAATATATGTTCAATCGTTTGTCATATAATCCTGCTTATGCAGGTAGTAATGGAGCGATTTGTTTAACAGCTTTTAATAGGAATCAATGGATGGGGCTAAAACTAAATGATATTAAAGGTAACCCATCAACACCAACCACTTTTAATGCATCAATAGACCTTCCTGTTTCATTTCTTCACGGAGGCTTAGGAGCAACTGTTATTTCCGAAAACATAGGATACTGGAACCAAGTATTCCTTAAATTAGATTATGCTTATAGATTTGAATTGCCAACAGGCAATTTAGCCTTAGGGTTAGAGGCTCAAATGTTTAATTCTTCAATCGATTTTGCAAATCTTGTTGCAAGTGACCAAATAGATGAGTTAGATAGGATAGGAGCAACCAAAGACCCAATTCTTAGAGATGCTTCCCAGCAAAACGACTTTTTATTTGATTTAGGCTTTGGAATTTATTACCAAGTCCCTGGCAAATTCTATGCAGGATTATCATCTTCAAAATTGATGGAAACAGAGAGTAAAAAATTAAAGTGGGCAGACCAAAGACATTATTATATTTTAGCAGGCTACGAATGGACAATCCCTGCATATCCTTCTTTTAGAGTTTTACCTTCTGCACTTGTCAAACTTGTGGAACCTGACGAAATAGGTTTTATCAACTACCAAATTGATGCAACAGCTCTTTTAGAATACAATTATATGTTTTGGGGAGGATTAAATTATCGTATTGATGATGCGATAAGTGTTTTAGGAGGATTAAGCATTGCTGGATTTAAATTAGGATTAGCCTATGATATACCTGCCACATCTAAAATTGCAAGAAAGTCTTATGGATCATTTGAATTATTTTTAAGGTATTGTTTCAAGATAGAAAATCAGCCAAAACCACCAACATCTTACAGAAATACTCGTAGAAATTAAAACCTTTATGTAACCTTATTAGAGAATTTGCGTTAAGAAAGAAAATAAATAAAAGAATTATAAAATTTCGGAGAATATGAAAAAACTCATTTTATTAGCATCTGCTGCTTTATTAGTAATAGGATGTGGTTCGTCAGAGAACGGAGAACTAATAGGAGTTCAAGATAGAGAACAATTTGAAGATATGCAACCTTATGGAATGGTTGAAGTCCCTCAGGGAAGCTATATGATGGGATCAGGTGATGAAGATATTCTTTCCTCTCAAACATTCCAACCAAAAACCGTTCAGGTTAGTTCGTTCTGGATGGACGAAACTGAAATTACCAATAATGAGTATAGACAATTTGTATATTGGGTTAGAGACTCAATTGCCTATAAATTATTGGGAAATGTTAATCCTCAAAAGTATTTGATTGAAGTAGATCAATTTGGAGAAGACCTTCCAACTCCGCTAATCAATTGGAAGGCCAAAATAGACTGGACTTTAAATAATGAAGAAGAAAGGTCTGAATTAGAACCTATGTTTATTCCTACTGACGAAAGGTTCTATGGTAAAAAAGAAATAGATACAAGAAAACTAAATTACGAATATTATTGGATAGATCTTAATGTTGCTGCTAAGAAAGAACATATAGGAACAGAATTAAACCAAGAATATAAAGGCTCTGCTTATGCGGGCAGACCAAATGGACTTACAAACAGAAAACAATTAACAAAGAAAGAAGTAATAAATATTTATCCTGACACATTATGTTGGATGCACGATTATGCTTATACATATAATGATAATCTAACTCGTTCATATTTCTCTCACCCTGCCTATGACGATTATCCTGTTGTAGGTATCACATACAAACAAGCCAAAGCATTTTCAATGTGGAGAACATTTATGATGAATAATTTCTTAGAAGGAAATAGTTTTGCAAGAATGGAAAATTTCCGTTTACCAACAGAAGCAGAATGGGAGTATGCAGCAAAAGGTGGAGCACCAGGAGCACCATATCCTTGGGGAGGCCCTTATGTTAGAAACGGAAAGGGATGTTTTATTGCTAACTATAAGCCGATGAGAGGTAATTATGATGATGATGGAGGTATTAACCCAATTATTGTTGCTCACTATGCACCAAATGACTTTGGTTTATATGATATGGCAGGAAATGTTTCAGAATGGTGCGAAGATACATTTAACGAATCAGCTTACAATTTTGCACACGATTTAAATCAATATGTATCTTATCAAGCAACTGATGAAGATGCTCCAGAAATGAAGAGAAAAGTTATTCGTGGAGGAAGTTGGAAAGACCAAAAACACTTTATTCAAACAGCAACTCGTACATACGAATACCAAGACTCAGGAAAGAGTTATTTAGGATTCCGTTGTGTACAATCTTATATGGGAAGAGTTCGTGGAGACAATCCAAAAACATCTTCAAATGTTTACAAACACTAATCAGAAAAAAATAATTAATCATTAATATTAAACTAAAAAAATAAATTTATTATGGGTTTAGATAGCATTGTAAGAAGTAAAGCGTATAAAAACATGGCTGCAAAGCTCTATGGTATTGGAGCATCTGCCGTTATTATAGGTGCGTTATTTAAAATTCAACACTGGACAGGTGCAGGAGCTCTTTTGACTATAGGGATGGGTACAGAGGCTTTAATATTTTTTGTTTCTGCATTTGAACCTCTACACGTAGAATATGATTGGAGTTTAGCATATCCTGAATTAGCAGGTATGGAAGAGGAAAAATCTGATAAGAAGAAAAAGAAAGAAAAACAGATAGAATCAGACTTAGGTTTGTACGCAGGTATGACTGAAACACAAGCATTAGATGGTATGCTTGCTAAGGCAAAGATAGGACCAGAGCTAATAGAAAGTTTAGGGAAAGGACTCCAAAACCTTAATGAAACGGCTTCACAATTGGGAACAGTTTCGAATGCAGTATCTTCATCAGAAAACTTTATTAAGAATATAGATGTTGCATCAGAATCTGTTGTTGAACTATCATCATCATACAAAAGGACCTCAGATTATTTAAATAAAGATTTAATGGTTTCAGGAGAATATTTGGCAAATGTTCAAGATGCAGCAACTGCTGTTTCAACACTTTCTAATATTTATAAAGAAACTGCTGTTGCCTTAACAAGTGGAGACTCATCTTATTTGACAGAGCTCAAAACTATGGCATCAAGTTTATCTTCAATCAATGCCCTATATGAATTACAAATTCAAAACTCTACAGCTCAGTTAGAATCAACCAAACAGGTACAAGAAAAAATAGATAATTTAGTTGTGAATTTTGCTGACACAGCAGAAAATGTACTTAAATATAAAGAACAAGTTAATGCCCTTTCTAAGAAAGTAACAGCATTAAATGATATCTATGGCAATATGCTTGCTGCAATGCAAACAAGAGCATAGTTTAAGAACATATTAATTTAATTTACAAACGCTAAGATAAACAATATAAAACTATGGGTGCAACAAATTGTCCGGAAACCCCAAGACAGAGAATGATTTCAATGATGTATTTAGTACTAACAGCTATGTTAGCATTAAATGTGTCAGTTGAAATTCTTCAAGCCTTTGTAACCGTTGGTGATAGTATGGAGAAAACAAACCAATTGTTTTCAACTAAAATAGAAAACTCCTATTATAATTTTGAAAGAGCCTATCAAGCCAACAAAGAAAAGGTGGGGCCTAATTGGGAAAAAGCTCAGCAAGTAAGGGAAGAAACAAGAAAAATAACATCATATATAGATGATATGAAGTATGACTTAGTTGCTCAGGTAGAAAGATTAAAAGGAGGAAAGCAAGAAGCAAAAAAGATATTAGAAGCAGGTTACGATGGAATAAAAGCAAAAGATAATTATACCGCAGCAACCAATTACTTTATTGGAACTTCTGATGATGGGAACGTTGGTAAGGCAATGGAGTTAAGAAAACATATAGAAGAATATCAGGCAAAGATGCTAACTCTTGCTGATCCACGATTTGTAGATAAATTAAAAAAGATGCAAATCAACACTCAAGCAAAATACAAAAATAAAAGTGGACAAGAACTTAGTTGGCAAATGTATAACTTCTATAATAGCATAACTCTTGCCGACTTAGTTCTATTAAATAAATTCAAATCAGAAATTCAAAACGCAGAATTTGACGTAGTAAACGACCTATTGACTGCTGTAAGTGCTGACGACTTTAAATTTGACAACGTTAGGCCAAAGGTCGTTCCTAAATCCACTTATGTAATGCAAGGAGATGCTTATGAAGCCGATGTATTTGTGGCAGCAATTGACTCCAAAACACAATTAAGAGCCGACGTTAGAGGAGCAAACTACGTAAGTGATTCAGGGATAATAAAACTAAGATTCCCAGCAGGAGCAATTGGAGCACAAAAATACCAAGGGACAGTTTACGTTAAGAAAACAACAGGCGAAGAAGCTTATCCATTCTCGGGAGACTACTTTGTTGCCGCACCAGCAGTAACCATTTCCCCAACTCAGATGAACGTATTTTATATAGGTGTTGATAACCCAGTATCTATATCAGCACCAGGGACAAGTGCCGAACAGCTAATTCCAACCATAACAGGCGGAGGAGGAGCCACAATAAGAAAAGTGTCTCCTGGCAACTACATAGTTAATGTAAAAACCCAGCAAGAAGTAAATATCTCTGTTGCAGCAAATGTTAATGGTAAAACTATGCAACAAGGAGCTATGAAGTTCCGAGTTAAAAGAATACCAGCACCAAAGGCAATGGTAGGAAACGCAGACGGAGGGCCAATAAACAAAGAAATCCTTGTTGCACAAGGAAGACTAAGAGTTGTGATGGAAGGATTTGACTTTGATGTAAGATATAATGTTACAGAATTCCAAATGACCTTTAACACAGGAGGAGACGGACAAGCAGCATTAGTTTCAAGAAGCGACCGCTTTACCCCTGAGATGTTAGCACAAATACAAAGATTAAGAAGAGGCAATAAAGTATATATAGAAGGCATCAGAGCAAAGGGCCCTGATGGAGAAAAGAATGTACAAAACCCTCAAATGATATTTAGAATACAATAAACATATTAATTATGAAAAAGATAACTTTAATAGTATTTGTGGTTATTTCATTATTTGCTGGAAACTTAACAGCACAAGTTTTGGATGAACCACAAGAAGGACCAAGAGATAGTTTTTACGAAAAAATATCTTTTAATAACAGAAAACCATTTGTTTTCCCTTATGTTAGGCAAGCCGACGTAGTTTGGGAATGGAGAGTTTGGAGAGTAATTGACTTCCGTGAGAAACTAAATCAGGTTTTCTATTACCCAGTGCAACCAGAACAAGGAAGAGTTAATCTTTTCTACGCATTAGAACAAGCAATTAATGAAGGAAAGATAAAGGTTTATAGAGATGATGAATTTAAAGAAGAGATAAATTGGGCAGAAGTTAAGCTAAACTTAGGAACAAAAAGAACTACTGAGGTAGATTCAATAGATATAGACGGAACAGAGATGAGAGTAGAGAAGGAAGTGTTTATCCCGTTAAATTCAGAAGACATAAAAACTCTTCGTATTAAAGAAAACTGGTTTATAGACAAACAAAGATCAGTTCAAGATGTAAGAATAGCAGGCTTTGCCCCAATTTACTATCAAGTGAAAGAAGAAGGAGCAGCACCAATAACAATACCATTGTTCTGGGTAAGATACGATGACCCAGAAGTAAGAGAATTACTTGCAAATACCGAAGTGTATAACCCAAGAAACGATGCACAAAGACGTTCCTATGACGATATATTCTTAAAAAGATTGTTTAGCAGTTATATAATGAGAGAATCCTCCCGATATGGCGATAGAACAATCAGTCAATACACAACAGGAGAAGAATCTCTTGCAGAATCAGACCTTATAAGAGACAAAATCTACGATATGGAAGAAGATATGTGGGAATACTAATAATATTAATGCCCCAAAACTAAAACAGCAAAGCTAAGAATAGCTTTGCTGTTTTTTTTATCTGAAAATAATTGCCATAATATTCCTGAATCAGAAAATGCATCAGGAGAAATATCCTGTTTAAGCGTTTAAAATAACCACCCCTCAATATTATACAACCACTTCCCAATAAAAAATAACCATCTCCCCCCAAAAAAACAACCATAAAAAACCAAAAAATAACCTCCCCCCAAAAAACAAGTCCCATTAAAAAACATTTAAGTGGAGTTTAAATTTGCTCAGGTTCCGTTAAAAAACGCTCCATGTCCCACTTAAAGCACTTTTTTACCTCAAAAACACCCTTTTTCTCCCTTTGCTTAGACCCTAATTCCATATCTAAATAACTAAGTCTCAATTTGTTGCCCTAAAAGAAAATCCCTGAAAATTTTAATGGAACCTGAGCAAATTTTAACGGAACCTGAGCGAAATTAGGTTCCGTTAAAAAACGCTCAGGTTCCGTTAAAAAACGCTCAGGTTCCGTTAAAAAACGCTTAGGTTCCGTTAAAATTTGCTCAAACTCCGTTAAAATTTGCTCGGCTTCCGTTTAAGCTCAATTGGGTTAGGTCTGAAAACGCTTGGGTTAGGTCTGAAAACGCTCTGGATACTTTTATCTACGCTTGGGTTAGATCTGAAAACGCTTGGGATAATTTTATCTACGCTTGGAATACTTTTATCTACGCTCGGGTTAGGTTATATTTTTATGATAATAAATAAATTATCCCTTAATCTTTGATATTTGATTAAAGTATTAATCTACAAACCTATTTGCCGCGACCTTGGAATATGATGATAAAGGTATAGAGTAGGATTTTTATGTCGGTGGCTATCGAAAGGTTCTCTATATACAAAAGGTCGTATTGCAATCGCTCTATCATCTGAGAAACGTTTTCTGCATAGCCATATTTGACCTGCCCCCATGAGGTAATGCCTGGCTTAACTTTTAAAAGAAGTTTGTATTCGGGGGCTCTTTCTACTATTTGGTCAATGAAATACTTCCTCTCGGGCCTTGGTCCAACCAAACTCATCGTTCCTATCAATACATTATAGAATTGCGGGATTTCGTCTAACCTTACCTTACGCATAAATTTCCCAAATGGCGTGATTCTACTATCGGTATTGCTCGAAAGTTTGGGAACTCCATCGCTCTCGGCATTCACATACATGGAACGGAACTTATGCATATAGAAAGGTTTGCCCTTGTAGCCTATGCGTTCTTGTTTATAGAATATAGGACCCTTTGATGTGAAGTAAACAATCAATGCTGTTATGATATAAAAAGGTATTAGGATAAGCATTGCTATTACTGAAAAGATAATATCCATTGCTCTTTTTATTAGTTTCTGCCAGTTGGATAGGATTTCATTGGATACTAATACTAATGGGGTCTGGAATATGGAAGACATCTTTACTCTCCCTAAAAGTATATCTTTTGTCTCTGCGGGTATCTTTATTAATACGTTGTGTTGAGATTCTATCCGTGTTATTATGTTATGCAGATTGTTTTCGTCTTCTTTCTCTACGGCAATTATTATCTCTTCTATCTTGTTTTCGGTTATTATATGGTCAATATTTTCATAGCTTCCCAGATATTTAATATGTTTGGCTAATCCGTTATTGGTCTTATCCAAATTAACGTATCCAACTATTGTATTGCCAGAGGATATTTCCTGATTCTCTATATCGTGATAGAGTTTTATTGCTCGTGAGCTGTTGCCTAAGATTATTGTTGGAAAACCTATAATCTTCTTATGTATTTTCCTTGCTGTGTGTGTTGTAATTATAAGTCTTGGTATGTAGGTCAGAGAGAAATGTGTAAAAAATAGGATTAAGAAAGAGAAATAGTAGTTCTTATATGATTGGACCTTATCATCTAAGAGTAAAGCGAAGAAAATTATTATTATTCCTAAGAAGCTGATAAGAAAGGTTTGTTCTAATTCTTTTAGTCTTGACTTTCGGTACGGGTCGGAATAAGTTCCTTGTGCAAAATAGAGGGTTATCCAGAACAAAGGAACGAAGAGAAGTCCTTTATAGAAATTGGCATCTGTAAACACTGAGTTTATGTCATCAAAATCTCCAGCCTCAATAGTTATTTTCCTGAATATAAAGAAAAAAGCCCAAGCAATTAAGGCCGATACAATATCCGATATAAGGTATTTTGCTCCTTGAAGTTTCCTGTTCACAATTCCAGTAGTTTATATATAGTCCTTTTATTAATTAGGGTAATGTATTATTTTTATATTATCTACGTAGACCCATCCATTACTAACTCCTTCCTTTTTCATAGGGGTAAAGAATATTTTAAAGTTATTAGGTTGGTAGAGCTGTTGCCAAACTTTTCCTAACACTACATACATCTTTGTCCAGCCCTTGTTTTGATTAGGATTAACAGTCATTGCGTTTATGTATTCTGTTTGAGAGGCCGAAGATGGTTTACCACTAATGCCAATACTAAAAGGAATATTGCACCAATAGTCAATCTCCAATATTAATGCATTCTTATTGGCACAATAGAGCGAATCCGAAATAATTCTATAAGCAGGTTCATTTGAATTTAGATACATTGCTCCACAAAAGCTACCCCATTTAACTGTGTCGGGGTTATTGCATTTCACAATTTTGTTTGTATCAGCATTTATTCCATCGGTATGAAATGAGATATAAGAGTCTTCAAACATCTCCATTAGAGAAAGCTCCACAATATTATCCTTATACATTATATCTATTGTGTCAATGGTTATCTCTTTACCTTCTACCAAGTCGTGTTTCTGGGAGTAGAAAGTATAGAAAGGGTATTCAGTTCTTGTTAGGGCTATCCCGTTTAAAACAACTCCTGGACGAATATCTATTTTGTGATTTCCGCTCTTTAAGATAGGAACTTTACTCCCAATAGGATAAGTTCCTATATATTCATTATCAACATAAACCCAAGCATCCTTTATGTCTGAGGTCTGAAACCCCTCATAAGAGCTGCCAATTATATTAGGGTTTTCAACCATTCTAAATCCTTTTATATTTACAAAAGAAGGAACTTCTTGTTCATGCTCAAAATTATTGCAACTTACCACAAACAATGAAGCTATTAGGATTGCTAACACAGGAAAATAAATGTTAGAAAGTAGTTTTTTTCTCATACCTATTTAAAATGATTAAGATTTTAGTTCAAACGCAATAAGGGTTGCGTTTATTTTAATAAAGAACAAAATTAGTAGTTTTTTTTGAATAAATAGCTTCAATTCATAAGTTCTTTGTAAATTCGCAACTTTGAATTAAGAATAATATGATAAATGATAGTTTCAAACATAAGGGGCTAAGAAAAGTACTTGTGGAAGAGTTAGCCAAAAAAGGTATAACCGACACCAATGTCTTAGAAGCAATAGGGCAGGTGCCACGACATATTTTCTTAGATTCTTCTTTGGACAATATTGCATACCAAGACAAAGCCCTGCCAATAGGGTGCAATCAAACCATTTCCCAGCCATATACTGTTGCTTTTCAAACCCAACTGCTTGAACTCTCTCCAAGAGATAAGGTATTAGAAATAGGAACGGGCTCGGCCTATCAGACCTCCATATTATGTGAAATGCAAGCAAGAGTTTTTTCAATTGAAAGGCATAAACCACTATACATTAGGGCTAAATCAGTATTAAGTTTAATGAAATATAGTGCAAAATGTTTCTTCGGAGATGGTTATAAGGGCCTACCCAATTATGCTCCCTTCGATAAGATTATAATTACTTGTGGAGCGAAAGAAATACCCAATGCATTACTTACTCAACTCAAAATAGGGGGTTATTTAGTTGTTCCAATAGGAGAAAGCATACAAACAATGCATAGGATAAAGAAAGTTTCCGACACGGAATTTCTAACCGAGAAATATGGAAGCTTCAAATTTGTTCCAATGCTTGAAGATAGGGAGAGTTAAATTCCTTATAAATATCTCTTGATTCTAATTTTCTATCTCTTGATTCCGTTTTTTTAGAATCAAGTTCTAATTTTTTAGAATCTGATTCCATTGGTTTACGATAATATTTGAAGAGAATAATTTCTAATCTTGTTAAATTGGAGATAAAATGAGAATATGTAACATTACATATGCAGCATTAGTTTGATTTCCTTTGCTTTAAGATAGTGTAATCCCATTGTATAGAGTTTAAAAATAGGGGTGAAAATTTAAAATAATTTGATTATGTCCTTTATTTTAACTACCTTTGCATAATATTTTAGATATTATTTATGGCAAAAGGTAGAGTATTATTCGTCAATCAAGAGATTTCTCCTTATTTAGAAGATTCGGAATTGTCATTAATGGCAAGGCATCTCCCTCAATACACACAAGAAAGCGGTAAAGAGATTAGGATTTTTATGCCTCGTTTCTGTAATGTTAATGAAAGAAAAAACCAACTCCACGAAGTCATAAGGCTTTCGGGAATTAATCTTATTATTAATAATGCAGACCATCCTCTAATTATTAAGGTTGCGTCCATTCAGCAAGCACGTATGCAGGTTTATTTTATTGATAATGACGATTTGTTTAAGAGAGAATTTGACCTCTTTGATGATAAAGGGGTTATGTATGAAGATAATGACGATAGAGTTATCTTCTACTCGCGTGGAGTATTGGAAACAATCAAAAAGCTTAATTGGCGTCCTAATATAATTCATTGCAGTGGTTGGTTTTCTTCGCTTATGCCGTTTTACGTTAAACGAACTAATTATAAAAACAATCCATTATTTGGCACTTCAAAGATTATACTCACCCTAACAGGAGATGAATTTAATGGAGAGTTGAATGAAAATTTTGTAAGGAAGTTAAAAGCCGACGGAGGTACTGTTAAGGATTGGGCTATGTATAAACAGCCCGACTATTTGAGTTATATGATGGCTGCTATTTCATATTCTGATGGTGTTGTTCTTGCAAGCAATAAGGTGAATCCTAAATTAATTGAACATGCAAAACAACATAAAAAACCTATAATAGAATATGCTCCATACGAAGAGCAATTCCCTCTAATTAATGAGCTTTACGATAAGATAATGATTTTAGAAGAGGATTAAAATTTTAATATAAAAACCCATACAACATAACAAGTCTCGTAACGTTTATATCAAAACAAATTAATATTTAGATTATGTTTAGATTAAAGTATTTATTATTACTATTCCCTTTTTTACTGATTTCCTGTGTTGATGAAGATGATATGTTGGGGCAAGATTTTGTGGATCCATCAGACATTATTATTGTCAATAAATATAGTTCATTTGATATATCTGGGCGTTTGTTTCACGAGGGAGACTCTCTAAAAACAAGCGATTATAGATATGTTACATTAGGTTCTTATTCCGACAATCAGTTTGGCAAACTCACAAGTTCTATCTATACTCAGGTTAGTCTTTCTTCAAGTTCTATTGATTTTAACTTCTATAAAGACTCTGCCCAATCATTAGTTCTTTCCTTGGCTTATGCGGGATATTTTGCTAAGGATACTCTTACTAAGAACATGAATATGAGAATAGAGCTTTATAAATTATCAGAAGATTTTCAGGACTCTGTACCTTATTACACCAATTCAACACTTGCCTATTCCAACCTAATTAAAGACACCACCATAGTAGTTGCCCCAACAGAAAGAGTGCAAGTTGGTGATGATACTAATAAACTTGCTCCTCAACTTCGTTTAGACTTGGGACAAGACCTCTTACAAGAACTTCTTAATTCTGGTTCTTTTGCTTCTAATAAAGAATTTAAGAATTTCTTTAAAGGATTATACATAAAACTAACCCCTGTTTCAGACCCTAATGGTATGATTGCTTATTTTGATATGTACTCTCCTAATTCAGGAATAACGCTTTACTATCAATATAATGGCAGGGTTCAAAAATATAATTTTGTTTTTGCATCGGGTTCTCGTAGCTTTGTCAATATAGATTACAATTTTGCCGCAACACCTTTAAGTGCTTTTGCACAATTAGGTCAAGACACAATAATATGTAATGATTCCGTAGGGGATAAAAGTAAGATGTATCTTGGGTCATTAGGAATTAGTATTGCTACATTAGATATTAATGATTTAAAACAATGGTATCAAACTTCTACTAATAATTTGGCAGGTTTCAATCAAGCAATGTTGATATTGCCTGTTTCGGAAGACTATATTACAAGTGTTGGAGGCGACCATAATGTTCCAGAGAAGATTATATGTTATCGTAAGGATGATAATGGGAAACTAATATATATTCACGATGTATTTGGTGATTCTGACCATTTCTCAGGTAAATACGATAAGGCTTCTAAATCTTATAAGATGAGAATAACTTCTCACCTTCAAAACTATTTGAATGCAAACATCAAGTCATCGGAAATATATCTTTTGCCTGATTTAAGGACTTACAAAGCCAATAGAGTTGTGTTGAATGGTCCTAAACATCAGACCAATCCAGCAAAGATAGAAATTATATATACAAGGTAAAATAATGAAAAGAATTATTTTTATTATTGTCTTTCTTAGTGTTATTATTGTAAATTCTTTTGCACAGAAAGAATATATAGAATACTGGCAAAACAATAAAGTCTCAACCAAAGGTTTTAAAACAGATAAAGGAGTAAGAGTAGGTAACTGGACTTGGTTCTACAAAGATGGTACCAAAGAACAAGAAGGAACTTATGATGAAAAGGGAAAGAAAATAAACACTTGGATATATTATTACGAGAATGGTAACATCAAGAAGGAAGAATGCTATTCGGCTAATGGGTTTAATAGGGCTTATTATAATAACAAACAACTTTACTTTGCTGTTGAGATAAAAGATTTTAAAAGAGTTGGCTCCTACACAGAGTATCATAGAAATGGAGAGCTGAAAATGAGTGGAACTTATGTAGATGATGAGTTGGAACATAATGCAGTCTGGTTTTATGAGAATGGTAATAAAGAAATGGAAGGAAGCTTCATGAAAGGGAAAAGAACAGGCTTATGGAAGTATTATTATCGTGAAAGTGGCAGCTTAGGAAGCGAAGGAGAGTATCTAAATGATAAAGAAAATGGCCATTGGACATATTACTATGAAGCATCTAATCAAAATCAAGCATCTGAAAAACGAAGAGAGGGTAATTACGAAAATGGCAATAGAGAAGGAGAATGGATAACATATTATGAGAATGGTAAAATTCTTCATAAAGGAAGCTATAAATTAGGATTGGAAGAAGGAGTATGGGAAAGTTGGTATGTGAGCGGTAATAAAAAAGACAAAGGTTCTTTTTCAGAAGGAAAGATGTCAGGCATTTGGACTTTATGGTACGAAGACGGAACTCCAAAAACCGAGACTTCATACAAGGAAGGGCTAAAAGATGGACAAGAAAAGCTATATAACGAACAAGGACAACTGATTCTTAGTGCAGAATACAAACAAGGTAAATTAGACGGCAAATACGAAAAATATTCTGAAAGAAACGTCCTTTTGGAAAGCTCAAACTACAAACAAGGGAAAAAAGATGGGAAATGTACATTCTATTTTCTTCAAGGAGCTAAGCTAAGAGAACAATCCTTTGCTGATGGTAAGCCCAACGGAGCTTGGACTGAGTATTACGAGAATGGGAATAAAGCCTCACAAGGACAATACTCAAGAGGCAGACAAGAAGGCACCTGGACAAACTATGACCAATACGGCAACAAGACCTCAGAGATTAAGTACAAACAAGGCAAAAAGCTTTCGCAAGAGGTATTCAAGAGAGAAAACCCAAAGAAATCAAAATCAAAGACATTTTAAAAAGCAAGTGTATGTTTGATTTAAAGAATCTTCAACAATACAAAATCATACTTGCTTCCAAATCGCCAAGACGTTATAACCTTATTAAGCAAATGGGTTTTGAAATAGAAACCAAAGAGATTGAAATAGACGAAACATATCCATCGGACATAGACATAAACTCTGCTGCGGAATACTTAGCATTAAAAAAAGCCCAAGCCGTAGACCAATTGCCCTTAGGAGAAAAAGAAATACTGATTACATCTGACACAATGGTAATTCTTCAAGGCAAAGAAATCACAAAACCAACCAATAAAGAAGAAGCCATTACTTATTTGAGAGCCCTTTCCAACAAAGAACATAACGTAATAACAGGATGTTGTCTTCAAACAAAACATAAGAGAATTTCTTTTAATGTGTGCACGAGGGTCTTTTTTAAGAACTTGACCATGGAGGAAATCACATACTATATCAATAATTACAAGCCCTACGACAAGGCAGGAGCATATGCCATACAAGAATGGATAGGACTAATTGCAATAGAAAGGATAGAGGGTTGCTTCTATAATGTTATGGGATTACCCACATCAGCTCTTTATGAGAACTTAAAACAAATAATAAAAGATTAGTAAATAATTAAAATCAATATATATTATGGAAACTAAAAAACACAAAGTGCTAATAGTAGATGATGAAGCAGATATATTAGAATTTCTTTCATTCGCATTGATTAAAGATGGCTTTGATGTTCAAACAGTATCATCGGGAACAAAAGCAATTTCTCTTGCAAAAGAATATAAACCTGACCTAATAATATTAGATGTTATGATGCCTGGCATAGACGGGATAGAAACCTGCACAGAGCTAAGAAAAATCAATGAACTAAAAAACACGATGATAGTCTTTCTAACGGCAAGAAACGAAGATTATTCTCAAATTGCAGGCTTTGACGCAGGAGCAGACGACTATGTGGCAAAACCTATAAAGCCAAAAGTTCTTTCTATGCGAATAAAAGCACTACTAAGACGCAAGCCAAACTCCTCAGATGAGCTTTCAGCCGAAAATATATTAGTTAGAAATGATATAGTTATTGATAAGAATAGATACATAGTAGTAGTTAATGAAAACGAAATAACCCTTTCCAAAAAGGAATTTGAACTATTGTATTTTCTTGCTTCAAAACCTAATAAGGTGTTTTCAAGAGAAGAAATCTATTCTGCTGTTTGGGAGGATGGAGTAATAGTAGGAGAAAGAACAATAGACGTTCATATCCGCAAACTAAGGGATAAACTCAAAATAGATAATATCAAAACCTATAAGGGAGTAGGATATAAATACGAGGAATAAGTAAAATGAAAATAAGATACCTCTCTGCAATTATTGTAATCTTTTCAACAATAATTTTCCTAATAGCATTATTATTCTTACATAGTAATATCGTAGGCAATAGAATACTTGCAACCATACTTGCAATAATTCTATTTATTGTTTTAAACTATATAGTAATACGATATTGGGTAAGCAGAGAAATATACGAAAAAGTCAGAACCATATATAAAAACATATATAGCTTTAAAGTCTCAAAGATAGACCTCAAACAAAGAATAAAGGCATCTGTATTAGGATTAGACCAAGCCAAAGATGAGGTAAATGAGTGGATGGAAGAAAATAACAAAAACTTAGACAAGATGATAGCTTTGGAGCAATACAGAAAAGAATATATTGGCAATGTTGCCCATGAGCTTAAAACCCCAATCTTTAATGTTCAAGGTTATATCTCAACCCTATTAGATGGGGCAATGGAAGACCCTCACCTTGCCAATAAATATCTCCTTAGAGCCGAAGCTGCAATTGATAGGTTAATTGCAATAACGCATGACCTTGACACCATAACCCAGTTGGAGCTTAAAGAAGTCCCTTTGGAAATCTCCATATTTGACATCACCAACCTGATAAGAGAGGTTATGGATAGTTTGGAGCTTAAAGCCCAAGCAAGAAATGTAGTAATTCATCTCCAACAGCAAGATGCCGTATTTGTTCAAGCCGATAAAGTAAGGATAAGGCAAGTATTGGTAAACCTCATAGAGAACGCAATAAAATATAGTAAGGAAAAAGACGGAGAGGTTAGGATAAAAATGTTTGATATGGAAGACCAAGAACTAATAGAAATATCAGACCATGGAATAGGGATAGAGGAAAAAGACATAAATAGAGTATTTGAAAGATTTTATCGCACCGACAAAGCACGTTCAAGAGAATATGGAGGAACAGGCTTAGGCTTGGCTATTGTAAAACATATTATTGAGGCACATAATCAAACCATTAATGTAAGGAGTAAAATGGGCGAGGGAACAGTCTTTGGATTTACTCTTAAAAAAATAGTAGCCCATTTATAGAATCTTTATTCCAATAAATTCTCTTTTGAAGATAATTTTTTAACTCTTGAATCTAAATTTTTAGAATCAAGTTTCCTATTTGCCATTAAAGGCATTCATTGTTCTATCCATTCCTATGGAGGCGAAAGATTTAATAATATCATTTATTATATCAAGTCTCTGATTTATAGTTACCAATTCGCCTTCGCTCCATTTTCCTAACACGTAATCAACTTGCTTTCCTCTGGAAAAATTATCACCTATCCCAAAGCGAAGGCGATTAAACTTATTGTGCCCTAAGGTTTCTATAATATTTGTTAGCCCATTATGTCCGCCATCACTTCCACTCATTCTCAGGCGGATTGCTCCCAAAGGCAGGGCAATATCATCAAGAAGGATAAGCATATTTTCAAGAGGGATTTTCTCTTTATCTAACCAATACTTTACGGCTTTGCCGCTAAGGTTCATAAAGGTTGTGGGTTTAGCAAGAATAATTGTTCTTCCCTTATGTTTGACTTGTGCAATATATGCGTGTCTTTCTAATGAGAAGGTGCAGTTTTCTATGCTTTTAGCAAAATAATCCAAAGCCATAAAACCAATATTATGTCGCGTATTTTCGTACTCCGAGCCTATATTTCCTAAGCCAATGATTAAATATTTCATTTCTTTATCTTGTAAGCTAAATTAATCTACAAAGGTATAATTTTTGTTTGAGATAAATTAAAATAGCTTTTGTTAGAAATAAAAAAAGCGAACATTAATGTTCGCTTTTCTATTTAGCTTGCTTCTGTTGTAGCTGCCGTAGCAGCTTGACGAGTTGATTTCACCCACAACACAATTGAAGATTTAACATCCAATTTCTCTATATTAGGAATTTTTATATCTTCTACCTTTATGCTTTGTGCAATATTCAAATTTGAAATATCCACTTCAACATACTGAGGCATATCATTAGGCAATCCTTTTAGTTTCATTTTACGAATTTTTGTTTCAAGCTTACCTCCTTGCAATACTCCTGGTGCAACACCAACTGCTTTAATAGGTATAGAAATTGTAATTGGCTTATCGTCAAACAAACGTAAAAAGTCAGCATGTATTACTGCATCACTCACTGGGTGATATTGAATTTCTTGAAGAATTACCTTTGTTTTCTCTCCATCAATATTAAGTTCCACATAATGAGTGTCTGGTGTGAATAATAATGGTTTAAATTCTGTTTCGGCAACAGAAAAACTCACTTGTTTGTCTCCACCATACATAACGCAAGGAACTAATCCCTTACGGCGAAGTGCTTTTGCATCTTTTTTCCCTACGTTCTCTCTTGGAGAACCGCTCATAGATACTGTTTTCATCTCTTAATTTATTTTTATATTATTAATTATTGCCTAAACTACTTAGGACTTTGTTATTTTAAAATTTAATTGTTAATCCCTTTTTGCTAATAGCCATTTCGTAAAAGTCGGCAATTGATTCGTTAAATTCAACTCTGCGGATTGCCTCTGCAAAGATTGGTGCAACAGAAAGAGCTCTTATTTTTGCAGATATTTGTTTTAAAGGTATGGTATCGGTTACAATAAGTTCTTCCATGCATGAATTTTCAATCTTCTCAACAGCATTTCCACTCAAAACAGGATGTGTAATCATAGCTCTAACACTCTTTGCACCTTTACTACTAATTACCTCGGCAGCCTTACAAAGTGTGTTTCCCGTATCCACAATATCATCAACCAAAATCACATGCTTACCTGTAACATCCCCAATTAGCTGCATTGTACCTACTTCGTTAGGTTTGTTTCTTTGTTTGTAGCACATCACAAAGCCACATCCCAGTTTCTTAGCATACTCACTTGCACGCTTTGTTCCTCCAACATCAGGAGAAGCAAATAAAACATCATCTAAGTCAAAGCTTTCATTTGCCAAACCTCTCAAATAAGGAATAAATATTGAAGAGGCATAAAGGTGATCCAAAGGAACATCAAAAAAGCCTTGAATTTGGTCTGCGTGAAGGTCAATTGTAATAACACGTGTTACGCCAACCGTAGTTAGTATGTCGGCAATAAGCTTTGCAGTAATAGGAACGCGAGGCTTGTCTTTGCGGTCTTGACGAGCAAATCCAAAATAGGGGATAACGGCAATTATTCTCTTGGCAGAGGCACGTTTTGCAGCATCAACATACATTAATAACTCCATCAAATTGTCAGATGGGGCAAATGTGGATTGAATAATAAAAACATCCCTTCCTCTTATGTTTTCTTCAAAAGAAGGCTGAAATTCTCCATCAGCATATTGAAGAACTTGTGAATTGCCAAGAGGTTTCCCATAAATACTTGCAATATCTTTTGCTAAGTAGGCAGTGGCTCGTCCTGTAAAGATTACAACTGAGTCTTTTGGTTTACTTGTCTGCATAGTCAATGCTAAAAAATATTATGATTTTGAAGATGCAAAATTAATGAAGATATTTGAATTAATAAAAAAAATGAGGGTTTATTTGCATAAAAAGAAAATATTTGTACCTTTGCACCCTTATTTGAGTTGTCAAAAAGTTGCATCAGTGGCGGAACTGGTAGACGCGCTAGACTCAAAATCTAGTGAGGTAACACTCGTGCCGGTTCGATTCCGGCCTGATGTACAAAAGGATTTCATTATTATGGAATCCTTTTATTTTTATAGGCTATAACATAATTAAGTTATAAAAAATTAGAATCAAGATTCAGTAAATTAGAATCAAGATTCATTTTATTAAAATAAGGAGTTGGATTTTTGGAAAAAAAATAATAATGAATAAGTATAGGATTGGAAATCTTTTTTCTTTAATTCATCATATTGAAAAGGCATCCTAAGTAAAGCCTAAAACCTTTATTGAAAATATTTCCTGTTGGAGACATTACATAATCTATTTTTGCACTTAGATTAGCTTTTGATGAGATTTTATATTCGTAGGAAAGAAAGGGTGTGGTTACAAATGCTCCTTTTTTATCCCATTTCACAACATCATAAGTCCCAAAAGAATTATTATCTATAACAATTTCCATTTGTTTATTGCTACCTCCTCCAATGGTTAGTCCTATAATAAGTGATGACTTTTTATAAGCATATACAAATTCTCCCAATAATCCTCCCCAGCCAAGTGAATAGAAGCTCCCATCTTTCTTATATGTTGCACTGCTTCCATATCCTTCCATTCCCACTCTAAAATAATCGCATAGGCCAAAGCTTAGTTTCCCTCCAATTCCTAAGGCTACGTCATCAATCCTATTCAAATAGCCTGCATTCAAATACATTCCTCCAATAAGTTTGCCTGAGTGCGAGTTTTGCGAATATATGTTAAGAGAAAATAATACAAAGGCAAGTAGGATTATATGTCTTTTCATAGATTTATATGTTATGTTTAAGCAATAAAAAATAAGGTTAAAGATTAGTTTAACCTTATTTTAGTAAATAATAGCGTAATCTCTATTATTTATCCTTTAAAAGATCTCTAATTTCGGTAAGTAGAGTTTCTTCTTTTGTTGGAGCAGGAGCTGCCTCTGCTGGTTTTTCTTCTTCTTTCTTTTTTGCTGAATTAATTAGCTTTACAATCATAAAGATTGAGAAAGCAATAATTAAAAAGTCAAAAGCTACTTGAATAAAATTACCATAGTTAAGAGTAACAGCAGGCACATCGCCAACGGCTTCTTTCAACACAAATTTTAAGTCGGTAAAATTAACTCCACCAACCAAAAGTCCAATTGCAGGCATAATAATGTCGCTTACAATGGAGGTAATTATCTTTCCAAAAGCAGCACCAATAATGATACCAACAGCCATATCAATGGCATTACCTTTTATTGCAAAGGTCTTAAATTCTTGTAATAATTTCATATTTATTCATTTTAGTTAAGCATAGGCTAAATTGAAAACCCTTGCTTATGATTAATAATTCAATTTTTATACTTGGCAAAAATAGTAAATTAATTTCAAAGTAAGTTAATCCCATTATATTTTTAACCCTTTAAATTAATATTGGAATTAATTTTGATTATAATTTCTTAAACAAAAAAAGAGAAGACAAGTAAACTTATCTTCTCCTTAGTTTTACATAGTTATTATGGTTTTATTTCCAATCTTGAGAAGTCATTCTTAAATAGGAATTATAACGCCATTTTGCATTCTCCTCAGCACTTGCAAACAATTCGTCTGCTTCTTGAGGGAAGGCTTTCTTCAATGAAGAATAACGAACCTCTCCATTAATAAACTCTTGGAATTTTGACCAGTCTGGTTCTTTGGAGTCTAATGTGAATGGATTTTGTCCTTGTTCTGCTAACTCTGGGTTATATCTCCACAAATGCCAGTATCCACATTCAACTGCACGCTTGCCTTCTTCTTGTGTCTTACCCATACCTAATTTTAATCCGTGATTAATACAAGGTGCGTAAGCAATGATTAGTGAAGGTCCATTATAAGCTTCTGCTTCCTTAATAACCTTTAAGTATTGAGATTGGTTTGCTCCAATTGCAACTTGAGCCACATAAACATAACCATAGGTTGTTGCAATCATACCAAGGTCTTTCTTTCTTATGCGTTTTCCAGCAGCAGCAAACTTAGCAATTGCTCCAACAGGGGTTGCCTTTGAGGCTTGTCCTCCTGTGTTTGAGTAAACTTCTGTATCCATTACTAAGATATTTACGTTTTCTCCAGAAGCAATAACGTGGTCTAATCCACCGTAGCCAATATCGTAAGCCCAACCGTCTCCACCAAATATCCATTGTGATTTCTTAACAATGTATTGGCTGTTTTCTTTCAATTGCTTACAAATATCGCAACTGCAAGTGTCAAAGGTTGGAACTAATTTATTATAAACCTCACGAGTGATTTCTGCATCTTCACGATTATCAATCCATTTTTGGAATAATTCTTTTTGCTCATCTGAACAGCAAGTGCAAGACAAACCTTCTCTCATTAGGTTTTCAACTCTGTTTCTCATAACGCCTGTTGCGGTTGCCATTCCTAAGCCAAACTCTGCATTGTCTTCAAAAAGTGAGTTAGCCCAAGCTGGTCCTTTTCCTTCAGCATTCTTTGTGTAAGGCATTGATGGGCAAGAGCCTCCGTAGATTGAAGAACATCCAGTTGCATTAGCAATCATCATTCTATCGCCAAAGAGTTGTGTGATAAGTTTAATGTAAGGGGTTTCTCCACAACCAGCACAAGCACCTGAGAATTCAAACAATGGTTTAGCAAATTGAGAGTTCTTAATATTTCTTGAAACATCAACCAAATGTGATTTATAGCTTACGTTTTGAGAAATGCTTTCCCAACGTTTTGCTTCCTCCATTTGCGATACAAGAGGTTTCATAACCAAAGCTTTTGTCTTTGCAGGACAAACATCAGCACAGTTTCCACAACCAGTACAGTCCAAAACGCTAACTTGCATACGGAATTCAAGTCCTTCAAATTCTTTTCCAGTTGCCTTAAGGGTCTTGGTGTCAGCAGGGATTTTTGCTTTTTCTTCCTCGTTAATCAAGAAAGGACGAATAACTGCGTGAGGACAAACATAAGAACATTGGTTACATTGAATACAATTTTCAGGAATCCACTCAGGAACATGTGAAGCTATACCTCTCTTTTCGTATTGTGAAGTACCACAAGGGAAGGTTCCATCTTCTCTGCCTGTGAAAGCAGAAACAGGAAGTGCATCACCTTCTTGAGCGTTGATTGTATCAACAACATATTTAATAAATTCAGGGCGGTTAGCGTTTGTTTGGTCAGCACCAACAGTTTCATTTGCCCATTCTTTCTTAACCTCAACCTTAATAACATCAGCTCCACGGTCAACAGCAGCATAATTCATCTTAACTATGTTTTCTCCCTTGTTACCATAGGATTTATCAATAGCTTTCTTCATTTGACTTACTGCCAATTCGTAAGGAATTACATTAGCAATCTTAAAGAAAGCAGATTGAAGAATAGTGTTTGTTCTGTTACCTAAACCAATCTCTTCAGCTATTTCGGTTGCATCAATAATATAGAAATTAATATTCTTTTCAGCTAATTCTTTTCTAATCTTTGCAGGAAGGTTCTTAACAGTTTCTTCTGCATTATACATTGAGTTCAAAAGGAAGGTACCATTAGGTTTAATTCCTTTTAGAATTTCATACATATTTAAGTAAGCAAATACGTGGCAAGCAACAAAATCAGGAGTTGTTACTAAGTAAGGTGAACGAATTGGAGTATCTCCAAAACGAAGGTGAGAACAAGTGAAACCACCAGACTTCTTACTATCATAAGAGAAGTATGCTTGACAATATTTATCAGTGTTATCTCCAATAATCTTAATTGAGTTCTTGTTTGCTCCAACAGTACCATCAGCTCCTAAGCCATAGAATTTAGCTTCAAAAGTTCCAGCTTGAGAAATTGAAACCTCAGGAAGAACAGGAAGTGAACGATTAGTAACGTCATCAACTATACCAACAGTAAATTGGTTTCTTGGAGAAGATGATTTAAGATTTTCAATAACTGACATAACTTGAGCAGGAGTAGTATCCTTTGAACTCAAACCATAGCGTCCACCAATAATCATTGGGCGGTTTTCCTTATTATTGAATAATTCAACAATGTCTAAGTAAAGAGGATCGCCATTAGCTCCTGGTTCTTTTGTACGGTCTAAAACACAAATTCTCTTAACTGATTTAGGGAATACGTTAAAGAAATATTTTGAAGAGAAAGGACGGTAAAGATGAACAGAAATCAATCCAACTTTTTCTCCCTTTTTAGCTAAATAATCAATGGTTTCTTTTATAGTATCATTGATTGAACCCATAGCAACAATAATATTTTCTGCATTAGGATCGCCATAATATTCAAATGGTTTATGTTCTCTGCCGGTTAGCTTACCAACTTTTTGCATATAGTCATTAACCAAATCAGGAATTGCTTCATAGAAAGGATTAGAAGCCTCTCTTGCTTGGAAGAAAACATCAGGATTTTGAGCAGTACCTCTTGTTACAGGATTTTCTGGATTAAGAGCATTTTCTCTATATTTTCTCAAAGCATCTTGGTCAATTAAACCAGCCATATCCTCAGTAGAAAGAGCTTCTATCTTTTGTATTTCGTGAGAAGTACGGAAACCATCAAAGAAGTGCATAAAAGGAATTCTTCCCTTAATTGCTGAAAGGTGAGCAACTCCAGCCAAATCCATTGCCTCTTGAACAGAGTTAGATGCTAACATTGCAAAACCTGTTTGACGACAAGCATAAACGTCTGAATGATCACCGAAGATTGATAGAGCTTGAGAAGCAACAGTACGAGCCGTTACGTGAAAAACTCCTGGAAGTAATTCCCCAGCAATCTTATACATATTAGGAATCATCAACAATAATCCTTGAGAAGCAGTGAATGTTGTTGATAGTGCACCAGCTTGCAATGCTCCGTGTAAAGCACCAGCAGCACCAGCCTCAGACTGCATTTCTACAAGTTTTACAGTTTCCCCGAATATATTCTTTCTTCCGTTAGCTGACCATTCATCAACATATTCTGCCATTGGAGAAGACGGAGTGATGGGATAAATAGCCGCACATTCAGAAAACATATATGCCACATGAGCTGCTGCTTGATTACCATCGCAAGTCAAAAATTTCTTTTCTTTTGCCATTTCTTTTGTTTTTTTATAAGTGTTTGAATTAAATTCGTTTAAAGTGAAAGTACTCCACTAAATTAGCTTGCAAAGTTACAATAAATAAATGGAAGAAAAAAGAAATTGTATAAGAATTATGGATTAGGGTTTTAAATTGGTTTTAAATTTGATTTTGTTATTGTAGAAAAGATTTGCCTAATGCATATTTTAGGTTTACTGAAGAGGGAAAAAGATACGAATATAACCTTAATTTAAATTCAAAGTTTATTTTGCTAAACCTTATTCAAGGGCAATTTATTTCTTAATTATCTTTCTATTAACAATTGCGTCTTTGTGTTTGAGCTTTAATATATAGGTTCCTTTCTTTAGGGAGCCTAAATCAATTGCTTTGTTACTATTTATTTCTTTTCTCAATACTTCCCGTCCAAACAAATCAATTACACTTAAACTAATAGGATACTTATCCGAACTAATATTTATCTCCTTATCAATTAGCGTTGGATAGACTTTGCAGCTAAAATTACTATTGTAAACATCTTCTAATCCCACATGATAAAGTTGGATTTCAAATATGCTATCATTATATATTGTATCGCTTCCAGTTATTAAATACGATTGAAGTAAAATAGTTGCATCTGTAGAACCAAAATAAAGAATTGTATCAAATGCTTCATTATGTATAGGCAAATAAATAAACGATTCAATCTCTAAAGGGAATTCTATATTGTCAATAGCTGGAACAGTATCAAAAAGAAAAGCTTTATCATGTACATCAAGTAAAATCCCTTTTTCTACAATAATTGAAGAAATACTATCATCTAAATCAGAATATATAAAAAATGTTCGTACAACAAAAGGGTTTGCTTCGGTCTTTTCTACTATAGAATCTAACGTAACTAAGGTTTGGGAATAAGATTTTATTCCCAAAATCAAAATTATTAAAAGGATAAATGTTTTTTTCATATGGCAATTTAATTTTTTATTATCTTTCTATTTATAATTATGTCGTTGTATTTAATTTTCAATTATTGTTGGATACATTTTAATCCTTTCTTTTCTCAAATTCATTAATCTGCACCAAATCAAATTGTGATTGCTGGTAGTTTGAATCTTTTAAAATCTCTTGAAGGGTAATAATCTGTCCTGCCATTTTTGTAATTTTAAGATAGCAACAAAGATACAACTTTTCTTGATTTCTTATCATTCTTGTGCAAAAAAGGATAGAAAATCAGAACATAAGATAAACCTCTATTAGATAAAGTATTTATAAGCCTAAAACGGCCTTGTAATTTTTTTAAACAGCCTTATCATGACTTCCAAACGGCCTTCCAATTTTTTTAAACGGCCTTGTGATGAGCTTCAAACGGCCTTACAACGAACCTTAAACGGCCTTATCACGACCCTTAATCTTTATCTTTACGAGCACGAAATGCCATTTCGTTTCAACGAGATGGCATTTCATATATAACGAAATGGCATTTCATCGCAACGAAATGGCATTTCGTGTTCATGAACTCTTCGTTTGAGGCTCGCAAACTCTTCGTTTGAAACTCATTATAAGGCCGTTTAAGGCTCGCTCTAAGGCCGTTTGAAAATAATCAAATGCTTTCTTATGTAAAATTAAAGTGTATTTAAGAGAAATAAACCTATTATCCACAGAGTGAAAGTTGAGATGATGTGATTTTCTGGAAATAATCAAGTTTTTCTAATTGAGAAAAATATGCTTTACATTATGCCCTACTTCAAAAACTCCATAATCTCTTTTAGCATAAATGCAGGATTATCTACCAAAACCCAATGTCCTGAGTTGGGAATGGTCTTTAATTCGGAATTTTTAAAGGTTTCCTTAAAACTGATTGCTTCTTGGTCTAAAACATAATTGGAGTTCTCTCCTTTTAAAAGCAGGGTGGGGATGTTATTCTTAGGAACTGATATTTTTTCCAAAACTTTTGGGTATTCTTTTGCAAGCATAGGGATATTTGACCGCCATTTTAAATTAGCACCCGAGTAATCAACACTTTTTAATATTATTCCAATCAAATTGGAAGGTATTTTCTTTTCTATAAAATATGCTTTTAGTTGATTAATCTTCTGAAACTGCGAAATATTGGCTTGAAGCAAGGTTGTGGCAAGAAGAGAGTTAATTGAGTTTGTTTTATACTCTTTGAAGTGAATATCAATAATAATTAATGACTTGAAGTAATCGCTATCTATATTTAGCATCTGCATGGCTATTTTCCCTCCCATTGAATGCCCAATAACAATAGGGCTCTCCAATCCTTTGGTTTTGCAAAAGCCATAAATGATTTCCGACATTTCTTTATAGGAAAATTCTTCTGTGTGAAAGCTTCTTCCGTGGTTAGGTAGGTCTGGAATTATTACATCAAAACCTTCTGTTGAAAGAAACTTACCTATGGAAATCCAGTTATCACTTACTCCCAACCAGCCGTGAAGAATAATTATTGGCTGCCCTTGTCCATACTGGCGAAAGAAAAAATCCATTTGCTATTTTAGTTATTGGTTATTTGGGTTTATTATTGTTATTCTCAGATGCAAAAATAAAAATAAATAGGATATTCTTTTGATAGGTTGTGATTTTTTTATAGTTTTGCATGTTAAATCAATAAAAGTATTGAACTATGGAATATGTAGCAATTATTATATTTGCGGTATTTGTAAATAACGTTATTCTCTCGCAATTCTTAGGTATTTGTCCTTTCCTTGGCGTTTCAAATAAGGTTTCTACTGCAACGGGAATGGGAGCCGCCGTTGTTTTCGTTATGACTTTGGCAACCCTTGTTACCTATTTAATTCAAATGTATATTCTAAACCCTTTAAATATTGGGTTTCTGCAAACCATTGTCTTTATATTGGTTATTGCAGCCTTGGTTCAAATGGTTGAAATTATATTAAAGAAGGTTAGTCCTGCTCTTTATCAAGCTCTTGGTGTTTTCCTCCCTTTAATTACAACCAATTGTGCTGTTCTTGGGGTTGCAATTATTGTAATTCAAAAAGATTTTAGCCTAATAACTGCACTTGTTTATACTATTGGTATTGCATTAGGCTTTACTCTTGCTATGATTTTGTTTGCAGGCATAAGAGAGAAAATGGATTTGGTTGGAGTTCCTAAGGGAATGCAAAAGATGCCGATTGTTCTTATAACAGCAGGTATTTTGGCAATGGCTTTTATGGGTTTTGCAGGATTGGTTAAAATCTAAATTCAGTCTTATGGCAACTCAACAGGCTAACGATAAGCCTTCGTGGTGGATAAGAACAAGAAGGAAAAAGTTAATTGAGGAGCTACAAATCACACTTAAAGATTTAGGAATAAGAAAAGCATGGGTGCATAATCATTTTATTAATGCCCAAGACAGAAAAGCAAAGCATATAACCATATACATTGATTTTGCCAATCAAGAAAACCAATCAAATATTGAGCCTACAAGTTTAGATTATTTAATGGATAAGAAGTTTAAGCGAAAGAAGGTATCCATTATAGATATTGCAAGTTTCCAGCCAGCAATAAAAGAATTTGTTTTCAAAGATTTAACCTCCTTATTATAAATATAGCTATGCAAATTTCCGCAGTAATAATTACCTTTAATGAAGAAAGAAATATAGGACGTTGTCTTAGCTCTTTGAATGGTGTTTGCGATGAAATAATTGTTGTGGATAGCCTTTCAACAGACAGAACAAAAGAGATATGCCTTCAATATCCACTTGTAAAATTCTTTGAACAGAAATTCTTAGGCTATTCGGCTCAGAAAAACTATGCTAATAAATTGGCAAGCTATGATAATATCCTTTCTATTGATGCCGATGAGGCTCTTTCGGAGCAGTTGAAACAAAGCATAATAGATATTAAGGCATTATATGATAATACTAATAGTTCGGGAAGAATATTTGCGGTTAAACGCTTAACTAATTATTGTGGCTCATGGATAAAACACTCAGGCTGGTATCCCGACACAAAGCAAAGAATATTCCATAAGTCTTTTCAATGGGTGGGTGAGATACACGAAACTCTTATTTATCCATCTAATGTTAAGACGCAAACTCTTAAAGGGGATTTATTTCATTACACCGTTTATAACTCCTCAGAACATATCAAACAAATAGATAAATTCACAACCTTATTAGCAAAGCAATCCCTTGAGAAAGGAAAGAAGGCTAATGGTTTTGATTTATGGTTTCGTCCTAAATGGAAGTTTTTCAGAGATTACATAATTAATAGAGGCTTTCTTGATGGTAGTGCAGGTTATCAAGTATGTAAGATGTCTGCCTTTGCAACCTTTCTAAAATACGCCAAGATTAAAGAAAGCAATAAATAAGTATCTGGGTTATGAAAAAGAAAAACATAATTCAAATATTTGCATCAAACACTTGGGGAGGAGGAGAGTTATTTGTCTTTGACTTAACCAATTGCCTAATTGAAGACAATTATAAAGTCGTTTGCATATTGCGTAAGAGCAAGGTTATTTCGGAGAAAATAAAATGTAAAGACATTGAATACTATCAGCTAAAACTAAAAGGGGTATTTGATTTCTTATCGGCTCTAAAACTAAAACGCATTGTACAAAAGCATAATATAGACATTATTCACACTCACAACTTCAAGACATCAATAACCGCAGTCTATGCAAAAATGTTCTTAAACAAGGATATAAAGATAATTGTTTCAAGGCATTTGGTAAAGAAAGCCAAAACCGATTTCATTCATAATTGGTTATATAAACATATAGATTATATTTTATTTGTTTCGGACTTAGCCCTTGAAGAATTTCTTCTAACCAAGCCAAAGATAGACAAAACTAAGCTTAGAGTTATACATAATAGTGTTATCCCTAACCCTTCACAAGCAAATATTATCGGTATTAGAGAAAGTTTGTCTGTTTCTGAACAAACGCAAATAGTTCTTTTCACGGGAAGAATACATAAGGAAAAAGGGTTAGATGTTTTAATTGAATCTATCTACAATCTCAAAGATAAGGATTTTGTTTTGCTTATTGCCGGAGATGGTAAGGAAGATTATAAGGCGGAATTAAAAGAAAAGATTAATCAATTAGGCCTAAAAGACAAGGTTTTCTTTATGGGTTTTCTAACTAATGTGAGTCCAATAATCAAAGAGTCAGACTTTGGAGTTTGTCCTTCAATTGGAAGAGAGAGTTTTGGATTGTCGGTTGTGGAGTTTATGCTTAATGGCAAAGCTGTTATAACAACTAATAATGGGGCTCAGAAAGAGTATATAAAAGACAAAGAAACAGGGATACTTATCCAGCCAAACAATGTTAAGGAGCTTACAAATTCAATTGAATTGTTAATGACAAATAAAGTGTTAAGAGAAAGCATTGGGCAAAAAGGCAAAGAGTATTTCGACAAAGAGCTTTCTTATGAACAATTTTATAAGAAAATAACTACTATATATAATAATGTATAAGTTTTTTCCCTTGCATTAACTTAACACATTTTATTCCGTCTCTTTGAATCTTTATTCTAATTTCTTAAAACTTTATTCTAATTTTCTAACTCTTGGTTTGGTTAGAATTAAATTGACTTTTCTTTTACAAAATGTGAAATAAAAAAAGGTTACTTGCAAACAACAAGTAACCTTTTTGAGAGAAATTTCATTTATATTTTTACAGAGTACGTACTGCTTCAACAAGCTCTTTCCCTGTTTGAACTGCTTTTAAGTTCTCTGGGATAAGTCCATGATGACGCTCTGGAAGAGATTTCATCAATCCCTTTTCTATAAATTCTTCTGTTACTACTGGCTTTATTTTCAAATAGGCTCCAAGAACCATCATATTAAATACTTTTGCCAATCCAAGTTCTGCTGATTTCTCTGTCGCAGAAACTTTGTAGATATTTATGTCTGTACGTTTTGGAGGATTGATTACCCCATTTGGATCATATAATAATACTCCGCCTGGTTTAACACTCTTTTCAAACTTGTCAAGAGATTGTTGATTAAGAATAATTGCAGTGTCAAATTGGCTAATAATTGGAGAGCTAATTCTCTGGTCAGATATTATTACAGATACATTGGCAGTACCTCCACGCATTTCTGGGCCATAAGATGGCATCCAACTAACTTCTTTATCTTGCATAGCTCCTGAGTAAGCAAGAATTTTACCCATTGATAAGACCCCTTGTCCACCAAATCCGGCTATTATGATTTCTTCTGTCATTCTGTTATTCTTTTTGTGGGTTATTTAACTTTTTCTCCATCAACTTTAATATCTCCAATAGGATATTTTACAAACATATTCTCTACCATCCATTCATTTGCTTTTGGTGCTGTCATTTTCCAACCTGAGTTACAGTTTGAAACTACCTCAACAAATGAAGTTCCTTTCTTGTTCTTTTGGTTTTCGAATGCTTGACGGATTGCTCTCTTTGTCTTTCTAACTGCTGCTGCTGTGTGAACAGATTGGCGAGTTACATAGTATGTTCCTGGCAGTTCTGCTAAGAGTTCTGTGATTTGCAATGGATAACCATTTAATTCAACTGTACGTCCATAAGGAGAGGTTGCAGTTTTCATACCAATTAAAGTTGTTGGTGCCATTTGTCCCCCTGTCATTCCATAGATACCATTATTAATAAAGATAATAACGATATTTTCTCCACGATTACAAGCATGGATTGTTTCAGCTGTTCCAATTGCAGCTAAATCTCCATCACCTTGATATGTGAAAGTATGGTGGTCTGGGAAAAGACGTTGAATTGCTGTTGCCAATGCAGGAGCTCTTCCGTGAGCAGCTCCTAAGGAGTCAACTTCAAAGTAATTATAAGCTAAAACTGAGCAACCAACTGGTGCAATGCAAATAGCTTTATCTTGGATGCCCATTTCTTCAATAACTTCTGCAACAATACGGTGAGTTGTTCCGTGTCCACAGCCTGGGCAATAGTGCATTACAGCTTTTGTAAGCACATCGGTTCTTTTATAAACCAAATTTTCCGGTTTAACTATATCTGGATTAAACATATTATTTTGCTTTAATGATTTTTTCTTCTAATGCTTCTAATACTTCGTGTGGGGTATGAATAATACCTCCATAACGACCAAAATGTTCTACTGGACAACGGAACTCAGCTGCCAAACGAACATCTTCTACCATTTGACCTGCACTCATTTCAACAGTTAAAATGCCTTTAACTTTCTTTGAAAATTCTGCAATAGGTTTTTTAGGGAATGGGAATAATGTGATTGGACGTAAAAGACCAACCTTAATTCCTTTTTCTCTTCCAAGTTGGATTGCTTTTTGTGCTATACGAGCACTTGAGCCATAAGCAACAAATATATAATCAGCATCCTCGCAGTCAATGGTTTCAAAGCGAACTTCTTTTTCTTCCATTTCTCTGTACTTAGCTTGAAGTTTATGATTATGCTCTTCTTGTTTTGCAGAGTCAAGTTCTAAGGATGTAATTATATGATGCTCTCTGTTTGCAGGCTTACCATAACTTGCCCAAGGAGCATTCTTTTTTAATTCTTCATCAGTCCAACGTGGAACATAATCACCAACATATAGTTTCTCCATAACCTGACCAATTGCTCCATCTGAAAGTATCATAACAGGATTACGATACTTAAATGCTATTTCCCAGCCTAAGAAAACAAAATCATACATTTCTTGAACCGTTGCAGGAGCAAGTACAAATAGTTGGTAGTCTCCGTGCCCGCCACCTTTTGTTGCTTGAAAATAGTCTGCTTGTGATGGTTGAATGGTTCCTAAACCGGGACCGCCACGAACAACGTTAGCTATTATTGCAGGAAGTTCTGCTCCTGCAAGATAGGTTAAACCTTCCTGCATAAGGCTTATACCAGGAGAAGATGAAGAAGTCATAACCTTCTTTCCAACTCCTGCACCACCATACACCATATTTATTGAGGAAGTTTCACTTTCTGCCTGCAAAACCACCATTCCTGTTCTTTCCCATGGCTTTTCTGCCATAAGATATTCCATAACCTCAGATTGTGGAGTAATAGGATAACCAAAGTATCCATCACAACCCGAACGTATTGCTGCTTCAGCAATAGCTTCGTTACCCTTCATTAATTTTAGCTCTTTTGCCATTTCTATAAAGTTTAAATAGTTTATAACTTAGTTTTGTAAACAGTTATTACGCCATCTGGACATACCATTGCACAAGATGCACAACCAATACAATCATCTATAACTGCTTCCGAATAATTGTATCCTTTACCATTTACATTTTTTGCCAGAGCGAGTACTTTGTTTGGACATGCCACAACGCACACTCCACAACCCTTGCAACGCTCTTTGTCAATTACGACTTCTCCTTTTATTGCCATTGTTCTTTGTTTTTTATTTTATTGTTAATATAATTTGTGTGAGATTTCAGCCTTCAAAATTATAACTTATTTTTCATAGCCACAAATATTTTAAGGTAAATAATTTTTTTAGACAATAATAAACGAGCAATGTCGTTTGTTTAGTATGAATTAAAATATTTATAAATTAAAAATTAAAGAACATTATGACTAAATTCACATTACCAGCGTTTCCTTATGCACAAGACGCATTAGAGCCGCATATTTCAAAAACAACAATTGAATTTCACTATGGTAAACACCATCAAACTTATGTTGATAATTTAAACAAACTAATAGTAGGAACAGAATTTGAAAATTCAACATTAGAAGAAATAGTTCTAAAATCAAGTGGTGGCATTTTCAATAATGCAGCACAAGTTTGGAATCATACTTTCTATTGGAACTGTCTAAATCCTAAATCTCCACTTAAACCAGAAGGAAAATTAAAAGAAGCTATTGATAAAGAATTTGGAAGCTTTGAAGAGTTTAAAGAAAAATTTACCACAGCCTCAGTAACTTTGTTTGGTTCAGGTTGGGCATGGCTTGTTAAGAATCAAGAAGGCAAATTAGAAATAGTTCAAACCTCAAATGCAGAAAACCCAATGCGTCAAGGCAAAACACCATTATTGGTTTGTGATGTGTGGGAACATGCTTACTACATCGACCAACAAAATCGCCGTCCAGCTTATATGGAAGCATTTTGGAACTTAGTTGATTGGAAAAAGGTAGAAGAAAGATACTAAAAGCGATGAAACGAATATTAATAACTTTATTTGTTTTCTCATTGATAATCCCTTTTACTAATCTTAAAGCGCAATCAATAGAAAAAAAGAATAAAGTATCCGTAGAAGAAAGAAATCAATTTTCTTTAATGAAGCTTCCATACAGCTTAGATGCTCTTGAACCTCATATCTCAAAAACAACATTAGAATATCATTATGGCAAACACCATAAAGCCTATGTTGATAATTTGAATAGATTAAAAAAGGGGACAGAGTTTGAAAATGCAACATTGGAGGAAATAGTTCTAAATTCCAAAGGAAGTATTTTCAATAATGCAGCACAGATATGGAATCATAATCTATATTGGAATGGCTTCACTCCTAAATCCTCACTTAAACCAATAGGCAGCCTAAAAGAAGCAATAGAGAAAGAATATAAAACATTTGAAAACTTTAAAGAAAAGTTTAATTCAGTCTCAATGAGTTTGTTTGGTTCAGGTTGGGCATGGCTTGTAAAGAATCAAGAAGGTAAATTAGAAATAGTTCAAACCTCAAATGCCGATAATCCATTACGTCAAGGTCTAACTCCAATTATTGGATGTGATTTATGGGAACATTCCTATTACATAGACCAAAAGAACAATAGAGCAGCTTATTTAGATGCTTTTTGGAAAGTGATAAATTGGGAAATAGCTGAAAAAAATTATAAGAAATAAAACACCTCTAACTAAGAATATAATAATTTAAAGGGATACAAACAAGTATCCCTTTTTTGTTTTTCTTTACCTAAAGGGAAATAAAATAATCTATGCTCATTCTTAATTTGAGTTTACTGATATTTGATTTCCATAAATTAACTCTTAGTTTCGTTAAATTAGAATCAAGATTCAATAAATTAACTCTTAGTTCCATAAAATTAAAACTAAGATTTAAATTAAGTAGTTTTGTCCTTTAAGATATTCTTTTTAATTTTGCAAGCTTAAAGTTCTAAATTTAAAAATCTAAAATAAGAAAATCATGAATGTATTAGTGTTGAACTGTGGCAGTTCTTCTATTAAGTATCAGTTGGTTGATATGACTAACGATGCAGCTGTATTAGCAAAAGGTTTGGTTGAAAGAATAGGTCTGGAAATGGGAGAGTTTACTCATCGTCCCGAAGGAAAAGACAAACATTATGTTCAATGCCCTATTCCCACACATAAGGTTGGTATAGATTTAATTTTAAATGCTTTAATTGATGAGAAAATAGGTGTAATTAAATCTTTAAATGAAATTAATGCTTGTGGTCATAGAGTGGCTCATGGAGGTGAAGTATTTAAGACATCTGTTATAGTTGGCATTGAGGAAAAAGTTAAGATAAAAGAACTTTGTGCATTAGCTCCATTACACAACCCAGCAAATCTTGAAGGAATTGAAGCTATGGAAGCATTACTTCAAGGTGTTCCACAAGTAGCTGTTTTCGACACTTCTTTCCATCAAACCATGCCAGAGGAAGCATTTATGTATGCAATAGACTACAAATACTACACTGAGGATAAAATACGCCGTTATGGTTTTCACGGAACAAGCCATAAGTTTGTTGCTCAAAAGGCTGCCCGATTAGCTGGATTGGACATCAATAACTCAAAGATAATCAGTTGCCATTTAGGAAATGGAGCTTCTATTTGTGCAGTGGAAAATGGTAAATCAGTAGATACCTCAATGGGATTTACACCTGTTGAAGGTTTAGTTATGGGAACAAGAGCAGGAGACTTTGATATTGGAGCATTTCTTTACATTTGTGAGAAGGAAGGGCTGAATATTACAGCAGCAAATAATCTAATCAATAAAAAATCAGGTCTTTTAGGACTAAGTGGTCATTCTGATATGAGAGAAGTTTGTCAAGGAAAGAACAATGGAGTAAAGAGAGATGTGGTTGCTTTTGATTTGTTCTGCAACAGGGTTAGAAAATATATTGGAGGCTATGCTGCAACAATGGGAGGAGTTGATTTAATCCTATTTACAGGAGGTATTGGCGAAAATGCTGATGATGTTCGTGAGAAGATTTGTGAAAAATTAGAATTCATAGGAGTTGAATTTGATGCAAATGTTAATAAAGGTCAAAGAGGTGTTGATTTAATGCTTTCAAAACCTTCTTCTAAGGTTAAGGTTATGATGGTTTCTACTAACGAAGAGTATGTTATTGCACAAGATACTTATGCTTTAGTAAAGAAATAAATGAGAAGATTTTTCGGAAGTTTTTTCTTATGGATTTGTGGCTGGAAGCTTATTGGAAAGCCTGAAAAGCAAATGCAGAAATGTGTTTTTATAGAAGCTCCTCACACTTCTATGTGGGATTTTGTTTGGGGTTGCCTTGGGCTTTGGAAGTTAAAAGTAAAGCCTAAGTTCTTAATAAAAAAAGAATTATTTGTGTTCCCCTTTGGAATATTACTTAGAGGTTTAGGAGGCTTGCCTGTTGATAGAGGAAGAAGCTCTAATATGGTAGACCAAGCAGTAGAGATGTTTAATACAAAAGAAAGATTCTCATTAGTCATTACTCCTGAAGGCACAAGAAAATACACTGAGCATTGGAAAAAAGGATTTTATCATATTGCATTTAAAGCAAATGTGCCAATCTATCTTGCATATCTTAACTATCAGAAAAAGGAGGGCGGAGCTGGAAAAATCTTTTATCCAACAGGCAACTACGAGAAAGATATATTGGAAATACAAGAGTTCTATAAAGATAAGGTAGCAAAATATCCTGAGAACTTCAATTTGAGTAAGCAGTATCAAAATAAATAATATTATATGTTAAGAACACATACTTGTGGAGAATTAAACCTAAGTAATTGTAATCAAGAAGTAACTTTAAGTGGCTGGGCGCAACGTTCAAGGGACTTGGGCGGAATGACTTTTATTGATTTAAGAGATCGTTATGGTATAACACAATTAGTTTTTAATATGGAAACTAATTCTGATTTATGCCTTAGAGCAAGAAAGATAGGAAGAGAATATGTAGTCCAAGCAAAAGGAGTTGTTTCTGAAAGAAGCAGTAAGAATTCTAAAATCCCAACAGGAGACATTGAAATTATTGTTCAAGAAATAATAGTTCTTAATCCTTCTAAAATACCACCCTTTACAATAGAAGACAATACTGATGGAGGAGATGAGCTAAGAATGAAGTATCGTTACTTAGACCTTAGAAGAAATGTGGTTAAGCAAAATATGTATCTTCGTCATAAGCTTTCCATTTTGGTAAGAAATTATATGAATGATTTGGACTTTATGGAAATAGAAACTCCCTATCTTATTGGTTCAACACCTGAAGGAGCAAGAGATTTTGTAGTTCCATCAAGAATGAATCCAAACGAATTCTATGCACTCCCACAATCTCCCCAAACCTTCAAGCAGCTACTTATGATTTCGGGTTACGATCGCTATTTCCAAATAGTTCGTTGTTTTAGGGATGAAGACCTTAGGGCAGACCGCCAACCAGAATTTACACAAATAGACTGCGAAATGTCATTCGTTGAGCAGGAAGACATACTAAATACATTTGAAGGCTTAATAAACCATCTTTTCAATAAAATAAAAGGAATCAACTTTGGTTCTTTCCCAAGAATGCCTTACGCCGATGCGATGAAATACTATGGTTCCGACAAGCCAGACACTCGTTTTGAAATGAAATTTGTGGAACTCAACGATATTGCAAAAGGAAACGGATTCTCAGTATTTGATAATGCAGAACTTGTTGTTGGTATTTGTGCAAAAGGATGTGCAGAATACACAAGAAAACAATTGGATGAACTAACAGAATTTGTAAAACGTCCACAAGTAGGAGCCACTGGATTAGTATATATTAAATGTAATAATGATGGAACTATAAAATCCTCAGTAGATAAGTTCTTTTCGGAAGATAAGTTAAGAGAAATTGCTTCTAAGCTTGGAGCAGAAAAGGGAGACCTTATTCTAATTATGGCAGGTAAGGAAGAAAGAACTCAAATAGCTTTATGTTCATTGCGTTTGGAGATGGGAGAAAGACTAAACCTTAGAGACCCAAACCAATACTCACCACTTTGGGTTGTAGATTTTCCACTTTTGGAATGGGATGAAGAAACAGACAGGTTCTATGCTAAGCATCACCCATTCACAGCTCCAAAACCAGAAGACTATCCCAACCTCTTTACCAAAACAAAAGAAGTTAGAGCCAATGCATACGATTTGGTAATAAATGGAGTAGAAATTGGAGGAGGCTCAATTCGTATCTTCGATAAGAATATGCAAAAAGATATGTTTAAGGTCTTGGGATTTAGTGAAGAAGAAGCACAAAAACAGTTTGGATTTCTTTTAGATGCCTTTGAATATGGTGCACCACCACATGGAGGAATAGCATTTGGCTTTGATAGGCTTTGTTCCATATTTGCAGGAGTTGAAACCATAAGAGACTTTATAGCTTTTCCAAAGAACAATAATGGAAGAGACACCATGATAAACTCTCCATCCAAAATCTCCCAAGCCCAACTTGATGAATTACAAATTAAACTCATTGTAAAAGAGTAATAATAAGTCTATGAAATTTAAGCCTTAGTTATCTAAGGCTTTTTACTTTTATAAATGAGCATTAAATTAGACAAAATGTAAAACATATTTGTCATAATGAAAAATAATTTATACTTTTGCATCGTTAAAACAATATTAATAATTAAAATGTTTAAGTATGAAAAAGACTTTTCTGTTTCCATCTTATTTTAGGAAAATAGGTTGGATAATTTCAATCACTACATTATTGTATTTCTTAATTGGAGTAATTTTCTTTGCAGCGAAGTATGACTTTAATTTTAAGATGCCTGCAATAGTTGGATATGGAGAAATCCCTTTTATTAGTGGGGAAACGAAGTATTTTATTTTAGCTCCTACTTCATTCATCACTACGCTTTTCCCTGTACTTATGATTATTGGATTTGTTTTTATTGCTTTCTCAAGGGAGAGAAATGAGGATGAATATGTTTCTAAAATTAGAGAAAGAGCTTTGGTTTGGTCGGTTCTAGTTACTTGTGTGATTCTTATTCTGTCTATTCTGCTTATCTATGGTATGACTGCATTTTATGTTTTCTGGTTTGACTTCCTTTTCTTTTTACTTTTGTTTGTGATAAAGTTTAGGATAGATATTTTCAGGTTTAATCGTAGCGCAAAGAAAGATGAAGAATAATATTAGGGTTGAAAGGGCTATCTTGAAAATCTCCCAGCAGGAGTTAGCCGACAGGATTGGTGTTTCTCGTCAAACGATTAATGCTATTGAGCTGGAAAAATATATTCCTTCGGCAACGGTTATTATGAAGATTGCTTTTGTTTTTGGCAAAAGGGTTGAAGATGTTTTTGCCTTAGAGGAGAGTGATTGGAGATAAACTTAGTTTTATCAGTATCTTATCTTTTGAAAATTAAACTTCCTTTATTTTTTGCGAATCTTTAAGTAGTGATTTTAAATCTTTATAAGAAAAAATTGAAACTTGATTTTAGGAAAATGTCTCTTGGTTTTAATTTTCTAAATCTTTAATTCAATAAAATAAAAAAGGCTGAAATTATTGTCTCAGCCTTTTTCAATATCTAGTTATGTAAGGTTATTTACTTTTTAATGTTTGGTAATTCCAAGCCATAGCCTTTCTTCTTGTCTTCAACCTTGAGCCATAAGCCCAAAAAGAATGCAAGAACTCCTAAGGATGCGAATATTAGCATTGGAATTGTGTAGTTGTATTGTCGTGGGTCTGTAACACCTTGATTGGTTGCTGTTAGGGCGTAACCAATAATTATTGGGAAAGCCATTAATCCAATATTCTGTATCCAGAAAATTACTGAATAGGCTGAGCCTAAGTATCTGTTTTCAACTAATTTTGGAACAGAAGGCCATAGTGCAGCAGGAACTAACGAGAAACTAATTCCCAATACTATAATTGCTGAATAGGCAATCACAGGAGTAAAGCTCTCGGCAGGAACTAATGCAAATATTAAATGGCAACAACACATTAGAATAGCTCCAACTATTAGCATTGTAGCTCCTTTTCCTTTATTATCCAAAAATGCTCCTAAAAGTGGTGTCAGTACCATTGCTCCTATTGGAAACCAAGAGAAAATATCGCTTGCTTCTGTATTGGTGATGTTTAATCGGCTTTCAAGCATATTGGCTGCAAATTTTTGGAAAGGGAATATTGCTGAATAATACAAAACACATAATCCTGCTACAATTAAAAATGTTCTGCTTGTGAATAGTTTTCCAATATCACTAATTTTGAATGGTTCTTCTGGTTCTTCTCCGCTTTCGCCAATTTGTTTTTCTAATTTCTTGTCCATAAAGAAATAAACTGTAAAACTGATTAATCCAATTACTAAAAGGATTAAGCAAAATAGTACTGATGAACTTACTGAATTGAAGTAATCTGCAATACGTGGGGAAAGGCGGAATACTGCAAACACTCCTAAACGAGCTATTGCCATTTCAATTCCCATTGCTAAGGCTAATTCTTTTCCATTAAACCATTTTACAATTGCTTTTGATACAGTAACTCCAGCCATTTCAACTCCGCAACCAAATATCATAAATCCAATTGAGGCAAGTTTGGCTGTTGCAGGAAAACTTGTCCAAAAAGAGTTTAGGAAGTTGTAAAGTGATGTTGTTTCAAAGCCAGGAGTAATAGCATAAAGTTTTATGCTTGCTCCAACTATCATAACAACTGCTGATAATATGGCAGTAAATCTTACTCCCATCTTATCTAAGATAATTCCTGCAAAAATCAAAAAGAATGCAAAAACATTTAAGAAATACTCACTACTTGCAAATGTTCCGTAGGTTGAAGCAGACCATTTAAGGTTTGTTTCTAAAAGTGATTGCAATGGAGACAATACATCTACAAACATGTATGCAAAGAACATCATAGATGCAATTAGGATTAATGCTGTCCAACGAATCAAAGGACTATCCTTTAATAATTTTGTAACTTTTTCTGTCATACTACTTATATTTAAATATTTTTAAGTTGCAAAGCTATCAAATTTTTAGAGATAAGACTTTTATTCATTAAAAAAATATTTTCATATTATAATTAAACATTTGATTGAAAGCATAATAATTCTTATAGAGAAAATAAAACAAATAAAAAAACTTTTGATTTTGCGGAATTATTAAATAAACTTCTATCTTTGCAAGTTCAAAAATGGAATTTTTAAAACAAATAATTATATAATATGCAAAACAAAGGTGCTATCAAAATTATCGCAATTCTCTTTGCATTAGTGTGTTTATATCAACTATCATTTACTTATTTTACTAAGAGAGTAGAGAGTGATGCAAAAGAATATGCTTTAAATAGTTATGCAAAAAGTCAGGCAAAATTGCTGGCTAATGGAGATGCTTTACGTGAACAAGAACTTTTAGATTCAATATCAAATGAAAGAGAGCTTAACTATTTAGATTCCATTTCCGACAAGACTGTTTATAATTTTCTATGGATACGTCCCTTTACATATAAAGAATGTAAATCAAGAGAAGTAGGATTAGGTCTCGATTTAAAGGGAGGTATGAATGTTAAGATGGAGGTTTCTACTGCAGATGTGGTTAAAAATCTTGCAACTAATCCCAACGACCCTGCATTCTTAAAGTTGTTTGATCAAGCTTCTGAACTACAAAAAACAAGTGGAAAGAACTTCTTTGCTTGCTTTGAAGAAGTTGTTTTAAATACTGAAAAAACATCAAAAGTAAATCTCTCTGCATTTTTTAGAGTAAAATTAAAAGAAAGTGGCATTACAACAAATTCTACCAATCAGGAGGTTTTAAACTCAATAAGAAAAGAATGTACAGATGCTTTTGATAGAACATTCCAAGTTTTAAGTAAACGTATCGACAAATTTGGAGTTTCGGAGCCAACCATTCAAAAATTAGAATCGGCTGAAAGGATTTTGATAGAATTACCAGGTGTTTCTGACCCTCAACGTATAAGTCGATTGTTAGAAGGAACTGCTCAATTAGAGTTTTGGTTAGCAGGTGATGCAGGAAAGGTTTTCCAATCTTTGGCAGCAGCAGATGAATTTCTTGCTAATATTGGTGAAGAAAAAGATACATTAAATATTGTTGAGAATGATACTTTAAGTCTTGCAAAACCAATTGAACAGAAAAAAGACTCTATATTAAAAAATAAGAGACCATTATTAGATTTATTCACAAGATTAAATAGAGGTGATTTGGCTCCTTCCGTTGTTGGAACAGCAACAGCTTCAAATCAGAAAGAAATAAATCGTCAATTAGAAAGAGCTTCTAAGGTTCTTCCACAAGATGTTACTTTCTTATGGAGCGCAAAGCCTATTTCTAAAACTAACGAATACGAATTATATGTAATACAATATACTAATAAAGCAAAAACAGCTCTATTAGATGGTGATGTTATTGATGATGCTCGTCAAGATTTTGACCAACAAGGTCGTCCTGTCGTTTCAATGTCAATGAAAGCTGAGGCTGCAAGAAAATGGGGAAAGATTACAGGTTCAAACATTGGCAATAGCATTGCAATAGTTCTTGATGATCTTATTTATTCTGCTCCGAGAGTAAATAGTGAAATTACAGGAGGTCGTTCTGAAATATCAGGAAGTTTTTCAATTGAAGAAGCAAAAGACTTAGCAAATATATTAAAGTCTGGTAAGCTAACTGCTCCAGCTAAGGTTGTACAAGAATCAATTGTAGGGCCATCATTAGGAGAAGAATCAATTAAAGCAGGATTAATTTCATTTATTCTTTCATTATTGGCTGTATTTGCATTTATGATATTCTTCTATCGTTTTGCAGGTGTTGCAGCATGTATTGCTTTATTAGTAAATCTATTCTTCTTATTTGGTATTCTTGCTTCCATTGGAGCTGTACTAACATTATCAGGTATTGCAGGTATTGTACTTACTTTGGCAATGGCGGTTGATGCCAACGTGATTATTAATGAGCGTATAAAGGAAGAGCTAAATGCCGGAAAGAATATTCATAATGCAATTAATGATGGATATAAGGCATCGTATTCTGCAATTATAGACGGTAATGTTACAACACTTCTTACAGGGATTATATTAGCATATTTTGGAGCAGGTTCTGTTTTAGGTTTTGCAATTACATTATGTATAGGTATTCTTACATCATTCTTTACGAGTATATTTATCTCTCGTTTAGTTATGGAGGCTATGGTTAATAGTAAAAGACTTAAAGATAAACTTCAGTTTAAAAATAAACTATCTTCTAAGATTTATGGAAACCCTAATTTCCGCTTTGTTCAAAATGCAAAGAAACAATTGATAATTATGAGCAGTATTGTTCTTATTTTAACAGGTTTCTTAGTATTTAAAGGATTAAATTATGGAATTGATTTCACTGGAGGACGTACATATATTATTAGGTTTGACCAAGATGTTAATGCAAACGATATTAGATCTTCATTAGGAGAAGAATTTAATTCTGAACCAGAAGTAAAGACATTTGGCCCAAGCTATCAAGTAAAGGTTACTACAGACTATAAGGTAAAAGAAGATAATGAAAATGTTAAGCGTGAAGTTATCCAGAAATTATTTAATGGAACTAAACAATATTATGCTAATAAAGACATAACATTAGAGGAATTTCAATCAACTCAAAAATCTCCTCTTGGCATTATAAGCTCTGAAATTGTTGGACCAACAATCGCAGATGATATTAAAAAATCTGCTGTAATTGCAGTAATTGTTTCATTGATTGCTATTTTTATATACATTGCTATTCGTTTCCGTAATTGGAAATATAGTTTGGGAGGAATACTTGCATTGGCATTTGATGCTTTCTTTACAATAGGGATGTTTTCCGCATTAGATGGAGTGCTCCCATTTAGTATGGATGTAGATATGAATTTTATTGCGGCAATACTAACAATTATTGGTTTCTCAATTAATGATACTGTAGTAATTTTTGACCGGGTACGTGAAAACCTTAAATTATACCCTAACAGAGATTATGGTGAAGTTATGAATATGTCAATCAATCAAACTTTAAGTAGAACTATTAACACGGTTTTCACAGTATTTATCTCACTTGTTATTATTTTAATTTTTGGAGGAGATGTTTTAAGAGGCTTTGCATTTGCATTAACAATAGGTACTGTTTCAGGATCATTCTCTACATTATTTATATCAAGCCCGATAGCTTATTTATTAATTAAAAGTCAAAGAAACAAACAGAAAGTAGTATTTAGTACTAAGAAATAAGAAAAATATCTTTTTAAAATTAAATTTGCAAATAAAGTTGATTATTTTTTGGTCTTGAATTATTTTTTTCTAAATTTGTGCTTTCATAATATGGGAAAATGAGTGTATATATAATAGTAATTTTAATAGTATTTGTGTTGATAGCCAAAAAGTTGTTCCCAGTTTTAGCTGAGAAAAACAATGAAACAACACCGCCTATTTTTGATCAAAACCAAGGAAAAGATGTCTTTTATGACACATTTAAAGAGATATTTAATGAAGATAAAAAAAGTAAAAATAAAAAAAGTGAAGTTATATTTTCTGAAAAAAAACAATCCAACTTGAAAAACCAAGGTAGTATTGTTACAGAAGCTAAAAACACAGAACTTAAAAACGAAATAATAGAAGAAAACTTTGATATTAGAAAGGCTATTATTTATTCGGAAATAATAAATAATCCATTTATATCAAAAAATAAAATATACGAAAATTAATTCTTTACATAAACAATATAATTAAAAGAGCATGTTGAGAAAATTATTCTTTACTCTAGGTTTGTTTTTAACAACCAGTTTAATATTGTACTCGCAAGGAACATTAACGGGAACAATTACAGATGCTAAAACAGGCGAACCATTACCGTTCGTTAATGTTATAGTTCAGCAAAATGGTCAGCAAAGAGGAGGTGCCCAAACAGATTTGGATGGGAAGTTCCAGATTAAACCATTAAGTGCAGGAAATTATGATGTTGTTGCTAGTTTTGTTGGATACAAAAAAGCAATGAAAACAGGAGTTCGTGTTACGGCCACAGGATATTCTCTTGGAGGAGACTTGGCATTAGAACCAACAGTAGAACAACTTGATGAAGTTATTATTACAGAATATGCAGTTCCTCTATTGGAATCAGGTACAGCAGAAACTGGTAAACGTATCACCAACGAAGACATTGACAAGATGGCAGCAAATACAGTTGATGCTATCATTGCAACAGTTGGAGGTATTTCTGATGTTGATGGTGGAGCAGGAACGGCTCGTGGAGAAAGTGGTATGGTTACCTATGTGAATGGTGTAGCTAAGAAAGGTACTGTAAATATTCCTAAGAAATCTATTGCTGAGATTCAAGTTATTCTTGGAGGAACACCAGCACGTATTGGAGAAGCAATAGGTGGTTCTACCAACATTACACTTAGACCTCCAGAAAACAAATTCACAGGTTTTGTTCAGTATGAGACATCTGAACCTTTGGATACAAGAGGTTATCATAAATTAGATATTTATTTTACTGGTCCATTGTACAAGACAAAATCTGAAGATGGTATAGAAAATAGTATTATTGGCTATAGATTAGCAGGATATAATATCTTTGTTCAGGATGATCTTAACAGACCATCGGATAGATATTACTATATGCTAAAATCAGACAAACAAAATTCTCTTAATAATAATCCTTTAACTTATAATTCAGCAACAGGAGCGGTTTACAATACAGCATCTTTCCTCCGTTTGTCAGATTTTGAACAAGTAGGAAGAAAACCAAATGTGTGGAGAAATAGATTATATCTTGAAGGAGGATTAGATATTCTATTTTCAAAAAATAGTACTTTAAGAATAAATGGTGAATATTCTAATATCTTTGGTAAAAATCCGACTTTATCAAGCATTTTAATGAACAACGAGAATAATAGCGAGTCCAAAAGTACTAGTTTTGCAATTATGGGAGACTTCACTCAAAAGTTTTCTGGATCTTCAGAAACCTCTAAGATAAAGAATATTACATTAAATCTTGTTGGCTCATATAGTAAATCTTTTGATGAAACCTATAATCCAGAGCATAAAGATGAGTTGTTTAAATATGGTCATATAGGAACTTTCCGTACACATAAAAGAAACACTTATCAACTTACAAGAATGGAGATAGGCGGAGTTATGCAAGATGTTATGGAGCATAATGGTTGGTTAGATTATGACGTTGAGTTTACTCCATCTGAATACAACCCTGGTTTGGCAAGATACACTTGGCAACTTTACAATGACCCAAATTTTGCTCCTTTGAGACCATATTTATATAACTATGATAACATCAGAGCATATCAAGGATTAACAAATGGAGATAGACCTACACCTATTTATGGGATGTTTACCAATGTTAATATGCCAAGTACTTCTTTCTCAAAATCAGAAAATCAATACGTATATGCAGGAGCGAGAGTTTCAGCAGATATTGGAAGCCACTCACTTGAGTTAGGATTCCAATATGACCAATCTACATATCGTTATTATGGAATCAATGCTTCTTCTTTATGGACAATAATGAAACAAGAAGCCAATTCTCACATATTATACAGAGATTTAGACAATCCTATTATTGACAATTCAGGCTCTATTCCTTATGTAACATATAATAGAGCATATGATGCAGCAAGCCAAACTTACTTTGATAGAGCGTTAAGAGAAAAATTAGGATTAAACCCTCAAGGAACAGATTTTATTGATATAGATAGTTATGACCCTTCAACATTCTCATTAGATATGTTTTCAGCTGACGAATTATTTAATAGTGGTAATTCATTAGTTAGTTATTATGGATACGATCATAAGGGAAATATTGTAAAAGGAAAACAAAACCTACAAGACTTTTTCTCCAATAAAGAAAAAAGAACCTTGGGAGCTTGGCAACCTATTTATATGGCAGGATATGCTCAAGATCAGTTCTATTTTAAAGATTTAATATTTAATATAGGGGTTCGTGTAGATAGATTTGATGGAAATCAAATGGGATTAAAGGATGATTATTTACTATATTCATCATACACTGCTGGCGAATTAGATATTCCAAATCGCCCTTCAAATATTGGTGAAGATTATTATGTTTATGTAAATAGCTTAAATGGAAACTCATCTCCAAGTGATGTAAATAATGAAGGATTTGTTAGAGGATATAGAAAAGGAAACACTTGGTATAATGCAAATGGGGAGATAGTTTCAAATCCTAATGATATTGCAGGAGCATCGGGCCAACCTTTACCTTTTAGAAAAGGTAGATTAAATGACACAGGTCTTCCTTATGAAATATCAACTGATGCATTCCAAGATTACAAACCACAAGTAGTTGCAATGCCTCGTATTGCTTTCTCTTTCCCTGTTTCAGATAAATCTGAATTTAAAGCTTCTTACGATATGATTGCTCGTCGTCCTCAAGGAGGTTGGCAAGCTGACTATGTAAGCTATTTATTTATGGAAAGACAATCCGGAAACATTTTAAATAATCCAAATTTAAAGCCAGAGAAAATTACTAACTACGAATTAGGATTTACACAAGTTCTTTCTAAAACATCAGTAGTAAATATGTCTGCATATTATAAAGAAACAAGAGATTTGATAGCATTAGTACAATATGTAGGTGCTGACCCAACTTCTCTATATTATTCTTATGGTAACCAAGATTATAGGACTATTAAAGGGCTTACAGTAACCTACGAATTGAAGCGTTCAAGTAATGTGCGTCTTAATGCAAACTACACCCTGCAATATGCAGAAGGAACTTCTGGTTTACCTCAATCAACAATTGTATCTTTAATTCAAGCAGGTTATCCTAACATTAAGATGTTATATCCTATTTCAGATGATAGAAGACATGAGTTTAAATTACAATTAGACTTCCGCTATTTAGGAGGAGATAAATATAATGGACCTACAACCAAGAGAATTGTAACGGATAAGAAGACTGGAGAAGAGAGAGCAAAAATTACTAAATGGTTACAAAATTTTGGAGTGAACATTACAGGAGTTGCACAATCAGGTCGTCCTTACACAAGGTTATTCAGCAACACACAACCTACAATAGTTGGAAGTTATAATGGAGCAAGATTACCTTGGACTTTCCGTATTGACATGCAAATTGATAAATCATTTGATATAAAGGTAGGTAAAAAGGTTACTCAATTGAATTTATTTGCAAGAGCAACCAATGTACTTAACACTAAGAACGTGATGGGAGTTTACTCAGTTACTGGTGACCCAGACGATAATGGATACTTAACCGACCCTCAAACTCAAACATTAATTGCAAACCAATTAGACCCTAATTCTTATAGAGATTATTATGCAATGAATTTGAATAATTCAACGTATAATTATTCCAGACCAAGAATGATATTTATAGGATTAGCTTATACATTTTAATTAACAAATTAAATAGAAAATTAATTGAAAAATGAAACATATATTTAAAATAACAGCGTTAGTTTTAATCTGCCTTTCTCTACAAAATTCATCTTTTGGTGCAGAATATAAGGGTAAGATTAAGAAAACCTCAACATCGTTAAAAGACAATGGAGGGGTTGAAAGGTGTAGAAGAGCTCAGGGTTCTGCAGAATTAAGCATTAATAATGTAAGAGCTCGTATCAATACAGGTGGTAATATGTGGTATGATGGAAATACTGCAAAATATTATGTTCCAAAAGATGGAAGTAGTACGGCAATGTTTTGTGCTGCCTTATGGATTGGAGGTCAAGACGAAAATAAACAATTAAGAGTTGCGGCTTTGCGTTTTGGACAAGATGGAGATGATTTTTGGCCAGGACCACTAACAGTTGATAAGAATGCAGCTGTAAATAAATCAGTTTGTGAAAAATGGGACAAGCATTTCCGTATTACAAAGGCAGAAGTTGAATCCTTTGTTTCTGCTTGTCAAAAGAATGCTCAAGGGCAAATTATTGGAGGACCAACAGACCAAAGTTTAGTAACAGAAGCTATAAAAACATGGCCTGCACACCCAGAAAATTATGCAGAACTTAAACAAACTAAATACCTAGCTCCATTTAAAGATGTGGATGGAGACGGCATATATGATTATACAAAAGGAGACTATCCATACTATGATTTTAACGGAGACCTTTGTCCTGTTGCAGCAAAGCAAAGTGGGCAAAAATATAATCCTGTAAGAACAATGGAAGATGAATTAGGAACTGGAGGTTTGGCTCAGGTTCACGGAGGTATTCTTGTAGACCAAGTACTTAAAGGAGATGAAACTTTGTGGTGGGTATTTAATGATAAGGGAAATTCTCACACAGAATCTAAGTCTCAGAATCCGATTGGTCTTGAAATTCGTGCTCAAGCTTTTGCATTTAGTATGAATGATGAAATCAATAATATGACTTTCTATTCATATGAAATTATCAATCGTTCAACTTTTACTCTTCAAAATACATATTTCAGTCAATGGGTTGACCCTGATTTAGGGTTTGCTTTTGACGACTTTGTAGGCTGTGATGTTAAACGTGGATTAGGTTATTGTTATAATGGAACATCGACGGATGGACCAGGAACAGGAGCTTATCCAGGTAATCCTCCTGCAATTGGCATTGACTTCTTCCAAGGACCTTATTTAGACCCAGATGGATTAGATAATCCAAAAGTATATATAGAATTAGCAGCACAAGATGCTCAAGGTCAAGCTAAATTAGCAAACTACTTAAAGAAGGATTCTTTAGGACAACCAATACCTGGAAACTATGATACATTATTAATTACTGCTAATGCAGAAGAATTTGTTGATTATTGGTATAATGTTAATGATAAAATAACTAATGGTGCAAATATCAATGGAGTTAATTTTGGGAATGGTATTATCGATGATGAACGTTTTGGAATGAGAAGGTTTGTTTATTATGAGAATAGTGGACACTCAATCAAAGGAGAACCAGATAAAGCAACTGACTACTACAACTATTTGAGAGGAATGTGGAAAACTGGAGTGAAAATGACTTTTGGTGCAGATGGTACGACAGCTGGAGGAATAGAATGCGATTTTATGTTCCCAGGAACAACCGACATTTGGAATTGGGGAACAAAAGGTATTATACCTTCAATAACTGATACAAGAGGATGGACAGAAGAATCTTCAGGTAACAAAGAAGGAGATAGACGTTTTATGCAATCAGCAGGACCTTTTGAACTAAAACCTGGAGCAATTAACTACATTACAGTGGGAATTCCATTTGCCCAAGCACCAACAGGTGGACCTTTCGCATCAGTAACACTTCTTAGACAAATTGATGATAAATGCCAGGCGTTATTTGATAACTGCTTTAATATCCTTGAAGGACCTGATGCACCAGACTTAACTATAAAAGAACTTGACAGGGAATTAATCCTATTCTTAACTAATGATGCACCTTCATCAAATAATATAAATGAATCATTTAATAAAATTGATATCTCAATACCTCAATCTTATAACATTACTCGTGATACTATTTATAATGATGAGTTACATGTACTTATTGACCAAGTAGTACCTTATGATAGATATTATAAATTTGAGGGGTATCAAATATTCCAATTAAGAGATAAGACAGTTTCTGTTGCGGATATTTATGATGAAAATAAAGCTCGTTTAGTAGGACAATGCGATATCAGAAATTTTGATGAAAAACAAAATAACCAACCAATTGCAAAACTAATCAATTATTATAAAAACAATAATATTGGAGCTTTAGTACCTCAGGTAATGGTTGATGGATTAAATAACGGGATCCAACACTCATTCCGAATTACTGAAGATAAGTTTGCTACAACCAGTGATAAAAATATTGTTAATAATAAGAAATATTATTATGTTGCAATAGCTTATGCACACAATAATTATAAACAATTTAATCCAGAAGATGCTACAAAGATTGATGGACAAAAACAAACCTATCTTGCAAGTAGAAAAACCGGATATGGAAGAAGTATTACTCCTGTCATAGCTATTCCTCATAAGATAGCTCCAGAACAAGGGGGAACATTAGTTCAGTCATCTTATGGAGTATGTCCTGAAATTACAAGAATAGAAGGTAATGGTAATGGTTCAATGGTGTTAAACTTTAAAACAGAAACCATAGAAAAAATAATGGGTAAAGCAAACGAAGAACCAGAAGGAATTGCTTATGTAACTGATTTAGTTTACCAAAAGAATTACGGACCACTAAACATAAAGGTAATTGACCCAATAAAACTTCGTCAAGGTTCATTTATAGTTAAAATAATCCCTTCTGACACAACAACAGATTTGATGTATGCTACTTGGAAGCTACAAAACATAGATACTACTCAGCCTCTTTATACAACTAAGGTTAATGGAGTTTCGCAAGATGTATATTCTATTGTTTCTGATAGACCAATTGGAGATATTAATGAACAAATTATATTCCCATTGGGTATTTCAATTTCTCTTACAAATCCTCAATCAACAGTTATACCTCCGGCAATTAAGGAGGGAAATACTTTCCATATTGACCCAATAGCAAAACAAAGAAGAGTATTTGGAGGAGACCTAAGAGAAGGAACAGCTTTATATTCTAAAATCACACATAAAGATCCAAGTAAAACTTGGTTGGGAGGATTTGAAGATAATGATGCTTATGGTTATTCTAATTGGATAAAATCAGGAAGTCAGTATGCTTCTGAGTCTCAACGTCGGGACTTTATACCTAATACTTTAAAAGAAGATGTTCTAGCTTATTTATCTCAAGATTATTATTACACAAAGGAAAGATACGTTCCAAAGAGTGATGGATCAGGATACGATACTATAACTTTTGATATATCCATAGATAAAGATGCCGATTATGAAGGTTTTGGAAATGGATGGTGGGCTCCTTATAGGCTTACATCATTATATTTAAATTATAGTGCTGTAGATGAAGATATTTATTTCCCTCACCCAGGATTCTCATATTATCATTTCTCTTCAGAAGCAACTCCTGCTGATGTAACTAAATATAGATTAGATCCTTCTTTTGTTTATTCAACAGCATCAAATGATATGAATAATTTAGCTTCTGTTGATATAGTTTTCACTAATGACAAAACAAAATGGACACGTTGTCCTGTAATTGAAATGGGTGATGACGTAAACCAAACAGAAGGAAATGCAAAACGTTTCCAATTGAGAAGACATGCATCTGTTGATAAAAATGGTAATCCATTAAATGATGGTACTCAAGGATGGGGCTGGTTCCCAGGATATGCAATCAACCTTGAAACAGGTCAAAGACTTAATCTAATATTTGGAGAAAACTCACAACTTGGAGTTGGACAACCAGGTAATGGTAGAGATTTGATTTGGAATCCAACATCAATCACAAGTGATAATGCAGGATTGGTGATAGGAGGTATGCATTATATTTATGTTCTTGGAGCATCAGAATACAAACTCTATACAGTTAATGCACTTGAACCAAATAGGTCAGAAAGAGTTGTTAATCCGACATCATACTATGAAAGAGATGTTAATGGAAATATGGATATGGGAACTTGGGCATATAATAAGTTAAAGAAGTTAGATAATATCACACTTACCAACACATCACCTTATGCTAACGACTATAAGAATGCTAACCTTACAGAAGCTATGGAAGTATTTGGTTCTGTAATGTGGGTAGGAGCACCACTTGCAACAGCATTTAATAATAATCCTAAGGCAGAAATTCCAACAGATGTTACAGTGTCGTTAAGAGTTCGTCAACAATACAGACCAAACTACATTAACAATATCAATGGAGCAGCAGCAAATCCTCAAAATAACAACTACCCAATGTATCAATTCTCAATAACAAAAGATATTGCAACATCAGTTGGTAACGTTGAAGTAGCTAAGACAACATTAGATCAAATAACAGTTGTACCTAATCCATACTTTGCAGCCTCAACTTACGAAGAAGACCAAGTGCAAAATCTTGTTAAGATAACTAATTTGTTGCCTGATTCATACATAACTATTTATTCTGTTGATGGAACAGTTATTAGAAAACTAAGAGCACCATCAAAGAGTGTAGTATCTGGAACAGGAACAGCACTTACATCAGTAGATTGGGATTTGAAAAATCATAAAGGATTACCAATATCTGGAGGAGCATACATAATACATGTTAAGGCTGATGGTGTAGGAGAAAAAATAATTAAATGGTTTGGAGCTTTACGTCCTGTTGACTTAAATTCATTCCGATAGAAAATAGCATAATTAAAATATTTTAAATAAAAGAGATTATGAAAGATATATATAGAATATTTGCTTTGTTCATATTAGGAGTCTTCCTTTTAACTAATATGAGCGTTAAAGCTGGGAATGACGACAGAAGAGGAACAGCAGGAGCAGGATCACTTTTGATTAACCCTTGGGCACGCAGTGCTGGTTGGGGAGGAGTGAATACAGCATGTGGAACAGGAATAGACGCGTTATTTTCAAACGTAGCAGGACTTGGACGAATTGCAGGAACAGAAGGTTACTTCTCATACAGCAATTGGTTACAAAACTCAGGCGTTGGAGTAAGTGCCTTTGGTATTGGACAAAACTTAGGTGATTATGGAGTTTTAGGACTATCCGTAACATCCATAGGATTTGGACTAAATGAACGAACATTAGTAAGTAGCCCAGAGATTGGCTCCAATGGAACCTTCTCTATTAGTAATATGAATATTGGAGTTTCCTATGCTAAGGCTTTCTCTACATCAATATATGGAGGAGCAACAGTTAAAATAGTAACCGAAGGTATTGATAACGTTACAGCAACTGGCTTTACTATTGATGCAGGTATCCAATACGTTACAGGAGAAGACTACGAAATTAAGTTTGGTATTGCTTTGAAGAATTGGGGACCAGCAATGAGTTATAATGGAGACGGATTGTCGGTAAATGCAATTTATCAAAATTCATTACACACTCAATCAGTAGAACAACGTTCTCAAAGTTTCGAAATACCATCGAGCTTAAATATTGGAGCATCTTATGACTTCTTATTTGCAGAAAATACACATCGCTTAACAGTTGCAGGTAACTTTGCTTCAATGGCGTTTTCAAAAGACCAATACTCCTTAGGACTTGAATATGCTTTTGCAAAAATATTTATGTTGCGTACCTCATACACATATGAAGACGCAATTACTAAAAGTGTTTTTGAAGCAGACGCAGGAGCAACAACACTATACTCTGGTTTTGCAGCAGGAGCATCGGTAATTGCACCAATCAAAAAAGCCAAAGATGATTCAGATGGTATCAATCTATCAATAGATTACGCATATCGTTTGACCAAGATTGCAGGTGGAATACACACCATAGGTCTTGTACTCTCGTTATAAAATTTAATCAATAAAATTCTTAATTAGTATAGAAGACCTTCCAAAAAGGTCTTCTATACTTTTTTAATCAATAATAGAAAACATATTATGGCAATAAAATATTATTCCGAAGAAGGTTTACAAAAGCTAAAAGACGAACTACATAAAATGGTAACTATAGATCGTCCTGCAATATCTGCGGCAATAGCTGAGGCAAGAGATAAAGGAGACCTCTCCGAAAATGCAGAATATGATGCAGCCAAAGATGCACAAGGGCATTTGGAAGCTAAGATATCTAAACTACAAACTCTAATATCCAACGCAAGACTATTAGATGAAAGCAAATTAGATACCTCAAAAGTACTTCTACTTTCAAAGGTAGAATTTATCAATCTTGCCAAGAAAACAAAACAGACATACGAAATTGTCCCAGAAAGTGAGGCAGATCTTCGTCAAGGAAAAATATCCGTTACCTCACCAATAGCCAAAGGACTTTTAGGAAAAAAAGTTGGAGATGTGGCAGAAATAGACATACCAGCTGGTAAGGTAAAGTTTCAAATAACTAAAATAACAAGAGAATAATATGGCATCAATATTTTCAAGAATAATTGCAGGAGAGATACCTTCATACAAGATAGCAGAGACCAATAATTGTTATGCATTCTTAGATATTTCACCTCTTGCAAAAGGACATACATTGGTAATCCCTAAAAAGGAGATAGACTATATATTTGACCTTGAAGATAACTTGCTTTCAGAATTAAATATATTTGCCAAACAAATAGCCAAAGCCATAAAAAAAGCATACCCTTGCCCTAAAGTTGGCATAGCTGTTATTGGTCTTGAAGTCCCACACGCACATATTCATCTTGTTCCACTAAATAATGTTGGTGATTTAGATTTTAAACGACCTAAATTAGAATTAACAAAAGAAGAATTTGAAGAGATAGCCAAGAATATTATTTCAAATCTATAATCAATAAAGATTCAAAAAAAGTTATCAAAGTCTATTTTAAAAAAGAGTTGAAAAAAATAAAATTATCTCTGAGAAAAATTTAAAAAGTCGGTGTTTAGTTTCGACTAAATAAAGTTTAAGAAAAATGAAACTAGATTTCAGTAAAATGAAATCAAGAAAGAAAAAATTAGAATAAAGAGTTAGCTAAATGAATTAAGGAGTTAATAGAATAACTCCTTGATTCATTTTTGTTTTATTCCCATAATTATTACTCAATTAAAAAGAAATACAAGAAAAATATTTGTAGAGTAAGAAAAAATCTCAATTATGTAAAACCATTTGAAAGTTTTTATAATTTTGTTGATGGAAAAGTTACATTTTGTAGTTTAATATGCCAAAAAAATAAAATGAATATAAAAGATATTTATAGGATTTTATCACCTAAGTTTCAGAATTTACACCTTAATTACAAGGTTAATTTCAAGCAAAGATATGGTTATGGATTGCCTGCTCATCAGAAATTATATGATATAATCAATGCTCAAAGGGATAATTATAAACTTATGCTTGATAAAGCATTGAGCTATAAAGAATATTTATGGCAAATAAAGGATAATAAGGATGAAACAGATGATACTAAGCCAAGATGGAATAACAATTTCCTCCCTGGCTTAGATATTATTATGATTTACACTATGATTGCTCAGTATAAACCAAAGAACTATATTGAAATTGGTTCGGGTAATTCTACAAAAGTAGTTTATAAAGTACGTACAGAACATAATATTGACATAAAAATCACTTCTATTGACCCCTGTCCTCGTGCAGAGATAGATAATTTAACAGATAAGGCTATAAGAATGCCTGTTGAAAATATTGATTTAACAATTTTTGACTCTCTTGAAGAAAATGATATAATGTTTTTAGATGGTTCTCATAGTATTTACCCTAATTCTGATGCTATGGTATTTTTTATGGACATATTACCAAAATTAAAAAAAGGAGTGATTGTTCATATTCATGATATTTATTTGCCTTATGATTATCCTCAATTTATGATAGATAGGTTTTACAATGAACAATATGGACTTGCAATGTATTTGTTAGCAAATCCTGATAAATTTACACCTATTATGCCTAATTATTTTGTTTATGAAGACAAAGAATTAAGTAAACAAATATCACCTATTTGGGAACATTCCAATTTGCAAAAGGTAGAACGTCATGGAGGGTCATTTTGGTTTAAAATAAATATGGATTGATATTTCCGTTATTAATTAAAGATACCTACTCTAATTAATATTACAAAAACCGAATTCAAGTTATAAAAGACTTATGCTTCTGTTTCTCTATTTGTTTTTGGAATAATTTATGCCATTAATCTTTTTACCCAAAATAATAAGCATAAACAAACTTTTTATCAAAGAAATACCAACGATGAAAATTGTTTTTTCGGAAATAAACTACTTAAAAGAGGATATAATCTTTGATATTAGCTTTATTCTTATAAAGTAAATCATTGATAGGATAGATTATTCTTTTGTGAGTTAGTGCAAAACCTCTGCAAGAACAAGGTGTGATTTTATGGAATAGGGACTTATTAGATGTGTTTGATAGAATTGGATTAGGATATTAAGAAGTTTATTCTTTTCGCCTTTGTTTAGTGAAAGTGATGTATAGTTCTCTGAAATGGGGTTTTGTGAGAAAAGGAATTGGGAAAAAAGTAGGGAATCTTCTTTGGTGAGTTGGTTGTTGAGGTGTGGGTTAGTGCTAACAAAATGTCCTTTTGAGAGGTCAAAGTATGGGCTGTCTAAGCTGTAATTATTTCGTGGAGGAAAGCCTAATTGTTCAGAAAAGTCAATAAGAAAGTTTAGGTGAAATATGGAATGATTTTCAGTAAGAGAATTGAGTCTTAGGATGTTTTCTTCTATAAATGTGTATATTTCTAGATTGCTCTCTTCTTCTTTAAGGCATAGATTAATTATTTCAGATAGGAAAAAGGCTAATGAGGTTTTCTTTATGTCGGAAAACAAAGGGCTAAGATCTTTATCTATTTTTGCTTCGCTTATAATTTGAAGGTCTTTCTTTGGATTATTATAAACTTGTAATTCTAATATATAAAGAGGTTGAAATATGTTTGAACGTAAACCAGCATTTTTCTTTCTGCCTCCTTTTAAGATATATGATTTGACTCCAAATTCTTTGGTTAGTATTTTTACTATTATGCTACTTTCCGAGTAAGCAAATGTTTTTAATACTATTGCTTTGGTTTGGTAAATCATTTTTTTTGTTCTATTACCTCACAAAGAGTATTTTACCCACTGCGTTTTCTGTGCCTTCCATTGCTGAGCTGAATATTAAATATACCCCACTACTAACTCTTTCGCCTTTGAAGTTTTTACCATTCCATGTGGCTTGTCCTCCTATGGATTTGAGATGGGCAACCATATTTCCAGCAACATCTGTAATTCTAACATCTGAGTTTGCAACGAAACCTTTTATTGCTATGGTTCCATTATATTCGGGACGAACAGGGTTTGGGTATATGTATAATTGTCCAGCTTCTTCTTGAGGTGCTGTTGATTCTGCCTTATAGGAAATTACGCCTCGGTCTGTTCCAATATAAACCTCTCCTGACTGGGGTTCTTGAGCCATAGTTAAAACTCTATTGGAATATAATGGACTATTTTCGGCAGTAAAATGGTATAGCTGTTTGTCGCCACTTGGGGAAAAGACAAATACTCCATTTCTTTCTGTACCAACCCATTTTCTATTTCCTCCATCACACATAATACAATTAATATTATCAAAATTCAACAAGTATTGAGCTATACCTTCTTCTTGATATATGATATTATTACATGTTACGGCAGAGTTCCCATTTTCTCCTATTTTCCAAAGGTCATCTAAGGAATAAATAACTTTAATTCCCTTGTCTGTCCCTATCCATAGCTCGCCTTCATCATCTTGGGTTATGCAATTAACTTTATTGGATTTGTCTTTTGAACCATTATTTGGGTCTATTAATATTTGATTATTATTATTGTCTAAGGCTAATATTCTATTGTCCATTGTCCAAATAAACTTATATAGGTTGCCGGCATTAAACCTATCAAGAGCAAGTCCTAATACTTCTGCTTTCCCAATTTTGTCGTAGGTATTGAAGCTACCCCAAACATTTCTATAATTCCTATATACCAACGAATTGCTTGAAAGAGAATTTGCAACAATTAAATTGCCAGAAAGGTCGTATTTAGCTCCTGCAATACGATATCCATAGCTTGGTTGTAGGTTATTTTCGGTATTTGTACTATCCCAGACCTTTATTATCTTATTATCCTTTATTTCAATAACTCCATTCCACCAAGATGCTGCCATTAAATGATTAGGATTTTTAGGATTAACACTTACATCTATAATATCATGCAAAACTCCTTTTATAGTATCTTCATTAAAATTTATCAAGCAATCCCAATAATATCCATCAAAGATATAAACATTTGGAGGTATTCCTCTAAGTTCATTTTGTAGGGTCTTACCTCCTGGTGCTATATATATTTTACCTTGTGCTGAGGTAATAGAATACACATCATTAGATAGAGGCCCATTTGGATAAAATACCCCAACTGAACTATTTAAAAGGTAATTTGGCAATGAAACAATACCTCCTCCTCTTTCGTGAGCAAGCCATAAATTGTCGTCTATTATTACTGCATCTCCAACTTCTGGACTGATAATTTTACCATCTTTTATCATTGGATTCCATTGGTCGTCTATCACCCTTTGATAAGTATATGTTGTGTCATAAATAAATACTGCTTGATTGCTCGAACCCCATGTTTTAGTAATTAGATGCTTGCCGTTTGGTTTTATCCAATAGCATATATAATTTGAAAAGACAGTGTCCCAAGTTTTATTGTTTCTTTCCAAAAGGTTTACGTAATCATTATTTATTTTAACACCTGCTAAGAGTTTGTTGTTAAACTTAAAAAGATACTTTATCTCATCATTATTTGGATTATTAAGAGTTTCGTATGTTTTCCATGTTTCGCTTGTTGCTAAGAAAGGAGAGTTAATAGAAGCATATTTTAAACCTTCTACTGTTGCGGCATATATAGAATCGTTGTCAATCACAACACTATTTACATTAATCTTGGAACTATTATTTCCAATATAGTAGGTTTCAAATATCTCCTTTCTGACCAAATCTAAAACCACTATACCAAAGCCACATGAGAGATATGCTTTTTGGTCGTGAAATGTGATATTGTTAACGGATTTACTCCCTTCAATTGAACGTATCTTTATATCAGGGATATTATAGACTTTATCTTTTTGGATTATATCAATATTTGAATTATCGTAAACAACAACTATACATTTTGTCTGTTTATCGTAATCCAATTGAACTATTCCAACGTCGGTTAGTCCATTAACCTTAGAGAAGCGTTCCAAAGAATTATCATCTCTATCATAGTAGAACATAGCACTACCTGCTGAAATCAAGAGTCTATCTTCAACTAAGGCTATTTTCTTTGTTTTATAATACGATAGATGATCTCTCCACGAGCCAATAGGGGCATTAGGAAATTGTGCAATAGAAATTAAAGGGATAAGAAGAGTTATTATTGAACAAAGTATCAATAATAATATTGATTGGAAAGGTTTCATGCGTTTATATATAAAATAATAAAGTATAAAAACGCATTATAGCTTAAAATATTGTATTAACTAACAGCTTCTTTTAACCTTTCTGCATTCTCTGCCAGTTGCAATGCATCTAAAATATCCTGAATGTCTCCATCCATAAATACAGGAAGGTTATACATAGTGTAATTTATTCTGTGGTCTGTAACTCTTGATTGAGGATAGTTGTAGGTGCGTATCTTTGCACTTCTGTCTCCTGTTGAAACCATTGTCTTACGTTTAGACGAAATCTCATTTAAGTATTTGTTATATTCCACTTCAAAAAGCCTTGTTCTTAAAACAACCATTGCTTTTTCAAGGTTCTTTACTTGCGATTTTTGGTCTTGGCATGAAACAACTATTCCTGTTGGAATATGTGTTAGACGGATTGCTGAATAGGTTGTATTAACCGATTGCCCTCCGGGGCCTGAGGAACAGAATGTATCTTTTCTAATATCTGAGGGCTTTAATTCAACATCAAACTCTTCTGCCTCTGGCAAAACGACAACTGATGCTGCTGAAGTATGAACCCTTCCTTGTGTTTCTGTTTGGGGCACTCTTTGCACTCTATGAACTCCTGATTCGTATTTCATTTGCCCATAAACTCCATCACCACTAACATTCAAAACAATTTCTTTATATCCTCCAACAGTTCCTTCTGTAAAATCAACTAATTCAACTTTCCAGCCTTTTTTCTCAAAGAATTTTAAATACATCCTGTAAAGGTCTCCTGCAAAAATACTTGCTTCATCCCCTCCTGTTCCTGCTCTAATTTCAAATATTGCATTCTTGCTGTCTTGTGGGTCAGACGGAACAAGCATTAAACGAATGTCATCCTCCATATTTTCTTTCTTTTCCACCAATATATTGAGCTCTTCTTTTGCCATTTCACGAAACTCTTCATCTTTCTCATTATTTAGAACTTCTTTGGCATTATCAATATTTTCAATAGTGTTTTTGTATTCCTTATATGCGTTGATGATTGGTTGGAGATCCTTATAGTCCTTATTGAGTTTTACATAACGTTTCATATCAGACATAATGTCTGGTTGATTCATTTGCTCTTCAATTGCTAAATATTTTAAGTGAATTGCTTCTAATTTATCTAACATATTCTAAATTTTAAGGTGCAAAAATACAATAAATCTTTGTTTTAGGAACTTTTATTGGCGTTTTCTCAATAAATTTTAGGATATTTGCAAACTCAAATCTTATAGTTATCATGAAGAAATTTATTCGTTTTATCGCTTTTGTTTTAATAGTATTTGCATTATCATCTTTTTGGAGTTGTTCTAAAAAAGATAAAACTAATCAAGAAGACCAAAAAATAAAAGAAATCAACAATCCTAAAAATTTACCAGCTTCTGGGGGTAAAACATTAGAAATGATTTTAGTAGTTTCTGATAATGTTTATAAAGGGGAACTTAAAGATACAATTGGTTCTTATTTTATGAAAGCTTGCGAGGCATTATCAAGACCAGAACCTTTATTTGATTTGGTGCAAATGCCAAAGGATAGGTTCTTTAACTCGGAGATGTTTCAGAAGCATAGAAATATTCTAGTTATAGACTATGCAACAACCAATAAAGAGAATACAATATTTCAAAATATAGATTATAAATCTTTTCCACAAGCATATTTTCAGATTATAGCAAATAATAGGGATAGCTTATATTCAATAATCAATCGCTATGCTTCATCAATAATACATCAATTCTACAATAATGAACATAGGAGAGTTGTTATGGCATTTCAGAAATTAAGTAATACCGAATTAACAAAGAAATTGCAAACTACATTCAAATTCTCTTTAACCTTTTCAAATGAGTTTTCAATATCTACATTTAAAGATAATTTTGCTTGGATAAGGAAAGATTATAAATCAAGTACTGGACAACGAACCTTAAATGTTTTAATTAATAAAACACCTTTTATTGGAGATGGTATGTTTAAGGAAGAGAAAATAATTGAATTAAGAGATAATATGGCTAAAGAGAATGTTCCGGGCCCTGTTAGAGGTTCTTATATGGGAACAGAAACTCGTTTTCCTTATTCAAGAAAAGTTGTAAGTATCAATGGAGTAAAGGCAATTGAAACAAGAGGCTTATGGAGATTATTTAACGACTTTATGGGAGGTCCGTTTGTTAATTACTGCTTTGTAGATTCAAAAAACAATCAATTTATTATGATAGACTGTTTTTTATATGCCCCAAATCAAAATCAAAGAGATGAACTTATGCAATTGGAATCAATTGTTTATAGTTTAAATCTAGAATAATCAGGATTTAATTTCATAAAACGAAAAAACTATTTTAACTTTGCAAACTCTTAGAATCAGCAGAATTAGAAAATAAATAATAATAAAAACACATAAATTAGCTATGAACATAAAACGTATTGAACACATAGGTATCGCTGTTTCAAACCTTGAGGAATCCATAAAATATTGGGAAGAGGTTATGGGACTTAAATGCTATAACATTGAAGAAGTTGCCGACCAAAAAGTAAAAACAGCTTTCTTTAAGGTTGGAGAAGTAAAAATTGAATTATTAGAAGCTACATCAGAGGATAGTCCAATAGCTTCTTTTATTGAGAAAAAAGGACAAGGTGTTCATCACATTGCTTTTGCAGTTGATAATACAGATGAAGCTTTGAGCAATGTGGAAGCAAAGGGAGTGAGATTGATTGATAAACAAGCCAGAAAAGGAGCAGAATGTTTGAAGATAGGCTTCTTACATCCAAAATCAACTATGGGTATTTTAACAGAATTCTGTTCAGAATAAGCAAATCTATTTACATTAAAATATAATAAACAAATGACTTTTGAAGAAAAAATAAAGCTACTTCTCAACAAGAGAATAGAAGCGAAGTTAGGAGGAGGACAAAGAAGAATCGACTCTCAACATGCAAAAGGAAAGCTAACAGCTCGTGAACGTATTGAAATACTTTTAGACGAAGGCTCTTTTGAAGAATTTGATATGTTTGTTACACATCGTTGCACCGATTTTGGAATGCAAGATAATGTTTTCCTAACCGATGGTGTAGTAACAGGATATGGTACAATTGACGGACGTCTTGTATATGTATTCTCACAAGATTTTACCATATTTGGAGGGTCTCTTTCAGAGCCTTTTGCAGAAAAGATTTGCAAAGTAATGGATCAAGCAATGAAGATGGGAGCACCAGTAATAGGATTGAACGATTCAGGTGGGGCACGTATTCAAGAAGGAGTTAATTCATTAGCGGGTTATGCTGAAATATTCCAACGTAATATTATGGCATCGGGAGTTATCCCTCAAATTTCTGCAATATTTGGCCCTTGTGCAGGAGGGGCAGTTTATTCTCCAGCTCTAACAGACTTCATTATGATGTCAAAACAAAACAGCTATATGTTTGTAACAGGGCCGAAGGTTGTTAAGACAGTAACAGGTGAAGATGTAACCGATAGTGATTTAGGAGGAGCAATGGTTCATGCCTCTAAGTCAGGAGTAACTCATTTTGTTGTTGAGGACGAAAAAGAAGGCTTACTTCTAATACGTAAACTTATGGCGTATCTTCCTTCAAATAATATGGAAGAAGCACCAATAGTTCCTTGCAATGATCCAATTAATAGATTAGATGATGTTTTAAATTCAATAATTCCTGAAAATCCAAACAAACCATACGATGTTAAAGATGTTATACATTCAATTGTAGATAATGGAGAGTTTTTGGAAGTACACCAATACTATGCTGCTAATTTAGTTGTAGGTTTTGCACGTTTAAACGGAGCTTCTGTTGGTATCGTAGCAAATCAACCTAATTGCATGGCAGGAGTTTTAGATATAAATGCATCAAGAAAGGGAGCTCGTTTTGTTCGTTTCTGCGATGCTTTCAATATTCCTATCCTAACCCTTGTTGATGTGCCAGGCTTCCTTCCTGGAACTGCACAAGAATACAATGGTATTATTATTCATGGAGCTAAATTCCTATATGCTTATGGAGAAGCAACAGTTCCAAAAGTTACCGTTACTTTAAGAAAGAGTTATGGTGGGGCTCACGATGTTATGTCTTGTAAACAACTTCGCGGAGACATTAATTATGCTTGGCCTTCTGCTGAAATTGCAGTTATGGGAGCCTCTGGAGCAGCTGCAATTCTTTATGGTTCTGAATTAAAGAAAATAGAAGACCCTAAAGCACAAGCAGAATTTCTTGCAGAAAAAGAAAAAGAATATACAGATAAATTTGCCAATCCTTTTGACGCGGCAAAATATGGTTATATAGACGATATTATTGAACCAAGAAACACTCGTTTCAGAGTTATTCGTGCATTCCAACAACTATCAACTAAAAAATTAACAAATCCTGCTAAAAAGCACGATAATATTCCACTATAAATTTTATTGCTATGAGTTTTTGGAAGAGAAAAAAAGTAAATGTAGAACTTGATATTGAAGAAAAATCATCAGCCTCTACTCAAGAATCTAATGAAATTTATGCTGCAATAGCAATGGCAATATTTTCTTCTACTGAATATCATGAAGAAGAAAGTGGAATTTTAACCATACAACGAACAGCAAATTTTTATTCCCCTTGGAGTTCTAAAATACAAACATTAAGAGAATTACCTTTAAGAAAATAAGAAATGAAAAATTTTAAATATAAAATTAACGGCAACACTTACGAAGTTGCAATAGATAGCATAGACGACACTAATGCCAAAGTAGAAGTAAATGGCAATGTCTATGATGTTATAATTGAAAAATCAGAAAAAGATAATACAAAACCTGTAAAACGTGTTGCTCAAACTCAGAATGCAGGAGCTTCAAGCTCTGTACAAAGTAGTGGTTCAGCTTCAACAGTCAAATCACCACTACCAGGAATAATATTAGATATTAATTGCTCTGTTGGAGATTCTGTTAACAAAGGACAACAAATATTAGTATTGGAAGCAATGAAGATGGAAAATGCTATAAATGCTGACCGCGATGGAGTAATCAAAGAGATTAAAGTTACAAAGGGAGAGACTGTATTGGAAGGTGCAGCCTTAGTAGTAATCGGTTAAAATTATAATGATTATGAGTGCTATGACTTATTGGTGGATTGCATTTATTGTAATTTTCCTTATCGTTTATTTTATTGACATGTACGCAACAGGACATCGTCATGGAGAAATCTCTGTTAAAACATCTTTGCGTTGGACTGGATTATGGATTAGTATTGCATTGCTTTTTGGAGTCGCTATTTTTTTCTTTTTCCCTCAAAATGAGGGAATTCCTCCTGAAGTTGCTAAAACATCAACCATTATGGGGATGAAGTTTATTGCAGGTTATTTAACTGAATACTCTCTTTCAGTTGATAATCTCTTTGTATTTATTATGATTTTCTCTATGATGGCGATAAGTTCAGATAATCAACCTAAACTTCTAAAACTTGGGATTTTAATATCTATTATCCTTCGTATTTTGTTTATTTTAGTGGGAATGTCATTGGTTCAAAGATTTGAATGGGTAATTTACATTTTTGGAGCTATCCTTGTTTGGACTGCATACAAAATGTTATTCTCTCATGGAGAAGATAATGTTGACCCTTCTTCAAACGTTTTGTATAGAGCAGCTTCAAAACTATTCCCTGTTGACCCTGATACTCATTCTTCAAAATTCTTCACAAAAATAAATGGGAAGAGACATATTACTGTTATTTTCCTTTGTTTATTAGTTATTGGTTCAACCGATGTTTTGTTTGCAATTGATTCAATTCCTGCAATTATAGGGGTTATTAATGAAGGAGCAAAAGACATATTGACACCTGATGAAGAAAAATTTTTAGCAATCAGCTCTAACGTTTTTGCTGTTATGGGATTGGTTTCACTATTCTTTGCTCTTAAAGGCATTATGGGTATGTTCCGTTTCTTAAAACATGGAGTATGTATTATTTTATTCTTTATTGGAGCAAAAATGCTTTTAGGTTGGTATGAACCTATTTCTCACTTCTTCCATCAATACTCTTGGGTATCTTTGGCTGTAATTGTATGTACATTATTGTTCTCAATCATACTTTCAAAGGTTATTTCTCAAGAAGTTGAAGATGAAGAAAAAGTATTTAAAGAAAAATTAGAAGAATCAGAAAAAAATAATTAAGATATGGGATTTACATTTCAAGAAATAATGCCTGCTATTGCAGGGATGACATGGCAACATCTAGTTATGATTGCCGTGGGTTGTACGCTAATTTATTTAGCAGTTAAAAAGCAATATGAACCAACCCTATTATTACCTATGGGCTTTGGTGCGATACTTGTAAACTTTCCTCTTTCTGCTGTTCTTACTCAAGTACAAGGCGGAGAAACAGTAGTAGGAGCATTGAATGTATTATTTGATGCGGGTATTGCAACAGAGTTATTTCCATTGTTGATTTTTATTGCAATCGGTGCAATGATTGATTTTTCTCCGTTGTTTCAACGTCCAAGCTTATTATTGTTTGGTGCTGCAGCACAATTTGGTATATTTATTACTATGATTTTAGCTACAATATTTGGATTTAGTTTAAAAGAAGCTGCTTCAATCGGTATTATTGGTGCTGCTGATGGTCCGACTTCTATTATTGTTGCTAATCAATTTGCTAAAGACTTACTCCCTGCAATTTCTGTTGCTGCTTATTCTTATATGGCTCTTGTTCCAATTATTCAACCTCCAGTTATTAAATTATTAACTTCAAAAAGTGAGAGAAAAATTAGAATGAAAACTGATGCTAATAAGAAAGTATCACGTACTACTCTTGTTTTATTCCCTATAATAATTACTGTGATGGCAGGGTTAATTGCTCCTTCATCTTTAGCATTAATTGGATTTTTGATGTTTGGTAATTTAATTCGTGAGTGTGGTGTTTTAAATTCATTATCTCAAACTGCTCAAAAAGAATTAGGAAACTTAGTAACCATTTTGCTTGGTATTACAATTGCAAGTACAATGACTGCAGAACGTTTTGTTCAATTAGATACATTAATGATTCTTGGACTTGGTATTTTTGCTTTCGTTTTTGATACCGCTGGTGGCGTGTTGTTTGCTAAACTTATGAATAAGTTTTTGAAGCCTGAAAATAAGATTAATCCAATGGTTGGAGCTTGTGGAATTTCAGCATTCCCTATGTCAGCACGTGTTATTCACGGAATGGGACTAAAAGAAGATCCAACTAATTATTTATTAATGCCAGCAATTAGTACTAACGTGGGAGGTCAAATTGGTTCTGTAATTGTTGGAGGTTTATTATTAATGTTAGTGCCATTATTTGGTTAACCCTTAAAAACTAATACTATGAATATAGATATTTTAAACAAAGCATTACAGATTTCTGGTATAGGAATAGCAACTGTATTTATCTTTATGGCAGTTTTTTACTTTGTAATTGTTGGAATTGATAAATTTTTCCCATATAAAGAAGAAGAGAAAAAGAAATAGAAATAGAAATAGGAACTATTTAACTACCATACAATAAAGATTAAAGGAATGATTTGTGTAAATCATTCCTTTTTCTTTTTTACATAAATACCCTTGGAGAAAAACCCATCCCAAATCAATAATCCATCAAAATAGCTTAACCCTAAAAGAAATCCCACACGACAAATGGCAACAAAAATTAATGTAATAAAATTTAATGTTTCGTTTTATACTATAAAACGTGTTGTTTTAGGCTGTAATACGACCAGTTTTATACTATAAAACACCCCTGTAATATACTATAAAACACATTGTAATATCAAATAAAACGGAGTGTGATATCAAGTAAAACAAAATGCTTGATATTATTTTGTTAATTCTCTTAATATATAGCATTAATTCTTTACCCAAAATAACTCTTGGTTTTAATTTATTAAAACTTGATTCTAATTCCGTAAAACGAAGTCTTATTTTTTGATTTTATATATTCTTTCTCTATATGAAATATCTTATTGCAATTATAATAAATTTCAGGAGTATATCTAAGGTAATAATATAAGAAAAAACAAAGAAAGGAAACTCTTTTTGAGCTTCCTTTCTTATTAAAATTGTTCTATCTTAATTTTATCTTATTCTAAGTGTTTGACCTGCTTTAATCTTTGAGCCTTTGATATTGTTTAGCTGTGCAAGTTTCTTTACTGTGGTGCCATTACGTCTGGCAATAGTAGAAAGAGTTTCCCCTTTTTTAACCTTGGTATACTTACTATTTTTAGTCGCTTTGGATTTATTTTTAGCTAAATTGACGTTTGATTTCTTAACTGAATGATGACGGAAATTGTCTTTTGTAAGGCTTAGGGTGTTATCTAAAAGAGCATAGTTAGTGAAGTTTATAACATCTTCTGGGTTAATGGCTGCTCCTTGATAACGTATTTCAAGATGAAGATGTGGTCCTGTTGAACGTCCTGTATTTCCTCCCAAACCCAACACTTCTCCTGCTTTTATCTTGTCTCCATCAGAAACATTTATCTTTGAAAGATGTGCGTAATAGGTTTCTAACTGGTTATCATGGTCTATTACTACTAAGTTTCCATAAGCTCCAGCTCTTTTTGCTACTCTTACCGTGCCGTCAAACATTGATTTGATTGGCTCGCCTGTTCTTAGTCCTAAGTCTATTCCATAATGGTATCGTTTCCTTCTTGGGCCAAAACGGGAGGTTACTCTCACGCCTTCGCAAGGGAAAGAATAGTATTTTTGTGTGCTATTATCAACAAGTGGTATTTGTATTGCTTCTGTAAGATTTGAGAAATCAGTTTTCTTTCGGTGTATTGAGGAAGAAAGAGGTTGGGTTTCATTTAAAATGTCCTCCTCATTCTCTGTTGCATCATCGTAAACAAGATTTGTCCCAACGAATTTCATTAGTGATTTCTTGAAACGAGTGGTGTCTTTTATTATTCCAATTTGGTATTCTGAACTTTCGCTATCTACGTTTGTCCTATTCTTCATCATCCCTCTTTCGTGTATGCCTTCGTTCTTTGGCATCTGAGCCATAGATAAAAGAGGTAAAACACAAAGGATAATTAACGATAGAACGAATTTTGATTTATAAGTCATGCGATACTTTTTAATATTTGAAGTAATTAATAATCTGCAAAGATAGATAAAAAACGATAATACATCCAAATTATTTTAATAAAATCGGTTTTTTATCTTAAATCTCTTGGTGTTCTTCTCTTAAAAGATCGTTTAAAACCTTAACTGGTGTAAAGGTTTCCAAAGGTACTTCCACAAAAATAGTAATCCAATTAGCCATAGCTCCGTTCCAAAGGCCTGGAAGTTCTTGTGCTCTAATCATAATCCCATCTTTAGATTTACTTGAAATAAAGCCAGTAGTCTTGTCAATAAACTTTGTTAAATCAAAGTTCTCTCCCTTATAGTTTTTTACTCCACAAACTAAATCAACAGGATTGAAGTGAGTTGATAGTTCAAATATCTCTTTTTGCTTTTTGTCTAAAAGGTTTACTTGTGAACTTTCCACTATTTGCAAACTTCTTATACCATTGTTATCTACCCAAAAAGGTCCACCACCAGGTTCACTTTCGTTTTTAACCATCCCACAAACACGAATAGGGCGATTTAATTTATTGTACAATATCGTCAAAATATCCTCGCTTTTTGCCTGATGCTCGGAAAGATTTAATCCAATCTTATTGCAGAGAGTGATTATATCCACAACCTCTTGCGAGGTCAAAATTCCTTTTTCCAAAGTCCTAATAGCTGAGAAAACCTCCTCTTGTACTTTTAGTAAGATGCCCGCAATTAATTTTTTATACTTATATGTATAGTGTTTGAGTCTGTCGTGTGCAACATTATCAATATTCTTAATAAATATAATATCTCCTTTAATGTCATTCAGGTTTTCAATCAAAGCTCCATGACCTGCCGGACGAAAGATGAGTTTCCCCTCCTTATCATAGGTTAATGTATTATCTTGATTAACTGCAATGGTATCTGTACTTTGCTTTTGGAAGGAGAAAGATATATAGTAGTTTATTCCAAAAACGTTTTCATAGTAGGGTTGAACCTCCTTTACAACTCTTTCAAACTCTTGTTTATGCTCTATGGATATTGTGAAATGAATATTTATCTCTTTGTTTTCTCCCTTACAATAGTTGGCTGCTTCAACAAAATGTTCTTCTATTGCATAGCGATACTTCCTCTTCTGATTAGAATACTTATGAAAAAGAATAAGTGCTTTGGGGAGTTTGCCATAGTTAAGTCCTATCTCTGTAAGGATATAATTTACAATTGTAGTATAATCATTCCTTCCCAAATAGTCGTTAAGCTCCACTTTATTAGCCTTAAACCGAAGTTTTAGCTCTTCATAAAAAGCAAATTGAGAGAGGTTTTCTATGGTTTTCTTAGCAGAAGGAAAGTCTTTTAGAGTGTAGTCTAAGCCCATATATAGAGCTGAAAACTCAAATAAATCCTTAAACATACGAGTGGCAGCTCCCGAAGAAGGAACGAATTTTAATATAGAATGCTTTGAATAATTAGTCTCATAATAATGGATATTAGCCTCAATCTCTTTTTTGCTCAGTTCCATTATCCCGTTCCCTAAGGTAGCAGCAGATGATAAATTAACGAAAGGAAAGCCAGTAATAAAATTCATAAGCTGGTTTTCCACATCATCAACACTTAATCCATGTGCTTTAATTTGTTCTATATCATTTAAGGTTAAATCCATAATAATACTATAATAATCTTTATCCCTCAAAGAAACATTATTCCACCGTTACGCTCTTAGCTAAATTACGAGGTTGGTCAACATCCCTTCCTTTAACAGTGGCAATATGGTAAGAGAGTAGTTGCAAAGGAACAACTGTTAGTAGAGGAGTCAAGCACTCTTGGGTTTCTGGAATTTCTATGCAAAAATCTGCCATCTCCTTTATGTGTATATCACCCTTAGTAACTATTGCAATGATTCTTCCCCTTCTTGCCTTAATTTCCTGAACATTACTAACCACTTTATCATATATTTTTAGCTTAGGAGATACCACAACAATAGGCATTTCCTCATCAATTAATGCTATTGGTCCGTGTTTCATTTCGGCAGCAGGATAACCTTCGGCATGGATATAAGAAATCTCTTTAAGTTTCAAAGCCCCTTCAAGTGCCACGGGATAATTGTATCCACGCCCCAAATACATAAAGTTTTTGGCATAAGTAAATACGCTGGCAATATTTTTAATCTCATTATCAAGGGTCAAAATCTCCTCTATCTTGGTAGTAATATTAGATAATTCACCCACAATCTCTTTATATTTCTGCTTAGAAATCGTATTTAAAGACCTGCCCAAAGTAAGAGCTATCATCGTAAGAACGGCAACCTGAGTGGTGAAAGCCTTCGTTGAAGCAACCCCAATTTCCGGCCCTGCATGCGTATAAGTCCCACTATCGGTACCTCTTGCTATGGAACTACCCACAACATTACACACCCCATATATAAACGCCCCGCTCTCTCTTGCCAAATCCATTGCCGCCAAAGTGTCAGCAGTCTCACCAGATTGAGAGATAGGGATAAGAATATCATCACTATAAATCACAGGATTGCGATAACGAAACTCCGATGCAACTTCCACATCAACAGGAATTCTACAGAACTCCTCTATCAAATACTTCCCAATTAAACCTGCATGCCATGAAGTGCCACAAGCTGTTATCAGTATTCTCCTTGCTTTTTTAAACTTGTCAATATTATCAATAATTCCGCTAAGCCTGATTTCTTTGAGCTCCTCATTAAGCCTTCCATTCATACACATCTGTAAACTATTGGGTTGTTCAAAGATTTCTTTAAGCATAAAATGAGGATAACCACCCTTCTCAATCTGGTCTAATCTCAAGCTTAAATGCGATATTTCAGTATCAACATCTTCTTCTTTTAGTGTGTTTATAACGGGTTTTTGTCCCTTTTCTAACTTTATAACCTGTTCTTCCTTCAAGTAAATTACCTCTGAAGTGTATTCTACAATCGGAGTAGCATCGCTTCCCAAGAAGAATTCACCCTGTCCAATACCTACAATTAACGGACTTCCCTTGCGTGCAGCCACAAGGGTATTGGGATTATTCTTCTCAATCACACCAATAGCATAAGCTCCAACAACATATTGAAGGGTCTTTTTTACAGCATCAAAAAGGGATAAATCGTATCTTTTCTTAACAAATTCTATTGCCTGAACCAAGACCTCAGTGTCAGTATCACTAATAAACTCAAAACCTTCATTAATCAAAAGCTTTTTCAAACTAAGGTAATTCTCTATAATACCATTGTGTATCAAGGCCAAATTCTCCGATTGAGAATAGTGAGGATGTGCATTTTTATCGTTTGGTTCTCCGTGTGTTGCCCAACGAGTATGAGCAATTCCAACACTTCCACTAATGTCTTTGCCTTGGCAATACGCCTCCAAATCCTTAACTTTTCCCTTGGTTTTATACACATTAAGTTCGTTACTATCACTCAATAGTGCAACTCCAGCACTATCATAACCCCTATATTCAAGTCTTTTCAAGCCCTTAATCAATATGGGAAAAGCATCCTTAGAGCCTATATATCCTACAATACCACACATAAAAATATTTCTTTTAAAAAATTATCTATTTTCTTTTATATAGAGCAAAAATAGTAAAAAAACACATATACCAAAACTATTTTAAATTTAAAATGCATTTTATAGTTTCAATACAAGAGTTATTGTGGAATTAAAACTTGATTTTTAATGGCTTTAACCCATACTCAGTAATACAAAAATGAAACTAAGATTCAATAAAATGAAACTAAGATCTAATAATTTAAAACAAAGATTCAGTAAACTAAAACTAAGAGATAAATAATTAGAATCAGAATTTATTGCAATATGTTAATGAAATAAACGGAATAAAATAAGTTTTTACATTAAAGGATAATAATAAAAGTGTTAAATATAAATTAGGCAATAGACTTAAATGAAAAGTTAATAGTTTTATTGAGATTTTTCTATTGAGTAAGAGGTTTTAACTTAGGAACAGACCTATGTGCCTATTAGTTATATATACATAAGTACTAATCTTTTTAAATCAGTTGCTTAGATATAGCTGATGGTTTACTCGTGAGTTTAAGGAATGATGCTCGTAGATTTCTGTGCAGTTCAAGGTCTTAGGCAAGCTCAAACCAAACAGTCAAAGTCATAAAAACAAAGTTTTTTCTTTTATTTCCATTATCCAATATACCACTTTAATAGAAATAATGTATTTTTGCAAAATGGAAATTATAGTAAGTGGAATGCGACCTACGGGTAATTTGCATTTGGGTAATTACTTCGGAGCTTTGAAGAATTTTGTTCGTTTGCAAGAGGAGAAAACTTGTTTTTTCTTTATTGCCGACTATCACTCCTTGACAACTCATCCCAATCCAAAAGACCTTCATCAGAATGTAAAGACGATTCTGGCTCAGTATTTAGCCTGCGGACTGGATCCAAATAAGGCAACCATATATGTACAAAGCGACCTTGTGCAAGTGGCTGAACTTTATATGTTCCTAAATATGAATGCTTATTTGGGCGAATTGGAAAGAGTTACATCATTTAAAGATAAGGTTCGTCAGAACCCTAATAACGTTAATGCTGGACTTTTAACCTACCCGACTTTGATGGCAGCCGACATTATAATACATAAAGCAACTCATGTACCGGTTGGGAAAGACCAACAGCAACACCTTGAAATGACAAGGTTGTTTGCTTCAAGGTTTAACAAAATGTATGCTCAGGCTTTCTTCCCAGAGCCCGTTGCCTACAATTTTGGGTCGGAACTGATTAAGGTTCCTGGCTTAGATGGTAGCGGTAAGATGGGCAAAAGTGAAGGAGAAAACAATGCTATATTTCTTATTGACGAGCCTGATATTGTGCGTAAGAAGATACTAAGAGCTAAAACTGACAGCGGACCAACTCAACAAAACCAACCTAAATCAGTAGAAATAGAGAACCTTTTTGCACTTATGCGTTTAGTTTGTTCAAATGATACGGTTGCTTATTTTGAGGATAAGTATAACGATTGTTCTATTCGTTATGGTGATATGAAAAAGCAATTAGCTGAAGATATGGTTTTGTTTATCTCTCCATTTAGGGAAAGAATATTAGAAATAGAGAGTGATAACGACTATTTACGCAAGGTTGTTTTGCAAGGAAAGCAAAAGGCTATAGCTTCTGCAAGCAATACTATGGCTCAGGTAAGAGAGCTTATTGGCTTCAAATCATTCTAAATATTGCTTTATTAATAAAGCATAGTGAAATGAGTTTTAGAAGTAAAGTTTTAACGGCATAAAACCTTATTTTTTTAGATTATACAAAAGTATATTTATGAGTAAATTATATCTTGTCCCAACTCCGATAGGTAACCTTGAAGATATAACGCTCAGGGCTATAAGGGTCTTAAAGGAGGTTGATTTGATATTAGCTGAAGATACAAGAAGTTCTAAGATATTGTTAAATCATTATAATATTACAACTCCTTTGCGTTCACATCATCTTTTCAATGAGCATTCACAGGTAGTATCAATAGTAGAAGAGTTGCGGTTGGGTACAAGAGTTGCTCTTATAACTGATGCTGGAACGCCGGCAATTTCCGACCCAGGTTTCTTATTGATTAGAGAGTGCGTTAGGAATTCCATAGAAGTTGAGTCATTACCAGGGGCAACGGCTTTTGTTCCTGCTTTGGTTAATTCTGCTTTGGCGTGTGAAAGATTTTGTTTTGAGGGCTTTTTGCCTCATAAGAAAGGTCGTCAAACTCGATTAGAAAGCCTTAAAGACGAGGCCAGAACAATGATATTCTACGAGTCTCCACATCGTCTTTTAAAGACACTTATCTCTTTTGCTGAGGTTTTTTCGCCACAAAGGAAGGCTTCTGTTAGTCGTGAAATTAGCAAACTCTACGAACAAACTCAGCGTGGAACAATTGAAGAACTGATAGAATACTTCTCTCAAAAGGCAATTAAGGGAGAGATAGTGATTGTTGTTTCAGGTAAAGAGAGTTAGGTTTTCAGTTTTTCAGGGTTCTTTTCTATAAAACTACTCCATGCTTTTTTTTGGTTTTGTCTCTTTTGTTTTTGGATATAAGGTAAAGGGTTATTTTGGCAATGGAAGTGGCATACTGCCACGGCTAAGGCATCTGTTGCATCGAGATATTTGGGTATTTCTTCAAATTTAACTATTCTTTGTAGCATTAAAGCTACTTGTTCTTTTGATGATGCTCCATTTCCGGTTATGGATTGCTTAATCTTTCTTGGAGAATACTCAACGAATGGGATACTTTTAGAGAAAGCGGCAGCAATACAAAGCCCTTGCGCTCTACCTAGTTTGAGCATAGATTGAACGTTTTTGCCAAAAAAAGGAGCTTCAATTGATAGGATATCAGGATTGTATTTATCAATAATCTTAACAATAAGATCAAAGAGTTCTTTCATTCTAGTTGACATATCTTTAATCTTTCCTAATTTCAATACGTCCATTTCCAACAATGTTATTTCTTTACCTCTTTGTTCAATTACCGAATATCCCAAAACATTTGTTCCGGGGTCAATCCCTAAGATTACGTTTTCTGTATAAACTTGGTTCATTGAGTATTTGTTTTTCTGTTTTAATTTTAGGAGGGATAAAACCCTCTTATTCCTAATGTGTTTAGTTTTTTTAGAGAAAGCAAAAGTACTAAAATATTATGATTTTGTCTAATTTTATTAGGTGAATTAAATAAGTTGCAGTATATTTGCACGTTAATTTAAAAAAAGTGAATTAAAATAATTAATAATTTAAAACAGAAATTTATGTTTAAAAATCATCCAAAAGGGCTTATACCTGCTGCCCTTGCCAATATGGGAGAACGTTTCGGGTTCTACATTATGATGGCAATTCTAACCTTATTTATTTCTGCCAAGTTTGGTTTATCAGAAACAACAACAGGTTACGTATATTCAGCTTTCTATGCTTCAATTTATCTTTTAGCATTGGTTGGCGGATTAATTGCAGACAAAACAAAGAACTATAAAGGAATAATCCTAATAGGACTAATATTGATGGCAGTCGGCTATTTGATTATAGCAATCCCAACCCCTACACCTGTTCCAAGTATGGCATTATATTTAACCCTTACTTGTTTTGGTCTATTAGTAATTGCTTTTGGTAATGGTTTGTTTAAAGGAAACCTACAAGCAATAGTTGGTCAAATGTATGATAATAAAGAATATTCCGACAGAAGAGATGCTGGATTCCAAATATTCTATATGTTTATTAATATTGGAGGTTTCTTTGCACCATGGATAGCTATTGGAGTTAGAAACTGGTGGTTAAAAGTAAATAACTTTGATTATAATGCAGGACTACCTGAACTTTGTCATCAATTCATTAAACAAGGAGAAGCGATGCCAGAACAATCATTAAATCTACTTAACCAATATGCCAATGCTGCATATATTAATAAACCAGCTGCAATTGATTTATCTTCATTTGTTAATGAATATCTTGAAGTATTTAACAGAGGTTTTCAATATGCATTTATGGCTGCTATCTTTGCAATGCTTATCTCTTTAGTTATTTACTTAGTAAATAAAAGTAAACTACCAGACCCTGCAAAGAAAGCACAAGTTGGTTCAGAAGATGCAAACGTTATAAGTAAGGAAGAAATAAAAATGAGCGCTCAAGAAATCAAACAACGTATTTATGCTTTATTTGCAGTATTTGGAGTTGTTATTTTCTTCTGGCTTTCTTTCCACCAAAACGGATATTCCTTAACATATTTTGCAAGAGACTACGTAAACTTAGATGTAATTGATATTAATTTAGGATTTACTCGAATTAAGGGTGCGGAAATATTCCAAGCAGTTAATCCATTCTTTGTAGTAACTCTAACTCCATTAGTAATGTGGTTTTTTGGTTATCTTAAAAAGAAAAAGAAAGAACCTTCAACTCCAATGAAAATTGCTATTGGTATGGGTATTGCTGCATTAGCCTATGTGTTTATTATGGTTGTTTCTTTAGCTCTTCCAGCAAAAGATGCCCTAAGTTCTATGGATGCAGGTGCACTTGCAGCAATGAGAGTTACTCCATGGGTAATGGTAGGATTATACTTTATTTTAACAGTTGCAGAACTATTTATTTCTCCACTTGGATTATCATTTGTATCAAAAGTTGCTCCACCACACTTGCAAGGAGTAATGCAAGGAGCATGGCTTGCAGCCACAGCAGTAGGTAATTCATTATTATTTATTGGAGGAATACTATACACCTCAGTTCCAATTTGGGCATGCTGGTTAGTGTTTGTATGTGCAACCGGTGCTTCAATGATTGTTATGCTTTCTATGGTTAAATGGCTTGAAAGAGTAGCTAAGTAATCCAAAAGAGAAAGTAATTATAATAATAAAGCCCTCATTCTATTTAATAGATGAGGGCTTTTCTCTTTTCTTAACCTTGAATTCCACGACACTGAAACAAAGATCTAAGAAACTGAAACTTTATTCTGTTGAAATGAATCTTAGTTTTAATTAAGCCTTATTTAATTCCCAAAAAGTCTTATTTTATTTTTCTACCAGCTTAATCAAGATTTAATTAAAGGTCTATAAATATTGTTTTGAAATCATATAAATAAGGTTTTAGTTTCTTTTTATTTTGAAATGATAAAGAATAACTCAATAAAATTATAGTTTATGTCGTTATTTTATCCATAAAATCGTATTTTTGCATTCTTTTAATTATAGAATAATGAAAATACAATTTCCTTTACACAAAGAACAAGAATATATACACCTTATTCAGCTTTTGAAAGCAACAAATATGGTAGATAACGGAGCTTTGGCACAAGATTTGGTAATAGAGGGAGAAGTTAAAGTGAATGGCGAAATAGAATATCAAAAACGAAAGAAAATACGTAGGGGAAACAGGGTTGAGATGTGGGATGTAGAGATAGAAATTATATGATTAAAATATAAACTCTTTTAGCAGGAGAATAAAGCGTTTTAATAACAAAAATAAATTAACTAATTATGGATTTAAGTAAGATATTATCAATATCAGGCAAACCAGGACTATTTAAACTTGTTTCACAAGCCAAAAATGGAGCTTTAATAGAATCATTAATTGATGGCAAGCGCCAGACAGCTTTTGCAAATGAAAAAATAAGCTCTCTGAAAGACATCAGTATTTTTACAACTGATGAAGATGTACCCTTGACTAAGGTGCTTCAGGAAATATATAAAAAAGAGGAAGGGAAAGAATGCATTAGCCCAAAGTCAGATAGTAAGCAGCTAATAGCTTATATGAAAGAAATACTTCCTGCCTTCGACCAAGACAGAGTGTATGCTTCTGATATGAAAAAACTTTTCTCATGGTATAACCTATTAAATAGTAAAGGACTTATCGACTTAGAAGAAGCAGAAGCTGAAAATAAAAATAACGAAGAAGAAAGTCAAGAAACACAAATAACAGAATAAGATAATAGATTTTATTTCCAATTAAATGTGGAAATCATATTATCAATATCTGTTGCAACTCTTTTTATGATTGGAGAAAGAGAGTCGTTGTTGGGTTTAAAGTCAAAGTATAAGGCTCCTCTAAGGAAGTATCTTGAACTATCGGTAAGATAAAACTGATAAGGAGAAGCAACCTGAGAGCCTTTAATTTCAAACACACAACCATAAACCTTTAAATCTGTATTAGAAAACTCTCTTTCTACTACGCCACTTGAAAACTTATTATGTTCTGTGGTGAAATTATAGCTATCATTAACTAATGTGTCCAATCTTATGCTTTTGCTTAAAGGCAAAAAAGTTACATATAGCTTACAACCATAGTCTTTAAAATTAATATTAAACCAATTATTGTTAGGGTTCTTTGTTAGGGTTCTTTCTATTTCTCCATAGTCGGGATACTCAAAGCTAAAAGGCATTGATAAGGTATCAAAGGTTTTATACTTTGGCATTGGAACATCTATTCTGAAATATGTTTTAGGCTTAGGTGTAGGCACAGGCTCATTAAAACAACCTACAAAAAAAATTGAGCTAAGGAATAAGATTATTATATGTTTTATCTTCATTTGTAGTCTATCTAATAATTAATTTAACCCTTTCAATCTTTCTATTATCGGCTTTTTCTATAACAAAGAAGTAGTTTTCAAACTTAATAGTCTCACCTTTTCTTGGCAAATAGCCTGCAAGTTCAATTAACATACCAGCCAAAGTATCAGCATCACCTTTAATCTCTTCAAAGAACTTGTCGTCTTCAAGCCCAATTGCTTTGCAGAAGTCGTTAATGCTTATCTTTCCTGTAAAGGAATATGTCTTTTCTCCAAGTTTGGTTACTAAGGAAGGTTGTAGATAATCAAACTCATCACTAATTTCTCCAACAATCTCTTCTAATATATCCTCCAAACTCACAATCCCAACAACAAAGCCAAACTCATCAACCACGATTGCTTGATGGCGTTTTTCTTCTTGGAATTCTTTAAGTAAATCATTCACATCCTTACTTTCAGGAACAAAAAAAGGCTCACGAATAATCTTACTCCAAGCAAACTCTTTATCGGTACAAAGATATTTGAATAAATCTTTAACGTGTAAAACTCCTTTAATTTGGTCTAATTCTTTCTCATAAACAGGAATTCTTGAAAACCCACTTTTAGCAATAATCTCCATAACTTCATTAAAAGGCGTTGAGCATTCTAATGCTAAGATATCAACTCTTGCAGTCATTATATCCGAAACGTCATTATCTAAGCGAATAGTTTTAAAGTTAGAATGTTTGATGCTTGTAGGGTCATTACTACGATTCGACTCTGAATAAAGTTTAATATACAATTTATAAAAAGGCTTTAATACCTTCTTCAATAATACTGATTTTCTCTTCAATTTAGGATAAATTTATTGGCAAAAATAAACAATTTTCCTCTATATAGTGTCTTAATAATAAAAATAAAACTATATTTGCAACAAATTTAATTTATTTACCATGAAAAAAATAGCTTTCTTATTAGCTTTCTTTTTACCGTTATATAGCATTTCACAAGTAACATGTACAGCTCCTGCAAATGGAACAATCCTACAAGATATTATTGAGACGCATTTTCTTGGAGAAGGAGTAACTGTTTCAGATGTCCGATTTAATAGTAGTTTAACGTTAAATAGTAATCAATTTGGCACATTTGTAAATCCAGACACTTCGGGCAATAATATTAAACTAAAAAAAGGAATAGTTATTGTTAATGGCAATATTCAAGATGCAGAAGCTGGAGCTTCCGCTATTCATAGTTCTACATCTAATCCTCCAAGTAATGGAGATGAAGTTTCTACTCCTTTAACTGATTTGTTGAGAGGCCAAGGCAATACAAACTCTTTAAATGATGTTGGGGCTTTAAGGTTTAAGTTCGTGCCAGAAGGAGAACAAGTTTCTTTTAAATATGTTTTTGCAAGTGATGAATACCCAGGTTATGTTTGTTCTCAATTCAATGATGCTTTTGGGTTTTTTATTTCAGGACCTTATCTTCCAAATGGAACACCTGCTAATTTACCCGGATATGAACAATACCGAAATACTAATATTGCAATAATACCAGGCTCTGATCCAGAACTACCTGTAACTATTAATACAATTAATACAACTACCCAGTCTTCAACTTCAACCTGCGTAACAACAAATGGACATTTACATATTCAACAACCATCGGGGAGTACGATAAATAAAATGCAGGGATACACAATTGCGTTGGACACAAAGAAAGTGCCTGTTGCTCCTTGCTATGAATACAGGATTGAAATAGCAATTTGTGATGTTAGTGATGCTATATATAATTCTTGCGTATTTCTTGGAGCAAATTCATTTAAGTCTGACTCTTACAAACTATCAGTAGCAAACGTTGGAGATACTCAAGATACATTATTAGTCAAAACTAAATGTTCTTCAACTAATGTAAGCGTGAAGCTCAATCGCCCTGCCAATAATGATGATACCTACACCATACAAACCGCAGGCAATATGGTAGAAGGAGTAGATTATCAATTTGCAGCAGGAGGAAGAACAATGACCTTCACACAAGGAGATACTGTTGCTAATCTAACAATAAATTTCCTTAACAACCCTGCCGATGTTGAAGGACAAATAGACAGCTTGAAAATTATAGGACAATATCTTTCTGAATGTGCTCCTATTGACACAATAACCATATTTACAATTGTCCCACCTCTATTAAAATTTGACACCATTGTTCAAGACACCCTATACTGCAAAAATGGATTGCCTCATAGAAGACTTTTCTTTGCTAAAACCAAGAATGAATTGCAAGGAGTGGCTTACAAATGGACTTCAAACGGCGAACCAATTGGAGAAACCCCAAATCAAGCTAATAATTTTATAATGATTGGAGACACTACAACTCAAATGACTGTTACTGTTACAGCAAATGATAGTTGTGGAAGAGAGATTTCTCACAATATATTTATTAATGTAAATACAGGAGTAACAAATATACTTTTTGACAAAGATAAAATCTGCGAAGGAGATAGCATTATACTTTCTTTTGAAAACCCAGAGGACGTAAGCTCTTGCTTATGGCAATCGCAACCAGCAGATTTGAGACTAAGCCAAAATAATACCGCATTCAATGCTGTTGCTATGCCAGCTGCCACAACAAGATATTATTTGACAATCGATGACAAAAACGGCTGCCAAGCAAGAGACACAGTTATCATAACAGCTTACCCTAATGTAAAAGCAAGCCTAAGTATTACTCCTAAAAAACTAACATTTAGCAAAGCAGAAGCACAATTCATTGACCAAACATTCAATTCATTCACTCGGGCTTGGAATTTTGGCGACGGAACAACCTCCACCGACAAACAAGGATACCATACTTTCCCTAACACAGAAGAAGCAACCTTTGAAGTAGTCCTTGTGGCCTATAACGAAGCTATGTGTCCAGATACCGCAAAGGCAATAGTTATAATGAAACCAGACTTTGGTATATATCTTCCTAATGCTTTCACACCAGGAAGCGGAGACAGAAACTCCATATTCATTCCTTACTCATCGCAAGAAGTTGATTACGAATTTGCAATCTATAACCGCTGGGGAGAAGAGATATTCTTTACTAAGGAGAAAAAAGGTTGGGATGGCAAGCAAAAAGATGGCAACTACGTACAAGATGGCACTTATATCTGGGTTCTTACCTTCAGAGATGGAAATGGAGTATTGCAGAGGAAGAAAGGAACGGTCAATACCCTTAAACAATAATTTTCCAAAGAGTATATTTAGTTCTAAATTTGATTAGAAAAAGATATAAAGCCGTTGAAAAAATCCCAACGCCTATCAGAATTTATTTCAACGCCTATTGAAAAATA
>DHPF01000015.1:96369-156095 GCA_002407855.1 Bacteroidales bacterium UBA5371
ATTTCAACGCCTATTGAAATAAATCCTAATAACTATTGAAATATATCCTAACGCTTGTTGAAAATAATCCTAACGCTTATTAAAAATATTTCTAACGCCGTTTAAAATAATCCTAACGCCGTTTAAAGAAATCCTAATAGTTATTAGAATAATTTTCAATAGGCGTTAGGATTATTTTTGATAGGCGTTAGAAAAAATTCTGATAGGCTTTAAAAAATTTTAAGGGCTAAAACACTTTATTGCAGTGCTTTTGGAATGGGGCGTAATGCTTTTGAAGAGGGTTTTCATAAGCATAGGTTATTCGCATATAACAATAAAACATCCTTAAATATTTATCCTATAAATTTAAATCAAGAGATAATCTTTTTAAATCAAGAGTTAATTTTTTAAAATCAAGAGATAAATTTTTAAAATCAAGAGATAATCTTTCTGAAACTAAGGGATAATCTTTCTGAAACTAAGGGTTAATCTTTTGAAATCAAAATCCCTTATTTTAAAGGCTAATCTTATAGTATTTAACTTTCTTTTGTTGAAAAATATACGATATTATTACTTGGTTGTCGTTTAAATTGAGTAATTTTATCCCCTGAAATATTATAATATAGCTATGAAAAGAAAACTTTTTACATTAATCCTGTTGGCTAATGTTTTGTCTTTTAGTCTTATGGCTCAGAAGACAGAAGTTATTAAAGAGCCTCAACGAATTTTGAATGATGCAAAGGCTTTATTTAATCAAAAGAAATATGCTGCAGCCTACCAACAATATGTAAACTATATTGATTTGCAAAAGGATAATAATGCTTCTGATTTGTCTGATGCCTATTATTATAAATCAATATCGGCTTTAAACCTTGAAAATAACGATGCTGACAAACAAATAAGAGAGTTTATAAGTCTATTTCCTAATAGTTCAAGGAAGAATAATGCTTTTTTCAATCTTGCAAACTTCTATCAAAAGCAGGATAACTTCACCAATGCAATAAAAACCTATAAGGAAATAGAGTATTCCTCATTAACAAAGGAGCAAAAGCAAGAGTATAATTACAAACTCGGCTATTGTTATTTCAATAATGGCGACCTTGTAACTTCTAAGAACTATTTTGCCTCAGTAAAAGAGACCAAAAGCAAGTATTCCTCACCTTCAACTTACTATTATGCACATATACTTTACAGCGAAAGGAAATTTGATGCTGCATTAAAAGAGTTTAAGTCTTTAAGAAACGATAGGAATTTCAGAGGGATTGTTCCTTACTACATATCTCAAATCTATTATTTACAAGAAAACTATCAGGAGTTAGTAAAGCAAGCTCCTGAGCTTTCAAGTCTTTCTAATTCTAAGCGTTCTAACGAAACCAATCGTATGCTTGGGGAGGCCTATTGCAAATTGGAGCGTTACCAAGATGCAATTCCTTATTTGGAGAGAGGGGTTAAGAACAACCCTTCGGCAAGTCGGGAAGACAATTACTTATTGGGCTACACCCTTAGCCGAAATGGACAATACCAAGAGTCTATTCCTCACCTTACCAAAGCTTCACAAGATAAAGACTCTTTATCTCAAAATGCTTTATACAATTTAGGCTATGCTTATCTTAATACAGGCGATAAGATGTCTGCTCGTTCCTCCTTCCAAGAGGCTTATAACTTAGAGTATGACCCAAATATTCAAGAAGATGCACTTTTAAACTTTGCAAAACTTTCCTATGAATTACCCAACCCTTTCAATGAAACGATTAAATCTTTCCAGCTCTATTATGACAAATACCCTAAGAGTAAGAAAATAAATGAAGTTAAGGAGTATTTGGCTCAGCTTTATAGTAGTTCTAAGAACTATCAAGGAGCATTAAAGCTAATTGAGGAGCTCCCTTCAAGAACTAAGGAGATGAATCAGATTTATCAGCGTATAGCATTGAATAGGGGAATAGAAATTTTCAATGAAGGGAAGTATCAAGAATCAATAAAGCTTTTCAATAAGAGTTTAGAGAACCCATTAGACAATATCTTAACGGCTTCGGCTTATTTTCTTAGAGGAGAGGCTCAGTATCGTTTAGGTAATTACGAGGGAGCAATAAAGAATTTGAATTCTTTTTATAGTGTGCCTTATGCAAGTAAGAGTCCTTATTTTGGCAAGGCGAACTATTCTATGGCATACAATTATTTCCAACAAAAGAAATACAAACAAGCCCAAGATTATTTCAATAGATACATTAAGAGTGGGGGAGGCGAAAACGCAAAGTTAATAGCAGATGCTCATAATAGGATAGGGGATTGTTATTTTATGAATAGGAATTTTGAACTTGCAGCACAAGAGTATGATTATGTTATTAATGCAAACCTGATTGATGTTGATTATGCCACTTATCAAAGAGCTTTATGCACGGGAGCAATGGGAAGTGTTGATGCCAAATCAAGCATCCTTCAAAAAGCCTTGACGGAATATCCAAACAGCTTATACAGAGCAAGTATGTTATTTGAGCTTGCTAATAGTTATTTAGTTTTAGAGCAAAATCAAAAGGCCTTAGAAACCTATCAAAAGGTTGTTGAAGAACATCCTCAATCTGTTCACGTAAAGTCGGCAATTGGCAAAATAGGTATGCTATACTATAAGGAAGGAAAAGATGACTTAGCTCTAAAAACCCTTGACAAACTTGTAAAAACATATCCTACAACAGAAGAATCAAAAGCAGGGATGAAGAGTATTCGTTCCATATACGTGGACAATAATAAGGTTGATGAATATTACGATTACGTAAAAACAATTCCTGATGCCGATTACACCGTTAATGAACAGGACTCCATAACTTACCAAGCCGCAGAGAATGTTTATATGAACGGCAATTGCGAAAAGGCAATAGATGGATTTAATAGTTATCTGGATAAATTCCCTATTGGATATTTCTCGGTTAATGCACATTATTATTTGGCTGATTGTTTAATGAAACGCAACAGTAAGGATAGTGCCTTAACCTCTTATCTCTTTGTTTGCACAAGTCCTAAGGGTATGTTTACAGAGAAGTCAGTATTAAATGCTGCAAATATAACTTATGAACAGAAGAACTATTCCAAATCAAACGAAATGTTTAGGAGGTTAGACCAAGAAAGCGAAATCAATAGCCATAAATCTATGGCAGAAATCGGAATTATGAGAACAGAGTTTTATTTAAAACATTACGATTCGGCAATGGTCTATGCTCAAAAGGTTCTTTTGCAAAACAAAACAACCAATATAACTAATGATGAGGCTAATTACATAATTGCTAATAGCTATCTTCATTTGGGCGACACCACAAAGGCTCTTGGAGAATTTAATAAGCTAAAAAAATCAAAGAATGGAGAATACTCAGGTCAGGCAAACTATGTCTTTGCCGAAGATGTATTCAATAATAAGAAGTATGACCAAGCCGAAAAACAGATATTAGCTATCTCTGCCAACCCAACAAGTGAGTATTGGTTGGCTAAGGCAATTGTTCTTTTGGGAGATATTTATGTGATAAAGAACAAAAACCTCTTAGCAAAGCAAACTTATCAGAGTATTGTGGATAACTATGATGGAGAAGACTTAGTGGAAATAAGCAAGGCTAAGATAAATGCCATTGAAGAGAAAGAAAATAAAGATAAGGCAAAGGAAGAAGAGAAAATTCAGAAAGCAAAGGATGAGATTGATGAAATATACATTGACCACAACCCTTCTGCAATAGAAAATGCTCCAAAAGACTAAACCTTAAAACATCAATAGAATTAAACTTAAAAGAATTGAGATATGAAGACCATAAATAATATAATACTATTTGTTTTTCTGTCATTAATTAGTTTTGGATTAATGTCACAAACAACAAATCCCGACACCAATAATGCTAAACCAAGAACCAACCTGAACGAAAGTGTTATCATTACAACCCAATTTGACCCTGTGGTTAATGAAGCAATGAAACTATCGGAAAACCCAAGCATATTTGACACTACCCCTGCTGTGCCAGAGTTCCAATACGAGATAATCAATAAGGTATATCCAACCAAATTGGCTGTTGCCGAAATCAAACCAGCAAAAGTAAAAGGAGAACCCATAGCCAAGCTTTTCAACGGCAATGTTAAAGCAGGCATTGGAACATATTTAACTCCTTTTGTAGAGGGACTCTATTCGGAAACAAGGAATAAAACATTCCTGTACTCCATTTACGCAAGACATTACTCCTCACATTGGTCAATAAAAGACTATCCAAAGAATCATTTTGCCAACAACGATATAAATCTATACGGAAAGAAGATTTGGGATAAATTCTATATAGATGCAAAAGCATACTATAATAACTCAATCAATTACTATTATGGATTTAATAACCAAAACTTAAAACTAAAAGCCGAAAAATACAGAACTCTTTGGCATAATGTTGGATTTAAAACAACCTATGCAAGCCTATACCGAAACGATGATGCCTTTCATCATAAGCTAAGCATAGGAGTAGAAGATTTATTTGGTAAATGGACAACCAACGAACTTAACTTCAACGCCCTATTGGAAGCTTCCAAACGATTTGAACTCTTCAATAAAGACAAACAAACCATAGGGCTTCAATTAGATTACCGCCATTTTGTATTCAGATTTGATACCAATACTTTTGTTAATGCTCCTTATTTTATGCCATCTTATCCAATAGTTAATCCAAGCTACAATACAGCAATGCTAATAATCAGACCTTATTTTGACTTTAAGATAAGCAAATTCCAACTCCACACAGCCCTAAGCTTTGTTCCAACATTTGGTTCAGAAACTAATTTTAGCATCCTTCCAACAGCCATAGTCTATTTCCCGATAATAAATAAGAAACTCTATTTTGAAGGAGGAATAGAAGGTGGTACAGAAAGAGTATCTTTAAATACTTTAAGGATGGAAAACCCATATATAAGCCCATATCTTGATATAAAACCAACCTCCAATCTCAAACTCTATGCATCGCTCAACTCAACATTCTTAGAAAGCTTAGGCATAAACCTTCAAGCAGGACTACAAAACTTCCAAAACCATCATTTCTACACCTTTGACACACTTGCACAACTAAATAATATGTTCAATATAGTGTATGACGATGCAGTAAGATTTTACGCCAAGACACATATAGAATATAATATAGTTAAGGTTTTTTCACTTGCCCTTGATGCAGAGTACCAAACCTATAAAACCGAAAAGATAGACTTTGCATACTATAAACCTGCATTTATCACCTCTCTTACCCTACAATACATAGTGGCAGACAAATTCATCATAGACTTTATCCCAACCTTTAAAGCAGGACAGAAAGCAATCTATAAATTAGAAGAAAAGAAGTTAAAGCCCATTATAGATATAAACCTAAACGCAGAATACAATTATAGCGAACAATTATCTTTCTTTTTAAGACTCAATAACCTTGCTTTCCAACGCTATCAAGAATATTACAACTATCCCTCACAACGCTTTATGGGGATGATAGGAGCTTCGTTCTCGTTCTAAAAGAAGGCTAATTCTTTGAGTTGTTTTATTTCTCTGCGTATAAGAACAGCAGTGATTAACGTTGCAATGAAATCTGCAACCGGCATAGCTATCCAAACCCCACTAATACCTAAATAAGGAGGAAGGATAATCAAAAGAGGAATCAACACAATTAACTGACGGATTAAAGCAAGGAATATTGCCTGCTTAGCCTTACCTATTGACTGAAACAAATTGGAAGAAACTATCTGAAAACCGGCAATAGGATAAACAATAAACACAATCCGAAACCCCTTAATAGCAATCTGAACCAACTCCTGGTCAGTAGTAAAAGCCATAGTTATAGCTCTGGGAAAAAGTTCCACACAAATAAAAGCAATAATCATAATCAGAACCCCCCATTTCACAGCCTTATAATAAGTTTCTAAAACCCTGCCATAGAGCTTTGCCCCATAATTGTAACCAACAATAGGCTGCATACCCTGAGTTATACCAAAAACAACCATCACAAAGATAAAAGAAACCCTATTAATAATCCCATAGGCCCCAATAGCAAGGTCTCCACCGTGTTTTTGCAAACTATAATTAATTAAAACCACAACAAAGCAAGCAGCAGCATTCATAAGAAAAGGAGACATCCCAATAGAGAAAATATCCAAAACAATCCTCCTATTAAACCTAAAAATCTCTTTAGAGAAATAAACTACCTTATTTTTTTTCAGGAATATAAAGCAAAGCCATATTAAAGCCACAAACTGCGAAATAACCGTAGCCCAAGCCGCCCCAGCAATACCCCACTCAAAGACAAATATAAAAATTGAAACAAGAATAATATTGATTATTACTGAGAATATCGTAACCATCATAGCCAGTTGTGGATTTCCGGATGAGCGTACAATAGCATTTAAACCAAAGAAAAGATGAGTTACAACATTTCCAATCAAAATAATGAACATAAAATCACTTGCATATTTAATTGTTTGGTTGCTTCCTCCAAAGAAATAAAGAATTTCATCCAAGAAAGGCAGGGTAAAAGCCGTGAAAAGTGTTCCAATACCAATACTTAAAATAACCACATTCCCTAAAACCTTTCTTGCATATTTATTATCCTTTCTACCCAAGCTAATCGAAACAATAGAAGCCCCACCAACACCCACCAAAGTTCCGAATGCCGCAGCCAGGTTCATTAAAGGGAAAGTAAGAGCCAAACCCGATATAGCCAAAGCCCCAAGTTTCTGCCCAATAAAAATACTATCCACAATATTATACAACGAAGAAGCAATCATAGCCACAATAGCAGGCAAAGCATACCTGCGCAACAGGCTACCAGTCTTTTCTCTTTCTAATAAAATTGATTTATCCTCACTCATAAATTAGTTTGCAAAGGTACAAATAAATTATCTCCTTTGCCCAACAAATAAAACAGCTTTTCATAATATAAACCTTATGACCAGTAAGAATTTACTTTCCATTAAACTACCTCTTTATTTCAGTAAATTAGAATCAAGTTATAATAAATTAGAACTTAGTTTTAGAATAATGGAATTTGATTCTAAAATAACAAAACTTTATCTAATTTTGTATGTTATGAGTAAGGAAAAGAATTATTATTTTGGTTATGGCTGTAACTTTTCGCCACAATCAAACGTCTTGCTTATGAATATAGCTAAAAACAAAAGAACCTACAACAAAACTAAATGACATTAGAAGATTACAATCAATGCGTTATTGACTATTCCAAAGGGGTTTACAGGTTTGTTTTTAAGCAAATCAACGACTCAGAAAAGGCAAAAGACATAGTGCAAGAGAGTTTTTTGAGATTATGGCAAAAGAGAAAGGATATTGATGTTAAGAAAGTGAAAGCCTATCTTTTTAATACTGCATACCACAAGCTGATAGATGACATTAGAAAGGATAAGTATTTGGAAGACGAAACAAAGATTGTAGAGAGGGGATACCAATACCAAAACCCAGATGTAAAAGATATAATCAATGATGCATTAAATACTCTTCCACAAATACAAAAATCAGTTCTTTTATTAAGAGATGGACAAGGTTATAGCTATAATGAAATAGGGGAAATACTAAATTTAAGTCAGCAACAAGTTAAGGTATATATTTATAGGGCAAGGGTAAGTGTGAAAGAATACATTAAAGATGTTAATAATATAATTTAATAATTTTAAAAGAGAATGATTAATAAGGAAAATTATCAATCGTATCTTCTTGATAGAATAGAAGGAGTTCTATCGGAGAAAGATAATAAGGAATTGGACAAGTTCTTAGAACAAAATCCAGAGCTTATTCCTTTGGAAGATGAATATGATAATAATATAAAGATAGACGACAATTACGGAGTAGTATATCCAAATTTTGATAATCTTATACGCTCTGAAAGAAAACTTATGCCAATTATTATTAGATACGCTTCAATTGCTGCAATGGTAACCCTCTTAATAACAGTTACCATACTCTTGTTTAATAATGGAAAAGAGAAACAACAAAGTATTCCTATTGCAAAAACAATCCCAAAAGATATAAATGAAAACACCGATATAGAATTAGTAGAACCCTCAACCATTAAAAGAGAGAAAACAATAATAAATAAATTCCCCAAACCAATTGCCAAAAACAATGAAAAAATAGAGAAGATAGAAGAAAACACGTTGGTTAATGCAGAAACTAAATCGGAGCTTATAGCCATTCAAACCTCAGATACAATTAAATTAGTTGCAAATAATCTAATAGAATACGTTGAACTATCTGAGCCGAAACCAAAGATAGATACAATATATATATATACTAATTGGCTTTGCAGGTATGAGAAAACACCGACAAAGCAACCTTACCAAAGAATACAAAACTCAATAAGAGGATTTCTTGCAAACAAATAATAAAGAAATAATAACTAAAAAATAAGATTAAAATGAGAACTAAATTATTTATTTTAACCCTTGTCCTTTCCTATGGATTAAATTTAGCAGGACAAGAAAAAGTTGTTTATATAGAACAACCCATAGAGAAGAAAGTAAGTCATATCAGATTATCTAAAAATGCAGAGGCGGATATTTTATATTCCAAATCATCAGCAATGGGAAATCCCTCCAAATTACAAATAACTTCAACAGGGATAGATAGTAGCTTGATTGGGGATTTGCGAAATGTTTGTAAATTAATTGACGATACTCTAATTGTTTATGAGAATAAAAGGCTAAAAGAGAAACGGATTAGGCTCTTAATAACAACCAAAGAGCCCATAATTTCAATAACTTTGGATAGTAATGCGAAAGGAAAAATAGAATTTAAAGAAGACATTGAACACTTCAAGTTAATTGCCAACGAGCATTCAGGATGTGTTTTCACTTCATCAGTAAACGCTGACTCAATTATTGTTGTGGGTAAATCTTATTCAGAGATTATATTCTATGATATTTATGTAGATAAAAGTATAGAGTTAAACCTTGAATCAAAAGCAAACTTTGATGCCAAAAAAGGAGGATTTAATCCCGCAGGAGCTCAATCATTTTCCTTTCCAAAGGATGCAAATATTTACTTTTTCGGAAGTAAGTATCCAAGAATGGAATCTAACATAAATAAATCCAATTCACCAATATCTCAAACGGAAGAAAAGCAAGTTAGAATAGGCTATCCAGGGTCTAATCTCGGAATTGGAATGAATTCTTTAACTACATTAGCCAACGATAAAACCTATAATTCGACCATAGGTATATCTTCCACAATAGCATTTTGGTTTCCAATTTATTTAACAAAGAAGCATAGCATATATACAGGTTTTTCTATGACTACTGATCAAATTTATATGATAAATCCATTAACAATAAAAGACGAAAAATTGACTATTTTTGACATAGATAGTGAAGTTGGCATCTCAAATTATAACTCTAAGATATCAACTCTTAACATAGGTATTCCGATAGTTTTTGAATACACATTAAACCCTAAAAGAAAATTTGGGATAATGCTTGGCGTAACTCCGAGCTACGTATTAAAAGGGAAAAATTTTGGATTGATAAATACATTTGAAAGAGATAATAGAAACTATACAGAAACATTTAATAACAATAATATATTAAACAGATTTCAGTTAGACGCAAGATTTTCGCTAAATTATAGTGCGTGGCAGCTATTTTTTGATTATGGGTTAATACCTCTTTTAAAAACAGAGAAAGAGAGGGCTGTTAATGTGTTAAGAATAGGTTTAGCTGTGGATATGATGAGGTATCTGGAATATAATAAATAGAAAATTCTCTCTTCTTCCACCTTACCGCCCCGTCATTGAATTATTTTATCCCCAAACTCCACTCACCCTGCCCCAAACCCCACTCTCTTACCCCCAAACCCCACCTTTTCAGCCTATTATACCCCCTCACCACCCCGCCACTCCCCCTCACTGCCAAGCTCCTCCACCTTGCCGCCCCGCCCTTGTAGAAAATTTGGTTTTTATGGAAGGGGCGGGTTTCTTTATGGAAAGAGTAGGGTTTCTTTTAGAAGTGGAAGGGTCTTTTATGGAAATGGTTGGCTTTTTTATGGAATGGTGAGGGGCTTTAATGGAGTAAAATCAAGTTTTAATTAGGTAAAGTCAATTTTTTATGGAGTAAAATCAAGTTTTAATGGAGTAAAATCAAATTTTAATGGGGTAAAATTATGGATTAACGGAACCTGATTTAAGTGAAATGGAACTTGAGCGTTTTTTAACGGAACCTGAGCGAATTTTAACGGAACCTGAGCGTTTTTTAATGGAACCTGAGCGTTTTTTAACGGAACCTAATTTCGCTCAGGTTCCGTTAAATTTTGCTCAGGTTCCATTATAATTTTTAGGGATTTTCTTTAATGGCAATTAATTGAGACTTAGCTGTTTAGGTATGGAATTAGGGTATGAGCAAAGGGAAGAAAAGGGTGTTTTTGTGGTAAAAAAGGGCTTTAAACGGAACATGGAGCGTTTTTTAACGGAACCTGAGCAAATTTAAACTCCACTTAAATGTTTTTTAATGGGACTTGTTTTTTGGGGAAGGGGTGTTTTTGGGTTTTTTATGGTTGTTTCCTGGGGGGAGGCGGTTGTTTTGCTTTGGGATATGGGTATTGGGTGCGAATATATTTCAACCCAATATGTGTTCAAAGAATTGCCAGAGCGGTTCTTCTGGAACTGGTGCAAGAAATGTCATCTTTTGTTTTAGGGTTGGGTGTTCAAGTGTTAGTTCTCTTGCGTGTAGGGAAATTGAGCTGACTTTGTTGCTTCTGCCAAACCCGTATTTTAGGTCGCCTTTTATGGGGCAGCCTATGTTGGCTAACTGAACTCGGATTTGATGGTGTCTGCCTGTTAATAGCTCTATTTCTAAGAGGTTATAAAACTCGCTTTTGGCTAATAAACGATATTTCAATTCGGCGTATGTGCCTTTTTCGGTGTTGTGGGTAATGTAGGATTTATTTTGTTTTTCGTCTTTTTGAAGGTAATTTCTTAGTGTGTCTTCTTTTTGGGGAGGGGCATTGCGGACTATTGCCCAATATTTTTTTGTAAAGAGTTTGTCGTGGATTTGTTTGTTGAGCCTTATGAGTGCCTTTTCTGTTTTTGTGAAGACAACAACTCCACTAACTGGACGGTCTAATCTGTGCACTACTCCGCAGTAGATATTGCCTGGTTTGTTATATTTTTCTCTGAGATAGTCTTTTATGTAATCAACTAAGCTATTGTCTTTGGTTTTGTCGCCGTGAACAATTTGGGAGTTCTTCTTGTTGATTACTATGAGATGGTTATCTTCAAAGAGGATTTGTTTTTCAAAGTCGTTCATCTTTTATAGTGTTGCTAAAACGGATAATCCTCCTTTAACTTTATCTTCAAGTTCTACATGAACATTTGAGTCTAATGGGATGAAAACATCAACTCTTGAACCAAATTTAATAAAACCCAGCTCTTCTCCTTGATGTACTTCTTGATCTTGTTTTGCGTAGCAGACTATTCTTCTTGCAAGTGCTCCTGCAATTTGGCGTACAACTATCTTCTTTCCTTTCTGGGTTTCTATACAAATTGTTGTCCTTTCGTTAAGGGTGGAAGATTTGGGATGTTTTGCAATCAGATATTTCCCATTATGATAATTTGTATAGATTACTTTACCTGATATGGGATAACGATTAACGTGAACATTATTAGGAGACATAAATGTAGAGATTTGAATGCATTCTGCTTTTAGAACTTCGGGTTCGTAAACCTGCTCAACTACAACGATTGTCCCGTCAGCTGAACCAATGATTTGGTTTTCATTATGGATTAATTCTCGTTTAGGTATTCTAAAAAACCTAATTACTACTAAGGCTGCTACTATTATTAGGCCAACAAGGAAATACCAATACCAGTTCCAATTGTCAATAAAGTAATTCATTAAACTTATTATTACAATAACCAATAAGGTTGTCAGAGCAATAATCTTATATCCTTCTTTATGTATATACATATTTTATATAGAATTAACTTAGACGTAAAAATAAATAACTATAAATAAAAGGAATGGTTATAAAGAGAATATCAAATCTATCTAATATTCCTCCATGACCGGGTAGTATCTTGCCGCTATCCTTAACTCCTGCTTGTCTTTTAAACATTGATTCTACCAAATCCCCAAATGTTCCGATAATACATATAATTGCTCCAAGAATCATCCAATCGAAAAACTCTAATGGGGTATTGGCCAGTTTATATAAGACTATGGAAGCAATCTGAACTGCAACTACTCCTCCGAAAAAGCCTTCCCAGCTTTTCTTTGGAGATATTCTTTCAAATAATCTTCTTTTCCCAAATTTTATTCCAACTAAATAGGCAAAGGTATCATTACACCATGCCAGAATAAAAACGCTTAAAAGAAGCATTGGAATGAAGCGATTTGGCAAAAGCAAGGGATTAACAATGAAATTAGTTAATCCCATTGGAATAACTATATATATTACTCCTAATATTGTGTAGGCTATATTGGTAAAGGGATTATCTTTCTTGCGAAAGAGTTCCACAATAAATATTGTAAAGCAAAGAAGTAGGGATATAATAATTGAGTATTTTGTTTCTAATTGGAAGGCTTTTAAAATAAACCAGCTATATGTTGCAAGGGCTAATAGGTAGCCAGGAATAGTTGAAGGAGATATTTTACTTATCTTTGTGTTATTGTAGAACTCGTATAATGCTATTAAAGCAATTAATCCAAAGAATACAGCAAGAATAATAGGGTCAAATACTATGGCAAGAATAACTCCTAATACGTAAACTGCACCTGTAATTGTTCTAATTGTAATATTTTTCATCTTTTTGATTAGTTTGATTGAATTAAATTTTCCACAGTAAAAAGATATAACTCCTTTATTTCTTCTTTCAAAAGATAGCTTGGATTAATTATTGTAATATTTTGAGGTGTTTCTTCTACCAATTGGTTAAGGCTTGATTTTATATCTGCGGCTATTTGAGAGGTAAAAGCTATAATTATTAGGATGTTTGGAAGTTGAGTAAGGGTACATTGATTTGATGTAATGGTTATTGCTCCATTTGGTGCGGAAATAGAATAACAAAAACTAATGCCAACTTCGTTAGTTTCTTCCAATTTATTTGTTTGAAGCCCTTTACTACTGAGAAACTCGTTAAGTTTGGTTCCAAACGACACTATCTTATCTTCCCATTTGCGATATTTTATTAATGAATTGAGTTTATCAATCAAATCATCTTCATCTTTACAATAAATAAACCTTCCTCCAAACTCAGCAATATTATTAGCAAAAGCCATCATAGGGTCATCATCAATAGGATTATAAACATCAAGCTCCATATTCAGATTAGGATAAGGAATATCTGCCTTATTAAGCAAAGAATTGCGTAAGATTTTTAAAATTTTCTCCTTTTCAGAATTGCCTTTCATTAAATCTTTGTTACTTATTCTTGTATTTTAGAGTTGTCTTCGGTAGAGCTAATATTCTTGTCGCTACTTTCATTATTATTATCTTCTGAACTAATCTTTTCAGAATCTTGTTCCTTGTCTTTATCAAAAGGACGCTTTCCAAAGATTAGTTCTAAGTCTTCTCTAAAAATAACCTCCTTTTCCACAAGCTGCATTGCAAGTTTATCAAGCTTTTCTCTATTCTCTATTAATATATCTTTTGCCTTCTGGTAAGCCTGATCAATCATTTTGCGTATCTCTATATCAATCTGCTCTGCTGTCTTTTCAGAGAAAGGCTTAGTAAAGCCATATTCTGACTGACCTGATGAATCGTAATAGCTAAGGTTCCCTATCTTATCATTCAATCCATAATAAGCAACCATTGAATAAGCCATCTTAGTAACTCGTTCAAGGTCGTTCAAAGCTCCGGTTGAAACCTCTCCGAAAACAATGTCTTCGGCAGCTCTTCCTCCCAATAAAGAAATCATTTGATGTAATAATTGAGACTTTGTGGTAATTTGTCTTTCCTCTGGCAAATACCACGCAGCACCAAGAGCCTGTCCACGAGGAACAATAGTAACCTTAACCAAAGGATGAGCATGCTCTAACATCCAACTAACTGACGCATGTCCTGCTTCATGGTATGCAATTGCTTTCTTCTCGTTAGGAGCAATCACTTTATTCTTCTTTTCCAATCCTCCAATTATTCTATCCACAGCATCAAGAAAGTCTTGCTTACCTATCAATTTCTTATTATGTCTTGCTGCAATAAGAGCCGATTCATTACAAACATTAGCAATATCTGCCCCTGAAAAGCCAGGGGTTTGCTTTGCAAGGAAATCTGTATCAACCTGCTTCTTATCAAACTTTAAGTTCTTAGTATGTACCTTAAATATTGCTTTTCGTTCCTCTAAATCGGGCAAATCAACATGAATCTGTCTGTCAAATCGTCCTGCACGAAGTAAAGCCTTATCTAAAACATCTGCACGGTTGGTTGCTGCAAGGATAATAACCCCTGCATTTGTTCCAAATCCGTCCATCTCTGTTAGGAGTTGATTGAGCGTATTCTCTCTTTCGTCATTAGAACCGGAAGCAAGATTTTTCCCTCTTGCTCTTCCAATTGCATCAATCTCATCAATAAATATAATACAAGGAGCCTTTTCCTTTGCTGTTTTAAATAAATCTCTAACCCTTGAAGCACCAACTCCAACAAACATCTCCACAAAATCAGAACCCGAAAGTGAGAAGAAAGGAACCTTTGCTTCGCCTGCAACAGCTTTTGCTAATAAGGTCTTTCCTGTTCCAGGAGGCCCCACAAGCAATGCTCCTTTTGGAATTTTCCCTCCAAGGTCTGTATATTTCTTAGGGTTTTTCAGGAAGTCCACAATTTCCATTACTTCAAGTTTAGCTCCCTCCAAGCCCGCAACATCAGCAAAGGTAATCTTAGTGTCATTATCTTTATCATATAAACGAGCCTTTGATTTCCCTACATTAAATATTCCTCCTCCCATTCCTCCAGAACCAGAACTTCCCCCTCTCATCATACGGAAGAAAACAATCCAAATAATTATTAAGATAATGAAAGGGAATAATAGAGATAAACTTTCGCCCCAAAAGTTCTTACGAGTAACAGGAGTTAAATTAATTCTGTGAGAACTTATTATTTCATTCTTGCGAACCATACTCTCAATCCCAATAGTATCCCTTGCTATCCATTGGTTTTCTACATCCTTCAATTGGTCTCTAAAATAAGTGAAATCCCCAAACTTATAAGTATAAAAAGCATCCTTTGGATAAGACTGAGTGCCAAAAAAATTAGTCTTAGGCTTTAAGTCATTATATGTAGTATCCGTTTTGATAGCATCTGGCTTAATATAAACCTCAGCATAGTCTTTATTAATAACATTTATTTTAGAGTAGTCCTTTTTCAGAAGCACTTGTTCTAATTTACTCCATTGAATTTCTCTATTAATTGATTTATCACTATCTCCCGAAAACCATATAATACCAATAACGATTAATAAAGTAGCATAAATCCAATACATATTGAAGTGAAAATTCTTCTTAGAGTTTTTTCCTAATGGTTTTTTGAAATTATTTTTCTTATTTTTTAAATCCATAATAATCTTAATGTAAAAATGCTATTCAATATTGTCTAAATGAGATTGCGGAGCATCTTTCCACATCTGTTCAATCCTATAAAAATCTCGTGCTTCTTCAAGCATAATATGAACTATCACATCAAAATAGTCCAACAAAACCCATTGACAATTTTGTAGTCCCTCAATTCTTTTAGGATCTATTCCGGTTGAGGTTTTGATTTCTCTGTCCACAGCTTCTGAAATCACATCAACATGTGAAGGTGAGTTTCCTGTGCAAATAACATAGTAATCAAACAAAGAGCCTTCAATCTCTCTCAAATCAATTATAGTTATATTTTTCCCCTTTTTATCCTGTATGCCTTTAATAGCTAATTGTGATAATAATAAAGAGGAGTTGTTCTCAGTTTTTTTTCTTGCCATTTATATATTTAATATTTAACCTGCAAAGATACATTAATTTAATTTTAAACCAACAGAGTTAGATATAAAAAGTGTAAGAACCAAAAAGATTTCACTTTTAAATTAAAGAATTAAATCTCTATTCAAAAACATCAAGTTTTTTTCTATGTGTGTAAAACTACAATAAAATAAGATTTGATTTAAAGAAATTATTATTTGATTCTAATTCACTGAATCTTGATTCTAATTCACTGAATCTTGATTCTAATTTACTGAAACTTGATTCTAATTTACTGGAATTTGATTCTATAAAATTAAACGGGACTTAATTAAATTTATCTCAGAGAAAAAAATAATTATCTCAGAGAAAAATAAAATTATATAGGAGATAATTTCAAATAAGTCCCTATTAAGAGTTCTGTTTTTTTATTAATTCTTAAAGTCCTTAAAGTCTTTAAGGTCATTAAGGACTCTAAGTTCTTTTTAAATAAGTAAATTTTTATTGAATTTCTTTTGTATCTTTGCTCAAAAGATTAATTAATTAAATTATTTTCTCTTTATCCACTTACTTTTTGCTAAAAATGGTTGTTATATAGATAAAATAAGAGAAATTATTTCAGTTAATAATCAAAACAAAATAAATTATGAAAAGAATTATTACAACATTATTTATTATTGCATTTTCTTTAAATTGTTTCTCTCAACAGTTTCAATGGGCAAAGAGTTATACAGGTATTGATGCAGAAAGTAATATAAAAAGTAATTTCATTCATAAATCAGTCTTTGATAGCCAAGGTAATATTTATATTGTAGGTACCGCAACTAAAGCTGCTATGATTGATACAACATATATATTCCCTCAAAATCTTGCAGGAAATGCTACAAGTGTTTTTGTTGCAAAACTCAACCCTCAAGGAGTTCTATTATGGAGAAAATCTTTAAAACATAGCAACAATCATCATTCAAATGCTTACATTCAAATTGTGGGAGACTCATCCATAGTATTATTTTCTCCTTTTTTTAGCCCTGAAAGTAATTCTTATGAATGGTTTTTAGATACTCTAATAACAAATACTTATGGTAACCCTCCCCAATATCCTGTTACTAAAGGAAGTTATAATGCTTTCTTTACTTTAGACCTTGATGGAAATTTAATTAGTAGCCATTTTCTTCAACATAACATTATTGATTCTAATGGAGTTCTAAATCCTTATTTTAGACAATTAGAAAATTCATCTTATGGAGTTATGCCTTTCCATGTAGATAATAATGGTTGCACATATTTATTTGCTTGTTTTGTAAAAAGAGAAGGAGAGAGTTTTAATCTTCTTGTAGACCTTCAAGATACAATATATTGCGGTGGATCTCTTACACCATACAAACATTTTAAACTGTTTAAGTTTTCTCCAGAATTTGATTTGCTATGGGTTAAAGATATTATTAGAGATACTTTAGGAATCTATAATAATAGTACTTTTGAATTTCGTCCAAGAGGCTTATCTTCTGACGAGGATGATAATATGTACATAACAGGCTATATTAATCATTTCTTTCATCCCATTGAAGGGGGTTATACTCCTGATAGCACTAGATTTACTATTTTAGATTTAGGTAATAATGTAAGATTAAACATACAAGCAGGGTGTGGTAATTTTGGATTTATAATTAAGTATGATACATCAGGAGAACCTCAGTGGGCTAATCAAATGTATATAGAACCTCAATTTCCTAGCATATATCCAACTTTAATTGATACAGAATTTTATTCCTCTTCTATTAACGAAAATACTAATTCTATTTTTACATTTGCTAGAATAGGAAGTGAAGACTGTAGATTGTTTTTCGATAGTTTGCATAATATAGAATATAATGATAACTATGGGATGGGATTTATTAGATATGATAAAACAACAGGAGAATACATCTCACATGGTCTTATTTCGGCTGTTCTTGGCTCGTGGGCTTATCCTTCTGTTGCATCAATAAATAATCAGGTTTTTGCAGAAGTAAGATATAATTCATCTCTTGCATTGGAGGAATTAGATACTGTATTTACCACTCCAAATAATAGTGCTGCATTTGCAATGATAAGGTGGAAAGATAATGGAGAGTTAATTGGAGCTACAAATATTACATCTACAAGTTCCAATTATAGCTACTTTACGGCAGGTAAGACAGAAGTGAATAGTAATGGAGATTTGTTTTTAACTGGAATATTTTCTGACAACCTAACCTTAGGAAATATTACACTTAATGGTACTTCTTCTCAAAGTAATGCATTTATGGCTTTATTTCAAGACCCTGCATTTTCTCAATATTACAACAGCGTACGTTTTACAGAAACGATTTGCCAGGGAGATACCTTTAACTTTCGTGGTAGAGATTTAACAACATCAGGCATATATAGAGACACCCTGCAAGCATATAATGGACAAGATAGTATTATTGTGTTAGACTTAATAGTTCACACTCCACCAATACCTTCAATTTGTATGGTTACTGTTGATGAGAATAGTCATACTAATGTTATTTGGACAAAGAGAGATACAGTTGATTTTTATAATATTTATAGAGAAAACACTCAAAGTGGTCAATACGATTTAATGGCTACCATTCCTTTTAGTAATCCTCCTATATGGATAGATACCCTATCAAATGTTTTGATGCAAAGTTATAGATATAGGCTCTCAACAACAGACTATTGTGGCGAATCAGAATTAAGTCATCCTCATAAAACAATTCACCTTAGCATTAATCCAAACCTCTATTCTGATGCTTGGAATTTGACTTGGAATGCATATGACGATGGAATAGAGAATAATATATATGATTATTATAATGTTTATCGTGGTCCTAGTATTGATTCTTTAGAATTCATTAATATTGCAAGTGCTTTTTCTGGCAATACATATTATTATATTGACTATAATTATCCAAGTGGGATTAATTATTATCAAGTTGAAGTACTGGATTCTTCTTGCCTTTTTTCAGGATCACATATCACTATTCGCTCAAATTATGCTACTAATGACACCCTTAACTCAATAGTACATGCTGAACAAGCTAATAATAATCTAATCCTTTTCCCTAATCCAACAAAAGACGAAATAAATATAGAAACCAAAGGAGAAAGAATATATTCCTATACATTATATAATATGGGAGGACAAGAAATCTTAAAGAGTGAAAAGATAAAAGTGAAAAATGAAAAGATAAATCTCTCAAATCTTCCAAAAGGAGTTTATGTCATAAAGGTTATAACAGACAAGAATGTATATACTCGTAAAGTTATTCGGAAATAAAAAATTAAGTGTATAATTAAATGTAATATGTATAAAAATATTATTTGGTTTGATGAACTTGATTCTACTCAGGATTATTTAAAAGATGCCAATATAAACTCTTTGCCTGAATGGACAGTTATCTCCACCAGAAAACAAGCTAAGGGTAAAGGACAAGGCTCAAATGTTTGGGAGTCTGAACAAAATAAGAACCTCACATTTTCAATTCTACTTAAACCAAATTTCTTATCAGTTTCAAATCAATTCTTAATAACTCAAATCCTATCATTAGGGATTTATGATTTCCTCACACATTATTTAGATGATGTTTTCATAAAATGGCCTAATGATATATATGTTGGGAAGAATAAGATATGTGGTATTTTGGTTAATAATAAAATTATAGCAGAAGAATATCTTTCGGCAATTTGTGGAATAGGGATTAATATTAATCAAACTGAGTTTTGTTTTGCTCCGAACGCCACATCATTGAAAATAGAATTGAATCAAGACCTAATAATTGAAAATGTTCTTATAGAAATTTTGGATTCTATCAAGAATAGATATGATATTATTAAAGATAATAAGATTGCCGATTATAAAAGAGAGTATTTGGATAAATTATTACATTATAATATATGGGCGAAATATTCTTTTAATGATAATAATATAGAAAAAAATATTGAGGCTAAAATCATAGATGTTGATAAATATGGGCGTTTAATTCTGGAAAATAGGCTTGGAAAAACGATAATTGCAGATATAAAACAGCTTAAATTCTATATTTAATTCCTTAAATTAAATGTTTCATTTTAATATAGTTGATGCTTGTTAGTCGATTTTTTTTGCGTTTTCTTTACAAAAAATTAGGTGGAAATATTGAAAGTTAATACCTTTGCACCCGCTTAAAAAAGTTCTTTGAAAATTCAAGGCCATTAAAAATTAGTGAATATTGAAAAAATAAATATTGAAAATTTGGTCTTGTCAGAAAATGTTTTTAATTTTGCAAACTCTTTTCTAATTTTTTTAGATAAGAGAAAATATGCCGATGTAGCTCAGTTGGCCAGAGCAGCTGATTTGTAATCAGCTGGTCGGGGGTTCGAATCCCTCCATCGGCTCAAAAAAACAAAATTAGGGAAGGTACCAGAGTGGTCAAATGGGGCAGACTGTAAATCTGTTGGCGACGCCTTCGTTGGTTCGAATCCAGCCCTTCCCACAAATTATGTACTAGTTACATTATTTAATATAAGCGGAAGTAGCTCATTTGGTAGAGCGATAGCCTTCCAAGCTATAGGTGGCGGGTTCGAGCCCCGTCTTCCGCTCAATGCTTCTTAAAGAGCGGGTTAGAGTAGTCTAACTCGTTCTTATTGGCATAGATAAAGCTAAGCCGTTGTAGCTCAGTGGTAGAGTACTTCCTTGGTAAGGAAGGGGTCACGAGTTCAAGTCTCGTCAATGGCTCTTTAATTACTTAAAGGTAAATATAAAAACAAATTAAAATAATTTATTAATACGTCAATTATTATGGCAAAAGAAAAATTCGACCGTTCCAAACCACACGTAAACATTGGTACAATTGGTCACGTTGACCACGGTAAAACAACCTTAACAGCTGCTATTACAACAGTATTAGCATCTAAAGGATTATCAGAAGTTAAATCTTTTGATGCGATAGACTCTGCTCCTGAAGAAAAGGAAAGAGGAATAACAATTAATACTTCTCACGTTGAATATCAAACAGCAAATCGTCACTATGCACATGTTGACTGTCCAGGTCACGCTGACTATGTTAAAAACATGGTTACTGGTGCTGCTCAAATGGATGGTGCAATCATAGTGGTTGCTGCAACTGATGGCCCTATGCCTCAAACTCGTGAACATATCCTATTAGCACGTCAAGTAGGTGTTCCTCGTTTAGTGGTATTTATGAACAAAGTTGACTTAGTTGATGACCCTGAGTTATTAGACTTAGTTGAAATGGAAATTAGAGATTTATTAAGTTTCTATAATTTTGATGGAGATAACACTCCTGTTATTCGTGGTTCTGCGTTAGGTGGATTAAATAACGAACCAGTTTGGGTTGAAAAAATTATGGAATTGATGGATGCTGTTGATACATGGATCCCTCTTCCTCCAAGAGATGTGGATAAAGATTTCTTAATGCCTATTGAAGACGTATTCTCTATTACTGGTCGTGGAACTGTTGCTACTGGTCGTATTGAAACAGGAGTTATCAACTCTGGAGACCCAGTTGATATTATAGGTATGGGAGCTGAAAAACTTAAATCCACAGTTACAGGGGTTGAAATGTTCCGTAAAATATTAGATAGAGGAGAAGCTGGTGATAACACAGGTTTACTTCTTCGTGGTATTGATAAAGATGAAATCCGTCGTGGTATGGTTATTGCTAAACCTGGTTCTGTTAAGCCTCATAAAAAATTCAAAGCTGAGGTTTATATCTTAAAGAAAGAAGAAGGAGGTCGTCATACTCCATTCCACAATAAATATCGTCCTCAATTCTATTTCAGAACAACTGACGTTACAGGTGAAATCACCTTACCAGAAGGAGTTGAAATGGTTATGCCAGGAGATAACTTAACAATAACTGTTAATTTAATTGCAGAAATTGCATTAAATATGAACCTTCGTTTTGCTATCCGTGAAGGAGGAAGAACTGTTGGTGCAGGTCAGGTAACAGAAATTTTAGATTAATAATATATTATGGAGAAAATTTTCTCCATAATGATAGGGGCATAGTTCAATGGCAGAATAGCGGTCTCCAAAACCGTTGATGGGAGTTCGAATCTCTCTGCCCCTGCAATAATAAAAAATAAGAATTGATGTCTAAGATAATTAATTACGTTAAAGAAAGCTATGATGAACTTATTCATAAGGTATCGTGGCCAACAATGGAAGAATTAATGAATAGTACTTTGGTAGTATTTGTTGCTACATTAATTATAGCCTTAATAATATTTATTATGGATATAACATTTGGAGTTCATCCAACATTGTTTTGGAAAGGCGTACTTGGTTACTTATATAGTATGATGGGATAATTTCCCTTTGTATTGATTTTTATATATCTTGCTTCCCACCAACAGATTTGTTACTGAGATATATAAGAAAACAATCAATTATTTATTTTTGATGATTACATCAATTTCAATTAATTTCAAATTATGAGCGATCAAACTAAGAAATGGTATGTTGTAAGAGCAATAGCTGGAAAGGAAAAGAAAGCTAAAGAATATATTGAGAATGAAATTTTCAGACTTGATTTACAAGATTATGTTTCTCGAGTTTTAATCCCAACTGAAAAAGTTTACTCAGTACGTAACGGAAAAAGAGTTTCTAAGGATAGGAATTTGTTTCCAGGTTACATAATGATAGAAGCTAATTTGGTAGGGGAAATAGCTCATATTATTAAGAGTATTCCTAATGTAATAAATTTTTTGGCTGAGAAAGATGGAAGTCCTGTTCCTTTGCAAGAGAACGAGATAAAACGCATTCTTGGACAAGTTGATGAGTTACAAGGACAAACAGAAGAACTAACAGATCCTTTTATATTAGGAGAAAGTGTTAAGATTGTGGATGGTCCATTTAGTAATTTCTCTGGAACAATTGAAGAAATAAATGAAGAAAAGAAAAAATTGAAAGTTACGGTCAAAATATTTGGTCGCAAAACTCCAGTTGAGCTTTCTTTCATTCAGGTTGAAAAAGAATAATCATTAAATTTTTTACTAATCTTTAAGCACAAGTCAAAAATGGCAAAAGAAGTTGCAGGATTAATTAAATTACAAATCAAAGGAGCTGCTGCAAACCCATCTCCACCAGTTGGTCCAGCATTAGGAGCAAAAGGTGTTAATATAATGGAGTTTTGTAAACAGTTTAATGCTCGTACACAAGATCAAGCAGGTAAAATTGTACCAGTTATTATTACTGTTTATTCAGACAAATCTTTTGATTTCGTAATTAAAACCCCACCTGTGGCAGTACAATTAAAAGAAGTGGCAAAATTGAAATCTGGTTCAGCAGAACCAAATAGAAATAAAGTTGCTTCTATTACAAAAGAACAAGTTAAATCAATCGCTGAAGCAAAAATGGTAGACCTAAATTGCTTTACAATTGAATCAGCTATTTCTATTGTGGAAGGTACTGCAAGAAGTATGGGTATCAAGGTTAAAGAATAGTCTTTAACGAGTATTAATTGAAAATTTTCACATTAAAAATGGCAAAATTATCGAAAAAACAAAAAGAGGCTTTAGCTAAATATGATTTAACAAAGCTATACTCTATGGATGAAGCTGTGAAAATAGTAAAAGACATTACTTATACAAAATTTGATTCATCAATTGATATTGATGTACGATTAGGTGTAGACCCTCGTAAAGCAAATCAAATGGTTAGAGGTATTGTTACTTTGCCACATGGAACAGGTAAAACCAAAAGAGTTTTAGTTTTGTGTACTCCTGATAAGGAGGAAGAAGCTAAGGCAGCCGGAGCCGATTATTTTGGATTAGATGAATATCTTGACAAAATAAAAGGCGGTTGGACGGATGTCGATGTAATTATTACAATGCCAAGTGTAATGCCTAAAATTGGAGCATTAGGAAAAATATTAGGTCCTCGTGGCTTAATGCCTAATCCAAAAACAGGTACTGTCACAATGGATATAGGTCGTGCCGTTCAAGAGGTTAAAGCAGGGAAAATTGATTTTAAAGTAGACAAATATGGAATTATTCACACAGGAGTTGCTCGTGTATCTTTTGATGTTGAGAAAATCTGTGATAATGCAAATGAAGTACTATCTACAATTTTAAAATTGAAGCCAACTGCTGCGAAAGGAACTTATGTTAAGAGTGTAACAATTTCTTCAACAATGAGTCCTGGTGTAAAAATAGATCCTAAATCCATAAGTAAATAATCTTCATTAGAAAAATTTGAAATATGATAAAAGAAGATAAAGGGAAGTTAATCGAAACTATAGGAGTTGAGTTATCAAATTATCCTTATTTATATTTAGTAGATATTGCTGGATTAGATTCAGTAGATACTGCTAAATTAAGGAGACTTTGCTTCCGTAGAGAGGTTAGACTTATGACAGTTAAGAATACATTGCTTAGGAAAGCAATGGAAAAATCTGGGATAGATTATTCTGAGATTTTCCCAGCACTTAATGGTTCAACTTCGATTATGCTTTCAAACGTCAATAACTTACCAGCAAAATTAATAAAAGAATTTAGAGTTTCAAGCTCTAAACCTGTGTTAAAAGCTGCTTATGTAGAGGAATCATTCTATTTAGGAGATTCTAACTTAGATGTATTGATAAATATCAAATCTAAGAAGGAACTTATTGCTGATATTATTGCAGCATTGGAATCTCCAACAAAGAATGTTATTGGAGCATTACAGTCAAGTGGTAATACATTATCTGGCGTATTAAAAACATTATCGGAAAAAACAGAAAAATAAAATTAGTGTTAAACATTTAATAAGTAAAATAAAATGGCAGATTTAAAAGCGTTTGCAGAACAATTAGTTAATTTAACAGTTAAAGAAGTAAAAGAATTAGCTGATATCTTAAAAGAAGAGTATGGAATTGAACCAGCAGCAGCAGCAGTAGCTGTGGCAGCAGGTCCTGCAGTAGCAGGTGCAGCAGCAGCTGAAGAACAAACAGCATTTGATGTTGTTCTTCTTGAAGCAGGTGCATCAAAATTAAACGTAGTAAAATTAGTTAAAGATCTTTGTAGTCTTGGATTAAAAGAAGCAAAAGAATTAGTTGATGCAGCTCCAAAACCTTTGAAAGAAGGAGTTTCAAAAGATGAAGCTGAAGCTCTAAAAGCACAACTTGAAGAAGCTGGTGCAAAAGTAGAGGTAAAGTAAGGCATTTGCTCACAAAATTATTATAGGAATAAGGTATTCTTTAAGGGAATACCTATTCCTTATTTGTGTTTGTATAGATCTTGTTCTTTTAACTAATTAATTTTAAAACCTTGGCAAATAATAAAAGTAACACAGTAAGTTTTGCATCTGTAAAACAATTTGATTATCCAGACTTTTTGGATATTCAATTAAAATCGTTTCAAGATTTTTTCCAACTTGAAACAAATTCTGAAAATAGAGTTAACGAGGGGTTATATAAGGTTTTTTCAGAAAACTTTCCAATATCTGATGCGAGAAACAATTTCGTTTTAGAATTTTTGGATTATTTTATTGATCCACCTCGCTATTCAATAGAAGAATGTTTGGAAAGAGGTTTAACTTTTAGCGTCCCTTTAAAAGCTAAATTAAAATTGTTCTGTACAGACCCAGAACATGAAGATTTCGAAACCATTATTCAAGATGTTTACTTAGGAATGATTCCTTATATGACTCCTAAGGGTACATTTGTAATTAATGGAGCAGAAAGAGTCGTTGTTTCTCAATTGCATCGTTCTCCAGGAGTATTTTTTGGAACAAGTAATCATGCAAATGGAATGCAATTATATTCAGCAAGAATAATACCATTTAAGGGTTCTTGGATGGAATTCACAACTGATATTAATAATGTCATGTATGCTTACATTGACAGAAAGAAAAAACTTCCTATAACAACTCTTTTGAGAGCAATAGGTTATGAAACAGATAAAGATATATTAGAAATATTTAATCTTGCAGAAGAAATAAAAGCTACAAAAACAAATCTTAAAAAAGTAGTTGGGAAGAAATTAGCAGCAAGAGTTGTACGTGCTTGGATAGAAGATTTTGTTGATGAAGACACGGGAGAGGTTGTTTCTATTGAACGTACAGAAGTTATTATTGATAGAGAAACAGAACTAACCGAAGAACATATTGAAGAAATTCTTCAATCGGGAGTTCCAACAATACTTCTTCACACAGATGATTCTAAATCCAGTGATTATTCTATTATTTTTAATACACTTCAAAAGGATACAGCAAACAATGCCAAGGAAGCTGTAGAATTTATATATAGGCAATTAAGAAGTGCTGAACCACCTGATGAAGAGACTGCTAGGGGGATAATTGAAAAACTATTCTTTTCAGATAAACGTTATGATTTAGGTGATGTAGGACGTTATAGAATAAATACAAAGTTAAATCTTAAAGTGTCTAATGACATAAAAGTTCTCACTCAAGAAGATATTATTTCAATTATTACATATTTAATTGAATTGATTAACTCTAAAACAGATGTCGACGACATAGATCATTTGAGTAATCGTAGAATTAGAACAGTAGGAGAACAATTATACGCACAATTTGGAGTAGGTTTAGCTCGTATGGCTCGCACAATTCGTGAAAGAATGAATGTGAGAGATAATGAAGTATTCACTCCAACAGATTTAATTAATGCTAAGACACTTTCTTCTGTAATTAACTCATTTTTTGGGACAAATCAATTGTCTCAATTTATGGATCAAACTAATCCATTAGCAGAACTTACCCATAAAAGACGTATATCCGCACTAGGACCTGGAGGATTATCAAGAGAAAGAGCAGGCTTTGAGGTGCGTGACGTTCACTATACTCATTATGGAAGATTATGTACAATAGAAACACCAGAAGGTCCTAATATTGGACTTATTTCATCATTATGTGTTTTTGCTAAAATTAATAATTTAGGATTTATTGAAACACCTTATTATAGAGTAGAAAATTGTAAGGTTATTACAGATGAAGAGCCGGTATATTATAGTGCAGAAGGGGAAGAAGAAAAAGTCGTAGCACAAGCTTCTACTTTAGTTGGTAAAGATGGAAAAATTATTGATGAAAGGGTAAAAACTCGTCAAATGGCAGACTTCCCTATTGTATCGCCAGAAGAAGTTGAACTCATGGATGTGGCACCAAATCAAATTGCATCAATAGCAGCTTCTTTAATTCCTTTCTTAGAACACGATGATGCAAACCGTGCATTAATGGGTTCAAACATGATGCGTCAAGCAGTCCCATTATTAAATCCAGAGATTCCAATTGTTGGAACAGGAATTGAACCTTATGTTGCAAGAGATTCAAGAGTATTATTGATTGCAGAGGGAGATGGAGTTGTAGAGTACGTTGATGCAGAAAAAATCACAATTCGTTATTCTCGTGACGAAAAAGAAAGAAAGGTTAGTTTTGATGATGATACCAAAACATACTTTTTCACAAAATTCCAAAGAACAAACCAAAGTACTTCTATAAATTTACGTCCAATTGCAAAAAAAGGCGATAAGATTAAGAAAGGACAGGTTCTTTCTGAGGGTTACGCAACAAAAGATGGAGTTTTAGCCTTAGGTAGAAATCTTCAAGTAGCGTTCATGCCTTGGAAAGGCTATAATTATGAGGATGCAATTGTTATTTCTGAAAAAGTAGTAAAAGAAGATATTTTCACTTCTGTTCATGTTGAAGAATTTATTACAGAAGTTAGAGAAACAAAACGAGGATTAGAAGAATTAACAAAGGATATTCCAAATGTAAGTCTTGAAGCTACAAAGGATTTGGATGAGAAAGGAATGATACGTATTGGAGCTTATGTAAAGGAAGGAGATATTCTTGTTGGTAAAATTACTCCAAAAGGAGAATCAGACCCTACACCTGAGGAAAAACTTCTAAGAGCAATTTTTGGAGATAAAGCAGGAGATGTGAAAGATGCTTCTATGAAAGTTCCTCCTTCAATAAGTGGGGTTGTAATAGATAAAAAACTATTTACAAGAATACATAAGGATAAGAAGTCAAGAGCTAAAGACAAAGATATTATCAAAGAATTAAAAGAAAAAAATGATAATGAATTATTAGACTTGAAAAATAAATTAGTTGATAAGTTAATAGTTATTTTAGCAGGAAAAGTTTCTCAAGGTATTTACTCAACATTTAATGAAGAGTTGATTCCTAAGAAAACAAAGTTTAATCAGAAAATGTTATTAGGAATTGACTATAATAATGTAAATCCAAACAAATGGACTTCTGATAAAGAAACAAATAATCTTATAAAAGAATTGTTGAATAATTATAATATTCGTTCAAGAGAAATTCAAGGAGTATTTGCAAGACAACAATTTGTTACATCTATAGGAGATGATTTGCCAGCAGGAATAGTTCAGATGGCAAAAATCTACATAGCTAAAAAACGTAAATTAAAAGTAGGGGATAAGATGGCTGGTCGTCACGGAAATAAAGGTATTGTTGCAAAAATTGTACGTGAAGAAGATATGCCATTTTTAGAAAATGGAAAACCTGTTGATATTGTTCTTAATCCACTTGGTGTTCCTTCTCGTATGAACTTAGGACAAATATTTGAAACTGTTTTAGGTTGGGCAGGAAAAGAATTAGGATTAACCTTTCAAACGCCTATTTTTGATGGAGCTAATTTAGACCAGGTTAATGAATATATGAGAAAAGCTGGTTTGCCAGAAAATGGAAAATGTTATCTATACGATGGAGAAACAGGCGAGAAATTTGATCAAGCTGCAACAGTTGGATACATATATATGTTAAAACTTCATCATATGATTGATGATAAAATGCATGCTCGTTCAATAGGACCATATTCATTAATCACACAACAACCATTAGGCGGTAAGGCTCAGTTTGGTGGTCAGCGTTTTGGAGAAATGGAAGTTTGGGCTTTAGAAGCTTTTGGTGCATCGAACATACTTCAAGAGATTTTAACAGTAAAATCTGATGATGTTGTTGGTCGTGCTAAGGCTTATGAAGCAATTGTTAAAGGAGACAATATGCCAACTCCAGGTATTCCAGAATCATTTAATGTCTTAATACATGAACTTAGAGGATTAGGGTTAGAGGTTACTTTTGATAGTAATGAAGCTAACCAATAAAAAACTAAATTCAACAAACAAATTAAAATAGCATTAAATATTATGGCAATAAAAAAAGAAAATTTAATAAATAGCAATTTTGATTCAATGACCATCAGCCTTGCTTCCCCTGAATCAATACTTGAACGTTCAAGAGGAGAAGTTTTAAAGCCTGAAACAATCAATTATAGAACATATAAGCCAGAAAGAGATGGTCTTTTCTGCGAAAGAATATTTGGACCAATAAAAGATTGGGAATGTCATTGCGGTAAATATAAAAGAATTAGATATAAAGGAATTGTTTGCGACCGTTGTGGAGTAGAAGTAACTGAAAAGAAGGTTCGTAGAGAAAGAATGGGGCATATACAACTTGTAGTTCCTGTTGCTCATATATGGTTTTTCCGTTCGCTTCCTAATAAAATAGGCTCTTTACTTGGACTAAAAACAAAAGAACTTGAACAAGTTATATATTATGAGAAATATATAGTATTAAATCAAGGGATTTTAGATAAAGAAGATGTTAAAGTAGGTTCACTTTTAGATGAAACGCAATACTTTGAATGTCTTGACTCACTTCCAGTAGAGAATCAATTACTAAATGACGAAGACCCTAATAAATTTATAGCAAGAATGGGAGCAGAAGCTCTAATAGTGCTTCTAAAAGGATTAGATTTAGATAAATTATCTTATGATTTGCGTCATACTGCAAATAGAGAGACTTCACAACAAAGAAAACAAGATGCATTGAAACGTCTCAATGTTGTTGAAGCTTTCCGTGATGCACAAACAAGGATTGAAAATCGTCCAGAATGGATGATTGTGCAGGTTGTTCCTGTTATCCCACCAGAATTACGTCCATTGGTTCCGCTTGATGGTGGACGTTTTGCGACCTCAGACTTAAATGATTTATACAGAAGGGTTATTATTAGAAATAATCGTTTAAAAAGATTAATTGAAATAAAAGCTCCTGATGTAATTATGCGTAATGAAAAACGTATGTTACAAGAAGCTGTAGATTCATTATTTGATAATTCAAGAAAAGTTAGTTCAGTTAAATCTGATTCTAATAGAGCATTAAAATCTCTTTCAGACAGCTTAAAAGGAAAACAAGGACGTTTTCGTCAAAACTTACTCGGAAAACGTGTAGACTATTCAGGTCGTTCAGTTATTGTTGTTGGACCAGAGCTTCAATTACATGAATGTGGACTTCCAAAAGATATGGCATCAGAACTCTTTAAGCCATTTATTATTCGTAAATTACTTGAAAGAGGTATAGTAAAAACGGTAAAATCTGCAAAAAAGATAGTTGATAGGCGAGACCCAGTTGTTTGGGAAATATTAGAAAATATATTAAAAGGACATCCTGTTCTTCTTAACCGTGCTCCAACACTTCACCGCTTAGGTATTCAAGCCTTCCAACCTCGTTTGGTTGAAGGAAAGGCAATTAGACTTCACCCACTTGTATGTTCTGCTTTTAACGCAGACTTTGATGGAGACCAAATGGCTGTTCACGTTCCACTTGGAAATGCAGCTGTTTTGGAAGCTCAGCTCTTAATGCTTGCATCTCATAATGTTCTTAATCCAGCAAATGGAGCTCCAATCACAGTACCATCTCAAGATATGGTACTTGGACTATACTATATGACTAAGGGAAGGGTTTCCGATGCCGAAAGAAAAGTGAAAGGAGAGGGTAAATTGTTCTATTCTCCTGAGGAAGTTCAAATAGCATATAATGAAGGAGCAATTGATTTACATGCTAATATAAAATTAAGAAGAACTTATACAAAAGACCAAGAAACAAAAACAGAAAAGATAGAAACTACTGTTGGTAGAGTCTTATTTAATATGGTTGTTCCAGAAGAATATGGATATGTAAACCAAGTTTTGAAGAAAACCATCCTAAGAGATATTATTGGTGATGTATTGAAAGTTTGCGGAACAGCAAAGACTGCAAAATTCCTTGATGATATTAAAAACTTAGGATACACAATGGCTTTCAAAGGAGGTCTCTCGTTTAATTTAGGAGATGTTATTATTCCAGAAGAAAAATCCATTCTTGTTGAAAAAGCACATAAGGAAGTTGATGATGTTACAATGAACTATCAGATGGGGCTTATTACCAATAATGAAAGATATAACCAAACTATTGATATTTGGACAAATACAAATAGAGATTTGACAAATGTTGTAATGAAAGAAGTTTCAAAAGACCGTCAAGGATTTAATCCAGTTTACATGATGCTTGACTCAGGGGCTCGTGGTTCTAAGGAGCAAATTCGTCAGCTTTCAGGTATGCGTGGATTAATGGCAAAACCTCAAAAGTCAGGTGCAACAGGTGCAGAAATTATAGAAAACCCAATTATATCAAACTTTAAAGAAGGGTTATCGGTTTTGGAATACTTTATTTCAACTCACGGAGCAAGAAAAGGTCTTGCAGATACAGCTCTTAAAACAGCTGACGCAGGATACTTAACCCGTCGTTTGGTTGATGTTGCACAAGATGTTATTATTTCCGATGAAGATTGTGGTACATTAAGAGGAATTCCAACCACGGCATTGAAGAAGAATGAAGAAATAGTTCAAACATTATATGATAGAATATTAGGTAGAGTTACTCTTCACGACGTTATTCATCCTCAAACAGGGGAAGTGTTAGCTAATGCGGGAGAAGAACTTACAGAAGAAATTTGCAAGAAAATAGAAGACTCCCCAATAGAAGAAGTAGAAATACGTTCGGTATTAACATGTGAATCTAAACATGGAGTATGTGCAAAATGCTATGGACGTAATTTGGCTTATGGAAGAATGGTTCAAAAGGGAGAAGCTGTTGGAGTTATAGCAGCACAATCTATTGGAGAGCCAGGAACTCAGCTTACTCTTCGTACATTCCACGTTGGGGGTGTTGCAGGAGGGAATATTGGAACAAACTCAAAGATTATTGCAAAATATGCCGGTTTACTATTAATAGATGAATTGCGATCTGTAGAATCAAAGACAGCAGAAGGCGAAAAAGTACAAATAGTAATAGGACGTTCAGCTGAATTTAGAATAATTGATGAAAATACAGATGCAATATTATCCTCTGGCTATATTCCTTATGGAGCAAAACTCTATTTCGGTAACAATACTCAAATTAATAAAGGAGATTTAATTGTAGAATGGGATCCTTATAATGCAGTAATAATTACAGAAGTTGCAGGAAAAGTTGCTTATGAAAGCATAATTGAAGGAGTAACATTTAGAGTAGAATCTGACGACCAAACAGGACTACAAGACAAGGTTGTGATAGAATCTCGCCAAAAGTCAAAGAATCCTGCAATAGCCATTCTCAATTCTTCAGGAGAAGTTCTTAAAGTGTATGACATTCCTGTTGGAGCTCACATAATGGTTGAAGATGGACAAAAACTAAAAGCAGGAGACGGCTTGATTAAGATACCTCGTTCTTTTGGAAAAGCAGGAGATATTACCGGAGGACTTCCAAGAGTAACTGAGCTATTTGAAGCACGTAACCCTTCTGATCCAGCAGTTGTTGCAGAAATAGATGGTGTTGTTTCATTTAATAAGAAACTCAAAAGAGGAAATCGTGAGATTGTTATTACAAGTAAGACAGGAGAAACACGCTCTTATTTAGTATCAACTTCCAAACAAATCCTTGCACAAGAGAACGACTTTGTGAAAGCAGGTTCTCCTTTATGCGAAGGTGCAATTACTCCGGCTGACATACTTGCCATAAAAGGACCAATGAGAGTTCAAGAGTATATTGTAAATGAAGTTCAAGAGGTGTATCGTTTACAAGGAGTGAAAATTAATGATAAGCACTTTGAAGTAATTGTTCGTCAGATGATGCGTAAGGTAGAGATTGATGACTCAGGAGATACAAACTTCCTCGAAGGAGAACTTGTAAATAAGATTGACTTCCACGAAGAAAATGATAATATTTTTGGAATGAAAGTAGTAGAAGAACAAGGCGATAGCGAAAATTATGTTAATGGACAAATTATCAGTGCGAGAAAGCTAAGAGACGAAAACTCTACTCTGAAAAGAAAAGATAAGGCTCAAATAGTTGCACGTGATGCAAAACCAGCAACAGCCCGTCAAATTCTTCAAGGGATTACAAGGGCTTCACTTCAAACAAAGAGCTATTTATCAGCAGCATCGTTCCAAGAAACAACAAAAGTTTTGACAGAAGCCGCAATAAATGCAAAGCAAGACCATTTGTTAGGATTAAAAGAAAACGTATTAGTAGGACATTTAATTCCAGCAGGAACAGGATTAGTTGAATATAGAAATGCTTTTGTTGCAAACAAACAACAATTAGAAGAACTTGCAGCTCAAAATGCTCCAACAAGAAGAGGCAGAAAGCCAAAAGAAGAATAATCATCATTAATAAACCAATTGCCCATATTAAATAAAGTTATTACTAATTTTGTTTGATGTGGGCAAAATTATATAGAAAAGTATGGAAAAGAACAACGAACAAAAAATAGACATAGAACTTCCATTAGAAGTATCAGCAGGAGTATATTCAAACTTACAGCTAATAACACATTCGCAAACAGAATTTATTTTAGACTTCATTCAAATAATGCCAGGAGTTCCAAAGGCACAAGTGCGTTCAAGAGTAATATTAGCTCCTCAACACGCCAAGAGATTACTATATGCTTTGAAGGATAACATTGCTAAATACGAGCAACAAAACGGAACAATCACAGAACAAGAGCAAAGCCCAATGCCATATCAGATTAATTCAATGGGACAAGCATAGAGAACAATGCATAATACTAAAAGAATTTCGCCTAAATACAAAAAGGCTCTTATAGCAATATTTGCGATATTTTTAGTATTTGATATTTCATTTTCTTTCGTACAATACTACCACCAATCATTTGATGGAGATGTGGTAGAAAATGTTGCACCTGCCAATTACATAAAACCAATACTAAATGACCCTATTGGCTTAAATGTTCTAATAAAAGGAGATTCAGGAGTAAATCCAAATAGATTTTTTTCTCTATGGACATATAAAACATATTTTGAAAAAGTACCTATTTCCCTGCAAAACTTTCTTTCCCCAATAGATAGCATATACGCTTCTGCGGCATTATTCAAGATATTCGTTCAAATAGGATTAATTTTCTTGTTATCATTATTCATAACTAAAACTCCAAAGTTTTGGAAGCTTAATTTTCTTTTATCTGCTCTTTTAGTCTCATTATTTTTTCAAACAAATGTATATAGCATATACTTAGGAATAATAGACTCCTCAATAACCTATGTTTTCTACTATGCTTTCCCATTCATGCTTTTAATGTTATACTTAGTGCCATTTGTTTTCAATAAAGACATTCAAAACAAGAAAATACTCAACACAACTCTTAGAGTTTTAGCTATCCCATTTGCATTTGTTGTATGCCTTAGTGGACCATTAAACCCAGGAGCAGCCATCATTATTTCACTATTGGCATTGCTTAGAATAGTATTAAAAAACATAAAATCTCAACAAAATAATCAAGCAATAAACTCCAAAAAGTTATTTATTGCCATAAGAAATATCCCATCTCATTACTGGAATTACTTTATGCCTCTAATCATATTATCATTATACTCTCTCTATATAGGAACATTTAATTCTATGTGGGTATCAGAAGAAATCCCTATAAAAGAAAGATATTTCAATATTCATAAAGGAGTGTTTAATATTATGACACAAAAACTGGGATACCCACTTTTAGTTGTTTCAATCATAATAAATTCAATACTGATAAAATATAAATACAAATCAGAAAAAGGAACAAAAATTCTTTATAACTTCAATTGGCTATTGTTATTTATATTATTCTACGCACTTCTTCTCCCCTTAGGAGGATATAGACCTTATCGTCCTTATATCCTAAGATACGACACAATTATTCCAATAACCATTTGCTTAGTATTTATGTTCGGAGTATCAACAATGTATCTTATTCAATCGGTTCAAAAACCCTTTAAGATAGCCTATTATTTTTATATACTATTTATTATCTTTATTTATACCAACGCAGATAGAAATATACAATTAAATAGTGAGAAAGAAAGAAAAGCCATTACCCTAATTGCCCAATCAAAAGATAGGATTGTAAAAATTCCAAAAGATTATAAGGTCTTATCATGGCATAATATAAACTCTCCACAAGAATCCGAAGATAAAGCAAAGCTATTGCTTAGTTGGAATATTATAAAAGAAAAGAAACTCTTTTATAATTCAAATCAATAATTCAACCACTGTATTAATAACTCAGAGTTTAATTTTGCTCAAATAAAGTTTCAGTAAAATGAATCCTTATTTCAGTAAAATGAAATCAAGGAATAAAAAATTAGAATCAAGTTTCATTTTATTGAAACAAAGAGTTGATTTGTGTAAGGCAAAATCTTAATAATTTCAACGTTAAGAAATAGAGTTTAAAAGCATTTTATTGAAATTAGGGACGTATTTCTTAGAAATTATTATTACTTTTGCTCGTTTTAACTTAAAAAATACTTGAAAAATGTCAAAGAAAGTGCTTTGTTTGGGTAATGCCTTAGTGGATATTATTACTCAATTGGAAACGGATAATGAATTAGAAAAACTTCAATTGCCTAAGGGTAGTATGCAATTGGTAGATAGTGAGGTCTCATTAAAGGTTCAAAAGGAAACTTCTAATTTAAAATCGTCTATGCAAACGGGTGGTTCGGCTGCAAATACGGCTAATGGAATTGCTAATTTGAATGTAGGTTCTGGTTTTATTGGAATGGTGGGAGAGGATAAATTGGGAGATTTCTATGTTAATGATATGATTCTAAATTCTATTGAACCACATTTTTTCAAAAGCAAGACCTCTACAACGGGTTGTGCTGTGGCTTTGGTTTCAAAAGATGGTGAAAGAACGTTTGCAACTTATCTTGGTGCAGCAATTGAACTAAGGGCTGATTTATTGAGTAAGGAGCTTTTTGTTGGCTATGATTATTTTCATATAGAGGGTTATCTGATTGTCAATCACGATTTAATTAGTAAGGCTATTGCTTTGGCAAAACAAGAAGGCTTAAAGGTTTCTATTGATTTTGCAAGTTATAATGTGGTTGAGGAGAATTTAGACTTCTTAAAGCAGATATGTAAGGATGTTGATATAATCTTTGCTAATCAAGAGGAGGCTAAGGCATTTACTTCCCAAGAACCCGAACAGGCAGTCAATACAATTGCTGAAATATGTGAGATTGCAGTTGTGAAAATAGGTAAAAGGGGTTCATTAATTAAGTCAAAAGATAGATTAATAAAAATATGCAAAAGAGAAAGAACCTGTCTTGACACCACAGGTGCAGGAGATATGTATGCAGCAGGTTTTCTCTCAGGGCTATGTTTAGAAAAGGATTTAGAAACTTGCGGACATATGGGTAGCATTTTAGCTTCGCATGTTATTGAAGTATATGGTGCAAAGATGGATAAAGAGCGTTGGAGTTCTATTAAGAAAGAAATATCTGAAATATAGTTAAGCTCTTTTTCAACTCATACACTTCTTTGGATAACTTATTGTAGAACTTACATTGAGTCTATCTTAAAGACTGTTCTACGATTTTGGGCTTTTCCCTCTTCGGAAGAGTTGTCTGCAACAGGCTTTTTGGCTCCATAGCCTTTGTATTTTATTCTGTCTTCTCTTATTCTACTTTTAATTATGTAGTCTGCAACGGCTTTGGCTCTATTTTCTGAGAGGATAAGATTATCTTTATCGGAACCAATATTATCTGTATGCCCTTCAATTGTGCAACGAATTTTAGGATATTCCATTAAATATTCAACAAAGGCATCAATTACTTCTTTTGATTCTTTTGTGATTTCAAACGAATTGCTTGCAAAGAGTATATCTTTTATGGTATAGCTCTCTCCAATTGCAAGTTCTTTCATTTCCATTTCAAGAGGTTTTTTACTATTCACAATATCTTTTGTTATCATCTTAGACTCAAAGGCGTAACCTTCTTTCTTTGCTTTCAAAAGATATTGTTCATCATCTAAAACAACTATTGCAAAATCTCCACTTATAGGGTCTATATCGTAATTGGTCTTGCTCTTATCTGATATTTTGGTTAGTTCTAATGTAGTAGCTATTTTGTTCTCCGAATTATCTTTCACATTTCCTTTTAGGAGCTTTGCACTCATCGGTTTAAACCTTTCTTCCAAATCAAAAGCATATATATCCCAATTCTTATTCTTATCAATATTATTAGATGCAAAATAAGCCATTTCGTTTCCTAATGTGATATAAAGTCCAACTTCATCCGCTTCGGTGTTTATTGGATAGCCTAAATTTATAGGCTCTTTCATAGTCTTGTCATCAAGTTTGAGATAGAAGAAATCATATCCTCCTAATCCTTTCCAACCAGTTGAAGAAAAGTAAAAGCTAACTCCGTCAGGATGAATAAAAGGTGATTTCTCATTTAATGGAGTGTTGATTCTTGCTCCTGCATTCACTGCTTTTGACCACGAACCATCTTTAAGTTTTTTTGAATACCAAATATCCAATCCTCCATAACCACCAGGGCGATTAGAAACAAAATATAGTAGTTTTCCATCAGGCGAAATGCAAGGTTGGGATTCCCAAGTTGCTAAGCTATTAATGTTTGTTCCAACATTCTCTATATCGCTCCAATACTCCCCAAGCCATTTAGAATAATATATATCGCAGTTAATATAATCTTCTTTGGGTTTGCAAACAGTATAATAGAGTTCTCTATTGTCTGCTGTAAGGGTTGCGCCTCCTTCATTAAACACATCGTTAAAAGGTTCTTCGAGTGGAAACCCTTTATCGTAGGTGCCGTTAGCTTGTAAGTGAGATATGCTAAATAATTCCTTTTGCACAAGGTTTGCTTTGTCATAGAAAGAATACGAATCGTCTTCTTTTACATATAGCCTACGAGTAAAGAATATCTTCTCTCTATCTAATGAAATAAAAGGTAAAAACTCGTCATCTTGTGTACAGATATTATTTATAGGATAGGGATTAAACTTAACAGGATTAGCTTTGATATTAATGTAAAATAGTGCCCATTCCAAATAATTATCTGCCGCTTCAATCAAACTATCGCTTATTGAAGCATCGTCAAAGGCAATACGCTTAAAGTATTCAAAGTTCTTAGCACAAGAATCAAATCTCTCGTAAGTATAGTCTATTAAACCAAGATAATAATATAAAATAGGGTTAGAGAACTCCTGACAAACCTCTTTTACTTTTGGGAAAAACTTTTCAATGGTAGCAATATTGTCTTTCTTAGCTCCAATCAATCCAATAAAGAAATAAGGACTTGCAAATTCAGGTTCTTTTATTGTAAGCTCTCTAAATAATGATGAAGCTTGATTAAGATTACCCTCTTGATATAATGCATAAGCCTTATAAAACTCTTTCCGTGTTTTCTTACTTATAGTTTCGCTGCAAGGGTCATATTCAAGAATCTCCTTTTCTTGAGAGAATAAGTTTTGAGCAAAAGCAAAGGCAATTATTACAACAAAAAGATGCTTCATTTATTTATTGATTTTCTTCCATTTTCTCTTTTAACTTATCCACCAATACATCCATAAAATTACTTAAAGGTTTCTTAACCATCATTAGCATCATAGGATTAATATCTAAGTTAAAAACAGCCTGAACTCTTGTTTTGCTCAATTCCTCATTAGTAAAAAGCCAAACAAATTCAAATTTCACAGGCATTTTTATTTCTTCATCATTGATTATTTGTATGGAAGAATAAGGGTTTCTTTGAGATATTTGCATCCCAAAATCAGATAATCCTGTTAATGTGAAAGAACATTTATCCTTAGTTGCTTTCCAGTTCTCAACCTTATCGGGAAGTAAAAGAGAAAAATGAGTAAAGTCTGCAAGAAAATCAAATATCTTTTCAGCAGGTGAATATATATCTACTTTTTTACTTTCTATCTTTGTCATAAATTAAAAGAGATTGGTTTTAATTGATATAAAAAAAGGCGTTAATAATAACGCCCATAAATCATTAAGCTTATTTGTTAATTCTTTCATCAGACCATTTCTCTGGATTTAGCCTCCATTTGTTTAGAGAAATGATATCTTCTTCCTTAATATAGTTTTCTTCCTTTGCAGTCTCAATTAATGTGTCGTAATTGGTAATTGTTGCTAATGGAACATTCTTTTCCTTGAAAGCTATCTCCGAAACCTCTAATCCATAAGTGAAAATAGCAACCATTCCTTTAACGATGCAACCTGCATCTCTTAATGTATCCACAACCTGTAAGCTGCTTTTGCCCGTTGAAATCAAATCTTCAATCACCAAAACTGTCTGTCCTTCTTTCACAACACCTTCAATCTTATTGGTAAGCCCGTGTTTCTTTTCTTCCGGACGAACATACACAAAAGGTTTTCCCAAATCCTGTGCAACTAAAACTCCTTGTGCAATTCCTCCTGTTGCAACTCCTGCAATAATATCAACTTCTGGGAAAAGTTCATTTATTTTTGAAACAAATTGCTGACGAATAAAAGTTCTTATTTCTGGATAAGAAAGAGTTATACGGTTATCACAATAAATGGGAGATTTTCTTCCCGATGCCCAGGTAAAAGGATTTTCATTATTCAATTTAATTGCTTTAATTTGCAAAAGAAATCGAGAGGCTTGTATGGCTGTATCATTATTATTTTTCATAATGCAAAAGTATAACATTTTTACAAAATACCATAGCGTTTTGATAACAAATCAACCGCTAAAAACCTTAGACATTGAAGATAAACAAATTATTCAATGCAACAAAGAAAACTATTTGGAAATACCTTTTTCTCAATTATTAAAAGAAACTCCTAAGAAAAAATCAGTAATTATTAATGTCTTGGATATGAATATTGACAAGGTGTTTTTTGAATGTACCAAGCATTATCTCTTTGTTCAAGCCGCAGGAGGTTTGGTTCGTAATGATTTAAATGAGATATTATTTATCTTCCGTAATGGGAAATGGGATTTGCCAAAAGGACATAAAGAGATAGGAGAGACTATTCAAGAAACTGCTATAAGAGAAGTTCAGGAGGAATGCGGATTAACAGACTTAGTTCTTAAAGAGAAATTAGGTCTAACATACCATGTTTATTATATGAATGGGCGAAAAGAACTAAAAGAAACTCATTGGTATAATATGACAACCAAAACAATGGAACTCATTCCCCAAAAGGAAGAGGGTATAGAGAAGGCTCAATGGATAGGAGAGGATAAGATAGATGAGATTATTGCTAATTCATATTTAAATCTTCAAAATTTACTGAAAGAAAATAAGCTTTTCTAAACAAGAGATTATATTTCAAAAACAAGAGTTATAATTTTCATTTTCTAAAACTTGATTTCAGATTTTTAGAATTTGATTCTACGCTCACGGAATTTGATTCTAATTTTTTAGAATCAAGTTTTAAAAAAAGAGGTTCTATTCTCTACTTTTTTCTATGGGGGCATCCTGCCCAACAACAAGGATTACGTTTACCTTCTTTAAGGCTCTCAATCATTCTATTAATATGGTTTTCTCTTGTTTGAGGTTTTTTGACAGCAGTAATCCAGCATATCCATTCGTTACGTTGAATAGGGGTTAGTTTATTCCATTTATCTATTATTGTAATATCTTTTTCCAATGCCTGTTTTATATCATTGGATGTTTGATGTACGATTCCATGAAGAATTTCCATAATATATGGGATTTTAAACTTAAAGCTTAGAAATCAAACAAACGCTATGGGCTGCAACTCCTTCTTCTTTGCCAACAAAACCAAGCCTTTCGGTTGTAGTAGCTTTGATTGTAAGGTCTGAAAGTTCAATTTCCAAAATCTTTGATAAGGTTTGTTGCATAAGAGGTATATATTGACTTATCTTAGGACTTTGAAGACAAATAATGGTATCTATATTTTCAATTTTGTAACCAGCTTCTCTTAGCTTCAAAAGAGTATCTTTTAAAAGGATTTTGCTATCTATCCCTTTGTATTTCGGTTTCGTATCGGGGTATTGGAAGCCTATATCTCTGAGGTTTGAGGCTCCAAGTAATGAATCTATTATTGCGTGAATTAAAACATCGGCATCTGAATGTCCAACAGCACCATGTGGGCTATCTATTTGTATTCCTCCCAACCAAAAAGGTACATCTTTTTGCAGTTTATGAACATCATAGCCTATTCCTACTCTTAGCCTCATAGTTTAGAAATCAAAGGAGAGTGAAAGTCTTAATGTATTCTTTAAAGGGTGGTTATTAGCAACCGTTGGGACAAGATACGCAATATCTAACTTCATTACATTATACTTAAATCCTCCACCAAATGTAATGTATTTTCTTCCTCCTTTTCTATCACTTTCATAAAAATAACCAGCTCTTACAGCTAAGAATTTATTGTAAATCCATTCTGCCCCAGCAGAGATATTTATTTCTTGCATTTCTTCTTTAAAGCCACCAGGTGCGTCATAGAAAGATTGGATTGCTCCTTGTAAAACCCCAACCTTATTACTTATTCCTGCTTCAATGTTACCTAATGTGTCGTAGATTGCAGGCGTAGGAACTAATAGCTTATTGAAGTCCACCATAAATGAGAGTTGATTAAACTCATTAAAGTCCATTGTATATCTACCTCCAAGACGGAGGTTGGCAGGCTGAAATTCTTTTTCAAGAGATTCTGAATACGAAATCTTTGAACCAAGATTTGCTATCTGCAATCCAAGAGCAAAAGAAGAGGCATTATCGTCATCTCCAAGTTCTTTTTGATAATAGAGCCCTATGTCTGCACCAAAGGCGTTTGCTGCTTTGGTTGTTGATGTTCCTGAGCTTTGTCCTTGTGTTAAATCTGAACGAATATATCTACCAGTTACTGATGCAGAAAAGTTTTCTGAAAGTTTCATTGCATAAGCTCCATCAAAAGCAAACTCATTTGGTTCAAAATTTCCTTTATTTACTCCTTGATCATCATAAAAATCAATGCCACCCAACGAGAAATAAGTTAAAGAGGCTCCAACTGCACTTCTGTCATTTATTCTATAAAATCCCGAAAGATAGGAAAGCCCTATATCATTCACTAAGTTTCTAAGCCATGGGGTGTATGTGAAGGAAATACCTGCGTCTTTTTCTATAAAGGCTAACTTTGCGGCATTCCAATGTATAGAATTAGCATCAGGTGTTGAAGCAGCACCAATATCGGCCATTGAACCTGCTCTTGAATCGGGTGCAATCAATAAAACAGGCACTCCTGTGCTAATTACTCGTGCTCCCTTTTCAATTTTACGGCTCAAAACATCACCTGTGTCATCATTATCTATTTGTGAGAAAGATATATTACTGAAAAAAGTTATTGCTACTAATATAACTAATGTAGTTACTTTTTTAATCTTTGTTATTTTCATTTTTATCAGTTTCATTTTTATCAGTTTGCTTTTTGATTTAAAGATATGTTAAACGTAATGCAATAGAGGTTTATTATTTTTTAGTATTTAAAAAATAACTAATTTTTGTGTCTGAGTGTATTCTTTGTTTCCATCAACATTTAATAACATCCTATACATATATATCCCTGCTTTAAGTTTTTGTCCTCCATCAGTTGTCCCATTCCAACTAATTGGTCCAATGGAGAAACTATTAGGTACTATATTCGCTTTAATTGTTTTAACAATCATTCCAGAAGTGTTAAAGATTTGAATTTCGGCACTGCTTATCCTTTCCTTTTGGTTATGTTCTAAATAGAAGTTTGTGGTTTCTTGAAATGGGTTTGGATAATTCTTTAAGTTGGTAAAGGTTTCGTTATTCTTTGAAACAACATTAAAGGTTATAGTTTCGCTTGAAGAGAAATTAAAGATATTCCAAGCTTTCAAGGTTAAAGTATGTTCCCCTTCTTTTAATGAGGAGAAAGGAAACCTAACATATCCTTTGTTAGGGTCAGTTTCGTCTTGTTCAAAGTAATCATTCAAAATAAAAGTATTTGCAGCATTATCTAAGGTTGCAGTTATGTCGTGCCCTAAACCGCTTCCAACGGTGTTAATTGCAATCTTATCAGATATTATTGCAAAGAGTTCAGGATTTTCACTTGTTATACCTCCTGATAAAAAAGTACTATCAGCAATAAATAACCTAACCAAAGGTCTGGTCTCTTGAATCTCAACTGAGGTATCAATACCTCCAATAAGGAAACTATTACAATATCCTCCTGCATCAACACTATCGGCTTGGGCATAATAACTAAATTTACCAAAACCATAATTATAGGCTATATCTTTTGGAATGGTAAAATTATATGTAAATAATCCGTTCTCAACATTAGCTTTTCCTCTATGAAGAATGTTTTTTTGTTGTTCAAATTCTAATCTTGCCCCAATGTTTTCGTTATCTAATGTATAGTAATTGCTTGATTTATCAAATAGAGTAATAAGTATTTTCCCATTAAAGTTACTTACAACATTACTATCGCTATCAATAATTTTGCCAGAAACACTTACATTTGACAAAGCTTTTAATGTGTCTATTTCAATTTGAGGATTTGCACTATTGATTGAAGTTGTAAGAATATCATATTTAGGAATACTTATTCTTAAAGCAGGGTCGCCAAGTAAGACAACGCTTCTCTTGTTTTGAGATAGCATCCCTCTACGTATATTCTTAGTTATAGCATAGGCTTGACCAAAGCTTCGAGTTGTGTTACCTGTTTTCTCTAAAACGTATTTATGAAAATCTTGATTCATTTGGTCATCTGAGTTAATAGGTCTTGAAGCTGTAATTAATGCAATCATACCTCCATTCTTATTATAAAGAGTATATTCTGCACCAGAAGGCTTATCAACCATATCGTAACGAGCAAACTCACAAGTAGAAGTAATCATAAGAGGCATACTATTATAATTCTTCCAACTCATAATATCTGTAATAGTAATTAATCTTTCTTCAGAGAGATGGTTTTCGGAACCGTGTCCAACATAATTAAATATCAGACAACCCTTATTCATTTGTTGATTAACAGCCTTTGAAGCCTCAGGATAGGTTTTCCCAGATGAAGAGGCAAATTGCATATAAGCATCGGAATAAACCTTAATGGCGTTGAGTTGAGGTTGTTGTAGCTTTGCTTGATTGTAAATGTTTTCGGCATGAGTTATAAATTCCATTTCTCCCCAAGACTTTGCATCGTCAGCAGTAATCAACATAGTATTCCTCCAATCATTAAGGTTATTCCCGTCAATAACATCCTGCTTCAAGATATACCTTTCCGATTTATTAACAAGGTTTGTAGCTTCATCAATACTATTTGCAGGCAAACGCCCTACGCCAATAAGCAAGGAATCTCTTTGATTAATGTCGGCAAATCCTTTTGCATTAGGAGATAAATAACCAATATAGTCTTCGCAAGGATAGTTGTCGCCATGTAAATACTTGTTATCTTCTTGGAAAGTAAGTACGAAATTATTATTATACTTTAAAATGTTTTTATTGTCAAAGGTGCCGTCTCCAAACAAAAGCACATTCTTAGGATTTTTATTTTCTGAAACATACTTATTATAAAGCATTCTCAGGTATTCTTTATAAGCCAAAAAATCAGGAACTCCCGACGAAAACTCATTATATACCTGTTCAGTAGTTACAACTTTGGTTGTTGTGTTATTATAGTCTTGATGCAATTTTGCTAACCTTGTGGCTTGTTCCAAAAACAAAGGATGAGTTATAATCACATAATCAACAGGCTCTGTTGCATGTAAGTTTTGGTTTTCTATCTTTCCAATCAATTTTGGAGAAGTAAAATTAGAAGTATTATGGAAAACAACAATCTCTCTTAAAGTGTCAGAATGCAAATTAAAAGAATAAGTTTTATCCAAAGCACTATAAGAACCAATGATTTGAATAGGGTTTGTCCAGTCTTTAACATCCCACACAATCAAATTATCAGTATTCACATTAGAAATAAGATTATTAACCACCTTGTTCTCGTTTAAGCATTCCGTTGTTTTATATCTCAGAACGCTTGGAAAAGAGTAGGAGAGTTTCTTGTCGTAGTGAACGAGTATATAGTCTAACCAGCCCGAAGATAACGAACCTCCATTATATTTAATACTTAGTTTATTGCTCGCAAGTTTGATATTATTCAAATTAGTCTTAATAACCCTTTCCCTAACTCCACCATCTGAAAGCATTACAATTGTGTCAAAAATCTGATTATTATAATTAGTGTTAAAGTTTGCAGGAGCATCGCTTTTAGAAATAAGTCTATATTCCAACATAGCAGGAGTTACCAAATTGTTATTACCATCCACCAAAGCATTTCTTAAATCCAGAGGGAACTCTTCTGTTTTGTTTAAGCCGAATTGCTTTCCAACCCATCTTCTTCCTGAATGATTGATATTTGTTATTTCTTGTTTGGAAAGGAAATAATCTCTTGAAGAGTTTATAATGGTGTCTGCGGTAAGAGTTTGTGTGGAAAGAGAGCCTATTCTTTTCTTTTCTCCTATTGAATCGTTAAATGTAACATAATAATAGTATTCATCGGAGTAGGGATGAATAAAAAAGTCCCATTCCCTATTTGATTTATCATACTCCCATTCAGTTCCACCCTCTGCATAGAAAAGAACAAATCCTCCTTGTGAGAAATTATTATTAGGGTCGTGAACATAAATTGAATTCTCTTTTAAGTCGGAGAATGTACATAAAGAATTATTAGAAGATATCTTATGTCCACCATTTCCATAAATAGATATGTTTTTAGAGATAATATCTTCTTTGGGTATTCCTAAGGAGATAAAGTCGTTATATGTTAGTTTATAGACTCCTGATGATTGTATAGAAATTTTATACCAATTGCCATGAGCCAAAACCGAGGAATCGGGATAGCTAATTGTTTGAGAGTACAATTTACTATTAGAAATTATTAGGCTAAGAATAAATATAATTATTATTTTCGTTTTAATCATTTGTCTTGAACATTAGTTTATTTGACTAAACATATAAACAAGATTATTATTCATTTATTGTAAGAGAGTAAATAAAAATTTCATTTATTACGATTTAAGTCCTTGTTTTTTTAGAATCAAGTTTCAGTAAATTAGAATCAAGTTCTAAAAAATTATCTCTTGATTTTAAAAAATTAGAATCAAGATTCAATTTGAACCATATTTGAGATTTGAATAAGCTTAAAAAGTATAGATAAGGTTTTGTTTAAATTTTACCCTATGAAATAATAAAAAGATATATTTTAAGTTTAAGTTGTGAAAAAGAAATTAAGTTTTTTTATCTGTTTTATTGTAACTTAATTGCTATTTATGAAGTATAACGAGGAAAATGCTATAAAAAAAACATTTATTTATTTGTATTTACTCTTGATATACAAAGGTTAAGAACTTAGGTGCTAAATTTTTTAGATGTATAGTTGCGATTGATTTATGTTTTTTTTGTAATATTGCCAATTGAATTAAGTATCTTTTTAGGAGAAAAAACAAACTTATAATGAAAAAAACCATACTATTTGCATTTATGGCTATTATGGCTTTGATAAGTGAGGTTAAGGCACAAGACCCTCACTTTTCGCAGTTTTATGCTAATCCTCTTTATATTAACCCTGCATTAGCAGGAGCTAATGTTTGCCCAAAGGTTAATCTTTCATATAGAGACCAATGGCCAAGTTTAGGTGCATTCAAAACCTTTACAGCATCCTATGACCAATATTTTGATTTCATAAGTGGAGGTATTGGAGTTTTAGTGTTAAATGACAGACAGAGTGATGTTTTCAATAAGACCTATGCTGCCCTAATGTACTCATTAAGATTGCGATTGACCAATAAGGTTTATATGAACTTAGCCTTGGAGGCTTCTGTTGCTAATAGGAGTTTGGATTGGTCAGGACTTACCTTCGCAGATATGATAGACCCTCGTTCAGGGTTCATATACAGCACAACACAAGCTCAAATCCCAGAGAACCTTTCTCATACCTTTGTTGATTTTGCAGCAGGTACTGTTGTGTATGGAGAGAATTGGTACGGAGGAGTTGCTTTTGCTCACCTTACTCAGCCAGATGATGGTTTTTCTTCTTATAATAGATTGCCGCTTAAAGCAACTGTTCACGGAGGAATGAAATTTAATATCAGTAGAGACAAGAGAAGAACCAATGCTTTCTTTGGAGCTCCAATTATCTCGCCAAACATTATTTATCATTACCAAGGGCAGTTCCAAGACTTAAATTACGGACTTTATTTAGATTGGTCTCCTTTCATTGTTGGGGCATGGTTCCGTCAGGCATTAAGTTTCAAAAATGCAGATGCTTTTGTGCTTATGCTTGGAGTTCAATATGAGGCATTCAAGGTTGGATATAGCTACGATTTAACAGTATCTTCGCTTTCCAATGTTTCGGGAGGAGCTCACGAATTAACGCTTGGTTTCCAGTTCAATTGTCCTGAAAAACGTAAGAGAATAAAATCAATAGATTGTCCTTCATTCTAAAAAAATGTAACAAAAATCAAAAAATAGAGTATAAGTAAAACGTAAATAAGAATAAAAATAAAAAAAGATATTTGTATGAAAGTAAAAGCATTCAAAAAGATAATTTTAAGCGTTTCCTTAATTGCATTAATATTTAGTTGTAAGAGCCCTGAGGTTTCTCCAACAACAGGATGGAATTATGACGATAGCGATTGGGGAGGTTTTGAATCAGCAAAACCAAACGAACAAATGGATCCAGATGGAATGGTATTTGTTGAAGGAGGTTCTTATGTTATGGGACAGACCACAGATAATATTCGTCATGATTGGAGCAATCAACCTCGTAGAGCCACTGTTTCTTCATTCTATATGGACGAATGTGAAATCACAAATCACGCATACAAAGAATATTTGTATTGGCTATATAGAGTTTATGGCAATGACTATCCAGAATATTGTAACAAAGCATTACCAGATACATTAGTATGGAGATCCAAACTTGCATTCAACGAAGTGTATGTTGAATCATATTTCCGTCATCCTAATTATGCAGATTTCCCTGTTGTTGGAGTTTCTTGGCTTCAAGCAGTTGAATATTGCAATTGGAGAACAGACCGTGTTAATGAAAGAATACTTATAGATGCAGGCTATTTAGACGTAGACCCAGATGCACAAGGAGACAATACTTTCAATACTGATGCTTATCTTGCAGGCTTATACGAAGGTATTGTTGTAAATGAAATGGAAGACCTAAATCCAAACTCATCAGGAGTAAGGAAAGTGAAAATGGAAGATGGTATTTTATTGCCTCGTTTTAGGCTTCCAACCGAAGCAGAATGGGAATTTGCCGCTTATGCTCTTATAGGTAATAGCTACGATGAAAGAATTGTAGAAAGAAGGATTTATCCGTGGAATGGTTATCAAGTAAGAACTGATGATAAAAAGTATTATGGCGAAATGTTAGCTAACTTCAAGCGTTCTCGTGGTGATGCTATGGGAGTGGCAGGAGCATTAAACGACCATTGGGAATATACTGCACCAGTTGCATTCTACTTCCCTAACGATTATGGCTTATATAATATGGCTGGAAACGTTGCAGAATGGTGTATGGATGTTTATCGTCCTTCAACAGGTCAAGATGCACAAGACATTAATCCTTTTAGAGGAAACGTTTATGTAACTAAGGTTTTAGATGCTGATGGAATGATTTCAGAGAAAGACTCATTAGGAAGAATTGCATATAGAGAAGTTACCGTTGCAGAAAACATCAATCGTTCCAACTACAAACAAGCAGACAATATAAACTATCTTGATGGCGACCTTCGTTCTCAACTAACCTTCCAATGGCAGAGAGAACAAACAGAAGATGAGGAAATGATTCCTATCTCAGACTTTGAAGATGAACCAAAAGTATCTGAAACAAATGAAATGTATCAATATGGTGTTACATCAATGATTGATGACAAGGCAAGAGTAGTTAAGGGAGGTTCATGGAAAGATAGAGCATATTATTTAAGCCCTGGACAAAGACGTTTCTTAGACCAAAACAAGAGCACAGAATGGATAGGATTCCGTTGTGCAATGGACCGAATAGGCGAAAAGAGTATGTAATAACCAACTATAATTAAAGGAAAAGTAAAATTAGTTCTATCTTTTTTGAGATAGAACTTTTTTTATATTCTTTTTTTATTTAATTTCGCATCTTCTTATGGCCAAGAAATACGAAGACATAGTATCAAGTTTCAAAACAAAAACTTTTTCCCCTATATATATATTGACAGGAGATGAACCTTTCTATATAGATGAGCTAACCAAAAGGTTTGAAGACTCTATCTTAGATGAGTCAGAGAAAGACTTTAATCAAGTTGTGCTTTATGGAAGAGATATAAAGGTAGATGACATAATTGCTAATGCAAAGCAATATCCTGTTATGGCAGACTATCGTATAGTTGTAGTTAGAGAAGCTCAGGATATAGAAAAGAAAGATTGGGCTAAATTTGACTCATACTTTGAAAATCCAATTCCAACATCCATAATAGTTATTTGCTATAAATATAAAACAATAGACAAGGCTTTTGCAAAGAAAGTAGATAAGGTTGGAATATTGTTTGAGAGCAAAAAACTATATGATAATACCATTGCTCAGTGGATAATTAACTATGGCAAGACAATTGATTTAAAAATACAGCCTCAGGTTTCTCAAATAATAGCAGACTATCTTGGTAACAATTTAGAGAAGATAGCCAACGAGCTTTCCAAACTCAAATTAAACCTCCAACCAAAAGAGGAAATCACCATTAATCATATAGAACAACATATTGGTATAAGCAAAGATTATAATGTCTTTGAACTTCAAAAAGCCTTAGCAACAAGAAATATTATTACAGCAAACAAGATAATTAATTACTTTGAAGCCAATCCGAAAGAAAATCCAATACAAGTAATATTTCCTTCTCTCTTTTCTTACTTCACAAAAATACTTATAGCAACACAAGTAAAAGACAAAACCCCTCAAAACGTTGCCAAAGAAATAGGAGTTAATACTTACTTTGTTAGAGATTATATGAGTGCATTAAACATATATAGTTTAGATAAATTGTTCCAAATTATATCCTTAATAAGAGAATATGATTTAAAATCAAAAGGACTTGATATTTCTCCCTCTACAACAAATGGAGAACTTATGAAAGAGTTAATATTTAAAATAACACATTAGTCAAACAACAACATCAATGAAGACATCTCGCCTAATCCTTTTTTCCTTTTTTATAACCATTGCATCATTTACCTTTGCACAGACCGGCTCTGTTCGAGGGTTTGTTTACGATAAGCAAACAGGAGAGCCAATCATATTTACAAACGTTATAATCCAAAACACTCAATTCGGCAATAGCACAGATGTGAACGGATACTTTGCAATCTCCAAAATTCCAAAAGGAGACTATGTCCTAAGAATTAGTTTTATGGGATACGAAGAGAAACTAATTCCCATAACAATAAAAAGCAATGATGTACTTTCCTTAAAGATAGAGATAGAACCAGTTTCCACAATGCTAAAAGGAGTAGAGATAAGTGCAGAAAGAATTGCCGCAAGAACAGAAAGCGGAGTCTCCATAGAGAAAATAACATCAAAAGAAATAACACAAATGCCTTCCATAGGAGGAAGTGCAGATATTGCCCAATATATGCAAGTCTTACCAGGGGTTATCTTTACCGGCGACCAAGGAGGACAACTCTACATAAGAGGAGGAAGTGCCATACAAAACAAAGTACTTTTAGATGGAATGACAATTTACAACCCATTCCACTCCATAGGACTTTTCTCAGTCTTTGAAACAGAAATAATCCGTAATGCAGATGTTTTCACAGGAGGCTTTGGAGCTAAATATGGAGGAAGACTATCCTCCGTTATGGATATTACAACCAGGGACGGAAACCTAAAAACAACACATGGCAAAATAGGAGCAAGCACATTTGGAGCAAACCTTTTAGTTGAAGGACCAATCATAAAGGAAGATAATTCTCGTGATTTATCTATGTCATATCTCTTTACAGCCAAAAACTCCTATCTCTCACAAACCTCAAAAACACTTTACTCCTACATAGATGGAACTCTCCCATACGACTACTTAGACCTATATGGCAAGATTACACTAAGAGGCTCTAATGGTTCAAAATTAAATCTTTTTGGCTTCAACTTCACCGACAAGGTAAATCAATACAAATCCATAGCTAATTTTGATTGGACAAACAGAGGAGTAGGAGGAACATTCTTGCTTTTACCTGGCAATACCTCAGCATTAGTAGAAGGAGTATTTGCCTATTCCGACTATACCATCAATATGCAAGAAACCACAACAGGCAACTCTAAGTCAAGTAATATAGGAGGTTTTAATGGAGGACTTTCTGCAACACATTTCTACGGTAACAACACAATGCGTTACGGAATGGAAATAATGGGTAATACCACTAAGATGTTAGTCAATAAAATAGAAAATGTAAACTACTCAACAGAGTTTGGGCTATATGCTATATTTAAAGGAATATGGGGTAAATTTCTCTACGAACCAAGTATGAGACTACACTACTATGCCTCAATAGGCAAACTCTCTCCCGAACCACGATTAGCCTTGAAGTATAATCTAACCGATTATTTAAGACTAAAACTCGCAACAGGAATATACTCCCAAGTCTTTATAGACACAAAACCCGATGCCGACATTGTAAACCTTTTTACAGGCTACCTTACCATTGACCCCGAGAATATGAACGTTGTAAGCACATTCAGAGGACAAGAGATAGAATCGTACTTGCAGAGTTCAAAACATTTAATAGTAGGAGCAGAAATAGATGTTCTCAAAAACACAACCCTAAACATAGAAGGCTATTACAAAACAATGGATCAGATGGTAACTCCCAATAGAAATATGTTTTTTGAAGACAATTACGAAAATAGTTCCTCTGGCCCAACCCCTAAACCAGATTATTTAAAGAAAGAATATGCCGTTGAAAAAGGAAAAGCCTACGGGTTGGATTTTAGTTTGAAATATGATGATGATAGATTATATATCTGGACAGTTTACTCACTTGGAAAAGTAGAAAGACAAGACGAAATTATGGATTACTTCCCACACTACGATAGAAGACATAATGTAAATGTATTGCTTTCCTATCAATTGGGGCTCTCACGTTCTTGGGAAGTAAGTCTTAGATGGAATTATGGAAGTGGCTTTCCATTTACCCCAACCAAAGGAGGACAAGAAAGCTTAGACTTCCAGTCGGGCATAGACTTTGATTATATCTATTCAAATGGAACATTAAGAATGCTACTTGGAAATTACAACTCCAAGCGATTACCAGAATATCATCGTTTAGATTTCTCTGTAAAGAAACGATTTAACGTTTTTAAGACCTCTATCTTAGAGCTAAACCTTAGTGTAACTAATCTATATAACAGAAATAACCTTTTCTATCAAGACAGAACAACCTCAGCAAGAGTAGATCAATTACCAATAATGCCGAGCTTTGGCCTAAGCCTTAGTTTCTAAATAGGCAATCACACAAACCAAGCCTTAAAGTCATAAAAACCAAGCATGAAACTTATTTAATAAGCTTTCAAAAAAATTAAACTTGACTTAGAACTCAAAACAATGCCATTGTTTCGAGTAAATAATGCCATTGTTTTGGCAAAACAACCGCATTGTTTTAAGATCAAATCCTAATTTTAAAAATTACTGACCCGTCCTGAATAAGGTTGACAGATTTGTAATTAGTCCTAAATGTTATTTACATTTTTTCTTCTTTTTCCTAAGTCTATAAGGCTCATTTAATTTCTACTATTGTAGAAATGTAAGGACTTGTGCTAATTGTAAGATTGGGAATTGATAGGGATAAAAAAAGGGACAAGTTTTTGCTTGTCCCTTTTTGCTTAATGATTGTTCCTAAACAATTATTTTATTCTTTCAGAGTATTCCGATGTTCTGGTATCAACTTTAATTCTTTCGCCTGTTTCGATGAAAAGCGGAACTCTTATCTTTGCTCCTGTTTCAACGGTTGCGTCTTTCATTGCATTGGTTGCGGTATTGCCTTTTATTCCTGGTTCGGTATAGGTTATCTCCATATCAACAAATGGTGGCAATTCGCAGGAAAGAGGGGTTTCGGTATCTGCATGAACTATCATTTCAACATATTGTCCTTCTTTTAGGAACTGAGGTGCATTGATAATGTCTTCTTGAATTGATATTTGCTCAAAGTCTTCTGCGTGCATAAAATGATAGCCTGAATCATCTTTATATAAGAATGTGTAAGGGCGACGTTCTATTCTTGCTATATCTATTTTTGAGCCTGCTAAAAAAGAATGTTCTAAGGTTCTTCCTGTTTTAAAGCTTTTTAGTTTGGTGCGAACAAAGGTATTGCCCTTACCTGGTTTAACATGTAAAAACTCTACAACAGAAAGTAAGTCTCCGTTCATTTCAATACATACTCCGTTTTTAATATCTGTGGTTGTTGCCATAAAATTAGTTTGATTAATTATTAATTTCTTTTTCTTTATTTTTCAATTCTTCAATATGCCTTTCCATAAACTCGTTATCCTCTTTTAGTTTTGTGTAGTGTGTTTGGTAGAAATTTGCTTTCAGTGAGCTGCTAATCATTCTTATAATACATACACCCAAGAGACAAGTTAAGATAATTTCTGATGTTGGTTTCGCAAATATATAGTAACCTATCAGTGCTAAAATTCCTATATAAGATAGTATGTCTAAGAATTTTGATATTTTAATTTTGTTCATCTTGTAATTGTTCAATGAGTTGCAAAAGTAATTCTTTTTTTCTTTTTACCAAAATATTTGAATAATGAGGATAATTATATATCTTTGCAGTTTCAGAATTCAAAGTAAATGGTTTAAATTAAGATATAACTATGAAGAAGTTATTAATAAGTATAATTCTATGTTTGTTTGTAGCAGTTGGCTACGGACAAAATCTTACCGATCTTGATGATGCAAAACTAACCGATTTCACTAATAAATTAACTAAGCTACCTTTTTCAGAGAGAGATGTGATTATTAAAGCAGGAGCATTATTTGAACAAGAGTTTAAAGATGACCCTTATGTTGCAGATTGGGCTTTTCAAATCTTGTATTTTTATCATGAAATTAGTTGTGAAGACAAAACAGTAACCCTACACAAAACTTTTTCAGATGAGGAAATAAGAGGTTATTTCCATAATGACATTTGGGTGCTTCCTAAGCTCAAATCTAATATTTCAAGTTTTATAAAAGAGTATGCCCAATGGGGATATAGAATATCTTCCGATGAAGACACCTCTTACGCAATGGAAGTTGATTCAACCTTCCTTATAAAGCGTTATAGCAAATACTTATCGCAAGACTATGCCTATTATTTCACCAATTATGTTGCAGACTTGGGAGTTACTCCTTATTGGCATTCCGAATTGAATGTTTCTATTTCTGAAATTATGCGAAGAGTTCAGTGGCGAGACCTTTTGCTTGATAAGAACCCTGATTTTGTGAGAAATGATTTAGTAACAAGAGAAATAGAATACCTTCTCTTTTCTATAACCAAAGGCTTAGAGCACACTCCAATTTATGGAGAGAATAGAGACCAAATGAAGGTTCACGACCCAAGAGAAGGCTTTGACTTTACAAAGATATCTAATGAAGGCGAAATTATATTACCAGAATATAAAAGTGCGATACAATCTTATTATAGAGCTTTCCCAGAAACTAAATGGGGCTTATATCTTACAGAGTTTATGCACCGCTTGTCTCTTAACAAGTATCGCTTCTCAAATGAGATAGACAACTTTGTTTTAGAGAACCTTTTCCCTGAAAACAGAAAGAATATAGACCCTATTCTAAAATATAAAGATATTCTTATTGACAACCTAATGGATTAAACTATTATGAAGAAACTCTTGTTTGCAACCCTTCTATTAACACTCTTTAATGTAACATCCTTTTCTCAAAACAAAATAACCCTTGAAGACATATGGGTAAAAGGAACATTTAGAGCAAAATCAATCAATGAAATTCGTTCAATGGAAGATGGTGAACATTATTGTATTTTGACCAGCAAAGGAATTGATAAATACCAATACAAAGATGGACAAAAGGTAGAAAGAATAATTGACTTTGCTCTTTTAAACTTTGGAACAACAGGACAAAACCATTCAGTTTTTGACTATAACTTCTCCAAAGATGAAAAGAAGATAATAATAGCAGTTAATCCCGAATTCATATACCGCTATTCCTTTGTGGCAGATTATTATATATATGAATTAGAAACCAAATCCTTCTACCCATTAGACAATGGTAACAAACAACGCTTGGCAGATTTCTCACCCGATGGCAATAAGGTATCGTGGATAAGAGATAATAACCTCTATATAACCGATATTTCCTCTTCTAACAAAGAAGTCAAACAAATCACCACCGACGGAGAATACAATAAAATTATTTATGGAACATCAGACTGGGTTTACGAAGAAGAGCTTGGTTTAGTTAAGGGCTATGCATGGAACGAAACAAGCACTAAGTTAGCCTACTATCGTTTCGATGAAACCAATGTAAAAGAATACTCAATGCAAATTTGGGGAGAGTTATATCCTTATAATTATAAATACAAATATCCCAAAGCAGGAGAGGACAACTCTGTTGTAGATTTATTTATTTATGACTTGCCAACCCAAAACCACGAGCAAATCAATTTAGGACAAGATAAAGACTATTATCTACCAAGAATTCAATTTTCCAAAGACCCCAACCAATTAATCATACATAAACTCAATAGGCTTCAAAACCAATATGAGATACTTTCTTTCAACACCTCCAACCATCAAATAGAAACTATATATTCTGAAACCAACCCATTCTATATTAACGAGCCCGAAGTAGTTTATTTCCTTAAAGACAACTCAGCCTTTATAATTAAATCGGAGAGAAGCGGTTACTCACACCTCTATTTAGTTAAACTAAAAGACAAATCCATAAACCCTATCACATCGGGCAACTACGATGTAGAGAAGATATGCTATATTGACCAAAAGGATAAGAAAGTCTATTATACAGCAGCTGAAAGTTCAGCCATTAATAGAGAACTATGCGTTGTAAACTTCAATGGGAAGAAGAAAAGAATTTTATCAAAAGAAATTGGAACCAACGATGCCTCATTCAGCAAAACAGGGAAGTACTATATAGGCACATATTCCGATGCCAATACTCCTAATGTATTTACTGTAAATAACCAAAAAGGAGAGGCATTAGTAACCTTAGAAGACAATGCCGCCCTTAAAGACACTCTTAAACTCTATGGGCAAGAGAAAAAAGAGTTTGGCTCATTCAATACCTCAATAGGTATAACCCTAAACTATTGGATGATAAAACCAGCCAATATGCAACAAGGTAAAAAATACCCAGTGCTTTTCTTTGTTTACGGGGGACCCTCCTCACAAGAGGTGCTAAACTCCCAACGCCGAGCAACAGATATGTATTGGTTTAAGATGTTGGCACAGCAAGGCTACATAGTAATCAGTATAGACCCAAGAGGAACAGGTATGAGAGGAGAAGCCTTCCGCAAATGCACATACAAAGAACTTGGCAAACTGGAAACAGAAGACCTAATAGAAGCAGCCAAATACTTCTCGGAAATAGAATACATAGACAAAACCAGGTTAGGAGTCTTTGGTTGGAGTTACGGAGGCTATATGTCGAGCCTTGCCATAACAAAAGGAGCAGACTATTTCAAAACAGCCATAGCCGTTGCACCTGTAACCAATTGGCGATACTACGATAATATCTACACCGAACGCTTTATGCAAAAGCCACAAAACAACGGCGAAAACTACGACATCAACTCCCCAATCAACCATGTAGACAAACTCAAAGGCAATTACCTTCTCATACACGGCACAGCCGACGACAATGTACATGTTCAGAACTCTATGGATTTAGCCGAAGCTCTCATTCAAGCCAATAAGCAGTTTGAACAATTCTACTACCCCAACAAGAACCACGGCATCTATGGAGGAAACACCCGATTGCACCTCTACCAACTAATGACAGACTTTATTAAACGCAAACTCTAAAACCCCCTTACCGCTATGGTAAACGAACTAATAAAATATGTTCAAGAGCATAACTTATTCCAAAAAGACCAAACAATTCTTTTAGCCGTTAGCGGAGGAATTGATTCTATGGTACTATGCGATTTGTTTCAGAAGAGTGAATATAAATTTGCAATAGCACACTGCAACTTCCATTTAAGAGGTGAAGAATCAAACAGAGACGAGCAATTTGTTAGGCAATACGCCCAAGCCAATAATATAACAATTCACGTAAAAGACTTTGACACCTATAAATATATGCAAGTCAAGGGAAAGAGCCTTCAAATGTCGGCAAGAGAACTCCGTTACGATTGGTTTGAAACCCTATTAGAACAAAATAACTACTCATTTATTGCAACAGCACACCACTCAGACGACTCCATAGAAACCTTCCTTATCAATCTTCTCAGAGGAACAGGCATAGCAGGACTACACGGGATGCTTCAAAAGGTAAATAACGTCATTCACCCACTCCTTTTCACCAATAGAAAAGCCATCACACAATACCAAATAGCCAACAAAATAGAATACGTAGAAGATTCCACCAACCAATCTACTAAGTACACTCGAAACAAAATACGCCACGAGCTAATCCCTCTTATGAAAGAGATAGCCCCCAACTTCCAACGCACCATAATTCGCAATATAGAACGTTTTAGAGAAACAGAAGAAGTCTTTCGTTCGGTAGTAAATAAAGTAGAACAAGACCTGATAGAAGTGGACAACAATAATAACATTGTTAAACTCTCCATAAGCAAGCTTCAAACCCTTTTTCCTCAGAATATCTTCCTTTACGAGCTATTGAGCCCCTATGGATTCAACGAATCAACCATCAATTCCATAGCAGAAGCCCTTTCAGAAACGCCAGGCAAACAATTCTACTCCGAAACCCATCGCCTTATAAAAGACAGAGAATACCTTATAATAGCACCCAACACACAAGCTGATACCAAACAATACTACATACACGAAGACCAAACAAATTTAAACACCCCCATAAGACTTCATATAGAACTTCTCAAAGACCTCTCCTTTGTTAGAATACCAAAAGTAAAAGAGATAGCAATGTTAGACGCCGATAAACTCCAATTCCCTTTAATCCTAAGGAAGTGGAAACAAGGCGATAGCTTCTTCCCATACGGATTCAGAGGCGAAAAAAAAATCTCAGAGTTCTATAAAAACCTCAAATACTCCATCATAGACAAAGAAAACCAATGGCTGTTATGTTCATCAGACGATATAATATGGGTAGTAGGGCAGAGAATAGACGAAAGATACAAAATCACCAACCAAACCAAAACCATATACAAGTTAGAATTAGATGAATAAATACTTGTGTTTTTATTACGCATTATCTTTTTGGGCTTTGCTAATATTCTTGCCCCTTTTGAGTTTTGCCCAACCCAACCCCGCAATACAGCAATACAAAGAAAGCCTTCACCAAGACTCCCTAAAAGAAAACGTACGCCTCTTACAAAACTACCAATCGCGCTACGCCTTCCACCCCAACCGAAAACAAATAGCCACCTCCCTCAAAGAACGCCTCCAAGCTTACGGCTGGGAAACAGAATTGGACAGCTTCTTCATTGCAAACCTTGAATTTCCAAAGCATTCGGGCATAATCAATAACGAATGGCAATACAATGTAGTAGCACACAAAACAGGCTCATTTTTACCCGATAGCATATTTATTATAGGAGCACACTACGACAGCTACGCCAACTTAGACACCCCTTCAACCTACTTTGATTACTCCCCAGGAGCCGACGACAACGCCTCAGGAGTCAGTGCCGTTTTAGAAATAGCACGAATATACCAAAAACATAATATCACACCACTTAAAACCATTCGTTTAGAACTCTATGCTGCCGAAGAAACCGGCTTGCACGGAAGTACCTATGCCGCACAAGAGTCTTTCAACAAAAACGAGGCACTCTCAGCAATGCTTTGCTTGGATATGATAGGACACAAAACAGATAGCCTCACCCCCTTTGAATGTCAATTAATATCCTACGACAACTCTGAGGAAATTACAGCCCTTTGTCAAACTCTAAGTCTTACCTACACCGACCTTATTCCCCATGTTACTGCATTGAAAAACAATGCCTCCGACTCCTATTCCTATTACCTCAAAGGCAATAAAGCCCTCTTTCTTCACGAACAGGACTTCCATCCCTTCTACCATAGTTCTGCCGACACATTAGAAACCCTCAATTTTTCCTATCTCAAACAACTCACCACCTTAGCCTTTGCCCTCACATACCAAATGACCAGTACATCAGACCTATCCATAATCAACCACCCGCACCCAGCCACCAACCCAACCTCATTTCAAATACTGGAAAACCCAGTTAAAGACAACATAAAACTTCAAAGCAATAGCCCAATTTCTAATCAAGCCCAACTCTTTCTAACCAGCACACAAGGACAAGTCATTGTTCAAAGCCCACTTTCCCAATACCAGATAGGTCCCTCCTCCTATCATATCCCCGTTCACTCTCTGCCCCCAGGCCTTTATATACTAAGCCTAAGAAGCCCCACCATTATCTCAACACATAAAATTATTATCTACTAACCCCCTTTTTCTTACTCATAGAACACAGAAAAGGCAATACCCATCGAAGAAATACTATTGCTTTAATTTCAACGCCTATTGAAAATAATTTCAACGCCTATTGAAAATAATTTCAACGCCTATTGAAAAAT
>DHPF01000015.1:156286-165627 GCA_002407855.1 Bacteroidales bacterium UBA5371
AAAAATATTTCAACGCCTATTAGGATTTTTTCTAATAACTATTAGGATTTTTTCTAATAAGCGTTAGGATTCTTTCTAACGCCGTTTAAATTTATTTCAATAGTTATTAGAATCTTTTCTAACGCCGTTTAAAAAAATTCTAATAGGCGTTGAAATATTTTTTGATAGGCTTTGAACTTTTTTCAATTAGATTACAAGTTTTTTTAATCATAAAAAAAGACCATTCAAACTTGATGAATGGTCCTTTTCATTGCCATAGGGATTAGTTTCTCCCTATTGAACTACAACGCCTTACGGAATTATTTCTTCCTCAGGGGTATAAAGTCCCTTGATATCCAAATTAACAAATTTTGCTTTTGCATCCTTGAGCTCTTTCCTAAATTTCACAGAAGGGCAAAAGTTCACACCAAGACTACGAATGGTATCTATCGTAACCTCATCAGGAGTATCAACAGCTTTGGCAGAGATGGTCGGCTCGAAATAGCCGAGAGCTCCAAGTTTAACTGTCGTACCATCAATTGTGTGGCGTTTGATAACTTTTTCCAAAGACATTAACACCGCCATAATATCGGGTTCGCTAACGGTGGTGATGTCTGCAATTTCCCCAGCAATTCTATCGAACTCAATAGGTTCGTTTCTGAATATTCTTGCCAAGTACTTTATGCCGGGAGTAGTTCCTACGGCAATTCTTCTTCTTACAATTACGAATCTCATAATCTTAAAATTTTAAATTAATAAATGATAATTTTTTTGAACTAAATTTCGTACTGCAGTAATTTAAATTTTGTTCAATTAAATAATAACAAAATCTATGCCAAAGAGTTTTTTTCTTTGTTTTAAGCTAAATAAATTTTAATTTAAAAGCAATTTAACAAAAATTTAACATCACTTAAAGTGTTGATAATCAATTATTATTTTTATGAATTAGAAGTTTAAAATTATTTTAAGAGAACTTAATTTGTCATTATTAATAAATGAATTAATTCTGCACCCGTGAAAATTGGGACTATTGAAGACAGACCCATAGCAATTTATGAAGAAAAAAACATTGAAAGTAAGTGCAAAGATATTTAGTTTTTATAACGATATTTTTAAGCGTTATTGCTTTACAGGCACAGGAAACAATAATTACTATTAATCAACCTGATTCCCTTAAAGCAACCATAAGCAGCAGTCATGCAGAGGTATGCCCTGGCGACACTGTAAGTATATCAGTTGCAATCACAGGTGGCACTCCGCCATATAAGGTAACATATAATTCAACAGACTACACCTCTTCCACAAGCCCTATTATCCTAACCCTAAGCCCAAGTGCAACCACCACCTATTCATCGGCAAATATTCAAGTAACCGATTCTAATAATTGTCAAAGCACAATAACAGGTTCAGCAACAATAATAATAGACTCAACCAAGCCAAGCATAACTCCTCAACCAGATTTAGAAAAATGTTTAGACAATAACTACGATGTTGTTTGGAACACCGGAGCTCCAAATAATCTTGCAACCATACCAAACTACTATACCGTAGTTGCAGGTGATATTCATGCAACCTTTACAGACAATTGTACTTGTACTACTCCAACCATAGAGTGGGAGATATTGAAAGATGGCACAAGGTATAACAACTATCACGGCACGGGTTTGCCCACAGCAGCTTATTTAACTGCCAATCCAATCCAATTGGAAGAGTCCTCACTCACTTCACTTCAAAATATAGACTATACGGTTAAGATTGATGTAACAGATTGTAATGGTAACAAATCAACAATGTCTTATATCATACGAGTAGTACCGCGACCTAAAATAACAGCACCATAAGAAAAATAAACAAAATAAAAATAGAATATTATCTAATCAATAATATATAAACAAATTAATTAATCAAATTACAAACAAACAAAAATTTAAACAAAATGAGAAAGTTTAAAATTTCAGCAGTTATTACTGCAATGGCAATGGTTATGGCTATGTTTACAGCTAATAACCTTAACGGACAAAATTTAGGTGGAGCTATTACTTGTCCTGGTATTCAAACATTAAGTTGTACAGGTACACCAAACAGCCCAATACCTGGAACAGAGTACACTTATTCAGTGAATGTTTCTCCAACAGGTGGTGCATACACATGGTTTGTTACCACAGATCCTAACTTTATTTCAGGTGGAGTTCTTACAACCAACAGAGAATCTGAAACAGGTAGCATTATTTTAGCAGCAGGAACAGGCTATAATGATACAGTAAACGGAACAGGTGATATTAAAATTACTTGGGAGGCTAAGCCTACATCAGGAGATGTGTTCTTAGTAATGAATTATGAAATCACCACTCCTTGTGCATCTAACAATTTAAAGGTGTTCAAAATAGACATCATAAACAACTTTGCTATTGATGTATATGCAGTTACTGACCCTACAAGTGCAACTCCTGGAACAACTCTTGGAATAACAACTCCTGGTTCTGAGCCAACACCATGTCCTTCAACAGTAACAGGGGCTACATACAACGGAACAACAATGGTATATGATTATGGTAAAACATATTTATACTATGTTATAGCAGCTGGTAATTTCACTGATGCAGCAGCAATAAAGTTTAAAGTAAACACAACATTAGGTACAGGTCAAACAATGGCAGTTCATACAAGTGCTGATGGAACAGGAGCTTGGACAGCAGCAACTGAAACTGCTGGTGAGTATTCTGTAAATATGACAGGTTCAGGATTTGTTGCACAACAATGTGTTGTAGTAAGAGTAGAACTTACTAATGGTACTTATGAATCAACCACAGCACAATCTGTTACCTTAGAGGCTGATGCTACAACAAATTCAGGAAACATAAATGACGTTGCTACTGATTGTACTGATGCAGCAGCTTTTGCAAAAGCATCACTTCAAACAATTCAAGCTCGTCCTACTGTTACTGCAACAGCAGGAACATCATTATAATGCATAATAGTATGCAAACTTACTTTCTCATAAAACAAAAATATATATAGGTAGAGACAGGTTCTCGGCACTCCAAAACAAAGACTTTGTTTCTTTGCTGCCGAGAACCAATCCTCACCAAAATTATATTTAGTTTTAGCAAAATAGAAGTAAGATTGCGTAGGCCAATACTTTGTTCTAAAAAAATAGAATAAAGATTTGTTCCGTGTTTTATTGTTTTTAGTTTTGAACAATATTCTTGTACTATTATGATTATATGATATCACAAAAAAAGATTTATCACCTATTTATCTATGCTGGGCATAGAAAAATATGCGAATATAATGGAAATATCTTAAAGTTATTTGCATATAGGTGGGAGAATAATGTCCATTCCAATTCAACATAAAACACAAATTTAATTATCTAATATAAAGTAAGTTATTAAAGATATAAATAAAAGTGAGTAAGCCTTGATAAAATTGTTCTTATATATAATGTATAGGAAATATTATAAGATATTGTATAGAAAAATATGATATAAGGCGATAGCTGTGTAGAGATAAAAATGAATTAAATAATTAAACATTGATAAAATTGTCCATATATATAATGTATAGAAATACTATTAACATATTGTTTAGAAAATATGATATAGTGGTATAGTTATATATATAAATGCGAAAAGAAGTTAATGAATAGACTAAAATACATATTATTGTTGAGAGTAGTGATAGTAATTCTATCGCTCTTGGCTGTGCATAATGCAACGGCTCAACAAACTGTGTATGTAGGTCAAACATCATCTTTGGGAGTAGTTCAACAACCGGGCAACACTTATTTATGGGAATTATATGATAGTGTAGATGGAATAAATCTTGCTACAACTCCGGGCAATTGTCCTTTAACTAAGGCAAATTTTGTTAATGGAATAAACGATTCTAATGAAGTAGTAGTTCAATGGAATGTAGCGGGCACTTATTTCTATAAGGTAACAGCAATTGATACTTGTGCCAACAATATAAAGGTTGGAAAGATGACAGTCTTGCCAACAGGTGCTGATGTATCAATGTCTCTTGCCCCTGCTTCAATATGCGTTGGAGATACTTCTATTCTTACTCTAACATTTACAGGAACACAACCATTCACTTTCAAACTTCAAATTGACGATGGAGCAACTCAAATAGAGCAAATCTACTCCAATATTACAACTAATACCTATACCATTGATTTAAACCCTACCACAACCACAACTTACACTGTTTTGGAAATAACCGATGCTAATGGAACTAATTTGAATCCTGCAAGTGCGGTAACACTAACAGTTCAACCTAATCCAACTAACTCACCAATTTATAAATACACACCTTAACACTCTATGAATACAAATATTACTAATAAAACAAGCGTTTATATAAAACACTAATACTAATACTAATACTAATGTTAAACCTTTTAATGATATTAGAAATTAAAGGAATTAATTATTAAAATGAAATTATTAAAGTACATATTATCAGTTTTACTCCTAAGCATAGTTGCTATTAATCCTGTGTTTTCGCAGGCTTATGAGATAGACAATGTTTGTGTTGGAGCCATCGGTCATTATAGGGTTGATGGGCAGGTAGGTTCTGTCTATCAATGGACTCTTACCGACACAGCAGGCAATGAAACCATTTTGCCTCAAACAACTGATAGCATTACTATAATATGGAATAAGCCTCCGGGCATTTACTATCTTTCAACCATTCAATCTGCCATTAATAGCTGTAATTCTGTAAGAGAACTTGGCTACATTAAAGTCAGCTCTCCACCAACTATAAATGCATTCAACCTACCATTAGCTACGGCTTGCCCTTCTATGGGGTCTTATGAGGTTAGTGTTGATGTTTCAGGAGGAGTTCCTCCTTATACTTATAGCTGGACAGGTGCAGATATTATCCCAGGAACTAATAGAGCAACAGTCAGTGAAGTTACAACAGGTTTCTGTAATCACACCTATACGGTAGATGTTTTAATTACCGATTCTCTTGGTTGTAGCGTTTCACAACAACAAACATTCACAATTATTGACACCATTTCACCAAACTTACTATGCAATAATACAACTATATACTTAGACCAAAACGGACAAGCAGCAATTTCCCAAGAGGATGTGATATTTAGTTTAAATGATAATTGTACCGATTCAACTCAAATTATTGTTTCATTATCGCAATCAAACTTCAATGCAACAAATATAGGAGATAATTTAATTACAATAGTTGCTGAAGATATATGTGGCAATCAAATATCATGTGTATCTACTGTTACAATTTTAGATAATCTTCCACCAGTAATAGGAGGCGACGACCAAGATCCAAATACAACAGAGATAAGTTGTACTTCAATAGGCAGTCCAGTTGTTTTTGCAGATAGTACAGGAACATACACACACAACGATATAACATGGGATGTTACAGCAATAGATAATGCAACAAGCCCATCTCAATTAGTCTTTTCTTATGCTCTAACAGGAGCAACCATAGGCTCAGGTTCAACCCTTAATGGTGTATCCTTCAATATAGGAACAACTAATGTTACTTGGACAGTAATAGATACAAGTGGCAATATGGCAATATGTGCCTTTGCAGTAACGGTTGATACTGTAAATATAGCAGGATTAGCCTCTGCAAGTCAAATTATTTGTCAGGGAGACATTCCTAATAATCTAACACTATCAGGTTATATGGGTACAATCCAATGGCAATCTTCAACAGATAGTGTTACATTCTCAGACATATTAGGTGAAACTTCATCAACACTATCCCTACCTTCATTAAATATTACAACTTATTATAGGGCAGTTGTAACCAATGGAGCAATAGGCACTGAGAATTCAAACATAGTAACAATTCAAGTAATTGTTGTAGATGCACCAACTCTTGTTGTGGTGCAACCAACCTGCGACCTTTTAACAGGAAGCGTAACAATAAGTAATATCTCATCAGAAAACACCTACACCTTTAATCCAGCAGGACCAACAGTAGGAGCAGATGGGGTAGTTAATAACTTAGTTGTAAATACTACTTATACCATAACAGCAAATAATAATGGTTGTTCAGCATCATCAATATCCTTTACATTAGATAATAGCAGTTTAGATTGCGATGATGATGGTGTAACAATAGGTGATGGAGACCCAGATGATAATGATCCTTGTAACCCTAACATGGTGTTACCTCCAACAGCCTTAGATCAAACATTCTGCGTATTAGATAACCCAACAATAGCTGACTTGGTAGTAATAGGAAGCAATATTAAATGGTACGATGCAATAGTGAATGGTAATTTATTGCCATTAGCCACACCTTTAACTAATAACACTAATTACTATGCTTCTCAAACTGAGCATGCATGTGAAAGTGCAAGAGCAACAATATTAGTAACTATTACTGACACAATAGCTCCAATATTCTCTATTGATACTATTTATTGTATTGATGATAATGACGAAGTTTTACCAACAATTTCTGATAATGGAATTGAAGGAACATGGTCTCCAGCTATTATTAATAAATCTATAAAAGGAACAAAGGTTTATGTCTTTACTCCTAATGCAGGAGAGTGTGCAAATGTAATAACAAAAAATATTACCGTTTCATCAATAGCAGTAGTAGTAAAACAACCGGTATCTCAATATGGCTTATGTGATAGCTTATCTGAGGTTAATCTAACCATAGAAGTTCAGACCTCTGATAGTATAGAATTACATTATCAATGGTATCATAATGGAGTAGCAATACCAGGAGCAACAAGTCCTAATTACACCGAACCATTTACTTTAAGTTTGGTAGGTGATTACTATGTTGAAGTTACAGGTTGTTGCATTCCAATTATTAGTGTTGAGGTAGAAGTAAGAGAGTCTTCATTATATGTAGAAGAAAAATGGGATGATGTACTCGCAGTAGATAATCATAATGATGAATTTGTAGCTTACCAATGGTATAAGGACGGAGAGCCTATAAAATTAGATGGAAATTCACAATACTACACAGATCTTAATGGATTAAATGGTTATTACCATGTTGTAGCGGCTTATGCAAATGGCACAACAATGCAAAGTTGTCCTGTGTTCTATCAAAGCAATAAGAATTATACAATCAAACTTTACCCTAACCCAGGGGAAGTTGGTCAAACTATAAATATAGAACTTCAAGGAAACGAAGGAGATTATCAAATAGAAATCTTTGATGCCATAGGCAGAAAAATACATAACCAAAAAGGTAAAGGCTCTAAGGCTACTATAAAAGCAAATATGATAATGGGAACTTATGTGGTAAGAGTTTCAACAGATAATTTAATAGAATCAGTTCCTTTGATAATTAAAAATTAAAGCTATTATGAAAAGAATAACATTAATACTGCTATTGCTTTTAATACAAACAGCAGTTCTTTCACAAGACAAAGGGTCTTATTTTACTATTTCAGGAAACTTAGGTTTCCAAGGATTTAAGTATAGCCCTATGGGTATAAGTTCTGATGGTTTTAGTAAATTAGGCTTGGGTTATAGTGCAGGTATAGGTTATATGTATTTCTTTACTCCTTATTTTGGGATTTCAACAGGTGTTGAAATATCTTATTTTGCAACCATTGGAGGCTATAATGAAAGTTTTAAGAAAGAAAGATACTACGACTTGGGCGACCAAATAGATGACGACTTTAATCCAGCTAATCCTAATATGCCTTTTAATCTTAGAGCAAGATTGCAAAATTGGGAAGAATTGCAACAAGGTTACACATTCAACGTTCCTTTTATGTTTATCTTTCAACATAAATTAGGCAAAACTTTTCGTCATGCTATGTATTATGGAATAGGAGCTAAGGTTCAAATTCCTGTTATTTCCACAACATATAAGGTTTTAGATGGAGAGAATACTTCAGATGAAAGACTAAACATTTCAGGCTACTATCCCGATTGGCACATGGAAGTAGCAGCAGGAGGAACAAGCGACCCACAAGTCCCTCAACACGGATATGGAAAAATACATAACCCCAACGAAGCTTTGGGTTGGAAAGGAAATGCAAGAGTTAAAACAAGCTATGCTGCAACAGCAGAAATAGGCTATTTATATAAGATAAACAAAAGGCTATCCTTTTCATTGGGGGCTTATTTTGACTATGGTTTGAATAATATCAAAGAAAAAGAAGACAATGATCCATTAATGATTGCTAATAACCCATATCATTCAGGTTATAACGAATGGTACGTAGGTAAAGGTATAAAGTATAATGGCTTGATGAATTCCGATAGAACAGATAATATACACCTCTTAGCTTACGGAGTAAAGGTCGGATTAAGAATAAGATTAGGTAAGGCCGCACCAGAAGAAATTTATCCTGCTGAGGATCAAATCCAAATCCCACCATGCGACACTATTTACATCAGAGATACTATCTATCAATTAAGAGTAGATACTGTACATGTGATTGAAAAACAGATAGACCCAATCATTATCAAGGAGGAATTAAATAAACAAGACACTATTTATATAGAAACCATAATACCAGAAAAAGAAACTCCTATTGCTCCATTAAAAGAGAATATTATGTTCTATGGAAGAGTTGTTGAAGGTAATACTAAAACAATAATCCCTTATGCTCAGGTGCAAATAACAAATGAGGACACTAAGCACACAGAAACCATAATTGCAGATAGTGCAGGTAGGTTTGCTTATGAAATAGATAAGAGACAGAATTATACTACAATTGCACATGCAAAAGCTCATAGGGAAGGGACAATTAAGTTTAATATAAGTAAAGAGTTTAGAGCTAATTCGTTCTATAAAGATATTGAACTTGAAAAACTAACCGATGGACATAAATTTGTGCTTGAAAATCTATATTATGATTTTGATAAATCAGATATTCGTCCTGATGCAGCAATAGAATTAGATAAACTTGTGAGAATTATGGAAGAGAACCCTACTCTCAAAATAGAGTTAAGCTCTCATACAGATTCAAGAGGAAGTGATGAGTATAACTTGAAGCTATCTGAAAAAAGAGCAGCCTCAGCTGTTAAATACGTAATAAGTAAAGGTATTAGTGCAGATAGAATCATATCTAAGGGCTATGGCGAAACTAAACCGGTTAATGAATGTACTAACGGAGTAGAATGCTCTGAAAAACAACATCAAGAAAATAGAAGAACAGAGGTTTTAGTTAAAGAGATATAAATATATTTAAGCTCTAATAAAAGCCCATAATAGAAATTTATTATGGGCTTTTTGCTTTAAGGAGATTTAGATATTGTCTTTAACCTACGCTCTACATTATGCGATGTTTCCAATCTTTATTCCAACAAATTATCTCTTGATTTTAATAAATTTTTTTCAGAAGATAATTTACTGAATCTTCGTTTTAATAAATTCTTTTC
>DHPF01000015.1:165809-191551 GCA_002407855.1 Bacteroidales bacterium UBA5371
TAACTCTTGATTCTAATTTACTAACTCTTGATTCTAATTTTCTAAAACTTAGTTTTAATTTTTTTACTATAAAAACGAGTTTTTAATAGCCTAATTATATTAATAAATATGCTTAGAATAGGTGAGTTACAACAAAAAAACAAAATAAATTCTTTTAATTATTTGGTGATTTTACTAATTGTTGTATCTTTGCACTCCTAAATCAAGATATGCTTTAAAGCTCTTGATGAGGTCCCATAGCTCAGTTGGTTAGAGCATCTGACTCATAATCAGGGGGTCCTTGGTTCGAGCCCAAGTGGGACCACTTTTATTAGAAAGACCTTTTTGAACTAAGAAGGTCTTTTTTGTTTTTAAGAGATTATGAAAAAAGTATTTGTTTCGGTTAGTAACGACCTGGTTACAGATAATAGGGTCGATAAAACTTGCAGAACTTTGGTAAAGGCAGGTTATGAGGTCTGTTTGATTGGGCGATTGAAAAGTAATAGTCCTCAAATGAATCCAAGGCCCTACTCTTACTTGCGAATGCACCTATGCTTTTATTCGAGTTTCCTATTTTATGCCGATTTTAATTTAAGGCTATTTTTTAAACTCCTTTTCAAGAAAATGGATTTGCTTTGGGCTAATGATTTAGATACTCTTTGGGCAAATTATCTTGTTTCTAAAATTAGGAACAAACCACTTGTATTTGACTCTCACGAACATTTTACAGAAGTCCCAGAACTCAAATATAATAAATTCGCAAAGTGGTTTTGGAAGAAATTAGAAAGGAAGATACTGCCAAATCTTAATAATGTTATAACTGTTTGTCAGCCTATCAAAGACTATTTTAAAAATCAATATGATATAGATTCTATAATTGTTAGAAATTGTCCTAAGAAGGATTTTGTAACTAAGACTAAAACAAAGGCAGATTTGAATATGCCCGATAAGCCTATATTAATTTGGCAGGGTGGTGGTTGCAATATTGAAAGAGGAATGGAAGAGTTGATTGAGAGTATGCAATGGGTTGATGCCTACTTGTATATTATTGGCGATGGGGATGTGTATCAAGACCTAAAAGCCTTATCCATAGAGTTCGGAGTTAGGAATAAGATTTCTTTTGTCCCAAGAATACCTTTTGAGGATATGATGCAATACACTTTTAATGCAACAATAGGTCTTTCTTTGGATAAAGACACCAATCAAAACTATGCAATTAGCTTGCCCAATAAGCTATTTGAATACATACATGCTCAAATCCCAATAATTATTACTCCTCTTAGTGAAATAAAACATACTATTGAAGCGTTTGATATATGTGAGTTCCTAACTAATCACAATCCGAGCAATATTGCTTCTCAGATTAATGCTCTTTTAAACGATAAAAACAAAAGAGAACTTTATTCTGAAAATTGCAAGAAAGCTAAACAAGTGCTTTGTTGGGAAGAGGAAGAAAAGAAAATTATTGATTTATTAAGGAATCTTAGATAATGCTTTCAATATTAATACCTACATATAATTTTAATTGTTCTAAGCTATGTAGATGTCTTCAAAAACAAGCCTCAGAGTTAGGTGTTGATTTTGAGATTTTGGTTTATGATGATTTTTCTCCTAATAAGTATGATGATAATAAAGAATTGGCATCTTTACCAAATGTAATCTATAAAGAACTCCCTAAAAATTATGGACGTGCTGCAATAAGAAATCTTATGGCTGACGATTCTAAGTACAATTATCTATTATTTTTAGATTGTGATGGAGAGATTGCCTCAAAGAATTATCTTAATCTTTATATGAAATTTAAAGATGATGCTGATATTGTTTGTGGAGGACGGATTTATCCTGCAAGAGAAAAGATAAAATGTAAGCATCTTCTCCATTGGAACTACGGAAAAAAAAGGGAATCCTTATGTAATAGAACCGATGCTAAGAGTTTTATGACTAATAACTTTTTAATCAATAAGAAAGTCTTTAATTCAACTCGTTTTGATGAAACTATGGTGGGTTATGGACACGAAGACACAGCCTTTGGAATTGAATTGAAACAGAAAGGTTATAAGTTCAAAATCATAAAGAACCCTATCATTCATTTAGGGCTTTATGAGGCTGGCGATTTCTTGAAAAACACCAGAAATTCTATTGAAAATCTTGTTAAGATAATTGATAATAAATACAAGATAGAAGATTTCTTTGATATAAAACTTGTAAAGACATATTTTATTGTCAATAGGCTTGGTTTAAGACCTTTGATGAGTTTGTATTTTAGGCTATTTGCCAAATCAATTGAAAGAAACCTTAGTAGTAAACGTCCTAATCTATGCCTATTAGATACATATAAATTGGGATACTACTGCTATATTGTAAAAAAACCTCAATTCAGACCTTCTATTTCGCAAGTCTAAGCAATTAGTTTCCCGTCTTCGCAGCAGATAACTCTAAATCGGAATTTATCAACAACCAAATAATCATGAGTAACCATAAGTATTGAGGTGTTATTTTCTTGATTTATCTTCAATAATAGCTTTACAATTTCTTCGGAAGTAATTGGGTCAAGATTACCTGTTGGTTCGTCTGCAATGATTATTTCAGGCTGATTAACAATGGCTCTTGCAATTGCAACCCTCTGCATTTCACCTTCGCTAAGTTTATATGGCATCTCATCCTTCCTTTGATCCATTCCAACGCTTTCCAATGCAAGTGTAACCTTATCCTGAATTTCGTTTTTATCTTTAATACCGATGGCTTTGAGCACAAAAGCTACATTATCAAAAATGTTTCTGTCTTGAAGTAATTGAAAGTCTTGAAAAACTATCCCCAGTTTGCGTCTGAGTAAAGGGATATTCTTCTTCTTTATCTTGAAAAGAGGCATATCGCAAACCATTCCTATTCCTGAGGTTAAGGGAATATCGGCATAGATTGTTTTTAGTAACGAACTCTTTCCAGAGCCTGTTTTACCAATTAAATAAACAAATTCTCCTTTTGCTATTTCTAAGTTAATATTACTTAAAACAACTCTTCCCTGAGTTATGGTTGCATTTTCAAATCGGATAATTGAATTTGTTTTTCCTTCACCGTCAATTCTTTCCTCTTTATTTTCTGTAATTTCTTCGTTATTCTCAACTATTTCGTTTGGATTTTGATTTAATTCTTCTGACATAATTTTTTTGCTTTCATTGTTTTTATCCTTGATTTAGTAATTAAATGCAATACTATCACGTATATAAAAAATAGAATTGCAAATAAAGGAATAAAAATATTATCATTAACTATTGTAGATAGGGCTATACCAATTATTGATGTTATTATTGAAAAAGTAAGAGTTGTTAGGGTTGTCGTTTTATGCGAAGCTCCTGTTCGGATAAAAAAATGATGAATATGTGATTTGTCGGGCGAAAAGGGGGATTTCTTTTTATTTAATCTTGCACAGAAAACCCTTAAAGTGTCTGCCAAAGGGAGAAAAAATAAAACCACAACAACTCCTATATTAGATTTGATTTCCGAGCCAAAGATTTTAATTTCATCTCCGTAATGTCCATTATAATTAATTGCTGCTACCATAACGGAAGCCAATAATATACCAATAGAAATGGAGCCTGTATCTCCCATAAATACCTTTGAAGGTTCCCAATTGAAATACAAGAAAGCAAGCAATCCTCCAATTATACCAACACATATAAGCGACCAAAAGAACACACTGCCAAATATATTTTCGCAACGTATGCCTGGAACCATAAAAATAAAAAATAAAAGTAAAGGGATGAAATTAATAAGAGCTTGTGTTGCGGCTTGACCATCAATTCCATCAATCAAGTTATAAGTGTTGAGAATAACAACATAAAAGAATATGGTTATGCAATAACTTACCCAAACAGGCAATTCGTAAATTCCTAAAAAACCATATAAATTGTCTATAACTAATCCCATCCTGCAAAGAAAGAGAATTAATATTACTTCAATAACCAATTTTGTTTTTGCACTCAAAGAGTTCATATCGTCCCTAATCCCAACGATAATCATACAGGTTATAACAGATATAAAGACAATAGTTAAATCTATATCATCGTAAGATGCAAGAAAAGGTAGGGAGATAATGTAAGCAACTAAGAACCCAAGATAAATAATACTGCCTCCAATATTAACTTTATTGCCACTATGTATTTTTCTTCCGCCAGCATTATCTAATATTCTATACTTTAACATAATCTTTATATAGAAAGGCATAATAAAGAAGACAACCAAGAAAGAAATTAAAAAAGAATAAAATAATGTCATATAAATAATATTAATGATTTTGCAAAGATAGTAAAAGAGTTATTCTAAATGATAGATTTAGATGTATTTTTTATGTACGATATGCTGTCTAACCCAATATTAAATAATAAATCTAAACAAGAAAGGTTTGCAATAAAGCCATGTTTTTGTTCAAAACATTGAATATATTTTACGAATTGACTGTCAGAATTTTTATTAAGCAACTCTTTTGTATGGAAGTAATTCCTAAAATCTAATTCTTTTTTTTCAATACTTTCTGAATTAACATAAAAATTAGTCATCCGAATATTAGCATTAATCTTAAAGATATTATTAAAATAGAGTAGAATATCCATATTCAAATCTAATAGCTTGTCATATTTTTTCAAGAAGAAATATTTTATATCCTCTTCAAAAAATTCAAAGTAAGGACTCCTTCCATAAGATGAAGTAATGGCTCTATATGATTTTATGTTCCAATTATCCTTATAGCAAATCCTAACCTCAGAGGTTTTTTCTTTTAAATTTGTATTCTTAATAATAGGGATATTCAAACTCAATACTCCATTTGCAGAAAATATATACGTTCTGTTGCGAAAGGTTTGCTTGGGAAAAGTTTCGCAGGTTTCAATTAAAACATTATCAAAACCATTCAAATATTGGAAGTATTCAATATTTGGAAAGAAAAAACAAGGAAAGATTGGAATAGTCTTATTTTCCAAAGGTAGCAGACACTAATTCATCATCAATAAAATAAAAGTCTATGCTATAATCCTCAAACGAAATTCGCAATTCTCCCCAATCTTCTTTCTCTTTGGTTACATTAGAAATTTTATTCTTTTCCATTAACTCCTCGATATCCTTTGAGCAAGAACCAATAATTTTCTTTCCAAACAAAATGGCATTCTTGCTATCTAAATCTATGCAAGATAATTTGGTGCAGGCACTAATTTCAAAAAATAAACTCAAACCCAATTGGTCATAATGTAGGATTGTTGTAGGGCGATCAATATCTTCTCCCAACTCCTCTACATCGCTTGGAGAGCCAATTTCCTTAATTACGTCTTCAATAGATAAACCAAACTCTAATTTGCCAATACCTTTCTTTAAATTAATTTCTAAATCCATAACACTATTATTTAATAATTAAGCTCTTTTTTAAAGTCTTCTTTAAAAGAAAACAAATCAATTAAAATTCTAAAACTAATGTTGATAAATACTCATTAATTATGATTTTGCAATAATATATATTATTTTTTATTTGAACAAGTTTTAAGTAAATTTATTTTTTAAGCCATTTTAGTTACTCAATTATTTCTTTGATTAAAAGTTGATTGTGCCAAAAAGTTGATAAAATATTATCAAATGATTTGTCAGAATGGAAAAAAGTTTTACCTTTGCACACGCAAAACAAACGACTAAGTAGCTCAGTCGGTAGAGCACATCCCTTTTAAGGATGGGGTCCTGGGTTCGAATCCCAGCTTAGTCACTAAGAATAATAACTTTTTTACGCCATATTTCTTGTTTTAAGGGTATGGCGTTTTTTATTTATATATGTCTTTCTTGCTGATGAGTTGTAGAGATATTATATCTCTGTCTTTGAATAACAAATTACTTACATTGAAATTTATTCCTTAGTAATGATAAATATTTTAATGGACACTTAATTTCACAAAATTTAATTTTCAGATAATTTTCTAATGTTTGGTTATAAATAGAATGAAAGCATATGAAATTAATCAAAAATGAATTCAGAAGAAAAAAAATTATCTTCAGAAGACAAAAAAATATCTTCAGAAGACAAAAAATTAAAACTTAGTTTCATTTTGCTTTTTTCAAGAGATAAATTTAGCTTAATAAACACTTTCCCTGAAAAAGCTTCATTGGATTTGTTTTTTCTCAAAATATTTTTTGGTAAATGTAAAACATTAAGTATTATATTTGCAAAACAAAAATTATAATTAAATCAAAAGAAATTCAAAAGACAATGAAGAAATTATTCCTTTTTTTAGCAATATGCTTTTTAGCAATTCAGATAAATGCTCAAACCGATTCGATTGACATTCAGCATTATGATATTAATTTGGATATTAATAATACTATCAAAAATAAACATAAAGGATATTGTATTGTTAAGGCAAAAGTTATTAATCCAACTAATTATATAATAAAACTCAGCCTTCTAAATCACCAAATTGATTCTATTTATGTCAATGGTTTTCCTGCCATATACTATTATAATACTCCTAATATCAGCATAACTATTCCAAGTAATGTTCAGAATAATGATATTGTAGATATATGCGTCTGGTATAATGGTTCTCAGGTTATGGAGCTCTATGGTTGGGGTGGAATACATTATAACCCTGATATAATCTATTCTTTGAATGTAGCCATTATGGACCCTCAACATTCCTTTGCAAGGAGTTGGTTCCCTGCACAAGATTTGTTTAGTGATAAGGCTTTCTTTAATCTAAATATTACTACCCAAAGTTCAAGAAAAGCAATCTGTGGTGGTTTGTTAGATAGCATTTCTTCTATTTCCGATTCCTCTTCTTGTTGGCATTGGCGTATTCCTCAAAGAATAGCTCCATATTTGGTTGCAGTTACCATTGCAGACTATTGTTTGGTTGCTGATACTCTTATTGGAATAGCACAAAATTTCCCTTTACAAATCTATTCTTTTGCTGCTGATACTAATGCAGTAAGAGGAAAGATAGGTTTAATTAAAGATGCTTTTCATAATTTGGAAAATAAGTTTGGGGAGTTTCGTTTCAATAGGGTAGGTTATTGTGTAACACCATTAGGAAGCATGGAGCATGTGGACAATATTAGTTTGGCTCGTAGTGCTGCAATTGGGCAAGGAGATGCAAATAATAGTAATATTGTTCACGAATTGGGGCATAGTTGGTTTGGTAACTATATGGGAGGTGTTTCAGAACTTGATATGTGGATAAAGGAAGGTTGGACTTCTTGGTCAGAGAATTTATCATTTGAGGCTCATTATGGAACTAATTATGCAAAAAACTATTTCAGAAACAATATGGAAATGGTTATTAACCGTCTGCCAAAAGATGAGGGTTATAGAATTTTATATGGAGTAACGGGAACTGATGTGTATTCCACAACAACATATAGAAAGGGAGCTGCTGTTGTTCACACCCTAAAAGGTTATTTAGGTGATAGTATTTTTTATCCAGCTGTAAGACAAATGCTAAATACTTATGGATATGATGTAATTAATACTTTTCAAATGAGAGACTTTTTATCAACGGCAACTAATATTGATTTGACTGATTTCTTTAATTTCTATGTTTTGGATAGTGGTTATAACCATTATTCAATAGCACACAAATCCTTTGAAGGTAATAATGCAACCATAAAAATCAATCAAAGAACTATTGCAAATGTTAATGGAGGGTGCAATACAAGCAGGGTTCCAGTAACATTTATTGATGCCAACTGGAATAAAGAGAAAAGAATTATTAGTTTCAATGGAGAAAGTACAACACAAACAATAGAACTAAGCATTTTGCCTATAAATTGTTTTATAGACCTTGAAGAAGAAATTGCTGATGCAACCTTAGATAACTATAAAATAATTGATACTACTTCCTCCTATGTAGAGTTTCCAAATACTTATTTCTATGCTAACGTTAAGTCTAATCCTGATTCAGTATTTCTGAGAACAACTCTTCATTGGGTGGGAGAGAATGAAAGTAAACCTCTGCCTGCGGGAATAGAGAGAATTAGTAGAAAACACTATTGGACAATTGAAGCAGAGGGCTTAAATAAATGCGAAATAGAAGGGAATTTCCATTTTAGAATACTTGCAGGAACAAATAATTTTGATAACGATTTAATTAGTAAATACAATTCTTTGGATTCTCTTATCTTGCTTTATAGACCCAATCAAGAAGCTGATTGGATTGCAGTTAAAACAACACGAACTAATAATACATCGGGCTATCTTACTTTAAATGCTTTATGGGAAGGCGATTATATTATGGCAGTAGGTGATGTTAATATTATAGGTTTAGATGATATTTCCCAAAATACAGAAACTTCAATGAATATATATCCTAACCCAGTTAAAGATAAGTTAAACATAGAGTTTCATAATTTAAATAAGGATGCAAATCTTACAATTGTGGATTATAGTGGTAAAATTGTCTATTCAAATATTATTAATAGGGGAATAAAAAATAAACAAATAGATAATATTAATTTATCTTCGGGAATATACATTATTAATGTGATTTCTAATGACAAACAAGTTATTTTAAGAGAAAAGATGGTAGTGATAAAATAAAAAAATTACTCTTGATGCTTACTTTTTTTGATTTTTGGTTGTTATTATGGTTGTAAGAGGATTTATGGAAAGACCTAATGACTTAAAAAAGCTTGTAAATCTTTGTAAAAAGAATAACTCCCAAGCACAGCATGAGCTATTTAAGTGCTATAAAGATATGCTTTATGCAATATGTTTGCGGTATTCTACAAGTAGTGCAGAGGCCGAAGATATGTTAATGACTGGTTGGTTGAGAATATTTAGTAAGATAGATTTATTTGAAGTAAAGAATGATTTTAGACCAGCAGCATTTGAGTCATGGATGAGAAAGATAATTATTAATAATTCCATTAATCAATATAGAATTAATAAACCACATATCCATTTAGAACAATATAATGATGATAAAGAAGATTTAAATACTAAGCCAGTGAATACAAGATTTGCATTTTCAGAAGAACAGCTTATTGAATGTGTGCAAAAACTGCCTCCTGCCCTACGATTAGTTTTTAATATGTCAGCATTAGACCAATATAGTCATAAGGAAATAAGCGAAGAACTCAATATCACTACCAATAGTATAAAATCAAATCTATATAAAGCAAGAAAAATATTAAGAGAAGAATTAGAAAAAATAGCATCAGATGAACGATATAGATAAAATATTTAGCAAATTACAAAACCATCAGGTAGAGGCACCAGATATTTGGGATAAAATTGATGCCCAATTACAAAGTGGAGCAACTACTGGAATGGAAAGTAGTTTAGGAAATAGTTTGAATAAGGCAGTAACTTCAAAGGTTAGTTCCTCTGTAATTATAAAAGCAGTTACTATTATTGGAGCAATAGGAATAGTTGGTACAGCAACATATTTATTTGTTAGCGACGATGCCACAAATAGCTTAAACCCAACGCCAATATCAACCAATCATATCCAAGCTCCAACATCCAGCTCTACAATTTCAGAACAAATCTATACAAATCCTGTTGAAGACCATGTAGAAATTCCTCAAAATACAAACCAATCCGTTAAAACATCTTCCAATTCAAAAGAAATAGAACAGGTATTTGAACACAACGAATACGAAGTTGTGGAGCAAAGGCTTCAAACCATAGCTCCAAGTTCACCAAATATAATAAAACCAATAGAAAGTAGTATTTCAAACCAAAAAACTATAACTCCGCAACATATATCTCCATATTCTAATACTGCTGAAAAAGAAAAACATAATTCAGGTGAAAATATTCTTCCTTCAATAATAATTCCAAATGTATTTACTCCAAATGGTGATGGAATAAATGACTATTTTGAGATAATAAATATAGAGAAATATCCTCAAAATAATCTAATAATATTTGATAGAACAGGAAATACTATTGCACGTTATACAGGATATAAAAATAATTTTAATGGTCAGAACTTGCCAGCAGGAACTTATTTCTATAAATTAGAATACAGTCATTTAGAAAAGGTAGAAACAAGAGTTGGATGTGTAGAAATACTTAGAAAATAATCTTCAAAATAATCTTTTTCAATAAAAATATACACTAAATACTTTTTGTATTAAGAAAAGTTGTTAATATTGCAAATTATTTTTTGCAGTATATATGAAACCAAAAGTAAAAGAAACTAAGAAAAGAATTATTATTAGCTTCGCTAAATTAACGCCAGAGCAAATGATGCTTTTTAGTGAAGCATATCCAGAAGGATACACAGCAAAATTACAGAAAATCACAAAACCATCATCGGAAGTTATATATGTTGTCCCTTTTGAAACAGAGGATACAATATACATGGTGAAGGTGGATGTAAAGGTTGATGCCAAACTTACAGAAGAGGAGTTTGATAAAGAAATATTGAAGGCCTCAAAAGGAGTTGAATTTGATGCTCCAGAGGAAAGAGAAGAGGAGGAGGAAGAAGATAAGCAGGGGAAAGATACCTTTGTTTTGGTGCATGGAGACTATTCCAATAGCGACATTAACGAAGAAGATGATGAGGATGACGATGATGAGGATGAAGACGAAGAAAAATAGGAGACAACTCAGTGAATATATTTGAAAAAAAGAAAGAAAAAGAGGAAAAAATAAAGAAATCCATCTCCAAAATTAAACATTTAGTTGCAGTAGGTAGTGGAAAAGGAGGAGTGGGCAAATCAACTGTTGCAGTCAATTTAGCAATCTCACTTGCAAAGAAAGGATTTAAAGTCGGATTAGCAGACGTTGATATATATGGACCTTCAATTCCAACCCTTTTCAATATAGAGAACCAAGAAATTATAGGAAAAGAAATTGATGAAAAATTTTATTTTGAACCCATAGAAAAGTTTGGAGTAAAGTTAATTTCAATAGGATTCTTTGTAGAAAAGCCTTCGGCATTAATTTGGAGAGGAGTAATGGCTTCAAATGCCATAACACAACTGCTCTCAGAAACTCTTTGGGGTGAATTGGACTATCTTATATTTGATATGCCACCAGGAACAGGCGATATTCAAATAACTATTGCAAAAGAATTTTATCTTAATGCCATACTCTTTGTTTCAACACCACAAGAACTTGCAGTTGCAGACGTAAGAAGGGCAATAAATATGTTCCAAAATAAAGATGTTAATGTAGAAATATTGGGATTAGTGGAAAATATGGCATACTTCACTCCAAAAGAACTTCCAAATAACAAATACTATATATTTGGTAAAGAAGGCACAAAAAAACTTGCAAAAGAACTTAATCTTGAACTATTAGAACAAATACCAATCACAGAAGACATTTCCTTAACTAACGACTCAGGTAACCCAATAAGTTTGGATAATGATAGTTTGGAAGCCCAACACTTTATGAGCTTAGCAACAAAAATAAATAATAAATTAAAGTAATATGACACCAAAAGAAAAAGAAGAATTAGAAATAAAAGTAAAAGAAGTTCTAAATAAGATAAGACCATATCTTCAAAATGACGGAGGCGACTTACGATTTGTAAAATTGACAGATGATAAGGTAGTGTATGTAGAATTACAAGGGCATTGTGGAAGTTGTCCGCATGCAATGATGACACTTAAACAAGGAGTAGAGCAAGCCGTCATAGAAGAGTTACCAGAAATAAAATCGGTTGAAAGATACATGTAATGATATACACCAAAACAGGAGATAAAGGAACAACCTCTTTAATAGGAGGCAAAAGGGTTAAAAAATATTCCATAAGAGTGGAGAGCTATGGAACATTAGACGAACTCAATTCCCATTTAGGATTAATCAGAGATCTTATTATCAAAAGAGATAGAAAAAAGGGAAAGACTTTAATTGAAGCAGAAAATAATCCTATATGTGTAGAACTCCTTAAAAACATCAATATCCTTTTTAAAATTCAAAGTATAGTGGCATCATCTTCTGAAACCAAAGAAGAACAAGAAGAGATATGCAATAAAATGTGGCTTAGCAGGAGAGAGGATATTCAAAATATTGAGAAATCAATAGATGAAATGGAAGCAAAGCTACCTAAACTCAAATCTTTTGTATTGCCAACAGGTTATTATATATCATCACATATCCATATATGTAGAACAATATGTCGCAGGACAGAAAGACAACTTTGCAGATTAAATGACGAGAGTGAGATTTGTGAACAAGTGCTAATATACATCAACCGATTAAGTGATTATCTTTTTTGTCTTGCAAGATACTTAATGATACAAAATAAAAGAGATGAAATTCTCTTTAAGTTTTAGATTAGCCAAAGAAAGATAAGGACTTTTTTCAAAAAGGTCAAATCTTTTTCTATGTAGATTAAAATTATCAATTATTGAAACTTTTAATCTCATAATCATAATTTTATTACATGAAATTTGTTTATATAAGAAATAATATTACTTTTGCAAAAAAATAAAGGTAATATATTTGCTTCTTATAATTAATTAAAATATTAGTAAACAATGTATTGGACATTAGAATTGGCTTCAAAATTGGACGATGCTCCTTGGCCAGCAACACGACTGGAACTCTTAGACTATGCAAAAAGAAGTGGGCTTCCTGCTGAAATCATTGAAAATTTAGAAGAAATTGAAGATGAGGATGAGACTTACGAAAGCATAGAGGAGATTTGGACTGATTATCCAACTAAGGAGGATTTCTTCTTTCATGAAGATGAGTACTAATTTTTATTGGTAGTTTAGAAAGGCGTCTTAATTTAATTAGGACGCTTTTTTTTATTTAAATGATTTTCTTTTACTAACTTTGCTGTTTGATTTAGAACGTTTCTAATAAATAATATAGATATGAAAAAAATACTTTTCCTGTTAGTTATTCTTTCATTTGAAGGACTTTATGCTCAACACTTAGGCATAGGAATAAAAGGTTTTTTGCAAAATGACCAATCTAAACTATCTGATAATTTTGCTCAAAGATATTCTTTTAGAGAAATTGAAGGTACTTCTTATCTTGTAACCATTGCAAAACTAAGTGATGATTTTAATGTAAAAGACTTAGAGTATCTCAATTGTAAGATTGTATCTAAAATAGGTAATATAATTACTCTTTATATCCCAACTTGTAGAGTAAGAGAAGTGATTGCGTTGGAAGGAATTATTGAGATAGATATTTCAAGGAAAATTAATGGAGCAGAACTCGATAGGGCAACTAATGATGTAAGTAGTGATTTGGTTTGGCAAGGGTTTGAACTCCCTGGCGGCTATTCAGGTAAAGATGTAATAATAGGTGTTACCGATTGGGGTTTTGACTACACTCATCCGATGTTTTACGATACTTCAATGACTAATTATAGGATTATAGGAGCTTGGGATCAATACCGAATGCAAGGACCTTCTCCTAATAATTTCCCTTATGGAACAGTTTTCTACACACAACAAGAATTATTGGCAGCTCAATCTGACACTTTGAACATTTATAATATAGGAACTCACGGAACACATGTCAGCGGAATTGCCGCAGGAGCAGGAGCTTCAACTCCATATAGAGGAGTGGCGTTTGATTCAGAGCTTTTGATGGCAACTTTTCTTATTGATGAGGCAGCAGTTTTAGATGCTTACTCTTGGATGAGGGATGTGGCAAAACAAAAAAACAAACGCTTAGTTATAAATGGTAGTTGGGGATTATATCATTTTGGTATGATGGATGGCACCTCCCTATTAGACCAAGCAGTGAAGCTAATGTCTGATACAGATAGTGTTGTCTTTGTTACAAGTGGAGGAAATAATGGAGATAATAATTTTCATGTCAAGAAAGTCTTTACAAATAACGACACTATTTCAACAGGAATCACCTTTGATTTTCAATATCCAAGACCTAATTATTGGGGTCAAACCATAACTATGACGGGTGATAGCACCGATAGTTTTTCTTCCAGAATAGAATTTTACAATAACCTTCAAGAATTAATCTATGCAACACCTTGGGTAAATACAGCATCGAACGACATTATTAATGATACATGCATTGTAATTGATGGAGATAGCCTAATTTATAGAGCAAATTCATTAGCTTCATCTCTTGCATCGCATCGCCCACTTGCAGATTGGGAGATAAGACTTTCCAATTATCAAGCAGGAAAATATTTTGTTGTTCTTTCCACAAAAGCTTCTTCTGGAATAGTTCACGCATGGAATGTTGCATGCCTAAATACAGGAGTAGGTAATTGGGGATTAAATTTTGCAAGATTTCAGGGTAATCATATTTCAGGAGATAACCTATATGGAGTTGGGGAACCAGCGGTTGGAGATGGAATGATTTCAGTTGCTGCTTACACCGCAAAACCAAGAGAATCTTACTCAGGTGGTCAAAGAGCTGGTTTTTCAAGCATAGGACCAAGAATTGACGGAGCTTTAAAACCAGAGATTGCAGCACCAGGTGTAAATGTTAAATCTTCTATCTCTTCATTTGCAACAGAAACTAATACAAGCGTACAAGATATATATTTTAATGATAGAGCCTATTCTTTTGCATCTTTTTCTGGAACATCAATGTCTTCGCCAATGGTTGCGGGCATTGTAGCCTTGATGTTGGAGGCTAACCCAAACCTAACTCCAAGCCAAGTTAAAACAATATTATTTCAAACTGCAAGGCAGGATAATTACACCACATCCACCCTGCCTAATGATAAATGGGGTTGGGGAAAAGTCTCAGCACTTGATGCGGTAAAAAAGGCAGTTCAACTCATAGGGCTAACCGAAATAGAAAATGACAATTCAGTAGTATTATACCCTAATCCTGCCATAGATATTCTAAATATTAAAACCAATCATAAAATAAAATCTGTTATTATATCTGATTTATTAGGTAGAAATCAAATTATCTCACAAAAAAACTCCAATGAAATAGATATATCTACCCTAAACAAAGGAGTATATGTAGTTTCTATTGGTTTAGAAAACAAAGTATTAAGATATAAATTAGTAAAAAATTAGGCTTGATATTAGGTAATATTGAAAAAAATAGTAATTTTGAAATTCTAATACTTGGGCAAAAGAGTTAAATATAAGCAGAAAACAAAATAATTCAAAAAATAAAATAAAATGAACTTTCCAGAAAATTTAAAGTATTCAACAGACCATGAATGGTTAAGAATAGAAGGCGAACAAGCCTATGTAGGTATCACTGATTTTGCACAACACGAATTGGGAGATATAGTATTTGTTGATGTAGACACAGAAGGTGAAACATTAGACAAAAATGAAACCTTTGGTTCAATTGAAGCAGTAAAAACAGTATCAGACTTAATTTTACCTGTTTCAGCAGAAGTATTAGAGTTTAATGCAGACTTAGAATCTAATGCAGCTGCAATCAACACAGACCCTTATGGAAAAGGTTGGATAGTTAAAATCAAACTAACCAATCCAGAAGAAGCCAACGAACTAATGGACTCTGCTGCCTATACATCGTTTGTAGGTCTATAACAGACTAATACTTAAATATAATTATAGAAGAAAGATGTGAGCACTGCTTGCATCTTTCTTATTTTTTGCCCATAGGATTTAAATGCTTTTTATAGATTAATATTTTAAATCAAAAACAAGCTCACTGAAACTTGATTCTAATAAACTGAAACTTGATTCTAATAAATTATCTTCTGAAAAGAATTTATTAAAACTTGATTCTATTTAAGATGGAAAAGCTATACTTGGGTTAGAGAAAATAAATATTTTCATCAAGTATTAATGGAAAATTTTTGTCTTATTTATATATTAATATTGAATAAGATATTGGTGAAGAAGTCGTTTAGTTGAGGCAAATAACCTAAGCGTACTCCAAATGTAAAGCCTTGCTCTATCCTAAAAATGTGGGCATCCATATTTATATCTAATCCAAAACTACTTTGAAACTCCTTATCAAAGAAACCGATATCGTAAAATCCTCGTGAATGTATGCGTTTTATGTAAAGTAATTTCCATATTGATAAGTCCGAATAGGATACAGGAAAATGATAATTGAATTGTGCCCCATAATAATAGGTTGGAAATATTCCAACAACTCCTTTGGTGAAAGGGATTTCGTTAGGGAAATAATAAATGGTAGGAGTGTTCTTCTGAAATCCTAAATTTAGCTCTATGCTATGGTTTCTAAAAATACTTGGAAGAAAGGTTGTGGTTGCAATAGCTATGATGTTTGCATTATCTTTGGTAATAGAGCGTTGGAGTTTGAGCCTAAATGTTTGACCAAAACGTGGAACTATATCGTTTTCTGCCATCATTTGTATAATATTCCACGATAAGCCAAAGCCTGCTGTATGAAAAATAGTAAGTGATTTATTCCAATTGTAGTCCGGAATGATATTCCTAAAAGAATAATAGAATGAATATTTTGCCCCTTTAAAATAATTTCTATCTGTCCAGCTATAAGGCAAATCTATATTTAATCCTATGTTATACTCCTCCCATACTGAATAGAAATCTTGACCAAAAGGTTTATCAAATTGGATAGCTCTTTGACCATATTTGAAGTTAAGTTTTAGAATTGGGTACCAGCCTGTATAGCTATAATCGAGATTGTATTCATCTCTTTTTTCGGAGAATATGTATTTGTATCCTGCTTGTAACACACTACTTCCAAGCAAGTTTTGAGAGAATGCCGATACTCCGAAGTTTACGTCTTGGGTTTGGGTATTAATATAGAGTGGAGACCAGCTATGAAAGTTAAATAAATGTGTTAGTTTCCTATATTTCTCACTCTTAAAAAGGGTATCCCTTATATGTTGTTGTCCAAATATAAAGTTTTCTTGTTTTGTGATTTTCTCTGCCTCTTCAAATATTGGGCTTATATGAGATGAGGTTATTGTATTTACTTGAGTTATAGGTTGATTTACTATTTCTAATCCATCTGAGGTGTAATCACTAATTATGAATTTATCCCCAATTATTTCAAAATCCATTACTCCAAACCTTGAATCTGTATGTTGGGTAATAGTCTCAGAATTAGTTTTTAAATCAATTGAATAGATTTGATATTTATTCTCATAATCACTAATAAAATATAATCTATCATTATAATATTTCAGTTTTGAATGATTATTAAACGAAGAAGGTAAAATTGAAGTAGAGCTATCGTTTTGGATATTATATTTTACAATTGATTTACCTTCTTGATTGTTTTTGATAAGATAAATTTCCGAAGCATCATTATTCCACACAGGATAAGAGAATTTGTCGTAAAGAATGTTGTTTTCAAATTTCTTAATGATATTTCCTGTATTTTTGTCAATAATAACCAAATGTTGATTATTCATTTTATCCTCTTCTATTGCCGCAATTTGATTAGAATTAATTGGATTATACGATGGGGTATAAATTTTCTTATTAAAGGTAATAGACTTGTAGGTATCATTATTTATATTATATTCTACAATATCTGAATAGTTTTCGTGCTCCCAACGATAATGCGATTTGTATTCTGAAAAAATCAAACAACTATCCTTTATATCATAGTAGTTATGCAATATTCTTCCAACTAAAACCAAGTCTTCTTCTTTCCTATTATTTATTTTGACAAACCTCGGAGCTTCAAAAGAAGATGTTTTTAAAGCAATTATTGTTGAATCGTTTAGCCCCTTGGGTTGATAATAATTGGAATAGAACTCTTTTTTCTTATTAAGTTTATTATTTGGGATAGCTTTTCTTTGGTCAAAATAGGCTCTATCTTCTTTTATCCATCTCTTTGTAAGAGTATCCAAAGTAAGATTATATAAATCTTTTGTACTTATAGATAATCCTTTTTGTTGGGAACGTCCAAAGAATTGAAATTTCCAAAAATTTCTTCCAACATTCTCCATCATATCTGCCCAAATATCCTTATTATAGTTAATTCTTCCAAAAGAGGTTAAGTAATAACCCAATATATAGTTGTTTGGAACATAGTCTTTCATAGAACCAAGCAAAGCTTTATCAAATGAATATCTTCCCTTATCTAATATTTGAGCTTTGAAATACATATTGAAATCAGGAGTTTTGCCTCTCCCAGAAGGAGTAATTGCCGTTTCCATAACCACTGCATCACCTTCTAAGAACCAAGTAGGGATAAATGCACCTAAGAGTATGCCATATATATGTTCTCCGAAGATATTGATTAGGGTTTTAGAAACGCCTTGCTTTAAGGAATAGACCTGAGCGGCATGTCTTAATTCGTGAATAGATACGTGCCATAACCAAGGATAAGGATAGTTGGTTGGGTGAGTAGTAGTCCAAAGCTCTATTCGTTTAGGAGCCCAAACCGATAACCCATTTGAATAGGCAGTATTGGTATGCAAAAGAAATGGAATATAAGGTGGTTGAGTTTTCAAACTACTACCTATAACTCCGTATAAAGTATCTAAAACCGAAACTAATTCTTGTGCCCTTGTTTCATAGAAATTGGGGTAAACAACCTCAAATCTATTAGTTTTTATCCTTCGCCACTTAGTATATCCATTATCAACTCCCGTGTTATAATATTGAGCCTTTAAGTCAATAGGACAAAAAATCAAATAAATAAAAACAATAAAAATGAAAAGCCAAAAACCTTTCAGTCTTTGGCTTTCTAATTTATATATTTTTCTCTTTGAAAAAAGAATCATTTCTAAGAAACTTCTATTTGTTTGGGATATTTTTAAGAGTTTCAAGTAAATAATTCCAGAATTTCTCAACAGAAGCAATATTTACTCTTTCATCAGGAGAGTGTGGGTTCATAATGGTTGGTCCAAAGGAAATCATATCCCACGAAGGATAAACACCACCCAATAGTCCACATTCTAATCCTGCATGAATAGCCATTATCTTAGGAGTTTTTCCATATAAAGATTTATATGTAGTTTGCATAGTTTTTAAGATAGGAGATTTCATATTAGGCTTCCAGCCTGGATATGCACCTGTAAAATTACATTTAGCCTTTGCCAATTCAAAAACGTTTTGCATCATTTGAGCTAAATCCATTTTTGCACTATCAACACTACTTCTCAACAAACAGCTAATCTTAATTGTTTTATCATCACTCTTTACAATTGCCAAATTAGTAGAAGTCTCAACCAAGTTTTTCATAGAATCACTCATTCGCATAACTCCATTCGGACAAGCATACACAGCAGCAATCAATCTTTTTTGAGTATCTAAGTCTATAACATTTTTACCAAGAGCAGTTGCATTGAATTTAATCTCCAAAGAAGGTTCAACCAAAGCAAGTTCATTTTTAATTTCTATTGTTAGAGTTTCAATAGTTTTCTTTGCCTTTGCAACCTTTGAAGTAGGAATAGCAATTGTAGAGAAAGCCTCACGAGGAATTGCGTTACGCAAGCTACCACCATTAATTTCAGATATTCTTAATCCAAGAGATTCCAAAGCCTTGAAGAGTCTAAATAAAATCTTATTTGCATTGCCTCTTCCTAAAATTATATCCATACCACTATGTCCACCTTTAAGACCTGTAATATTTAAAGCAAAAGCTGATAAGCCAACAGGAGTAGTTTCTTTTTTATAGTCAAAAATAAATGTTCCATCAATTCCTCCTGCACAACCCACATAAAGTTCGCCTTCTGTTTCGGAGTCAAGATTAAGAAGTATATCTCCTTTTAATAGACCTGCTTCAAGTCCAAATGCACCTGTCATACCTGTTTCTTCATCAATAGTAAACAAAGCTTCCACAGCTCCATGCTTCAAACTCTTGTTTTCCAACACAGCCATAGCTGCTGCAACTCCCATTCCATTATCTGCACCAAGGGTAGTTCCTTTTGCTCTAACCCAACCCTTATCTATCCAAGGTTGAATAGCATCTTTTTCAAAATTGTGCTTAGTGTCAGCATTCTTTTGAGGAACCATATCTAAATGAGCTTGAAGAATAACACCTTTTTTCTTCTCCATACCCTTAGAGGCAGGCTTGCGAATAATTACGTTACCAACCTTATCAATGGTATAATCTAATTTATTCTTCTTTGCAAAATCAACCATAGCTTCGACAATCTTAGCTTCTTTCTTTGAAGGGTGAGGAATAGAACAAATTAAATCAAAGTTCTTCCAAACAGCTTTTGGTTCTAAGTTTTTTATTTCACTCATAATCTTAAAGTATTAAATTATTATTTATATTTATTTTAAAATTCTATTACAAACAAACGGATAATCAAAAAGATTTATTTCATCGGGGGTTAAATCCCTGTCAAATAACCCATAAATAGTAGAACCTGACCCACTCATTTGAGCATATAAAGCCCCAATTTCATACATCTTATCCTTAATTAGTTCCAGTTCCTTATACTTTTTGAACAAGGTTTTCTCAAAATCATTCTTAATAAAATGTCTCCATTGAGCAATTGGGAGGTTTTCCACAATATTTAAGAGATTATACTCCGTTTTTTGAGCCACAACCTCAGAATAAGCCTCAGCAGTAGAAATAGAAATATTAGGTTTAACTAATAAAATAGTTTTCCCTCTCAAAGAAAGTGTAGTATTATAGAATTTGTCGCCCTTTTCGTAGGCATAACAAGGAATATTATAAATAAAGAATGCACAATCGGAACCTAATTCCCGAGCAAATTTCTCCAATTCCAACTCAGAAAGATTTAACTCACATTCCGAATTAAGCAACTTTAAAGTAAATGCAGCATCACTACTACCACCTCCTAAGCCAGCCTGAGATGGAATATTCTTAATAAGATGAATACTTACCTCAGGAAGATGAGGGTAGTTTTTCTTTAAAAGATTGTATGCCTTTAAGCAAAGGTTCTCATCTTCAATAATCATATTACTAACTTCCAAAGAAGTATTGCCAATTTGCTTAGGACGAACTTCAAGTATATCACATAAGCTCAAAGGATATAATATAGTCTCAATATTATGAAACCCATCATTTCGTTTGGAAATGATATTCAGTCCGATATTTATCTTAGAGTTTGGAAAATAGATCATAAATAAAGGTTAAAGATACTCAAAAATTAAATTTAATACTTTTTGTCTTTTCCTTTGGCAAAGGTAATACAAGATTTTCAATTATCAACAAATATTTAATCTTTATGTTGCTTTCTTAAATTAAGCTAACATATTTTTGGATAATAACTAAACTAATGCTTATGCCACCCTAAACCAACTCAATCTAACTACATATAGCTCATTTATTTACCTTAAAATATTGTTTTTAATCCTTTATGTTATCTATCTTATTTAAGTGCCAAGCAATAAATTCTGGTAATTGTGTTAAAGGAATAAAACCCTCCTGCTCTGGATTTTCAGGCAACAAGCAGAGTTCGAAGTATCCAAGTAAGGTTGTGCAATCATATTCTCCTATCATAGCTTCAATAAGAGTATAAACTGCTATTAATTGGTCTTCATCCTCTTCGTTCAAATCATTTATTCCAACCATTATTCCAACCTTCTCAGACAATTCCTCGTCATTCTCCATAGGAATAAACCAAAGGTCTTTACTATTTATGGAGTAGTTCTCAAATTTTATTCTGACCCTCTCTCCCTGTGGCTGTTTAAACGCAACAATGTCCCAAAAATCCAATATAGGAACATTATTAGTTAGCTCAATTACATCCTCAAAATAATCCTCATCTCCTTCTGCCGAAAAGGTAATTGAGCGTCCATTTTGCGAGAGCTCACTAATCTCAAAACTCAATCCTTCCGAATAAGAAGCTAAAACTTCTTCAAACTCTTTAATAAGTTGGTCTTTGTCATTTGAGTTATCTAAGTCCATAAGAAATTCGCTCTTTGTAATGAACCAATCCCAGAATTCTTGTGCTGTTATCTTTCTAATCATAATACTATATGTACTTCTTTTTCTAATTCTATATTAAATTTTTCTTTAATACTATTTGTAATCTCTTGTGCTAAATAGAGAATTTCTTTTGCTGTTGCATCACCATAACTAACCATACACAAGGCTTGTTTTGAATGCATACCAACATTTCCAACCCTTTTACCTTTCCAACCTGTTTGTTCAATTAACCATCCAGCTGCAAGCTTTACCCCATTTGGAGCTGGATATGAAGGGATATTTGGATATAATTTCTCTAATTTCGGGAAATCTTCTTCACTAACCACAGGATTTTTAAAGAAAGAGCCACAATTGGGTAAAAGTTTTGTATCTGGAAGCTTTGAGTTTCTTATCTGTGTAACTATTTCTTTCATTTGAGAAGGAGAGCTGATATTTATTTTTTCTTTCTCTATCTTCTCTTTAATTGCATAATAGGATGTATTTGGATTAGGTTTAAGAGATAATCTTAGTCGTATTTTCCAAATTATCTCAAACCGTTTAGGATATTTAAATATAGAATACCTATACCCAAAGGCACATTCTTCATTATTATATTCTTTCCAAGTATTTTCAATTGGGTTATAGGTCAGACAAGAAAGGAAACTATCCTTAATCTCCGAACCATAAGCCCCTATATTCTGAACTATTGCAGCACCAACACTTGAAGGTATGGCTGCAAGATTCTCAATTCCCCAGAAATTATTATTACAACAAAACTCAATTAAGTCGTCCCAATCCTCTCCGGCAAAGGCTTCTATCACCACATAATCGGTGTTTTCTTCAATAATACTTATACCTTTGTTTTGGAGATATACAACCAAGCCATCAAAATACTCATTTGCAAAAATAGTATTACAACCCTTACCTAAAATAATATTCTTTTTATCTAATAGATTAGGTAATTGGAGCAGGTCGGCTTCGGATTTTATTTCAACAAGAGTCTTAGCCCTGCAATTTAGTGCAAAACTATTGAGCCTTTTAAGATTATAGTCAGTATATATCATATAAAATGGTTGCTAATAATCTACAAATATATATTTTTTTAGCCAAACTATGCCCAATTATGAATAATAATATTTATTTTTGCTAAATAATTTAACCTTTTTTTACTATGAAACACAGGAGCATTCTTTTTAATGATAATGCAATAATTAACTATCAAGACGAAGGACAAGGAGATATTACATTGGTTCTTTTGCACGGCTTTATGAATAGTTTGGATGTTTGGGCAAGCTATGCATTTAAATATATGAAAGAGATAAGAATAATTGCAATAGACCTTTTGGGACATGGCGAAAGTTCTTCAATTGCAGAGACTCACACTATGGAATTGCAAGCTCAAATGGTTAAATCGGTCTTAGATAATTTAGGAATTAAAGATTGTGTTATTGCAGGTCATTCAATGGGAGGATATATTGCTTTATCATTTGCAGAACTTTATCCTCAATATGTTAAAGGGTTATGCTTAGTTAATTCACACGCCTTAGAAGATAACGAAAAGGCTAAGGAAAATAGATTGAAGATGTGCACAGTAATTGAAAATAATAGAGCAAGTTTTATAGTTAGTTTTATCCCAGAGTTGTTCTATGAAACAAAAAGAGAAGAGTTTTATCCTGAGATTAAAGACCTTCAAGAAGTTGCAATGCAAATGGAAGCCAAAAGTATTATAGCAGCACAGAAAGGTATGATAGAAAGACATTCACAATTGAATGTATTAATTGAAGCAAAGCATCCATTTATGTTTATAATTGGCAAAAAAGACCCAAGAATTATTATAGAAAATGTATTTGCACAAGCTATGTTACCAGCACACTCCGAACTTATGATGTTAGATAATGTAGCCCATATGGCACATATTGAAGCCAAAGAACTTGTTCAACAAAGATTACTTTCATTTACTAAGATGTGTTATTGCAAATAATGAAAATATTATTCTGTCTCTTAATTATAATCTCACATTTAAACCTCTTTTGTCAAGTAAAAGCTCAAAATCTACCTGATTTCTCATCTCCAATAAAGATACCACTAACCCTATCGGGAAATTTTGCAGAATTAAGACAGAACCATTTTCATTCAGGAATTGATTTAAGAGTAAGAAATCCAAAGGATAGAACCATTTATTCCCCTTATGAAGGAGAGGTGTCAAGAATTAAAATTCAAGCCTTTGGAGGAGGAAAGAATTTGTATATAACTCATCCTAATGGCTATACAACTGTATATATGCATCTTGAAAAATATAGTCCTAAGATAGAACAATTCGTAAGAGAATACCAATACACCAATCAGAGATATGAATTTGATATCCCAGTAAGTAAAGGGAAGCTAAGAATAAATAAAGGTGAAATAATAGGAATAGCAGGAAATACAGGTTCAAGTGCAGGAGTGCATCTACATTTTGAGGTAAGAAACACAAAAACAGAGAATATAATTAATCCTCAATTGATGGGCTTTAAGGTAAAAGATACAATACCCCCTGAAATTTACTCCATAAATATATATCCTGAGGGAGATTTTTCAAGAATAGAAGGAAAGAATGCTAAAAGAAAATATAATATAGCAGGAAAAAATAAAGACATTAAGCAATATGATACCATAAAAGTAACCAATAAGGTCTATTTAGGAATAATGGCATATGATAGGAGCGAAGGCAGTACTCAAAGAAATGGAGTATATTCCTATAAACTCAACGTAGATAAAGAACTTTTTTGGCAATTTAAAATAGATGAGTTTTCATTTGATGAATCAAGATATATAAATGCCTGTATAGACTACGAACAATACTTAAACAATAAAGAAAGGTATCTAATCACAAAACACCTCCCAGGCAACGCATTACCCTATTTCAATACAGATAACCAAAATGGAATAATTCAAATGCAGCAAGGACAAATAAAAGAAATAGAATACATCCTACAAGATTATAGTGGAAACCAAACAAGCTTCATATTCTATTTACAATCCACTATTAGTTCATTAATAGAATACTCAAACACCGATACATCCCCAAAAACATTTCATAATTTGTATTGGAATCAAGACAATCAAATTACTTATGAAGATATAAATATAAGAATCCCTAAAAACGCACTATACGATAATATAAGAGTTGATTTTAGTAAAGATACAGATAGTATAGGTAAAATTAACACATATAAGATACTATCTAACTCACCCCTACACCTGAATATGAACCTTTCTATTACAATTCCTGAACCTCTTTTAAAAGATGAGAAATTAAAACAAAAGCTCGTAATAGCACAACTAAAAGGTCGGTCTTTAAGTTATGTTGGAGGCAAAATAACAAACGATAAAATACTTGCAAATACAAAGACCTTTGGACACTTTACCATAGCCTTAGACACCATAGCTCCAAAAATCTCCCCTATTAATTTTAAAACCACCAAGTTAAAGCCAAATCAAAAAACCCTAAAAGTAAAGATAACAGATAATCTTTCAGGGATAAAATCCTATAACGCCTATATAAATAAACAATGGGTACTAATGGAATATGACGGAAAGAATGCCACCCTCACTTATACCATAGACCCAAAAGAGTTGAACCAAAACTCAAATACCTTAAAAATAGTTGTAAAGGATAGGGTGGGAAACACAAACCAAAAAGAATACGTGATATTAAAATAAAATATATTCAAAAAAATGTAGGGGCGAACCTATGTGTTCGCCCTACAAACAACCATAAAAAAAGGGCGAACACACAGGTTCGCCCCTACAATTAACCATAAAAAAAGGGCGAACACACAGGTTCGCCCCTACAATTAAACATTAACAATTAACTACGGAATAATTTCTTCTTCCCCATCAGGAAGTTGTATGCCCTTAATGTTAAGGTCTGCCTCAACAAAATTAGTTTTTGAAAGACTTCTCTTAAAGTCCACACTTGGAAAGAACCTACAAGAAGCACTCTTAATAGTTGTAACATCCACCTCTTCAAGAGTATTCATAGCTTTTGCCTTAATCTTCGGAATAATGGACATTTTTAATGGTTTTA
>DHPF01000012.1:0-205324 GCA_002407855.1 Bacteroidales bacterium UBA5371
TTTTTGTTTGGATGGTGTCTTTTTGTTTGGATATTGTGTCTTTTTGTTTGGATTGCCTATTGCCTTATTTTAATTACTTCTCCTCTTATTTTGATTACTTCTTTCTTTATTTTGATTACTTCTTCCCTTGTTTTGATTACTTGTTTCTTTTGTTTTAATTACTTGTTTTTCTTTGTGTTATGGTAATAATTTTTTCTTTAATGGGACAAGGAAAAGTTCAACGCCTATTGGGATTTATTTCAAAGCCTATTAGGATTTATTTCAATGCCTATTGAAATTTTTTCTAATAAGCGTTAGGATTTTTTCTAACGCCGTTTAAATTTTTTTCAATAGTTATTAGAATTTTTTTCAACGCCGTTTAAAATATTTCTGATAGTTATTAGAATTTTTTCTGATAGGCATTGGGAGTTTTTGAATACTGATGGGAATGTTTTTAGCTGTTTTCATGGGCGTTTTTATCTTATTGTATTATTCTTTAATCATATTTTTATATTATTTTTGCAAAGCGTATGGATGATATAATGTATTCAAATCAAGATATAAGTAAGGTTATTAAAGCTCACTTTGCTTTTGCTACTTATGAACAGTTGCAGAGGTTCGAAATGTTACCTGCTCTTTATGGTGAGTGGAACGAAAAAATTAATGTGGTTTCAAGAAAGGATATTGAGAATATTTTTGAAAGACATATTCTTCACTCTTTGGCTATCGCAAAAGTCTGTCATTTTAAACCCAATTCGGAGATACTTGATGTGGGAACGGGTGGAGGCTTCCCTGGAATTCCTCTTGCTGTTTTGTTTCCTGAGGTTAATTTTACTTTGATTGATAGTATTGGGAAAAAGATAAGGGTTGTGAATGAGGTAAAGGATGCTCTGGGGTTGAAAAATGTTAATGCGTATCAAACAAGAGCCGAACAGGTGAAGGGAAGTTTTGATTTCATCGTTTCAAGGGCTGTTACTCAAATGCCTGAGTTTGTTGGATGGGTAAGGAATAAGATTTCAAGAATAGGGTATCATAGTTTAGATAATGGTATCCTCTATCTGAAAGGGGGTGATTTGACTCAGGAGTTAATGCCTTTGCTTGAAGGAAAAGGAAAAAAGCCTAAGATAAAGTGTTATGATATTGCGAATTACTTCCATTCGGAGTTCTTCTTAACAAAAAAGGTTGTACATATTAAATTATAGCTCTTGATGTGTTGCAAGTGCAGTTTCAAATAATTCTTTTCTATTTTTATTTTATGGTAAGCAAGATAGGGCAGTGGTCGGAATGATATGCATTGTCCAAAATCTCTGCTCCAATAATCCAGTCTTTGATATTTTCAGATACCATACAATAGTCTATTCGCCAACCTTTGTTTCTCTCTCTTGAACGGAAACGATAGCTCCACCAAGAGTATTTATCTTTTTTGTCAGGGTATATATAGCGAAAACTATCGGTATATCCGCTCTTGATAAAGCCGTCTATCCATTCTCTTTCTTCGGGAAGGAAGCCTGAGTTTTTAGCATTGCCCTTTGGGTCGTGGATATCTATTTCTCTATGGCATATATTATAATCTCCACATATAATTAGCTTTTGTCTGGTTTTGGAAAGCTCCTTAATATATTCTTCAAAATCGGATAGCCATTGCATCTTAAAGGCTTGACGTTCGTCTCCGCTTGTCCCAGAAGGGTGATAGACGCTAATAATTGACAAATCCCCAAAGTCTGCTCTTATCATCCTGCCTTCGTAGTCGTATTTCTCAATACCCATTCCGTATTCAACATTATCGGGAGTTTGTTTTGAGAAAATTGCAACTCCACTATAACCTTTCTTTTGTGCACTAAAATAGTAAGGTTTATAGCCTATTGAATGCAGTTCAAAGTTTGGCATTTGGTCTAATTGAGCTTTGGTTTCCTGAATACAAATAACATCAGGGCTTTCTTCCTCTAACCATGAAATAAAACCTTTTGTGGTTGCAGCTCTAATTCCATTTACATTATAAGAAATGATTTTCATAAGTCATTTTGTTTAGTTTGCAAATATACGTTTTTAGGCTTTAATATCAATAAAAAGATTTATTTTAAGCAGTTTTATTGTGAGAAAAAATGAATCTTTGTTTCAATAAAATGAAATCAAGTTTCAATAAAATGGAATCAAGAGATAAAATTTTAAAATAAAGATTCATTTTATGAAATTAAAATTCAGAAAAATCCAAAGAAGAGTAAAAAAATAGTATATTTGTAACTTTATTTATAAATGATGAAAGAGTTTATTACGGACAAAGTAAATTATTTTTACAAAAGCTTCTTGGTATGGAGAATTAGGAATGTTTCTGATTCTCAGTTTATGATATTTATGTCTTTCATTGTGGGATTGACTTGTGGTTTGGCTGCCGTTGTCTTAAAGAATACTGTCCACTACACTTATATGTTTATAACCGACACAAAATGGTTTGCGGTTGATAATACTAATTTTCTATTCTTGATTTACCCTATGATAGGGATTACTATCACGGTTTTAATTATCAAGTATTTTATTAAAGATAATTTAAGTCATGGAGTAAGCAGGGTGATGTATGCAATAAGTAGAAAGAAAGGCTATATTAAGCCTCATAATTGTTATAGCTCCATTTTAACTTCGTCAATCACTGTAGCTTTTGGGGGTAGTGTGGGTTTGGAAGCTCCTGTTGTTTTAACGGGTAGTGCATTAGGTTCAAATCTTGGGCGTTTGGGGCGTTTGGATACTAAGAAAACTATTATATTGGTGGGTTGTGGTGCAGCGGGTGCAATTGCAGCAGCATTTAAAGCTCCTATTGCTGGAATATTATTTGTTTTTGAAGTCTTGATGTTAGATTTAACTATGGCTTCTGCAATACCACTACTAATTTCTGCAATAACAGCATCAATGATTGCTTATTTCTTCCTTGGCTATGACTTACAATTTGATTATAGTTTAACAGAAGGATTTGAGTTAGTAAAGATTCCAGCATTTATGTTCTTGGGAGTGTTTTCCGCATTCGTATCTTTCTACTTTTTAAAGATAAATAAAGCTATTTCTAAGTTCTTTATGAAACTTAGTATGTGGAGAAAGATTATCTTAGGTGGGCTAACATTAGGAGTTTTGTTGTATTTTTTCCCTCCACTCTTTGGGGAAGGTTATACTTTCTTGGGAGACTTGCTAAATAACGACACTGACTCTGTTTTTAAAAACACATTCCTTTATTCTTATAGAACTAATACATGGATGCTTCTTGCTATTCTTTTTGCCATCATTATCTTTAAAGCAGTGGCTACCTCTGTAACCACTTCGGCAGGAGGAGTAGGGGGAACCTTTGCTCCATCTCTATTTATAGGAGGCTTTACGGGTTTCTTTGTAGGAAAATTGATTAATATGTCTGGCTTATTGGTTGTGCAGGAAACAAACTTTGCATTGGTAGGGATGGCTGCCGTTATGGCAGGAGTTATGCATTCTCCACTAACAGCAACCTTCCTTATTGCAGAAATAACAGGAGGCTATGCTTTATTTGCCCCTCTAATGATAGCTACAACTATATCCTATATTGTTGTAAAACCAATGAATCGTTATTCAATTTATGCAGAAGAATTAGCCTTAGAGGGCAATCTAATGACGCATAATAAGGATAAGACAGCCCTTCAATTTATTGACAAATACAAGCTCCTTGAAACAAATTTTATTACTCTTTATTCCGATGATACGCTTAGAGATATTGTTCAAGCAGTTCAGAAAAGCACAAGAAATTTCTTCCCAATCATTGATAAGGACAATACTTTTTTAGGAATAGTTGTGATTGATGATTTTCGTCCACTACTTTTTAAACCAGAATACTACGATGTATATGGAGTAAAGGATTTTATTCGTTATTCAGAGCATTTTATTGTTGATATATCCGACCCTTTGGAGGAAATGGTCTCTAAGTTTAGGGGGGCAGACAGATATACTTTGGTTGTGGTTGATAAGGGTAAGTTTGTAGGCTTTATGTCAAGAGCCAATGTATATGCTGAGTATAGAAAATATGTCAGTGAGTTTTCTGAAGAATAGATAGATTATATTTTATATCTTTGCATTATTATGAAAGAAGAAATGGAGCTATTAAATATAAAAAATGCAAGTATTTGGGCAAGTGAATATTTGGGTAAGAATGTTACTCAAGCAAATATATCCTATCTCATTAATTATGGGAAAATTTCAAAGGTTGGCAAAAATGGGAATACTCAAATAGTAAAGGAAGAGTTGGTGGAATATTATAGTAAATTCAAGTCAGATAGACAAAGAATATGGAAAGAGAAGTTGGGAGATGATTTGAATTGGGCATTATCATTTGAAGAGTTAAAAGAATCTGAAACTACTAAACACGTTAATAGACTACATCCATATAAGGGTAAATTTATACCACAATTGGTTGAATATTTTTTAGACTCCCATATTGATGATTTCAAAAATGAAATTTATTTCAAAAAAGGAGATATTGTTTTAGACCCTTTTTGTGGAAGTGGAACAACATTGGTTGAGTCTAATGAGTTAGGAATTAATGCTATTGGTATTGATGTTTCTGTTTTCAATACACTTATTTCAAATACAAAGGTTTCTAAACATGATTTACATAAATTGGAGTTTGAAATCAAAAGGATTACCAAACTTCTTTATGAATTTATCTCTTCTACCCATACCCCCCAATTTGAACAAGAATTATTAGCAGAACTTTCTGTTTTCAATAATAAATACTTTCCTGTGCCTGAATTTAAACGTAAGGTTCAAATGAAATTGATTGATGGTAAAAAATATGGTGAAGAGAAGGAAAAAGAGTTTTTGCCGATTTATTATCAATTAGTTGAAAAGTATAATATTGAATTACTTCAACCAAATAATAATAGTTTTCTTGAAAAATGGTATATTAAGCATATCAGAAGGGAGATTGATTTTGTATTTCAGGAGATTAAGAAAGTTGAAGACGAAAACACAAAGAAGATATTAACCATAATTCTAAGCAGGACAATGCGTTCATGTAGGGCAACAACTCATGCAGATTTAGCAACATTAATAGACCCTGTAATTACTACCTATTATTGCTCTAAGCATGGAAAGATTTGCAAACCATTGTTTTCTATACTTAAATGGTGGGAGCAATATGGCAAGGATACAATTAATAGATTCAAGGAATTTGACTCATTAAGGACTAATACTAAGCAGATTTGCATAACAGGGGATAGTCGCCAAGTGGATATTATTTCAAAAGTTGAGAAAAAAGATAAAGAGTTTGCAGAGAAAATTAAGGAAAAGAAAATAAATGGCATATTCTCTTCTCCACCCTATGTTGGTTTGATAGACTACCACGAGCAACATGCTTATTCTTATGATTTGTTTGGCTTTGAAAGAAAGGATGAATTTGAGATAGGACCCCTATATAAGGGAAATGGATTAGCAGCAAGAGAAAGCTATGCAGAAGGTATATCTGATGTATTAATCAATTGCAAGAAGTACTTAGTAGAGGATTATAATATTTTCTTAGTAGCAAACGATAAACATAACCTATACCCCAAAATAGCTGAGCGTTCAGGAATGAAAATAGTAAACCAATTCAAACGCCCAGTCTTAAACCGAACAGAAAAAGACAAAGGAGCTTACGCAGAAATAATATTCCACTTAAAAGAAAAATAAAATATATGGCATTAACTAATAATCAAATAAATAATATTGAGGAGACTTTAAAGTGTAGTCTTCGTAATAAGTTTGAAAAATATAACCCTGAGCCTGCTGTTATGCCTTTTCATACTCGTTTGTTGGGTAAGGATAGATTGGCTTTGTATTCTTTTATACATTCTTTAAATACAAGTTTTGGGACTTCTATTTTTGAACCTGTTGCATTGGCTTTGGGTAAAACACGATTTGATAATGCTAATAACCAAGTAACAGCAGGAAAATTTATTAGTAAAAAAGCGGAAGAGGTTATTCAGGATATTATGAATAATCTTATTGCTGGAAGAACTAAACCAAATAAGGAAGAAGAAATTGAAAGAATAAGAGAAGTATGTCAAGAAGGAGAAATGATAGAGATTAAACCAACTAAGGTAGATGTTTATTTTTCAAATGATGACAATACTTTTTTCCTATTCGATATCAAGACTGCAAAACCCAATATGGGCGGTTTTAAGGAGTTTAAAAGAACATTATTAGAATGGGTTGCAGTAACTCTTTCTGAAAATCCAACAGCAAATATTCATACATTAATAGCAATACCTTATAATCCTTATGAGCCAAAACCTTATTCTCGATGGACAATGGCAGGAATGTTAGATTTAGAAAAAGAATTAAAAGTTGCAAATGAATTTTGGGATTTTATTGGAGGAGAAGGAGTTTATAATGATTTATTAAACTGTTTTGAAAGAATAGGTATTGAAATGCGAGAAGAGATAGATGAATATTTTTTACGATATTAATAATATGAAGATAGCAGTTGTTGGGGCTACCGGATTGGTAGGAAGTCTGATTTTAAAGGTTTTGGAAGAAAGAGGATTTGCTTCACAGGATATTATTCCTGTTGCAACTCAAAAGAATGTTGGGAAAAAGATTAGATTTGCCGATAGAGATATTAGAATTTCCTCAATTGAAGATGCTATTAATCAAAATTGTGATTATGCCATTTTTTCTGCGGGAGGAAATACCTCTAAGCTCTTTGCGCCTTTGTTTGCAGAGAAAGAAACAATAGTTATTGATAATTCATCTTATTGGAGGATGGATGAAAATGTGCCGCTTATTGTTCCCGAAATTAATGCTTATGTAATAAAGAAAGAAAATAAAATTATTGCTAATCCAAACTGCTCAACAATCCAAATGGTTATGGCTTTGGCTCCACTTCATAGGAAATATAAGATTAAAAGAGTTGTTGTCTCAACTTATCAAAGCGTTACAGGAACAGGAATAAAAGCAGTAAATCAGTTAATTACCGAAGAAAAAGGACAAGAATGCGAAAAGATTTATCCTTATCCAATTCACAGAAATCTTTTCCCTCATGGTGGAGATTTTTTAGATGATGCCTACACAACAGAAGAAAGAAAGCTGTTGGACGAAACAAGAAAAATATTGGATGATAATACTATAGCTTTAACGGCAACAGTTGTTAGGGTTCCGGTTCTGGGAGGACATAGCGAGAGTGTTAATGTGGAATTTGAGAAAGAGTATGAAATTGAAACCGTTCTTGAACTACTAAATAGCACCGAGGGAGTTGTTGTGATGGATAATCCAAAGGAAAATATTTATCCAATGCCTGCTTTTAGTGAAGGTAAAGATGATGTATTTGTTGGAAGAATTAGAAGGGATTTCTCACAAGAAAAAACACTAAATCTTTGGATTGTATCCGATAATTTAAGAAAGGGAGCTGCAACAAATGCAGTTCAAATACTTCAATACCTATGTAAATAAAACTCTTCATTATTAAATGAAAAAATCCTTTTTTATTTTCTTATTTTCTCTTATTTCTTTTAGCTTATTATATGCTCAGAATAATAATGCTCTTGAATTAATTACTCAATATGGCTATGTTTTTCCAACAAATAAGTTCTTAAATGGAACGAATACTGGTAAGCCGGTTGATAGAGTAAAATCAATGGCAGCAAGATATATTATTCATACCGATGGTTCAAAAGATTGGCATCAAATGTATAATTATATTGAATATGGTTTTGGAGCCTATTTTGCCTCTTTTAATGAACCTAAACATCTTGGCAATGCTATGGCAATTTATTCTTTTGTATATTCTCCAATTGTTAGTTGGGGAAAATTTACCCTTAAAAATGATTTGGTAATAGGTCTTTCTTATGTCCAAAAACACTGGTCTTTGAATAATGTAGAGAATATCTCAATTGGTTCTCACCTAAATTGTTTTATTCAAGAAGGCTTTTTATTGGATTATAAGATATCAAATCATTTCCAACTTGCCTTAGGAGTTAATGTGTCTCATATTTCTAATGGAGCAACCAAACGTCCAAATAAAGGAATTAATTCTTTATCTTCTCAATTAAATTTAAGATATAACTTTTATGATACTGAAATAAATTACATTAAAGATAAACCTCAGTTTAAAAAGGGTTACGATTTTGTTTTATCTGCTTTTGGAGGGTTTTATCATGATTATGCAGAAATGCATCAATATGCCTTAACGGACGCAAGACGTTATCATAATAGGACTTTTTATGCCTTTGGTCTTACAACAACAGCTTATAAGAGACTTAGCTTTAAAAATAATTTAGGTTTAGGGTTCAATTGGGGATATGATGATTTGGCGGATAATTATTTCAAGACAGAAAATAATGAATTAATATCTACAACAACCCCATTTTCTCATCGTTTGAACCTTACTTGTTTTCTTTCTTATGAATACAAAATAAATCATTTTTCTGCTCTTGCTGAAATAGGTTATTATCTTATTAGACAAACCTCAGAGCAAAGCACTTCTAATTTCTTTCAAAGAGTAGGGCTAAGATATAATATTTTTGATAACTTATTTTTAACAACAGCAATTAGAGCAAGCAATCTTAGTGTCGCACATTATATAGAATGGGGGATAGGTTATAGGTTTAAACTATTAAGTCAAAATTAGGAAATATTTGTTTGAGAATTAAGCCTTACTGAATCTTTATTTTAATTTTTTATCTTTTGAAGACAATTTATTGAAATCAAAAGATAATTTTGTATTATCAAATAACAATACGTCAAGATTAATTACCTAATAAAATGTTTTGCCTTTGAAATAATTTCATCTTCATTAGGGATTACTCTGTTTTCCATTAATATATCACCATTGCAAATAACAGTTTCAATACAACGGCTATCTGCTGAGTAAACCCAATTAGATATTAGATTGTGATTAGGAATTAAACGTTCATTATTCAAATCTACAATCAAGCAATCTGCTAATTTCCCTTCCTTAATCTTTCCTGAATTAATGTTCATTGCTTCTGCACCATATTTTGTTGCCCATGCAAATATTTCATTAGCAGATAAGAGTGAAGTATCATTGTATGCAACCTTTGCAAGTAAGGCAGCAAACTTCATTTCTTCCATCATAGAAAGATTATTGTTAGAACTTACGCCATCAGTTCCCAAACAAACTCTGCAATCATACTTATGAATTAAAGGAACATTGAAGAAGCCAGAGGCTAACTTCATATTTGAACAAGGATTATGAACAATTGTAACTCCTTTGCTTCCGAGTATTTCGGCATCTTTTTCTGTTAAATGAACACAATGTGCAGCAATTGTATTATTGTCCAAAACACCTATTGAGTTAAGAAATTCCACAGGAGTTAATCCATTATTGGCTTTTTTACAATCCTTAACCTCTTTTAATGTTTCAGAAAGATGAGTATGAAATTTCAAATTCTTTGCTTTCGAAATCTTGTGCAGCTCTTGATATAAGTCTTTTCCAACTGTATAAATTGCATGAGGAGCAACGCTTATATTGATTAGTTCCGAACTTTGCTCAAATTGATTAATAAACTCTATGCTTTCTTCTACTTCTTTCTTCCCTCTCTCTTCTATAAAGCTGATACCAATATTGGCTCTTATCTTCATGTCTTGGGCTGCCCTAATAATCTCTTTGTGGTACCAATACATATCTAAAAAGAATACTGTTCCCGAACGGATCATTTCCAATATTGCAAGTCGAGTACCATTGTAAATATCTTCCGAAGTAAGCTTAGCCTCTTGGGGCCATATATACTCTGAAAGCCATTGAAACAACCGCATATCATCTCCATAACCACGCAAAAGAGTCATAGCAGAATGTGTATGCATATTATAGAAAGGTTGTATTATAGCCTTATTTGTTCCGTCAATAATCTTATCAGCTTTAATGTTGATATTATCTCCTATTTCTTTAAAGATATTACCTTCAATCAGAATATCAACTATTCTGTTCTTTAAGCTTATATTTTTTATTAGTATTGTCATGATATTTATTTTTTACCTATATATGATAGGAACTCAAAGTCTAAGGAAAGAGAAATAAAAGGAGTAACCTTCCATTGTTTAGTTGTTTGAATAGACCAACCAGGTTTTAAAGCCTGTCCTTCCTTATTAAATTCTTCTGCAAGTAGAGTATATTCGGCAATATTAGTACCTACTGCAATATGAAAGAAATCTAAGAAACGATAAGACCCTCCTATATAAAAATTTTTAAAGAGATTGCTTCCTCCAAAGCCAACATATAAAGAAATATCTGAGGCAAATTTATCATCGGGCTTGGTTAAATCGTAAAGCATAACAGAGGCTCCTGTTATAAAATCAAAATCTACCTTAGAAGAGTTTCTATTTACAACAATATTCTCATAGCCTGTTTCTGTTGCTCTTGGAACAATGTCCCACACAGGACTAGGATATCTCATTGCACTACCTTGAATAACTCTTACCTTCTTTTTTCTTCCTGTTGCTTGGGCTATTTTAGCTTCTGCCTCAGCAGCTCTTTGTTTAGTATATTTAAGCTCTTCTGTTAGTTTGAGAAGAGTCTTTTCTGTTTCAACAAGTTTGTTCCTAAGAGTATCTGCCATAAGATAGTATTTGTCTTTTTCTTGGATAACCTTTGCTAAATTAGTATTCTTCTCATTAATAGAAGCATCTTTCTCGTCTATATTCTTTTGCAATAAACCAATTTCCTTATCCTTGCCTTCTATTTGGGCATTCTTTGATTGAACTTGCCCCTCTATCTTTGTCTTATCAATATTAGATGTATTTATAGCCTCCTTATACAATTGTTCTTTCTCTGTAAAGAGTATTTCTTTCTCATTTAGTATCTTTATCTTCTCTTCCAATAGAGTATTTTTCTCATTAAGCTGAAATCTAAATTCCTTATTTAATAGTACAAGAGTGTCATTTATATTCTTTAAACTAATACTATTTGCTCTTAATTCATCAATCTCTAAGGAAAGTCTTAAAGTGTCATCAATAAACTGAGTTTTTTGAGAAGCTATCTCATTTTTCAATTCCTCATAATCCCCTAATAGCTTAGCGTTTTGGATTTCCATCTGTTTTATTGTGTATTCCCCTTTTTCAAAATTAATTTGAAGGCTATCATACTTGTTAATTAAAGAATTATAGTTAGTTTGCAAAGAATCATAATTGGCTTTAAGAGTGTTTGCTTTTTCAATCTGATACATTATAGTATCCTCTTCAAGAAGCTCTTCTTCTTGAAACAAGATATTATTAATTATCTCTTCTTGTGGAATTGTATCCGTTAAAACTATTGTATCCGATTGAGAAAAAGCAGATAAACTAATAGTTAATATAAAACAACAAAGAAAGGTTTTTAAGAAATGCATCCTCTACACTTAGTAAATAATTATTAGTTTGCAAAGATAATAAAATTAAAACAATTGCATTATACCACCCACAATAGAAAAGCGAACAAGTCTTCCTATTGACATATATAAACAAGAAAGCCAAGGGTTAATTCTCATAAAGCCCAGACCAATAGCAATTACATCGCCAATAAATGGTAGCCAAGCAAAAAAGCCAATAATAGGTCCCCAACGCTTAATTCTTTCTTGAAATTTCTCAACCTTTTCTCTTGGAGTGTGGAAGTATTTCTCTATCCATTGCCATTTGCCTAAATAACCAATTCCATAAGAGGTCATCCCCCCCAAAGAGTTTCCTAAGGTTGCAATTAGAACACATAAAATAGGGTTTAGCCCAAGGGCTATCAGAGTAACAAGAAATACCTCAGAGCCCAAAGGAACAATAGTTGAACTTAGGAAAGTTGCTAAAAACAATCCCCAATACCCATATTCTATAACAAATTCTGTAATCGTTTCTACAAACATTGTGCAAAATTAAACATAATTATGTAAGTGATATATGAATAATTAAAAAAATGTAGTTCATTTATAGAAAATAGATTAAGGGTTTGAACGATTGACTACTTAATTCGGATTTTTAACTTTTGATTTCATTAAATTAACTCTTGATTTCGCTAAATTATCTTTTGATTCTAATTTTTTGAATCTTCGTTTCATTTTACCCACTTTTAAATAATAGTAGATTGAATTCTTACATTCTTTTAGTTATATAATAGTTCTTTGAGTGTTATTTTAAGTATAGAATATTATTTTTATTTTTGTGTATAATTTATTTTATACCAATTATATAAAATCTTCTTCACAAAGAATTAATACAGATTTCACAATTAAAAAATGTAAAAACTTTTTTAGTTTTGAAAGTTTTCTTTATTTTTGCACCCTTATTTAAAAATAGAGATGGAAGTAAAAGAAAGAATAATCCAAGAAATGAATAGGTTGATTTTGACCAAGAGTTGTAAGTTGATTACAATGGACGAAGTAGCCAGTAATTTAGGGATTTCAAAACGAACACTATATGAAAATTTCAAGGATAAAAATCAGTTAATCCATGAGAGCATAAGTGATCAATTTAAAAAGGCTCATAAAGAGGTAGAAAAAATTATTCAAAAGAGCGAAAATACCCTTGTTTCCTTTATGCTAATTACAATTAAGGCTAATCAATCTGTTACAAATATGGCTTATGATAATATTAATGATATAAAAAAATATTATCCTAAAATCTATGATGATGTGCTTTTAAATCACATTGATGTGCAAAAGAAAAACACTACCAGACTTCTAAGAAAGGCTATTGAAGAAGGCCTTATAATTAAAAGGGTTGATATTAACCTACTTCAAAATATGTTAAGATTCTATATCTTTCAATGTTCCAAAAGAGAGTATATGCTTTTAGACCCAACTTTATCTGCTTCAAAACTATTCAATATTCAACTTTTTATTACCATTAGAGGTATCTCTACCCCAAAAGGAATTGAAATTATAGACAAATACCAAGATATTATTTTTAATTAAACAAGATATTAACAAATACATGAAAAAGAAAATTTTAAAATTAACTATTCTAAGCTTAGGTCTCTTTTGTGTTAGCTTAAATTCTATTGGTCAAGATTCAGTCTTGCATTTAGATTTAGAAACAGCACTTAAAATAGCGCATGACAATAATCCTACAATTAAAATTGCGGATATAGAAGTACAAAGAGTTGATTATGCAAAAAAAGAAGCCATTGGAGCTTTGCTCCCTTCTGTAAATGCTGTTGGGCAATATACAGATAACGTAATGAAACAAGTTATGTTTATGCCAGAAAGCTTTGCCGCTCTTATGGGAGGCCAAAAATATATGGAAATTGGCTATAAGAATTCATTTGTAGGAAATGTTAGTGCTCAGCTCCCATTAATTAACTTTTCCATCTGGCAAAACATCAAAAACAAACAAAACGATATTGACATTATTCTTGAAAAGTCAAGAGCCTCTAAAATAGAGATGACAAAACAAGTGAAAGATGCTTATTATGGAGTTTTATTATCTAAAAGTTCATTGAAGGTTTTAGAGCAAAGCCATAAGAATGCACTTGAAACTCTTAAAAATATAGAAAACTCATATAAACAAGGGGTTGTTTCAGAATACGATTTCATAAGAGCACAAGTAAATGTTAATAATCTTAATCCAGCTCTTATAAATGCAAAAAATGGAGTTGAATTAGCGATTATGCAATTAAGAATGATACTTTCTTTACCTGCTGAACAGAAAATTGAAACAAACGAAACCTTAGAAACTTATAGCAATAAGCTAACTTTGGCTGTGCAAATGGATAATCAAACAATATTGGAGCAAAACTCAGATTTAAGGATTTTAGACTATAATATAGTTGGACTACAAAACCAATTGAAGTTAATAAACACTCAGCACCTTCCAATGCTTTCAGCTTCAAGTAGCTACTTATATCAAACCCAAGCAGAAGATTTTAAATTTAAAGATTACAATTGGGTAGGCTCTGCTTCCATTGGGCTACAACTTACAGTCCCTTTGTTTGCAGGTATGCAGAAAGTTAATCAAGCCAAACAGGTTAAAATGGCTATTAAAGGGCTTCAAATACAGAGAGAATATGCAAAAGAAGGTATAAATCTACAAGTTCAAGCTGCAATTAATCAAATGAATGCTGCAAAAGAGCAATTGAATGTTAATAAAGATGCCATTAAGCAAGCAGAAAGAGGATATGAAATAGCCAAAGTTCGATATCAGGTTGGTTCTGGAACAATTTTGGAACTAAACGACTCAGAGCTTTCCCTAACACAATCAAGTTTAAATTATCAACAATCATTATATAATTTTCTATCTGCACAAGCCAATTTAGAGAAAATAATGGGGACAAAAGAATAAAGTTTAAGAAATAATAGAATAATAAAGAAATATAAAAACATAAAAATACAATGAAAAGAATATTTTATTTAATTGTAGCTTTTTCAGTATTAATGGCTGCATGTACAAAAAAGGAAGAAAAGAAGGTTGAAACTAATGATGAAATCACAAAAGTTAAGGTAGAGCAAGTTTCAATGCAAGAAGTAGATCAGATTTATGAATTTACATCAACAGTTGATGCAGCAGTAAAAAACTTTATTTCCTCAGCCGGTGGAACCAGAATAGAGAAAATCTGGGTAGAAGTTGGTCAAAAAGTAAGCAAAGGTCAAAAGCTTGTAACAATGGAAAACACCAATTTATACACAGCTCAAACTCAATTGGCAAATTTACAAAACGAAGTAAGTAGAATGGAAGCCTTGTATGCAAGTGGAGGTATTTCAAAACAACAACTTGACCAAATCAAAACACAAGAAGAAGTAGCCAAAAAGAATATTGACAATCTTCAAACTAATATTACTTTAACATCACCAATTTCAGGGATCATAACGATGAGAAATTTTGATAATGGAGATATTTCAGGAGCTCAACCAATTCTTCAAGTAATGCAAATTTCTCCGGTTAAGCTTAAATTTAATATTAATGAGACTTTCTATAATAAAGTAAAGGTTGGTATGATTGTTAAAACAAAGGTAGATGTTTTTGAGCAGGAAGAATTCTCTGGTAAAATAAGTCTAATTGCTCCAATTATTGACCCGCTTACCAGAACATTTATGGTTGAAGCTCAATTTACAAATGCAAATCAGAAGCTTCGCCCTGGAATGTTCGGAAGAGTAGAGTTGAATCTTGGAAAAGCCAATAAAGTTATCGTTCCTGATAAAGCAATCATCAAACAAAGTGGAACAAACAACAAATTTGTCTTTATAGAAAAAGGAGGTATTGTTGAGTACCGCCAGGTTGAACTTGGACGACGTTTAGGTGATAAATACGAATTATTAAGTGGAGTTAATGATGGCGAAAAAGTAGTTATCTCAGGACAAACTCGCCTAATTGACGGTAAAAAGGTTGAAGTTGTAAAATAAAAAGTGAATTTTAGAGAGTTAGAAAATGAAAATATACGAATCATCCGTTAAAAAACCTATTACAACTGCAATTATATTTGTTGCTGTTGTAATTTTAGGCTTATTTTCTCTTAATAAGTTAAGCATTGATATGCTTCCTGAAATAGAGATGAACCAAGCCATCGTACTTGTTACTTATCCTGGTGCAAGTGCAGAAGATGTAGAAAACAATGTTACCAAGGCCTTAGAAACTGTTCTTAGTACCGTTAGTGATTTAAAGAAAATCACATCAACTTCTAAAGAAAATGTAGCTGTTATTACTGTTGAATTTAACTGGGGAACTAATATTGATGACGCAGCTAATGATATGAGGGATAAGATTGAATTAGTAAAGCAAGTTCTTCCTGATGGAGCATCTAATCCAATGATATTAAAACTTAGCACTGATATGATGCCGGTAGTTATTTATTCTGCTACTGCTGATGAAAGTTCACAAGCTCTCTATAAAATCTTAGATGAAGGTGTTGCAAACCCATTAAACCGTATTAATGGTGTTGGAGCAGTTTCTATTTCGGGAGCTCCTCAAAGAGAAATTAGCGTTAATATTGACCCACAGAAACTTGATGCTTATAATTTAACAATAGAGCAAATTGGTTCTGCAATTGCAAGAGATAATGTCAATACTCCAGGAGGTTCAATAGATATTGGCTCAGAAACATACTCACTTCGTATTGAAGGAGAGATGAAAGAAAGCGACCTGTTAAATAATATTGTAGTATCAAATTTTGGAGGCAAGTCGGTTTTCTTAAAAGATGTTGCAATAGTTAGAGATTCGGTTCAAGAGAAAGCACAAGAAAGCTATATAAATGGAAAGAAAGGTGCAACCCTTGTAATACAAAAACAAACAGGAGCAAACTCTGTTGATATTGTGAATAAGATTAGAAAAGAGCTCCCAAAGATTACTAAAAATCTTCCAAAGGATATTCAGTTCCATGAGGTGATGAATACCACAGATAATATTAAAAACTCTATTGCCTCCTTAGTTGAAACCGTTTTGTTAGCATTTTTATTTGTTGCAATTGTAGTATTCTTTTTCTTAGGTCAATGGAGGGCTACAATAATTATTATGCTAACAATACCTATTTCACTTATTGCCTCATTTATTTACCTCTTACTGACAGGGAATACAATTAACGTTATTTCTCTTTCGGCTTTATCCATTGCAATTGGTATGGTCGTTGATGATGCAATTGTTGTCTTAGAAAATATTTCAACTCACGTTGAAAAGGGAGCTCGTCCAAGAGAAGCTGCCATTTATGGAACTAATGAAGTTGGTGTTGCTGTTATAGCTTCTACTCTAACTATTTTTGCAGTATTTCTTCCTTTCACCATGATGGGAGGAATGGCTGGAATTATGTTCTCTCAATTAGGTTGGATGGTTTGTATTGTTATGGCAGTATCTCTTATTTGTGCACTCACACTAATACCAATGCTAAGCTCTATAATGATAAATAAAGATAGAAAGAGTTCTAAATTATTTGAAAAGCTATATTCTCCTATTAGAAAACTATTAGATAAATTCGATAATATTTATTCCTCATCACTTTCTTGGGTTGTACGCCACAAAACTTTTACCATTATAGCAGGAGTTCTTGTTTTTGCAGGTTCTATTCTATTAGCATCACGAATAGGCTCAGAATTTATTCCTGCATCAGATAATAGCCAAATTTCAGGTAACTTTGAGCTGCCTATTGGTGCTAATGTTGAAAGAACAAAGGTAATTGCATCTCAATTTGAAAAAGTAGTAAAAGAGAAATATCCTGAGATAATAACCTTTACCTATACCGTAGGCACACCTTCCGAAGATGACGATAATTCTTGGGCTCAAATGCAAACCTCTGGCTCAAATTATGTTTCGTTTAGACTTAAACTATGTGATATAGATGATAGAGAAAGAGATATTTTTGAGATTTCCGAAGGGTTACGTAAGGAGTTATCATCTTATCCTGAACTATACAGATATAATATTTTGCCAGGAGGCGGCGGAGGAATGACTTCGGGCTCCACTGTTGATGTTGAAATTTTAGGATACGACTTTGAAGAAACCGAGAAAATTGCAAAAGAAATTAAGGATAAAATGTCCAAGATTAAAGGTTTGAGAGATATTACTATAAGTCGTGAAGACTATAAACCTCAATATCAAATAGAATTTGACAGAGAAAAATTGGCACTCAATGGTCTCAATGTTGCAACAGCTTCAACCTTTATTCGTAATCGTATGAATGGAATGACAGCATCTTTGTTTAGAGAAGATGGGGATGAATATAAAATAAAGGTTCGTTACGATAGGGCTAATCGTCAATCAATAGAAGACATTGAAAATATATCTATTTACAATACCTCAGGAAAAGCAATCAGGTTAAATGAAGTTGCAAAAATTGAAGAAAAGTTTTCTCCTCCTTCCATTGAACGTCAAGACAGAGAACGTATTATTAAGGTTAAATCAACTCTTTATGGAGAAACTCTTGACAAAGCAACTGCTAACATGCAAGCAGAGATAGATAAAATGGACATTCCTTCTCATATAGGAGTGCAAATAGGAGGTACAATTGTAGATCAACAAGAATCCTTCTCCGATATGGGAACACTTGCACTCTTAATCATAATGTTAGTATATGTTGTAATGGCTGCACAATTTGAATCCTTACGCTACCCATTCATAATTATGTTTGCAATTCCATTTGCCCTTACAGGAGTGCTTGTTGCTCTATTTTTAACAGGAGAAACTCTAAATATGATGAGTGCAATGGGAAGTATAATGCTTATTGGTATTGTTGTGAAGAATGGAATTGTGCTTGTGGATTATATTAATCTTAATCGTGAAAGAGGAATGAGTATTGTTTCGGCAGTAGTTAGCGGAGGAAAATCTCGTTTGCGTCCTGTGCTTATGACAACAGCAACAACCGTTTTGGGAATGTTGCCTATGGCAATAGGGATTGGAGAAGGTTCCGAACTATGGCAGCCGATGGGTATTGTGATTGTTGGAGGGCTAACATTCTCAACTCTTATTACTCTTATCTTTATTCCAACTCTCTATTGCGTGTTTGCATCAAGAGAAGTAAAAAGGTATAGAAATAAAAACAAACTAAAATTAAATCGTAGAGCAGTATAAAATAATTAAGTAGATAATAATATGAAAGCAGCATTTATAGCATATAATCAGGCATTTGTTGAAGAAGTGGAAGATGTTTTAAGGCAGTTATCCATTAGAGGCTTTACTCGTTGGCAAGATATTCAAGGAAGAGGTTCAAAAACAGGAGAACCGCACTTAGGAACTCACGCCTGGCCGTCCAAGAATATGGCAACACTATGCGTTGTTGATGACTACATAGCACCAATTCTGAAAAAAATGATTCAAGCCTTAGACCATTCAGCTCCCAATCAAGGATTAAGAGTATTCTTTTGGGATGTTGTAGATGTTTAATTTTAAAACACCAAAATAACTCTTGAAGATAATTTTTTATCTCTTGATTTTAAAAAATTAGAATCAAAAGATAATTTTACAGAATAAAGAGTAGTTTTATTCTATCAATAAAGAAGAGTTTGTTTACGCAAAAATAAATGAACTCTTTTTACAAATAAAGGAAGTTTAATTTGATTTAAACTTCCTTTATTTTTGGATTATTCCTTTGCTAATAAAATAGAAATGTATTTATTCTTTTTTCTTTTTGAATACAGAAGTAATCCTTTTCCAGAAAGACTTCTTCTCTTTTTCTGGTTCTTTAATTTCTGCAATTAGATTTTCATTACTCTCTTGTGTAGCCTGTTTTATTTCCTCTGTTTTAGGCTTTGAATTATCTATATTTTCTATTTCTTCAATCTTTTCTTCCACTACTTGTTCTTCTTGTTTGTCTAAGGTAACATCTTCTGTTAGATATTCTTTCTCAACCTCAAAGAAATTAGGACGAGATTCAGGTTTGAGTATCACAAGTGAGTTAAGAATGTTTTGAACTTGCTTTCTCGACTCAGGAGTATCATCAGAATAATAGTCTATAACATATGTATAGCCGTTGTCTTCAATACCATAAAAGCCTCCTCTGAAATAATCCATCAAGAAGCTATTGGTGTATTCCACAAACTTGCCTTTATATTTACCAGCCTTACCATCTTTGACCTTTTCTATAAGCATATACTCAAATTTTGGTTTAAGACTTTTCTCTGATGCCTCATTAATTATTGCGGCTTCAAGATTCATTGCTTGTTTTATGCAGTTTAGAGTAACATGGTTCTCGTTTTTCTCATTATAAAGTACTATTTTAAACCCATACATCTTTTTCTCGGTCTTTTTAACGAGCCAATCCTCAGGTGCTCTTAAACCAATATTTTCTATCTCTACCTTTAATCTTTTGTTTTGTGAGAATGCTGTATTTGTTGATAAACAAATAATTATTATGAATACTGCTTGTAATATCTTTTTCATATATATGATGAATTTTTACTTAGTTGCGAGTGCAAATATACTATAAATAATTTGTTTAAAAGAAAAATTTAGTAATTTTGCACCCTTGTATTCTCATTTGAATATAGAAAACATTAATTAAAATCTTTTCCGAATTCTATTTGTATAGTAAATAGAAGGGATTCTAACAAATTAATAATATGGATATCCAAAATCAAGAAACTGTTAATCCAGTTGAAGAAGTTAAAGAGGAGCTAAATGCTGAAATTAAAGTAGAAGAAAAAGAAGCAGAAGTTAAAGAAATAGCTCCAAAACCAGAAGTTAAAGAAGAAATAAAGCCTACTGCTGAGGACTATTCTGCGGAGATTCTTTCTGCGGAAAGTGATGAAGAGTTGGAAAGCGAAAGCCACGACTCTATTGAAGAGCTCACTACTCATTATTCTAAGATGACTCGTCAAGAATTATTGAAAGAAATGGAAGAGTTGTCTAATTCCGAAGACTTTGAGGCTTTGAAGATGCGTTCTAATTTAATTAGGAATGCTTTTAAAAACCTAACCAATCAAGAGAATAAGAGATTGAAGGATGAGTTTTTGGCAGATGGTTCTCTTGAAGCCGACTTTAAACCTGAGGAAGATACTCTTGAAATAGAGTTTAATAAGTATTATTCAATTTATAAGGACAAAAGACAGGCTTATCTTGATATGCAAGAGAAGATAAAGCAGGATAATGTTGTTAAAAAGAACGAAATATTAGAAGAGTTAAAGGTTTTACTTGATTCTGAAGAAAGTCTAAAAGATATTTACGATAAGTTTAATTCCATTCAAGACAAATGGAAGGCCATTGGTCAAGTTCCGAGAACAGAAGTAAATGCCTTATGGCAGAATTATCATTTCTTAATAGAGAAGTTTTACGATAAGGTTAAAATTAATCGTGAGCTAAGAGATTTAGACCTCAAACGTAATCTTGATGCTAAGATAGAACTTTGCGAAAAGGTTGAAGGTTTAATTTTGGAGACCTCAATAAATAAATCGTTTAAAGCTCTTCAAGAATATCATCAAAAGTGGAAAGAGATAGGTAGTGTTCCGATGGATAAGAATGAAGAAATCTGGGAGCGGTTTAAAACAGCTTCTGACCAAATTAACAAACGTCGTCAAGATCATTACGAAACAATTAGGGTAGAACTTGAAAATAACCTTTTGGCTAAGTCTGCCTTGTGTGATAAAGCAGAAGAGGTATTGAAGAGAGAGCATACTACAACTATGCAATGGAATCAATCCACAATAGAACTAAATGATATGCTTAAATTGTGGAAATCTATTGGTCAGGTGCCTCAAAAGGAAAATGAAGCTATTTGGACTCGTTTCAAATCCTCATTAGATACTTTCTTTGCTGCAAAAAAGGTAGTTTTTGATAAGATGAAAGAGGAGCAGGATTTGAATTATAATAAGAAGATAGAGATTTGTCTTAAAGCCGAAGCAATTGCTCAAAGAGATGATTGGAAGAAAGCAACAGCAGAACTTTTACAACTTCAAAAGGATTGGAAGGAGATTGGTTATATTCAAAAGAAGCTATCCGATAAGGTCTGGTTGCGTTTTCGTTCTGCTTGCGATACTTTCTTTGCAAACAAATCAGCATTCTTTGCATCTTCTCGTGAAAGCGAAGCAGAGAATTTAGTAAAGAAAGAAACTTTAATTAAGGCTGTTAAAGAGTTTCAATTTGGAGATAATAAAGAAGATAACCTTTCTGCAATTAAAGAATTTCAAAAGCAATGGTCAGAGATAGGTTATGTTGCAGTAAGTGAAAAGGAACGTTTGCAAAAGGAGTTTCGTTCTGCCATAAATGCTCATTTTGAGAAATTGCAGATTGATGCAAGAGAGTTTCAGTTAAGTTCCTTCAAAGATAGAGTTTTAAACAGCAATGATGATAGGGCTGTATCTAAAGAAAAAAGGTTTTTACAGGATAAGATACAGAAACTAAAAGATGATTTAAATCTTTGGGAGAATAATCTTGGCTTCTTGGCTTCTTCTAAACAGGCCGATATCTTAAAGGCAGAGTTTGAAAAGAAGATGGAACACGCAAGAAAAGAAATTGCATTAGAGGAAGCTAAATTGAAGGTTTTGATTGATTCTTCAAAGAAGGAAGAAAAATAAAAACAAATAAATTTATTCTAATTAAAAAAAATAATCCTATCTTTGCACGCTTAAATGAATTAAATTAATTAACAAATCCGTTTATGTTAATGGATAAACGGCAAATACATAAGATATATGAAAAAAAACATTCACCCAACAAATTATCGTCTTTGTGCATTCAAGGATATGTCCAATGACGAAGTATTTATTACAAAATCTTGTGCTAATTCAAAAGAAGAAATAGAAATTGATGGAGTTAAATATCCTTTAATTAAGATGGAAATTTCCAATACTTCACATCCTTTCTTCACAGGAAAAGTTAAACTTGTGGACACTGCTGGACGTGTTGATAAGTTTATGAATAAGTACAAAAACCGTAAAGAAAACAAATAAATACATATAATTAAGTATTGCTAAAAGTCCAGTCAATTTTGATTGGACTTTTTTGTTGTAAAATAAATTTTAGATAAATGCTTATTTTTTGAAACAAAATGTGTACATTTGCGTTGTATTAATAATAATTTCAAATACATTTTCATTATGAGCTACATTCTATTTGACGACGTTTCAAGAAAAGCATTAAAACCATTTACTTACATTAGACCTGTTTGCGATATTAGAATAGGGATTTTAACAATTAGAGAAAAATGGGAAAAGTATTTAGGTGAGAAAACTTCAACCTTAACTGAGGAATACCTTTCAACAAAGTTTCCAATTGAATTCACCGATTCTATGATTTTGATTAATGGGTCTGTATGTCCTACACCAAAATTAGTTGATATAATAAAGAATTTAGAATTAAACCAAGTAGTTATTTGCAATGATTTTATTATTGCTATGCATAAGTCAAAAGAAGGCTTTATTTCAGAGACTGAGGATACCGACAAGATAGAAGTTCCACAAGACTTTATCAAATTAAATAATATTTGGGATATATATGTTCTTAATGATAGAGCAATAAGAGAAGATTTTGAATTAATAACAAAGAATCGTCAGAGTAAACCTCTTAGCTCAACTAATAGAGTGATTGGAATTGAAAATATATTCGTTGAAGAGGGTGCAAAGATAGAATGTGCTTCTTTAAATTCAACAGAAGGACCAATTTATATCGGTAATAATGCAGAAATAATGGAAGGAAGCGTTGTTAGAGGTCCTTTTGCAATGTGTGATAATGCGGTATTAAAATTAAATGCTAAGATATACGGAGCAACAACATTAGGACCTTATGCAAAGGTGGGTGGAGAATTAGCCAATGTTGTCATTTTTGGCTATTCAAATAAAGCTCATGATGGATTTATCGGACATTCTGTCATAGGGGAATGGTGTAATATTGGAGCTGATACTAACGCCTCAAACTTAAAGAATACATATGAAGAGGTAAGGATTTGGGATATTGAAAAAAATACTTTTGTATCAACAGGACAGACTTTCTGTGGTACATTTTTTGGAGACCATTCTAAGTGTGGAATTAATGTAATGTTTAACACAGGTACAGTGGTTGGATTAAGCTCCAATATATTTGGAGCAGGATACCAAAGAAATTTTATTCCATCTTTTGCTTGGGGAGGAACCAACGTTGGCTTGAAACTTTATGATTTGGATAAAGCCCTTGAAGTTGCAGATAGAATGATGGAACGAAGAGAAATGGTTATGAGTCAAGAAGATAAAAATATACTGTCGCATGTGTTCAACTTAACTTTTAAAAATAAGAAGCTAAGATAATATGTTTGACCAAAAAATGATTGAATTCTCAAAATTGATTGCAGGGGAGCCTGAATTCATTCCTTTATTAACCGAAGATGATGCAATAAATTTTGGCATTAATGAACTACCTTCTGATTTGCCTATTTTACCTTTAAGAGGTAATGTTTTCTTTCCAAGTGTTGTAATGCCTATTACTGCTGGAAGAGAAAAATCTATAAAACTTATAAAAGAAGCCTACAAAAAAAAACTAATAATAGGAGTCGTTGCACAAAAGAATGATGTAGATGACCCGGATATAGATGATTTGTACAAAGTAGGAACTGTTGCTCGTATTGTCAGAACATTAAATATGCCTGATGGAACAACAATGGTGATAATACAGGGCTTAGATAGATTTCGTTTAGAATCATTAATACAAACGGAAAATTATTGGCTTGGCAAGGTAAGCCCTAATACCGATGATGCAAAAGAAATCCCTAAAAATGCAACAGCATTAGTTGCAGCAATGAAAGATATTTACTTAAAGCTAATCAAACTAACTCCTAATTTACCTACCGATTTAACCTTTGCAATACAAAATATTGAAAATCCTTATTTCTTACTAAATTATATTTCTGCTCATTTAGATATTCCTCTTGATGAGAAGCAAAAAATTTTAGAAATAAACGATTTTACAAGAAGAACAACTAAGGTGCTTGCTATTCTTAGCAAAGAAATCCAAATGCAAGAAGTAAAGATGCAGATACAAAAGAAAGTATCCACAGACTTAGATAAGCAGCAAAGAGATTTCTTCCTCAATCAACAATTAAAAACTATTCAAGAAGAACTGGGAGGCTCTCCAACCGAACAGGCAATTGATGAACTGACGGCAAAGGCTAAAGGAAAGCATTGGAGTAATGAAACAGAAGAAGTCTTTAAAAAAGAACTTTCAAAATTAGAAAGAATGCATAGTAGTTCACCTGATTATTCTGTTCAGTTGAATTACTTGAACTTTATGGTAGATCTTCCTTGGCACGATTACACAAAAGATAATTTTGATTTATTTAAAGCAAAAAAAGTTTTAGATACAGACCATTATGGATTGGAAAAAGTTAAGGAAAGGATAATTGAATACCTTGCAGTATTGAAGTTAAAAGGTGATATGCGTTCTCCAATACTTTGCCTTGTTGGTCCTCCTGGTGTGGGTAAGACATCATTAGGTAAATCAATAGCAAAAGCCATTGGAAGAAAATACATACGTATGGCATTAGGAGGATTAAATGATGAGAGTGAGATTCGTGGACACAGAAAAACTTATATTGGAGCTATGCCAGGGAGAATACTTAAATCCATTAATAAAGCTCAGTCCTCTAATCCTGTATTCGTACTTGATGAAATAGATAAGGTTTCTGGAATGACAGTTAATGGAGATCCTTCGGCAGCAATGTTAGAAGTATTAGACCCAGAGCAAAATACAGCCTTTCATGATAATTACCTTGATATAGATTATGACCTTTCGAGAGTGATGTTTTTGGCAACAGCAAACACACTTAATACCATTCAACCAGCATTAATAGATAGGATGGAGGTAATTAATATTCCAGGATATATTTTTGAAGAAAAGATAGAAATAGCCAAAAGACACTTAATTCCAAAGCAAATAAAAGAACATGGAATGAAGAAAAGTCAATTGACAATTTCTGACCAGGTGCTTTCAAGAGTAATAAATGAATACACAAGAGAGTCAGGCGTTCGTCAATTAGAAAAGATGATTGCCAAGATTGTAAGATACCGTGCCGTTCAATTAGCAAAAGAAGAAGCATATTCAAAAACCATAAAACCAGAAGAGTTAGAAAAAATATTAGGACTTCCAACCTCCGACCACGATATGCACTTAGAAGAAGACTCAATAGGAGTTGTTACAGGCCTCGCTTGGACACAGGTTGGAGGAGAAATTCTATTTATAGAAGCATCTACAAGTAAGGGTAAAGGAACTTTATCTCTTACAGGAAACTTAGGCGATGTTATGAAAGAATCTGCCACATTGGCATACGAATACCTAAAAGCTAATTCCGATAAGTTAGGCATTGAATCAACAAAATTTGAAGAAGTAAACCTACATATTCATGTTCCAGAAGGAGCAACGCCAAAAGATGGACCATCAGCAGGAATTACAATGTTTACAGCTATGGTTAGCATATTTACACAAAGAAAGGTTAAATCCAATTATGCAATGACAGGCGAAATAACCCTTAGAGGAAAAGTGCTTCCTGTTGGTGGCATAAAAGAAAAAATACTTGCAGCCAAGCGTTCAAACATAACCGATATAATTCTTTCAGAACAAAACCGCAGAGATATAGAAGATATTTCAAAAGAATACTTAGAGAATTTAGAATTTCACTACGTTAAGAATATGATTGAAATCCCTGAATTAGTTCTTTGGAAAGATACCATAGCAATCTAAAAGCATTTAGTCTGACTATTCTTATACTTTAACTTATCCTAAAACACTTCTCCACATATAAAGACATAGAAGAAAACAAATCAAAAATATGTGAGAATATATAATAGAAAACATTATGACTATAGAAGAAATACGAAAAGACTTTCCAATACTTTATCAGAAAGTCAATAATAAGCCCTTGATATATTTAGATAATGCAGCAACAACTCAAAAACCCATTCAAGTTATTGAGAAAATGAGCAATTATTATCTTAATCTTAATTCCAATGTTCATAGAGGAGTACACACTCTAAGCCAAAAAGCCACCAATGAATTTGAACAAGCAAGAATAACACTACAAAACTTCCTTAACGCAAAAGAACATGAAGAAATCATTTTCACAAGAGGCACCACAGAAAGCATAAATCTTGTAGCTGCATCGTTTTGTGAGAAATTTGTAAACGAAAACGATGAAATAATTGTCTCGGAAATGGAGCATCATTCCAATATAGTTCCTTGGCAATTAGCACAAGACAGAAAGCATTTCAAGATAAGAGTTCTTCCATTCAAAGATAATGGAGAATTAGATATAGAAATATTTAAAACCTTACTTAATAGCAAAACCAAATTAGTAGCACTAACCCATGTTTCTAATGCCTTAGGAACAGTTAATCCAATTAAAGAAATTATAGAATTAGCACACAAAAAAGGAATACCTGTATTGATAGATGGAGCACAAGGAGTGCCTCATTTCAAAGTAGATGTTCAAGAATTAGATTGCGACTTCTATGCCTTTTCAGGACATAAACTATATGCTCCAATGGGAATAGGAGTACTTTATGGCAAGAGAAAATACTTAGAACAAATGCCTCCATATCACGGAGGAGGAGAGATGATAAAGGAAGTATCATTTGAAGGAACAACCTTTAATGATTTACCTTATAAGTTTGAAGCAGGAACACCTTCTGTAGCTGATGTATTAGGTCTAAAAGAAGCCATAGACTACGTTAATAGAATAGGTTTCGAATTTATAGAAAATCACGAAAACTTCTTAATGGAATACACTACTGAGAGAATTTCAGAGCTAAAAGATGTAATAATATATGGTACACCCAAAAAGAAAGTAGGCTCCCTTTCTTTCAATCTAAAAGATATTCATCCTTTTGATGTTGGAACACTTTTAGACCAATTAGGCATTGCAATTAGAACAGGGCATCATTGTGCACAAACAGTAATGAAGCATTATAATATTGTAGGCACAGCAAGAGTTTCGTTTGGGATTTACACAACAAAAGAGGAGATAGATGAGTTTATTTCCGCACTAAAAAGAGTTAAAACAATGCTTCTTTAAGCTAATTTATTAACTCTTGATTCTATTTTAATGAAACTTGATTTTAATTTACTGAAACTTGATTCTAATTAATTATCTCTTGATTCTAATTTTATATCTTCCATAATACTTTATAATTTTCATGATATAGATTTATTTACACATTAATTATATGATTAAAATGCAAAGAATTATTATTATATTTATTTGTTTATTCAGTGGAGTTGTTTATTCACAAGAATTACCTTCTGAACCCTCCAATGGTTTTTCATTTCCAATAGGAAGTAAATTTACAATTAAACTTATTAGTGTTGATTCAATTAATTATGATTATTCAGTAATTGCATTTGAGAGTTTTCAAGAAATAGTTAATCCTTGGGAATTGGATTCATTATTTGCAGAAGATGGAGATGAGAATACTATAAGTTTTTATTTTTGTTTAGGTACTAGTGGAGAAACAGAAGAAGAAAGGGAAAAAAATATGAAAATACATTTACTAATGAAAAACTATACAGATAAAATCTTAAATTACACTTCAGAAATTCAAACGGAAGAAGAAGGGGAGTATAAGGAAACATCAAATATTGGAATGTATCCCAATGCAAAGGGAGATGAAATATGGCCTTATATGATATATTTTATTGGATTAAGAGAATTCAAGAATGTTAAACAGAGAGAGTGATTAATTGAGTTAGAATTTCGGTGTTAATATCACTTATTCGCTTGATATTAATACAACCCTTACCCAATTTTACCTTACCTAATTGTTGTGCAAGTTTATGGGCTTCTTCTTCATATTGCATAGCGTGTAAATAAAGTGAGATATAGTTTTTCCTTGGAGAAAATCCCACCTTAAACCACTCAACACTCCTTCCAGAGGGTGAGGTTACAACATATTTATAAAAGCCTATAATAGAATCTCCCCACATTTTACCTTCTTGTTTTGTGATTTTGTGCATTAGATTATATATCTCAATAGAGTCTTTTCTCTTTTGCTCATCTTCAACCTTAGTAAGAAACTCCATAACCGAAGTTTCATTTTCCTTAGTCTTTATTTCTGTAAGTTTTGCCATAATTTTTCTTACTTTTATTAGAAATTGCACCTATTCTCTATTTCTTTTCTGTAAGAATTTTTCTTTCAATATTACTTGTGGAGTAGCCTTCAAGAAATTCTATTGTAATAATTTGTCCGCCTTTTGCAGTTACTATGTCATAGCCTACAATATCTTCTTTCTTATAATCAGCTCCTTTTACTAATACATCGGGTACTATTTCTTTAATTAAAGAGTAGGGGGTTGGATCAGAAAAGAAAACTATGGCATCAACAAATTGCATGGAAGCTAATATAATGGCTCGCGATTCTTCGTCTTGAATGGGGCGAGTTATTCCTTTAATATTTCTTACTGAACTATCGGTGTTTAAGCCAATAATTAATATGTCCCCAAGGTCTTTCGCTTTTGCCAAATAATCAACGTGTCCTCTATGGATTATATCAAAGCAACCATTGGTAAAGACTATTTTTTTGTTTTCCTTTTGCCAACAAAGGATTTTATTTTTTAGTTCATCTAAATTATATATCTTAGATTGTATTTTCTGTATCTCTTTCATTGCTTTTCTTGTTTTGTACAAAATAAATAAAACCTGCTAAGCCTAAGATTACTGCTCCTAATTGAGAAACTATCCATAAGAGCCAACCTGCTGCATAACCAATAGGTTTCGCAATAAGATAAATGACAAGTGTTTCTGCAATTATGGCAGGGAATATACCAATTCCTCCTGGTGTTAGCATTGGCCCTACTGAACCTAAAACTGTTGTAATAATTGCTATTTTGAATGATAAATGTTCTGTTTGGTCAAAGCATAAAAAGATAATATACGTACCGAGTATCCATAAGAACCAAATGAAAACGGAATTGAAGATAAAGAGTAGGGGGTTTTTAAGTTTGAGTATAGATTTCAAGCCTTCAAGTAATCCTTTTAAGAATTCTATTATCTTTTTGTAGAACTTTGTATTGGCTATCTTTTTTCTGAACGCATATAATAATATGCTAACTAATACTAAAAATAAAAGGAAATAGAGTATATAGTTTTTTAGGTTATCAAAGTTGATTGTCTGACTGAAATTATTATATATATAATCTTTAATGTAGTTAAATTCCAAAAATAAAGCAAGTAAGAGTATTAGAAGAAAGAGTATCAAGTCAATTGCTCTTTCTACTATAACTGTACCTATGGCTTTGTCAAAAGGCACCTTTTCTTTTTGTTTTAGCAATCCGCAACGCACTATTTCTCCTAAGCGAGGCACTGCTAAGTTGGCTAAATAGCCACTCATAACTGAAAGAAAAGTGGGTAATAAACGAGGGTTATAACCCATTGGTTGTAGGAGTTGTTGCCAGCGTTTGGTTCTTATGAATACAGAAAAAATATTGACCAAAATTGCAATAACGAACCATAAATAGTTTGCGTTAGAAAAAGATAACAGCATTTGGTCAATTTCTGTGCTGGTTAGTTTGGATACAAACCACCATATAAAAGCAATGCCTATTGCAAAAAAGAAAATTATCCTAAGTGCTTTCTTCATTTTCTATAATAAAGATTTAAATTCTTCAAGTTAATTTTAAAGATTTTAAATTGCTTTTTGAAGAGGTTTAAACTTTGTTGTTTTGTGGGAATAATACAATTGGTTTATGTCTTTTTGCTTGTTCAAATTCCATTGTAGCATAAGACACTATTATAACCAAATCTCCTTCTTGCACCTTTCTTGCAGCAGCCCCATTAATACCTATTTCACCAGAACCTCTTTCGCCCTTTATTACATAAGTATCAAAACGCTCTCCATTATTTATATCAAAGATATATACTCTTTCGTTTTCAATTATATTGGCTGCATCCATTAAGTCTTCGTCAATGGTTATGCTTCCAATATAATGAAGATTAGCTCTTGTTACAACTGCACGATGTATCTTTGACTTTAATACTTCAATATTCATACTTTATTTGTTTCAAATTAAGTTAAAAATTAATGCCAGGAGCATTAGTGTTTTGATTTTGTACTTGCATTTGTGCTTGTTGTTGTCTCATCATAACCTGAATAACATTGCTTAGGGTAGGATTTGACATTAATTTCTCTTCCACTGTTTTCAATTGATGGTTCATTGCATTTGAATAAACAAACATCAAAAGCTCAGTTCCCCTTTCGCGAAGTTCTTGAGATTTAGCTTGGAGTAGTTTTTCAATAATTCCTATGGAAGCTATCAATTGATTAGCACCTTCTTCTTGCTTTCCATTTCTTGCAAGCTGAACTGCTATATTAATATTGTTTACTGTGCTGTTGTACTCATCTTGAAGTTCTTGCTCCTCCATCAGAGAAGCCATTTCTGGTATGGAATTAATTTTGGTTTGTATTGCAGAGAAGTTATAATTTTTTGCATAGGAGCTAATTAAGGCAAGTACTTGAAGAGCTTCAGTTCTTGCACTGGCAACACTTCTGGCTTTTTTACCATTAAACCTATTAAAATATTTTAAATTATTAATGTATAAGTCGGTAACCTGATTAAATATTTCTTCTCCTTTTTTAATGTTTCCTGCATCACAAAATTGAGCTGCAAGCTGTAAGTCATACTTATCAAAATATATCTTTGAGGAAGGGAAATGATAAAGAGCCTTATCTAATACCTGCAATGCTTTTGTTTTCTCTCCTTGTTGGGTAAGTCCTTTTGCAAGATTCATATATTGCTGACGCATATTACGAGTATTATTCACTGTAACTGCATCTTCAAGATATGTGTTAGGATTATTTATTCCACCCCATTGGAACTTATTCATAAACAAATTATATGTTTTGTCTATGTCTAAACTTCCTCTTTCCATTGTTGGCATTATCCTATAAACAATACCTTCTTGTTTAATATAATCGTTAATATTAGGGATAATATTTGCGAAATACTGAGGACTCATTGTGTATATAGGACGCTTGAAAGCATTAGTTGCAAGTATATCCAATAACATCAATTCGTTTCTTTGTAAATAACGCATTCTTTGTTGTTCGTCTAATGGGATAGTAAACGAAAATACATTCTCTCCTGAGGTTATCTTAAAGCTATTGTTCAATAACACTTTTACAGAATCGCCCATATTTGAGAAAGTAGTTGTTTTAGGGTCGTAAGTAAAACGTTTTAAAGCATCTTTTAACTCCACAACTTCACCGCTTTCAGGATATACAAGAGAATGGTCTAAGCTAATACCATAATATTCTTTTGGAAGAGTAAAAGGAGCTTTTTCTGAGTCGTAAATCTTGCTATAAAGTTGTTCAACATACCAATGCATTCCAGAAAGAGTGAAATTTAGTATTCTAACATCTGGACGCACTCCTTCAACCTCTTGAACATACCAAAGAGGGAAGGTGTCGTTGTCTCCAAATGTTATTAGTATTGCATCTTTTTCGCAACTTTCTAAATAGTTTCTTGCAAATTCTCTTGCCATATATCTACCGCTTCTATCGTGATCGTCCCAATTTTGAAAAGCCATTAGTATTGGCACTGCAATAAGGCAGAATAGTGAAACAGATATTGCTTTTATATTATCAGATATCTTGATTTTCTTTAACCAATCATAAATTCCATAAACGCCTAAGCCAATCCAAATTGCAAAAGCATAGAACGAGCCAGCATAAGCATAATCTCTTTCTCTTGGCTGTTGAGGAGGCTGGTTTAGATATAAAACAATTGCAAGCCCTGTCATAAAGAAGAGTAAGAATACAACAAAAGCATCTTTCTTGTCTTTTTGGAATTGATAAATTAGTCCAGCTATTCCAAGCAGTAAAGGAAGGAGGTATAATTTGTTTTTAGCAGGATTATTTGCCATTTCATTAGGAAGGTTTGTTTGTGGACCAAGACGCATATTGTCAATAAAGCTAATACCAGAAATCCAATTACCATATAGTAAATCTTTTGTTCCATTTGATTCGGAGTCAAAGTTAGAATGATTTAGTCCAAAGCCTTGAATATCGTTTTGCCTTCCTGCAAAATTCCACATAAAATAACGCCAATACATATGGTTTACTTGATAGCGGAAGAAGTATTTTAAGTTCTCTGAAAAGGTTGGTTTTCTATCTCCGTTAATTCCTGCCCAATATTTATAGTATGTAATATGTTTTCGTCCTTCATCAGGAGAATACATTCTTGGAAAAACAGTGCAATCGTTTGGATTAAACTCAGCCTTTCCTCCTGTACGAACTTTAATATATTTCTTAATACCTTTATCCTTTATATATTTAGGAGAACCTTCTTCTTGACCAATTGCTCTGGCAGTATAGTATTGTCCATAAAGCAAAGGAGTATCTCCATATTGTTCACGATTAAGGTATGTAAGCAAAGCAACAGCATCTTTTGGTGCATTCTCATTTATAGGAGTATTCGCATTAGCACGAATAACTAATATAAGAAACGTGGAATAACCAATCAAAAGGAATAAAAATGAAAGTACAATAGTATTTAATATTGGTTTTGCTTTCTTCTTAGAGTATTTTAATCCCCAAGCAATTAGTCCAATCAGTAGTGCAAAGAATATAATTGTTCCAGAGTTGAAAGGTAATCCTATTGAATTTATAAAGAATATCTCAAACTTTCCTGCCAAAGAAACAATCATTGGAACAATAAAATAAAGAATTATGGCGACCATTACAAGAGATATAATCCCTGCCCAAATTACTCCTTTTTTGGTTGTATTAGGATATTTCTTAAAGTAGAATACATAAGCCATTGCAGGAATAGCAAGTAAATTAAGCAAGTGAACCCCAATCGAAATGCCAATTAAGAATGTGATTAGAATAATCCAACGAAGGTTATGCACATCATCAGCTTGGCTTTCCCATTTCAAAATAGCCCAAAAGACTAATGCTGTGAAGAAAGAACTCATTGCATAAACCTCACCCTCAACTGCTGAATACCAAAAAGTATCGGAGAAAGTATAGGCTAAGGCTCCAACAATACCACTTCCAAATATTGCTATCATTTGAGAGGTTTTAATCTCTTGAGTTTTAGCAATAAGTTTTTTTGCAAGCATGGTTATTGTCCAAAATAGCATTAGAATTGTTAATCCACTGCAAATAGCACTCATTGCATTAATCATATAGGCAACCTTTGTTACATCACCACCAGCAAATAAAGAAAATATCCTTCCAAAGAGCTGGAAAGTAGGAGCCCCAGGAGGATGCCCAACTTGTAACTTATATGCAGTTGCAATGTATTCACCGCAATCCCACCACGAAGCAGTAGGTTCAGCCGTAACTAAATAAACTATACTTGCAATTAGGAAAACCACCCAACCCAAGATATTATTGATTAAAGAATATTTCCTCATTTATTCTAATGTATTAAATAATTGTTATTTATTAATTCTCTCTTTAATTCTCTTTACTTTAAGTATTTCATAATACTAACATAGTGTCTCATTCTACCAATTTACCTTAGTTCTTCTAATTGGCATAGTCATACATCTTGCACCACCTCCACCACGAGGCAGCTCAGCAGCATCAATTGTAACAACAAAACGGTTATAATCATTCATATTGACCTTCTCATTACAAATATCTTCCGCCTTTAAAACTGCAAAGCCTGCCTTATTTAACGCATTAATTGTATTTGTGTTTCTTGAATAGCCAATTATTTTTCCTTCTCCCAAGCAAAAGAAGTTTGCTCCCGAATGCCATTGTTCCCTATCCTGATACAATCTATCCTCTCCACCACAATTAATTGGTTCAAGATCAAATCCCAAATCCTTTAAACCTTCCATAAAGTTAGGCTTGTAATGATAGGTAACCTTACCATTATCAATCTTAATATGAATAACCTCAAATCCATCTTTGTTCTGAACCATCAAAGGCTCATAAACCATACATTTATCTTTATCTAAAAATGTAAAGACCATATCTAAATGAATAAATGACTCAGGAGAATGAGGAAGCTTTTGAATTAAGATATTGAACTTAGGCTTAATTTTAGAATAATATTCAATCAAAAAGTCAATACCTCGTTTATTACTTCTGATACCATTACCCAAAAGTAGCACATCTTCATTGGCAATTAAAACATCACCACCTTCGGTATTTGCTCTTGCAGAATAGTTGCTTGGACTAAAAGTTATTCCTTTAAAATAATGTTCAAATATGTAGTCCATTATAATGCTTTCCCTTGCCCTTACCTTAAACTGCATAGAGTGAATTAAGACCTCATTGTATATTGTTGAAGTAGCATCACGAGTAAAAAACAAATTATACAAAGGAGATAGCTCATCTTTAAATCCTTCAATAAGCACTCTTGCTAATTCCTTTGGATCCATAGAAAGCAATTCTTCAGCCAAACGAGGCTTTCTTTCTTGTTCCAAAACTTCATTAACCAAATTTAATTTTACATCTTCATCTTTTAGGATTTCTGCAAGAAGATCCATAATTTGAAAGGTTTTTGTCCATTTTGATAATACCTTTTCAAAATAATAGTATTCCTTTTGTGCAATATTCAAATTCAAAAGGTCACTATATAGACACTTCTCAATAGTATCAGGAATCATTTGTTCGATTTCAATTCCTGGTTTGTGTAAGATAACTCCTTCTAAATGTCCTATCTCAGAGCTTACATCAATTTCTAACATAAATAATTATATTCGTTCAACATCGCTCCAAAACCAATAAATTGAGGAGCACCTTGCAAACTGCAAATATAGGAATTTTCTTTTATTTATCACCAATTCTCTTATCTATTAACTAAAAAACTACTCATAATTGACTAATATTTAATTAAGACAAGGCATAAGGTGTAGGCAAATATATTTTTCTAAAACATAAAACCACATAAATTTAAGTTAGAAAAATGAAACTTTATTCTATTTTCTTAGAATTTGATTCTAATTTTCTATCTTTTGATTCTAATAAATTATCTCTTGATTCTAATAATTTATCTTTTGATTAGATTAATTTCTATTTTAAGGAAAATAATCCTTGTTTAAATTGAAGTAAAACTTAATTAGTTTTGAAATCCTATCTATTCTCTTAATCTTTTAATTAATAGATATTCTTATGCGTTTTTTCTTCTTTTAATTTCTTGCTCTATTAAACGAAGTTCACGAGAAGACTGCCCTTTTACTGAAGAATTTTCTTCTGCACGGCGGAAAAGATAAGGCATCATAGTTTTTACAGCTCCATAAGGAACGTATTTTGCAACGTTATAGCCTTTTTCTGAAAGGTTGTTTGTTATATGGTCACTCATTCCATAGAGTTGTGCAAAATAAATTGATGGATGTTTCTTTTCAAGGTTCTTTTGTTCAATTAAAGAGGCCAGAAGTTCAGAACTCTCTTCGTTATGTGTTGCAACCATAAAGTCAATTGTATCCACATTATCTACCATATAACGAATGATAGCATCAAAATCTCTATCGGTTGAAGCTTTATCGGGTTGGATAGGAGAAGAGTAGCCTTTGTCTTTGGCTCTTTGCCTTTCCTTTTCCATATATGCTCCACGAACAATCTTTAAACCAAATTTCACTCCATTATCTAAGGCAATTTTATGATGTTCTTTTAAAGTGTTAATATTGTAGTGGCAATACATTTGATAGGTGTTTTGAACAATTGCCTTTTCTTTATTATATTTTATCATAAATTCCAAGAATAAATCATCTAAAACAGGTTGTATCCATGTTTCCTCAGCATCAACTAAAACCGGAACGCCAAGCTCGTAACCCTTTGTGAAGATTTTATTTACTCTGTCATAAACTCTTTGATATTCTTTTGTTTCCTCAGGAGTTAGAGTGGCTTTTTCGCTTACCTTAACCAAAAGGTCTTTTCGTGCTAAGCCGGTTATTTTAAATACACTAAAAGGGGTGTGCTGGTTGTTTTGAGCAAATACAATGGTTTTTATTACCTCGTCGCATACTCTATCAAATAGCTTATCTTCTTCTTCGCCTTCTGCTGCGTAATCTAAAATAGTATCAACCTTTCTTTTTGAAAGCTTGTCAATAGTATTAGCACAATCTTCAATTGTTCTACCTCCAACAAAATATTTGTAAATAGTCTTACGAATTATTCCTTCTACAGGAAAACGAATTGCAAAAGCAAAATTCACTAATTTTTTTCCTGTTTTTACCATAAAAGGATTGTTCATTACCTTAAAAAGTAAATACGCCTCTCTAAGAGAAGTGTTGGATTTGTCTTTAAAAGCGATTTCAGAATTAGTGAAATCTATGGTTTTATTTTTTACTTCCATTTATTGTTATATATATTAAAATTAAGTGGTGCAAAATTATAAAGTTTTTTGAATTAAGAGATAATATTATTAATTGTTTTTTTGATGAATGGATCTTTTATTAAAGAAAAAGAAACTAAGAAGCGTTTTTGAGGATATTAGAAACTAATTATTGGGGAATAATATTAGGTAGGAATTGCTGCAATAAGCGTTTTGGTGTAAGGGGATTGGGCAGAAGAGTATATAGTATCGGCTTCTCCTAATTCAACTATATTTCCTTTTTGCATAACAATCATTCTATCGGACATATATTTCACAACAGACAAATCGTGAGAGATAAATATATAAGTAAATCCAAAGTCTTTTTTAAGGTCGTTGAGTAAGTTGAGAACCTGTGCTTGAACCGAAACATCTAATGCCGAAACACTTTCATCGCAAATTACAATTTCAGGATTTAAAGCTAAGCAGCGGGCAATGCCTATCCTTTGACGCTGTCCCCCTGAAAATTGATGAGGATACCTATCGTAATGTGAGGCTTCCAAGCCTACTTTCTCCAAAAGAGATAATACTTTTTCTTTTCTCTTTTTCTCACTCTTGTATAAGTTATGCACACGCATCGGTTCTTGGATAGCCTCTCCAATAGTTAAACGAGGGTTGAGCGAAGAGTAAGGATCTTGAAAAATAATTTGAATACTCTTTCTTATATCACGCAAATGCTTGCCTTTGGTCTGATTGAGCAAAGTTCCTTTAAAGAGAATCTGACCGCTATTTGCCTCTATGAGTTGTAGGATAGCCCTTCCAATAGTTGTTTTTCCACAACCACTTTCGCCAACTAAACCTAAGGTTTCTCCTTTATAAAGGTCAAAGCTAACCTTATTGACTGCGGTAACTTTTTTCTTTATTTTCCCCAAAAGGTTTTTACTTATTACATACTCAACGCTTAAATCCTTAACACAAAGTATAGGAGGCTGAGAATATAAATTATTATGTATGGCTTGCCTTTCCTTATTGCTGATTAGTTCTATTTGTGGCGTTTTGTTGTCTAAGAAATCTGCAACTGTGAGTAAACGTTTTGGACGCTCACCTATTGGAGTGCGAGAAGCCAAGAGCCCTTTGGTGTAGGAGTGTTGTGGATTAAAGAAAACCTTATCAATATCGCCTTGCTCAACAATTTCTCCTCTATAAAGCACAATTACTCTGTCGGCAATATGTTTAATAACTCCCAAATCGTGAGTAATAAATAAAATGCCAATACCATATTTCTTTTGAAGAGATTTCAATAAATCTAAGATAGCCTTTTGAACTGTTACATCTAAGGCTGTTGTAGGTTCGTCAGCAATTAGTAGGTCAGGATTGCAACTAAGAGCCATTGCAATCATAACCCTTTGCTTCTGTCCGCCAGAAAGCTCAAAAGGATAGCTATTAAAAACCCTTTCAACGTCAGGTAAAAGAACTTCTTTAAATAGTTCAAGAACTCGTATCTTAGCCTTATCTTTTGAAAGGTTATCATTATGATTTAGAATCATCTCCAAGACTTGCTTCCCACATTTCTGAACAGGATTGAGAGCAGTCATAGGTTCTTGAAAAATCATTGCAATTCTATCACCCCTAAAAAGCCTATGCTCACTTTCTTTTAAAGATGCTAAATTGACAGGTTTATCCTCTGTATTTTGATAAAAAAGAATCTCTCCACCATTTATTTTAGAATATTTCTTAGGCAAAAGCCCCATAATTGCCAAAGAAGAAACGCTTTTTCCTGAACCACTTTCACCAACCAAACCTACTATTTCTCCCTTATGAATCTCAAAACTAATTCCGCTAACTACTTCATAGTATTGTTTTTCTCGTAGAAAAGAAATTCTTAAATCCCTTATTTCAATGATTTTTTCGGCTTGCATATATTTATATATTATAGTTGCAAAGGTAAAAAAAATAATGAAAAGTTTGCCAATTTAGAAAAATGTATTACTTTTGCATCCGCAAACAAACGAAATGGATTGTCCCGTGGTGTAATGGTAACACATGTGATTTTGGTTCATACGTTCCAAGTTCGAATCTTGGCGGGATAACAAAGTAAAGACGCAACGTATTAATTAAATATATGTTGCGTTTTGTTTTAAAAGGTATTACATAATTTACCTACAATAACATTGTCCTGTGGTGTAATGGTAACACAGATGATTCTGGTTCATTTATTCTGGGTTCGAGTCCTAGCAGGATAACAAAGAGAAACGCACTTGCACAACATTTGCACAACAAAAGTAAATTAAGCTTTATAGCATTTGAAAGTCAAATAGAATTAAGGGTATAAAGTAGGGGAGTAATACTAAAAAATATCCTCAAATTAGAATCAAGTTTCAATAAATTAGAATCAAATTCCAGTAAATTAGAATTTGATTCTACGAGATTAATATTTGATTAGGTTGATTTATGAATTACCTTTATTAGAATGAATATTTATGGATAGAAGTTATAATTCATTATTCTATCATACCTACCAAATATTAAGTAAAAAAATAAGGGCGAAATTATCCGCCCTTATAAGTTAAGTATTGTTCTCTGAACTTTAATTACCGAAGGTTAAGAGAGTTAGTCGTCATATCTTAGAAATTCTCCTTTGCTTCCAAATTTAATTTCTATTTTATTGTTTAGCTCAACATCATATCCTTTTTTCTCTTTGTCTATCTTTACAACAAAGGCTTCAGGATGTTTTGTCTTGATGTATGTGTTGATTGATGGAAGTATAATTCCTTGAGGTACTCCATTCTTTTTCTCAATTTGTTCCCATTTCCCTTTTTTGTCAAAATCAATATTTGTTCCATCGGTAAAGATTACTTCATATTCTTTTGACATAAAGTCTTTCTCTTGAAATATTGTTTGAATGGTCAAATCGCTAAAATGAGTTTTAATTAAAGTTTGTGCCTCTTTGGGTAATTGGTTTGCCTCAATAATGGTTTTGCCTTGTGATTGGCAGCCAGTAAATGAGAACATTACTGCTAATAATAAAAAGAATTGCTTCATAGTTTTAAGTTTTAAATTAAACATTTTATTAATTGATTTGTAGATATTAAATCTAATTTTTCTATTCCTTAGTTCTGCTTTTAAGTCTATCAATTAGTGCAGGAATAATCTTCTTACAATCACCCACTATACCTAAGTCGGCTATTTGCATAATTGGAGCATATCTATCTTTATTAATAGCAACGATAAACTCACTTTCTTCCATTCCTGCAACATGTTGAATTGCTCCCGAAATACCAAATGCTAAATATAGATCTGGTCTTACTGTTTGTCCTGTTTGACCAACTTGACGCTTATGTTCCACAAGCCCCGCATCAACCATTGCTCTTGAAGCAGCAACTTCGGCATTAAGTTCTGTGGCTAATTCTTTAAGGAAATTAAATCCTTTTTCTGTTCCAACTCCTCTGCCTCCTGAAACTAATACCTTAGCATCAGAAATGTCAATCATGTTGCTCTTTTCCTTAATAGTTTCTTTTATTCTTACTCTAAATTTATCTTTATTAAACTTTATTTCAAAAGAAATTATTTCTCCCTTTCTACTTGTGTCCTTTATCATTGCTTTCATAACTCCTGGACGAACTGTTGACATTTGAGGACGATGTTCTGAACAAATAATGGTTGCCATTAGATTTCCTCCAAATGCAGGACGTGTCATAAGTAATTCTTTTTCTTCTGAGATTTCAAGTTTTGTACAATCAGCAGTTAATCCTGTTGTTAAACGTGCCGATAGTCTTGGGCCTAGATCTCGTCCTATGGTTGTTGCTCCAAGAAGAATTATTGAGGGTTTATACTGATTCACTATTTGAGTAATGGCTTGTGCGTAACTTTCGGTGGTATAGTTTTCCAATTCTTTATCCATTGCCAAAATAACCTTATCGGCTCCATAAGCTATAAGGGTTTGTGCATTTTGTTCAATATCTTTTCCTCCTAAAAGTATTGCATAAACTTCTTCTTCAAGACTATCAGCCAAAGAACGAGCTTTACCTAATAATTCAATTGCAACTGCTTGAATTTTTCCTTCTCTTTGTTCTGCAAAGACAAATACATTTTTATATTCTGCTTTATTCATTTTTGTTACTATATTAATATTATTAGATTATAAACTTTTCTGTTAATTTACTAATTATTATACCTATTGCTTCTTCGGTATCCACTTCATAAACTTCCCCTGCTGATTTAACTCCCTTTGTAAAGGCTTTCTTAACCTTAGTAGGAGAGCCTTTAAGTCCAAGTTTAGCTTCATCAACATCAATCTTATCTGCCGACCAAATCTCAACTTCCTTATCGTAAGCTTCCATAATTCCTTTTACAGTCATATATCTTGGGTTATTAGCTGTGGAAAGAACGGTAACCAAACAAGGAGAATCTACTTCTACAATTTGATAACCATCTTCTGTTTGCTTTTTAATGGTGAATGTCTTATTTCCATCATATTCTAAGTTTTGAAGATAACTCACTTGAGGAATATCTAAGTGTTCTGCAATTTGAGGACCTACTTGTGCAGTATCGCCATCAATTGCTTGACGTCCTGCAATAACTAAGTCGTATTCTAAGGTCTTAATTGCTCCTGCCAAAGCGTTGGAAGTGGCAAGAGTATCAGCTCCTGCAAAACGTCTATCGGTAAGAAGAATTGCTCTATCAACGCCCATAGCAAAAGCTTCTCTTAAAATTGCCTCTGCTTGCATAGGTCCCATTGTTAAAACTGTAACCTCTGCATTAAATTTATCTTTAAGTTCAAGAGCTAATTCCAATCCACTTTTATCATCAGGATTCATAATGCTCGGAACACCATCTCTAATTAGAGTTCCTGTAACAGGATCAAGTTTTACCTCTGTTGTATCTGGAACTTGTTTTATACAAACTACTATTTTCATCTTTACTTTGTTTTTACTTTAATAAATTACCCGAAATAACCATTCTTTGAACCTCAGATGTTCCTTCATAAATTTCAGTTATCTTGGCATCTCTAAACATTCTTTCCACAGGGTATTCTCTTGTGTAACCATATCCTCCGTGGAATTGAATTGCCTTAGTTGTTACTTCCATAGCTGTTTCAGCAGCAAAAAGTTTTGCCATTGCAGCATCAACAGAATAAGGCACACCTTTATCTTTTTTGAAAGCAGCTGAGCGAACAAGTAAGCGAGAGGCTTGAACCTTAGTTTCCATATCTGCTAATTGGAATTGTGTGTTTTGGAACTTAGCAATTGCTTTTCCGAATTGTTTTCTTTCCTTGGTGTATTTAACAGTTTCGTCCATTGCTCCTTGGGCAATACCTAAGGCTTGAGCAGCAATTCCAATTCTTCCTCCATCCAAAGTTTTCATTGCCAAAGAAAAGCCTTTTCCTAACCTACCTAAAAGATTTTCCTTAGGGATTTCACAGTTCTCAAAAATAAGTTCGCATGTCGCAGAGCCACGAATACCAAGCTTCTTCTCTTTTTTGCCAATTGTAAAACCAGGAGTTCCTTTTTCTACAATAAAAGCAGAAATCCCTTTTGTGCCTTGCGATTTATCGGTCATCGCAATAACAATATAAACATGTGCATACTCTGCATTAGTAATAAATATCTTTGAACCATTTAATATCCATTTATCACCAGCATCTTCGGCAAAGGTTTGTTGCATTGCAGCATCTGTTCCAGCATTAGGCTCTGTGAGACCAAAAGCACCAATCCATTCTCCAGAAGAAAGCTTCGGTAAGTATTTTTGTTTTTGTTCTATGGTGCCATTTTCCAAAATAGGAGCAATGCAAAGCGATGTATGAGCAGAAACGACAACTCCAGTAGTTCCACAAACTCTTGAAATTTCCTCAACAGCCATTGAGTAGATTTGGTTAGTCCCTCCCTGACCTCCAAATTCTTTTGGTACAGGAATACCCATAATTCCTAATTTACCCATCTTTTCAACTGTTTCAATAGGAAATCTTTCTTGTTCATCTATTTCGGCAGCAATGGGTTTAATCTCTTTTTCAGTGAACTCTCTAATCATTTGCAAAAAGAGTTCTTCTTGTTTTGTTATATTAAAATCCATGTATTATTAATTAGTTAAAAGAAAAGACGAGAAATTCTTTAACTCGTCTCCTCTAATTATTAAAACCTTCATTCTTATAATTTCTTTACTTAAACAGTCATTCCTCCGTCAACACTGAGAGTATGTCCATTAATATAAGAAGCCTCATCGGAAGCTAAAAAACAATAAGCGTTAGCTATTTCTTTTGGTTCTCCCAATCGTCCAATTGGCACTTTTGCTTTCATACCTGCCAAAACCTCCTCAGGCATGGCAGCAACCATTTCTGTTGAAATAAATCCTGGAGCAATAGCATTAACTGTAATACCCTTACGACCAAATTCTCTTGCAAAAGTCTTAGTCATACCAATCAAACCAGACTTTGTTGCAACATAGTTTGCTTGACCAAAGTTACCATAAAGGCCAACAACAGAAGAAGCATTGATAATTCTTCCCCAACCATTCGCAACCATATATTCACTAATTATTTTAGAGCAATAAAAAACTCCGGAAAGATTAACATCAATTACTTGTTGCCATTGCTCAATGGTCATTTTTTTTATAGTGCTATCACGAGTAATTCCTGCATTATTAATTAAAATATCAATTCTGCCAAATTCATCATTAACTTTTTTTGCAGCTACCTCAATTTCGTTATAGTTGGAAGTATTAACTTTTATAAATTTTGCTCCAAGTTCTTTTGCTAAGGCATTACCTCTTGTTTCATCTAAATCCCAAATAATAACTTGTGCTCCTTCTTGAACAAATTTTTCTGCTGTTGCTCTTCCAATTCCAGAAGCTCCTCCTGTAATGATAGCAACCTTGTTTTCTAATCTTTTCATATTGTCTTATTATTTAAAAACGTTCTTTGTGCATTAATTTTGCTTGACCAGAAATAATTATTTTTCCGTCTTTATCTTCTAAAGTTGTTTTAACAACTCCTCTATGTTTTTCTTCATTAACTTCCATTACTTCAAACTTAGCAATGTAGTCATTTTCTACAAAAACAGGAGCTAAGAAAGCCATATCTTGAAACATATAAATTGTTCCTTCCCCTGGCCATTGTGTCCCAAAAACTTTTGAGAAAATTGCTCCTGCAAAAAATCCATGAACAATTGGTTTGCCAAAAGGAGTTTTAGCAGCGTATTCTGCATTAATGTGAATAGGGTTGTTATCCCCAGATATTTTTGCAAACATATCAACATTTGCCTGAGTATATCTAACCTCTTGCGTGTAAGTTTCGCCTACTTTTATTTTCGTCATATTACATTTTTATTATTAAAAATTAATGTTTCGTAGAATAATAGCTGTTCCCATTCCTCCTCCAATACATAATGAGGCAAGACCAAGCTCTTTTTTAGATCTTAACATTTGATGTATTAGAGTAACAATGATTCTACAACCCGAAGCTCCAACAGGATGTCCAAGTGCAATTGCTCCACCATTAACATTACATCTTTCATTAATCCATTCAGGAGTAACATTATGTTGTTGGCATAGTAATTGACGAACACCAAGAGCTTGAGCTGCAAATGCTTCGTTTAGTTCAAATAAGTCTATATCTTTTAATTTCAATTCTGTTTTGTTTAGTGCTGATTTTATTGCAGGCACTGGTCCTAAACCCATTTTTGTTGGATTAACTCCTCCTTGACCAACAGATATAATCTCAACTAATGGAGTTAGATTATGTTTTTTAATAGCTGTTTCTGACGCTAACATCAAAAAGGCAGCACCATCATTAATTCCTGAAGCATTCCCTGCGGTAACAGTTCCTGGATTTTGGAAAGCAGGTCTTAAGAAAGAAAGTTTTTCTAATGATGTTTCTCTATTTGGAAATTCATCTTCTTCGAAGACTTTAGAAAACTTCTTAAACTTAATCTCAACAGGTACAATTTCGTTCTTAAACATTCCCCCGTCAATTGCCTTAATTGCTCTTTCCTGACTTTGTATGGAGAAAGCATCTTGTTCTTCACGATCAATATCTAAATCTTTTGCAATATTTTCTGCAGTAATGCCCATGTGTATTTTAGAGAAAGCATCGGTAAGAGCATCGGTAATCATATGGTCTTGCACATTAAAATCAGCCATTTTGGTGCCATGTCTTATTGTAGCTGGAATAATAAAACCTGCACCTGACATACTTTCGGCTCCTCCAGCAATAATAATGTCTGAATTCCCAGCTTTAATTGAATTGTAGGCAATCATAACAGATTTCATTCCACTACCACAAATCATATTGATTCCATAAGCTGGAACCTCATAAGGAATACCAGCATTCACAGAGATTTGTCGTGCCACACCTTGAAGCTGACCTGCCATTAAAACATTTCCAACAATAACTTCATCTATATCAGAAGCTTTTACCTTGGTTTCTGACAAAATAGCCTCAACCACTGTTGCTCCAAATTGAGATACTGGAACTGTTGATAATGAACCTAAGAATTTTCCTATTGCAGTTCTTTTTGCTGCTACTATATATACCTTTTCCATATAAGTTTATGTTTAAATGCTAATACTTAATGTTTAGTTTATTTTCACTTATTAAGATAATTGCATTGGTTTTAAGTCATCTGCAATTATTAATGTTGCTCCTGTTGCTTGTTGAACTTGCTCAATGGTAAATTCTGGATGAATTTCTTTTAGAACAATTCCTTTTGGAGTAATTTCCATAACACCCATTTCAGTAATTATTAAATTAACTTGACCTTTGGCAGTGAGTGGGAGTGTACACTCTTTAAGTATTTTATGACTTCCCTTCGCAGTATGCTCCATTGCTAAAATCACATGCTTTGCTCCAACAACCAAATCCATAGCTCCACCCATTCCAGGTACCTTTTTGCCAGGAATCATCCAATTAGCCAAATTACCTTTTTCATCAACCTGCATAGCTCCTAAAATAGAAGCATCAACATGCCCTCCACGAATAATAGCAAAAGAAGTTGCACTATCGAAACTTGCCCCTCCCTCAATAATAGAAGTGTATGCTCCTCCTGCATTAACAATTTCCTTATTTTCTTCTCCTTCTTTTGGGTCAGCACCCATTCCAATTATCCCATTTTCCGATTGAAGTAAAACATTAACTCCTGGTTTAAGATAGTTAGGAATAAGAGTTGGAAGACCAATTCCCAGATTCACAACATATCCATCTTTTAATTCCAAAGCAGCACGCTTTGCTATAACTTCTCTTATTTCGTTCTTGTCCATAATATTAATCTTATATTTTATTTTTTTCTTTTTACAAATTCTTGTGCCATAAAGGAAGCAACATCATCTGCATAAGTATTCATTCCAAAACCTGCATCGTAACCAAGTTCTTTTGCTAACTCGTGAGAAAGTCTTGGTCCTCCACAACAAAGAATTACTTTGTCTCTCAAACCTTCTGCTTCCAACATTTCAACTAATTCAACCAAGTTTTTGATATGGACATCCTTTTGAGTAACTGTTTGAGAAACTAAAAGAGCATCAGCTTTCAACTCTATGGCTTTTGCAATAAAATCTTCGTTCAATACTTGTGAGCCCATATTTAATGCATCAATCATCTCATATCTTTCCAAACCATAATGCCCAGCATAACCTTTCATATTCATAATAGCATCAATTCCCACAGTGTGAGCATCTGTTCCAGTACTTGCCCCTATAACAACAAGAGGTCTGCCAATGTTTTGCCTGATAAACTCATCAGTTTCTGTCATATCCATAACATTTGACTCCACCTTTGGAACATGAATTGTAGTATAATCAACAGTATGCGTGCAAGAGCCATAACAATTAAAGAAAGTAAAGCCCTTGGTTAGTTCTTTATAGAATACAACCTGAGGATTATCAAAGCCCATTTTTTTCATCAATTGTTTTGCTGCCTCAATTGCTTCATCGCCAAACTCAACAGGAAGAGTGAAGCTTAATTGTGTTTTTCCGTCATTCATAGTGTCGCCATAAGGACGCACTTCTTTAAGATTTAGTTCTGTACTAAACTCTTTCTTATCCATTGAATATAATCCGCCACTCATTATTTTATTTCTCCTTTCATTAGTTTTACAAATGGGTTGTAGTAGTGAGAATCCTTTTCAAAAACTCCTGCTAAACCTTTTCCTCCATTCTTAGGTCTTTTAATATCTGCAAATATTCCTTTCTCCAAAGCATCAAACAAACTCTCCTTATCAATTTTTTCCAATAGCTCAATGGCATCGCTAAGAGTTTGTTGGGCTCTTGTTTGAATTATACCACCTTTCTTATACTCCACTTCTTCACCTATACTTTTCATATTATTAAATATGTATTTAGCATTCTCAATTGCCAAATATCTATCGCTCATAAATGGAGTGTGAATAGCCTCTGTCATCATTCCAAGTAGTTGCAAACCTTGATTAGTCCAAATGCTAATAACATTAAACAAAGCATCTTGAATATGTCCTTTAAATATATTACCTGTCATAAACTTTGTTGGCGGCATATACTTCAAAGGAGCATTAGGAAATATCTCTCGTGTCATTTGAGCCTGAGAAAGCTCATACAAAAAGCCATTTTTTAGCTCTGGATCCATCTCAAAAGCATGCCCAAGCCCCATCTGCTCTTCAGGAAGTCCTGCTGCAAAGGCTAATTGTTCATTAATAAGGTCGGAAGCCAAAACAGTGTGAGCCTGCTCAAAAGCATCAGCAGTAGTTAAATAATTATCCTCTCCTGTATTTATGATAACACCTGCAAAACCATTGATAATCCTTGAAAAGTATTGGTCAATGAGAGTTCTTTGCATATTAATATCACGGAACAATATACCATAAAGAGCATCATTGAGCATTACGTCCAAACCTTCTAAGGCTCCCATAACTGCAATTTCAGGCATACATAAACCTGAACAATAATTACATAAACGTATATATCTTCCAACCTCTTCACCTACTTCATCCAAAGCCTTACGCATAATTCGGAAGTTCTCTTGTGTTGCAAAAGTTCCTCCAAATCCTTCTGTGGTTGCACCATAAGGCACATAATCTAAAAGTGATTGCCCTGTGGTACGAATAACAGCAATAATATCTGCCCCTTGACGAGCAGCCGCTTGAGCCTGCACTACATCCTCATAAATATTACCCGTTGCAACAATAACATATAAATAAGGCTTTGAGCCTTCTCCAATAGTTGCAATATAATTTTCCCTACGCTTACGATTGCTCCTTATTTTTTCAATACTTGCATTAACATAAGATTCAAGAGCTTTGTGAGCTAATTCTTCATCATCAAAAGGCAAAGAAGTAATATCTAATTCGTTATCAGCAGTTTTTTCTGCGATTTGTTGAGGAGTTAATCCTGTGGAAAGTATGGCATTACCTAAGAGGTACAAAACCCCATGTCTAAGCATACCTTTTTCTTTAATAAAATCAACTAACACATTTGGCAAAGGTACTTCATTAGAATCCACACCATCAATTCCAACCAATCTACATAAAGTACGTTCAACCGCAACCGTAGAGTAATTATCTACAAAATTTTGAACGCCGGAGGAAATATTTTTTGCTAAACTCTTAGCATAATCAACTTTTTTAAAGTCTAAACCTAATTTACTTTCTTTCATATCAGTACTTTATACAATATAATCTAAAATAAGAATCCCAATAAAGAGTGGGTGTAAATGCTTTTTTTGAGCATACAAAGATAGAAAGAAAAAACCATTTGACCTACTAAAATCAGAAAATCTCTTAAATTAAAAGAAAATGCTAAGAATATTACATTAAAAAACAAAGAATTTATTCTATTTCCACCTGATAAAAATTTCTGCAACTAACTCTTGATTCTAATTTTTTAGAATCAAGAGTTAATCTTATAGAATCAAATTCTAAGAAATTAAAATTAAGTTCTAATTTCCTAAGTTTTTAAGGGCAAAAAAATAAACAAAGGCTATATAAAATAACCTTTGTTTACTTAAAAATATTTTTAAAATAATATCTAACGTTTTCTTCTTCGGTTAGGTTTTGTGTTATTTCCGCTGTCAAAGAGTGTCGGAATATCATACCTTACACCAAATTCAAAGAAGAAAGGACGAAAACTGATGCTCGGAGGAGCTTCCCACAAGGTGATAGGACCTGAGTTAGGTTTAAATTTAATTGTTGTTGGAGTTATGGCATAGGCAAACTTAAAAAACGCTCTTAATTTTCGTAATTCACCAGTAAATACGGTATAATTACCATCCTTAAATATTTTTTCTGTTAGAGAAGAGAATTCGGCATAAGCATAAATAGAACTATTGGTTACGGATTCAAACTCGAATTGAATTGGTCCCTCAAAATAGGAAGGGTTGTTCAAAGTATGGTTATAAATAATCCCCAATCCGAAGTGTTGATGTTCTGCGAATTGAACCATTATCATAGCTGGGATTTGAATATTTCCAGATTTCCAGTCTCCACCAAAAGTTCCTCTATACAAACCTTCAACCTGGAAACCAAACAAATCGGAAAATGAATACCCAAAGAAAGCTCCCGCAGAAAAATGAGGATTGAAATTACCTATACTTTCGTTCCATCCACCATCTTCTTTGCTCATGTTAGTACTATAAAAGCCTCCACCAATAGAAGGACCAACATAGAATCTATTGGCTCCATAGAATTGTGCCGAAGCACTTAAAGAAAACCCTAATAGGGTAGAAACAATAATGCCTTTTTCATCATATGAATTATTTAATGTTAATACTCAGGTTGCAAAAGTACATAAAACTTTATTTAAAAAGGTATCTTGTTATATATTTCTTAACTTTGCAGCTTTAAAAATGCAAAATGAAAAACTTATCAATACTTTATTATATTATTATTGCATTGTGTTTTATGCCTTTTATGAAAGCTCCAATTGCACTTTCGTTAGGGATAATATTAGCTTTGCTCAAAATTGCAAAACCATTCTCTGTATCTAAATATACTTCCAAAATACTCCAATACTCAATAGTGTTAATGGGTTTTGGTATGAGCCTAAAAAAAGTTATTGAAGTATCACAAACAGGCATTTGGCTAACCGCACTTTCTGTATTTCTAACCTTTTTATTTGGAATGCTTCTGGGCTATTTGTTAAAAGTAGAGAGAAATACTACAACGCTTATTTCCTCAGGCACTGCAATCTGCGGAGGAAGTGCAATTGCAGCAGTAAGCCCCATAATAGGAGCTAAGCCAAATCAAATAACCTTTGCCTTAACAGTTGTATTCGTACTTAACGCCATAGCATTATTTATTTTCCCATTAATAGCTCACTCCTTAAATATGAGCCAAGAAAATTTTGGATATTGGGCTGCAATAGCCATACACGACACTTCATCAGTGGTAGGAGCTGCCTCAGCCTATGGTAAACAAGCCTTAGAAGTAGCCACAACAGTCAAACTCACACGAACACTTTGGATAATACCTCTCTCACTTTTGATAATATTCCTAAATCATAAGGAAACCAAAACTAATCATATAAAAGCCCCATACTTTATACTTTATTTTGCAATAGCTATTGTAATAGCACATATTTTTCCAATACCACACCTTTACAAGCCACTTAGTTTTATTGGTACAAAAGGAATGAATGTAGCCTTGTTTTTCATCGGTTCATCGTTCTCATTACAGGATATGAAAACAGCAGGATTTAGAGCGTTTTTATTAGGAATATTTCTCTGGATACTAATTAGTGTTGGAACACTATTTTTCTTTATTTAAATTGTCTTTTGATTTCAGTAAATTATCTTTTGATCCTAAAAAATTATCTTTTGATTTCAATTCTCTGACTTTTGATTATAATAAATTGTTTCTTTATTTGAGTCAAAAGGTGTTTTATTGAGTAATATTGAAAATAAAACAGAGTAAAAATGGTTTAAATACAGGTACTTATAAAAAATGATGGAAGATTTTTGCCAAAAAGACTTGACAAAACTTATTTTAGGTTGTATATTTGCAATTAAGGAAAGAGTATTTAACATAGCACAAATTAATTAGAAATTGTGTGATAGCAAGCAATGAGCTTAAATACTCTTTCTTTTTTTATTTTATAAACTCACGAGCTTTTTCAATAAATTCTTCATCAATTCCTAATAGCTGAGCGAGATTTAATGCTTCATTAGGTATTTTTTCTTCCTTGTCTTCAATCAATGAATAATCTATTTGATTGGGGATATCTTTAAGGCTTAGCTTTTCCTGAGATTTATTAGGGATAAATCCTTTTACTCTCAAACGATAACACTCTGCTTTTACGCCACTATAATGCGTGGTTGTAATTGAAAAAGACCCGCCTTTTGACATTATGTTTAAGAAACTATTTACAAGAGCTACTCCTTCGGTAGGGTTGGTTGTTCGTGCCAATTCATCTACCAATACTAAATATTCTTTACCACTACGTACTTGCTTAATAATATCATTTAAGATAAGGATTTCTGAGGCGTAGGAGGAAAGACCTTGTTCTTCGTTTTGATAATCTCCAATTGAGGTTAGTATATCTTCAACCAATACTACTTCTGCTTTTTTTGCTGGAAGGTAAAAACCAAATTGCAATAAGTATTGTGAAAGCGAGAGTGATTTAAGCAAGATAGTTTTTCCTGCCATATTAGCTCCCGTAACAAGACATGGTTTTGTGGTAAGGGATATATCAATTGGCTGATACTTTTGGTTCTTAGAGCTAAGTTGTTTTTCAAGAGGCGGATAGGAGAGTCCTTTATATGTTATTTTGTTGTTCTTGTTCGAAAATATAGGCTTAATAAAATGATTATTAGTAAAATACTCTGCTAATGCAAAGTACATATCTATATTTCCTATAACTTTAATAGAAGTCTTTAAATCATTAGCATATTCTTTCAACTCATTAGATAGCCTTTCTCTTATTTTATCTTCAATAGCTTGACACTCCAAATAGAGAGAGGTTATTTCTTCTTCGTTTTTTTCTTTCTTGGCTTTTTCCCATAGTTTGCGTTTTTGGGTAAGCTCTTTTGAATATGCATTATATATATAAAATTGACTTAAAAGTAATCCTTCAGGGTCAAGAATATTAATAGGTTTACTTAAATCAGGCAAGCTTAATTGCCCCACAGAATTTTCATTAATGAATTTATCAATATCAAAAAGATAAGACTTAATTTTATAACAGGCAATAGAGAATTCTTTTATTTGAAAGAGCGAAATATCATCAAGCACTTGGTCTTGTTCTAATTGTTTTATTGTTCCACTAATATCGTTCAAATAGGTAAGTATTCTTCTTATCTTTGCCAATGTTTTTTTGTTTATCTCCTCTTTCAGATAATCCTGACAACCATCAATAACTAAGTGTTTGGTGAGTAGGAGAGTCTTATCTTTCAAAAACTTAGTACTATATAATTCCTTCTTTCCCATTGTTGAGTAGATATTCAAATCACTAACAATAAAGCTTAAACCACTATGCTTATCTATAGCTTGTTTTAATGTCATATCTATATTTCTTTAATATTATATATTGGTAATGGGATTTCTTTTTGTAACTCCTTAATTAATTCTTTGGAGTTGAGGTTATAGCCCGAAGGTGATGTGGGATTAACTGTTAGTGCTATGAGATTAGTCGGATGAATTACTTTTAAATTTCCACCTTTTTTGAAGTATGCTTCAAGGTTTTCTATTGAACAGAATATTCTTGTAAAATCTTTAATTATAATTTCAATATCTTGAATATTCTTTTGTGCTTTTAGAAATTGAATTAAATTATCTGTTATTATGCCCGAAACAAAAAGCTTTGTACCATATTGAAACAATATATCTTTATACTTTTCTATCATAAGAATGGAAGGAATGTTTAGGTCTTTAAGGTTATTCTTTTTATCTATTGCATAAATGCCGTTATCAATTTCAGATAGCTTAGAAATTAAACTTTTGCTAATCTGTTCTAATTGGGTCATCTTATAGATAAAAGTAGTCTTGCGAACAAGTGTTCTTAGATTAATAGAAAGAGCTGCACCTGTTGAAAGTATCATTGCATCGGTTATTGCAGGAGAGCCAAAACTCAAACGTGAGAGGGCTCCATCAATTAGTACAATATTAGCTCCTCTTTCTTGCATATTTGTAATAACATCTTTAAGCCAAGTAGTAGAAGAAGCTCCTGCAAGAAGAACCTTCCCATCTGAAATAGCTTGGGCTGTAACCAAGCGACCTAATGCAGTAGAACGATTGCTCAAAGAAAGTATATTAGAGATTATTTTTTTTTGTGAATAGAGCAGTTCAGAGGTAACAAAGATTGTGTTTGGGTATATTTGTATCTCTGGTTTAGAAGTCTTTGTTACTTGGTCTATCTTTTCACCATCAATCCCAATAGAAGTAACACCAAGTGTTATATTAGAATTTGAACACAAACGAGACAGAACATAGTTTAATGTTTCTGTCTTGCCTGTGTTCTTTTCTAATCCTACAAAAGAAATACTCTTGTATTTTAATATTTCATCAATAAAAGGCAATCTACTTTTTCTTCTTTACACGTTCATGACGAGCTAAATGCGAAGGTTCAAGTGCAAGCCTATCCCCATGCAATAAAGAAGCAATTCCGTCAGTCTTTTCTTCTTGTTTTAAGAAATCAATGTCGCATTCACATTCATTTGAATAGTTTGTAGGCTCGGTGTAAGTAGTTATTACCCCTTCAAAGTTTCTTAAAACAACTCTTCCTGGGCTTTGCGAAACAATATATTGTGGCATAACAGGAGTTTTTCCTCCTCCACCAGGAGCATCAACAACAAATGTTGGAACAGCATAACCAGAGGTATGACCACGAAGATTTTCTATTATTTCAATACCTTTTGATACAGGAGTACGGAAATGTTCTAAGCCCATAGAAAGGTCGCATTGGTAAATATAATAAGGGCGAACTCTCATTAATACCAATTGTTGAACAAGCTTCTTCATTACTCTTACATCATCATTAACTCCTCTTAAAAGAACCGATTGGTTACCCAAAGGAATACCTGCATTTGCAAGTTTTTCGCATGCTAAGGTTGCTTCTTTTGTACATTCGTTAGGATGATTAAAGTGAGTATTTACCCAAATAGGATGATACTTCTTCAACATATTGCAAAGGTCATCAGTAATACGTTGAGGACAAACCACAGGAGTACGAGTTCCAATACGAATTATCTCAACATGAGGAATTGCACGTAAACGCTCAATAATTGATTCCAACATTTTATCACTAACCATTAAAGCATCACCTCCTGAAAGTAATACATCTCTTACTTGAGGAGTCTTGGCAATATAGTCAATTGCTTTTTGAATTCTTGAAGATGGGCTTTCTGCATCTCTTTGTCCTGCAAATCTTCTCCTTGTGCAATGACGACAATACATAGAACACATATCCGTAATTAAGAATAATACTCTATCTGGATAGCGATGAGTTAGTCCTGGAACAGGAGAGTCTTCATCTTCGTGTAAAGGATCCAAAAGGTCAGCATCAGCTTGATATAATTCTGCTGCTGTTGGAATTGCTTGTTTTCTTACAGGACAATTAGGATTATTCGGGTCAATTAAAGAAAGATAGTATGGAGTTATTGCCATACGAAGTGTTTTTAGTGATTTCATAACACCTTCTTCTTCCTTTTTGGTTAGACGAATGTATTTCTTCAACTGGTCAATATTCTCTATTCTGTTTCTTACTTGCCATTTCCAATCGTTCCAATCCTTGTCTGAAACCTCTGGAAATAATTCCTTTCTTCTGTTTACTTGCATAAAAATATTTGTTTTATAAAGTCATTAGTAAATCTACTCTCTCTTGAATCTTTTGTCGGAATAATTCATCAGAAATTGAAGGGTCTTTTGTTGAAAAGAAAACATCGCATGGTAGATTATCGCACTTGCCACAATGTGCCAATTGCTTTTCATTAACACAACAATTATATATTGGACAAGTATCTAAGCCCAAATGTTTTGTCCAAAACAACCTTCCTTTTACAGCATTGCAGCCTTTGCATGGAGTATCTAAATACTTATTACATTCAATGCAGGCAATATTGCAATCAATTCCACAAACACTAATATTATTCATAAAGGACTCAAAATTATAATAAAAAACTGTAAGTAGAAAAAACTCTACTCACAGTTTAATCCATTAAATTAATTAATTAAGCGTATAGCTCAGTAAAAATATCTCTTAATGCTTTTGATTCTCTAAGAAGTTGTAGAGTTATCTCTGCATGTCCACGAGTATAGCCATTTCCTACAATCATAGTAACGTCAGAACCAACACCTTCAGCTCCTAAAGCAGCTTTTGTAAAGCTTGTTGCCATTGAGAAGAAATAAACTAAACCAGTGTCTTTTGTGCAAAGGATTGAAGTCATTTCAGTATCAGGGATATTAACATTGTTGATTGTTACATCTGCCATTTCTCCGTTTGTTAGTTCTTGAATTTTTTGCATCACAGGAACAGGTTGAGTTGCATCAGCAGAGAAAACATAATCAGCAAAACCTAACTTCATAAGTCTTTCAGTTGATTTTTGGCTATGGCAAAGTCCAATAACCTTTCCAGTAACACCAGCACGTTTTTTTGCTTCATAGCAACAAAGCATACCAGATTTTCCACCAGCACCAATAACCAAAACAATATCACCAGGCTTAACTAATTTAGCAGTTTGAGCAGGAGCACCCGCAACGTCTAAGGCAGAAAGAGCTAAATTTTCTGGCATATCAGAAGGAATCTTTGCATAAATACCACTTTCAAACAAAATAGCCTTACCATCAATATCAACTTGGTCAATATCAGGACGAATATCCTTTATTTTATCAATACGTAAAGGGGTTAAAGAAAGAGAAACTAATGTAGCTATTTTATCACCTACTTTAAGGTCAGTTTTTCCTAAAAGAGCATCACCAATCTTTTCAACAGTCCCAAGTAACATACCGCCACTACCAGTAACAGGGTTTCTGTGTTTTCCTTGTTTTTCAACAATACCCATCATAATTTCAGCAATTTTAGCTTTATCGCCACCAGCTTGTTCTTCAATTTGAGTAAAAGAAGCACTATCAACATTTAGAGTTTGAACATTAATAAGGATCTCATTATCATAAATTTCATCCATATTATTATCAATTTTATTAGCTGGTTGAGGCAAAACGCCCTTTGGTTCAAGTACACGGTGTGTTCCGTATTTACATCCTTTTTTCATATATTTTATTTGTTGAGTTCATTATATTTTTGCATTTGCTTTCAAGGCTGAACTCTATTAACCCTTGAAAATGCTATTAGTACTAAGCTTTAATATCTTATGCTAAAAGTTAAGCATAATTCAATCTGCAAAATTATATATTTACCACTAAATAAACAAGAATATGAATAAAAATATTGAAATTAAAGTTTAGAAATTTAAATCCAGATTAAGCAGTAGAAAAATTAAAACTAAGAGTTAGTAAATTAAAACGAAGTTTCAATAAATTAAAACGAAGTTTCAATAAATTAAAACGAAGATTCAGTAAATTAAAACGAAGATTCAATAAATTAAAAGAAGATTCAGTAAATTAAAACGAAGATTGAGTAAATTAAAACGAAGATTCAGTAAATTAAAACGAAGAGTTATTTTATTAAAAATAGAATAAAGAATTATTATGAAATTATTAGGTGATTATTAATCTAAAATAAGCAATAATGTTTATTAAATTCTTGGTTTTCAATATGGAAGAAATTTTGTTTTATGAGATGTATTATGAATACAAGTTTAATTTCATATCATAATGTTATAATCAAAAGATGAATAAGATAACATTATAGTTAAGCTTGTGTTAAAGTTTATATTTATAAAACAAAAAAAGGAGTAAGACAAGTCCTACTCCTTTGAGCTATTGCTATGAAAATAGAATTTTAGAAGAAATAACGGAATCCGATTCTAAATCCTGAGTTTAATTGAATTCTAAAACCGCTGTTAACTACTTCATTTGAAGCTAATGGTGTTGGATCGTCAATAGATGTTTTGAAATTAGAGTACGAAATCTCTCCTAAAGAGAATGCAAGTGCTATGTTTTCAGTCATATTGTAATTGAAACTTAAAGGCATTATTCCCACTCCAAAACCAAAAATACTTGATTTGAAATCTTCTACTTTGTCAGTTACAGCATTGTAGAACTGTTGATTTTCTCCTCCAAAACCTATATTAAAGAATAATTCAGGAGTGAATTGAAATTTATCATTAATCTCGATAAAGTAAATTGCAGAAGGAGTAATGCTAAATAAATTTGTGTAGTCATTTACTTCTTTGTTGTTAAATGTACCTGTCCAATCTCTACTTGTATTATAACCTAATCCAAGACCAACTGCCAGATTATCTATAACTTTGTAGTGGAAAGAAGCATTGATTCCAAAATTACTACCATCTCGTAGAATTGTTTCGATTGTGTTGTTGTTTAATACTGTGGTTCTGGTACGATTATTGGTATTGAAATCCAAGTTACCAGTTACAAACATTTTGCCACTTTGAGCAAATGCGAAAGTTGATGTTAATAGAACAGCAACTAAGATAATTAAATTTTTTTTCATGATCATCATTTGTTTTAATTAATAAATAAATTAACTTTTTGTTAATCTTAAATTTTATCTTTATACTCCTAAGAGCTAAATTTGTTACAAAAATAGTATCTATCTTAAACCTAAGTTAAGCTAATGTTAATTATTTATTAACACTAAAATGTTAGTATTATAGTAATCCAATTAGATTAAGAATGAATAATGACAAGACTAAGGGGACAAAAAATTTGACAACATTGATATATAGCTTAAACCCATTATTAAGAATTGCTCCGTTGTTAGTGAATTGATTCTTTACTAATTCTTTGTTAGCAAACCAGCCAATAAATATAATTATAAGTAAAGCTCCAATTGGCATAAGGAATTTATCTGTTAAGTCGTTTAATCCATCAAATAAGTTCTTGCCAAAAAGCTTTATAGAGGAGTTATCAACCTGAGAGTAGGCACAAAGTACAGCTAAAATAAATATAATTATAGATATAATAATAATTGACTTTGTTCTTGAGAATTTGAATTCTTGAATTGTAAATAGGCATATTGGTTCAAGCATAGATACAGAAGATGTTATTGCAGCAATAAAAACTAAGAAGAAAAAGAAAATTGCAAATACATTCCCAAAAGGCATCATTGAGAAAACTAAGGGTAGGGTTTCAAATATTAAGGTAGGGCCTGATGTTGGTTCGATTCCAAAAGTGAAAACACCAGGAAAAATTGCAAAGCCAGCTAATAGTGCAACGGTTAGGTCGGCAAGTCCAATCGTAAGAGCGATTCCTGAAAGAGAAGTCTTTTGTTTAATATAGGAACCATAAGTAATCATACAACCCATACCCAAACTCATTGAAAAGAAAGATTGTCCTATGGCAGCAATAACAGCTTTAAGTCCTAATTTGCTAAAATCAGGCTTTAAAAGAAAATTCATTGCATTAGTAAATCCAGACAAGGATGTTGAATAGATAAAAAGTAAGAGAATAATAACTAATAGCATAGGCATTAAAATCTTATTAACTCTTTCAATTCCTTTTTGAATTCCCCCAATAACAATTCCTGCTGTTAAAATTATAAATATTCCAGCTGCAAGTGTTGGTTTCCAACCAGAATTAATATAATCAATAAAATTACTATGGATAATTTGTGCATCCTTACCAGCAAATCCACTTGTTACTGAGGTTTGAATAAATGAAATTGCCCATCCTGCAACCACAGAATAGAAACCATAGATTAGAAAAACGGTAATAATACCCATTAAGCCCACAAGAGTCCAAAACTTTTTCTTAGAAAGCTGCTTAAAAGCTCCATAAGCGTTCTTTCCTGTTGAACGTCCAATAACAAATTCGCTAATCATAATTGGGATAGCAATTGTTAAGCTACAAAGAATATAAACAATAATAAAAGCTGAACCTCCATTGTTTCCAGCCAAATAGGGAAACCTCCAAATATTACCAAGACCAATTACACTTCCTCCAACAACAGCAAGAGTCCCAAACTTTGAGCCAAAAGTAATTTTATTCTCCATAAAAAAGGATTTGATTAATAATTTGAATTAACTTCTGCAAAAGTATGCAAAATAACTTAAATTATTAATCAAATCCTTATTTGTTTACAAAGATTTTTTCTACTTTATTTAGCCCTTAAAGTAACAGATGGTATATTAAATGTAGTAAAAGAGTATTTGAAATTACCTTCCAAATCAAATACAAAAACCTTTCCACTTGATGAAAAGTTAGTTGCATCTGTAATATACACTTCTTGATTAAGGGAGTTTATATTTACTCCATAAGGGCTTATGATTTGAGAAATTATACCTGAGGTTTTAATAAAATCAGACGAAGTATTGTTTAAGTAATCATAAGTTTTTATACTTGTTTGCATTGCAATATAATCATAATTTACATAAAGAATTTGATTACCTATAATATCAAAATTACTCATTGCAATATTATTACTTGAGTTTACTTCATCTGTTAAAGTATTAATTGTTACAAAAGCATTAGGAACATTAGAGTAATCTCCTTTTATAATTAAGCCCACAAGATTATTACCAAGAGGTTTTATGAAAGCTGGATTTAAACCAACATCTATTTTCTTTGTTTCAGTCATAGTTTGAACATCAACCACAGAAACAGTTCTGTCGTACCCAATAGGAGTGTTCCAATCTAACCCTCCCGAATTTGTAATATATAGTTTCCCATTTACAAAGCAAATATCCTCAGGATTGCGTCCCACTTTAACTTTTCTTCCAAGTGAATTAGTTTGTGGATTTACTTCAATTACATAACCATCAACTGTACATAAATAAAGCATTGTTGAGCTTTGACAAAGGCGAGAAGGTTTTCTATTTATTCCTTGTTCATCAACAACAGGTATTCTTTTTATTAGTTTTCCTGTTTCTGCATTAACAATATTTAAACTTGCGGAGCCTTTTACTGCAATGAATAGCTTATTTTGATACAATTCCATATCGTTTCCCAAATCGCCTAAGCCCTGATTGTTAATTTCTGTAAATACATCTTTAACTTCTTTGCTGTTTAGATTATAGTGCATAAGAGCTGAATTGTTCATCCCGTCATTTCCTTCACATAAAACAAAAATCCCTTTCGGAAGGACATTAGTTATTGAAGGGTTAGTGTTGTTGTCATCGTTTTCTTCCTTACAAGAAGAAAATCCAAAGCTTAATCCAATTAGGAGTAAAGCTAAAATCCATTTTGTTTTTTTCATTTTAAGTCTATTTTTAAATTAATACGAAACTGTCTTTGAGGCATAGGATAGTTGCGGACCACTTCATATTGCACACCAAATAAATTAATACAAGACACACCTAAGTTTATCTTGCGTTTATTCCAAAGAAAATTCTTTGAAAGAGTTATTGAGTGGTCTTGATAAGGCTTTAACATATTTCTATCAATGTTTTCTGCTAAGGCAAATCTCTTCCCAACATAATTAATTGTATAAGCAAAATCCATAAAAGGATGAATAAGGTTTATAAACAAAGAACCTGAGTGAAAAGGAGTATATGGCAATTGATTATTATAAGACAAAGAATTAGGATTTGAAACATCTACTGCTTTCTGATAAGAATATGTTGCACGAATATTTAAATCAATTGAAAAAGAAAGATAAGTCCTAAATGAAGATTGAATATCCACTCCCTTTATATCCACTTGTCCAAAATTAATTATTGACCAAACAAATAAATTTCTTTGAGGCACTGCAACTATTTTATCCTTTACCTTATTATAATAAGCATCTACTGATAAAGAAAATAAGCTTGACTTATAGTAACCAAAGTCTTTTGAGAATGCAATGTGTAAATTCCACTGCTGGGCCTTTTCTGGTTTTAATGAAGCGAAGGTTACGCGGTTAAAATACAAATCATTGAAAGATGGCATACGGAAAACATCTTTATAAAAAGCACTAAGAGAAAATATATTGTTCCAAGTATAGCCTATTGAAACAAAAGGGGAGAAGTGATTGTGATTTTTTTGAGAATTATCCTTATAAGCATAATCCATAATATAGTTATGTAATATATTAGTATTGATAAGTAGTTTGGAATTGTCAAAAAGTAGGCTTAAAGCCGAGATAGAAGAGGTTCTATTTGCCTTAGAATAAAAAGAAGATGAAGTATTCAAGTTGTTAAAAAAGATATCGTTGGTAAAAGAAGCGGAAAGGTTTTTCAAAATCTTGTAAGCTACAACATTATTTAAGTAATATTCCCTTTGATAATACTTATCGCTTTGATAGCCCAATAGATTAAGCGAAGCAGCATCAAGAAAATGAGAGTATGAGTAAAGACCTTTAAGATGGGAGCGGTAAGATAGTTTGTTATTAAACTTATGTGTGAATATACCTTGCAAAAAGAAGTTTTCGTCCCAAAGTCTTTGAGCAGACTTTAAATAATAGAGCGTTGTACTCATTGGTAAGCCTCTTTCTGAATAAAAATAGTATGCTTTTAGTTTTAAATCCGTTTTTCCGTTAAAGCTACCAAAAGCATTTAACTCTCCTCTAAAACCAAAATAATCCGAATTTTGCCTAATTTCTTTTGAAGTACTATCATTTTCTCCGTATCCATAATGTAGCAAATAAGGATAATTTCCCTTTGTGTTTTGAATATCCAAGTCTGTCCAAAGAGTCCATATATTATTTGCTTTATAAGAAGCGTTTAATCCAAGATTAGCATAATTAAAAGACCCATAAGAAGTCTTCATACTTGCCTTAAAATTTTCTAAACTATCAAACGAAGGTTTTTGAGTTTCAATTAGAAATACGTTTGCAAAGGCTAATGCTCTTGCTGTTTGGAGCATTGAGAAGGATTGCCCATTAAAAAGATTAATAGCTTTAATATTGGATGATGAAAACTTACCTAAATCAACTTGACCTGTTTGAAAATCTGTTACACTAATACCATCATAAACCACAGCACTATGTCCCGAGCCTAAACCACGAACAGAAATTGTTTTTAAGCCACCAACTCCACCATAATCCTTAACATTAACTCCGGCAATATATTTTGCCATTTCTCCAACTGAGATAAAAGGTATTTTTTTAATAATGGAGGTATCTAAAATAGAAACAGATTCTTTGGAAAGACTATCTTTTGAAAAAGAATCGGTAATATGTATTTCGTCAAGCAAAGTACTTTTAATAGAATCCTTTTCCTGAGCCATTAAAATCAAAGGCAGGCAAAATAAATTAACTATAAAAAATGATAAAATCCTTTTTGTCATATATGTTTAGACTCTTTCCTCGAGAGTTCTTAAATATAAATACTAATTATTGGCAGGTCTTCTGACTTACTCCCAAGCATTCCGCCTTCCCAAATTTAATAAATTCAGTGGCAAAAGAAAGATGCTTGCTAAACTAATGGAGCTTACAGCAGCGGGACTGTTTAGGATTTTCACCTAATTCCCTTTTAATCCAAAAAGAACCAATCTTGGGTGCAAAAGTACAAATATTTTATATACCACAAACAAATTTCCAAGAAATTAATCTAAATTTGCATGCCCTTAAACCTAATTTCTTGTCAAACCAGTTAAGTTAAAAAGGATACAGACTAACTTAAAAATTATTTTGTTATGAATGAATTTCTGTTAATATTGATTATTGGACTTATAGGTATTATTTTCTCATTTTTACTTTCATTTCTAAAAATAAAGAAACTAATTAAAAGCAAATCGGAACAAGAAATAAAGCTCCTATATAAGAAAAGTAAGAAACTCTACTATCGACTATCTTATGTTTTCCTTACCTATATTTTCATAGGATTAATTTTACAATTTGCCCTAAGAAGAAGAGCTTTATGCGAAAGTTTAAATATATTCTATATATATGGGTTGCTTATAGTACTTATTATTGGGATTTATTTTATGTTTAATTATCTCCAATTACTAAGAAGAAGGGTTAAAGGCAAATAGAGTTTTAAAACTATTTTATTTGTAACTAAAACTTTTTCTCATAGACTTGAGTTTTTTAAATCAAATATTATGTTCTTCTAAGATTAAATCTTATAGAAATGAATCTTTGTTTCAGAAAATTGTCTTTTGATTCTAATAAATTATCTCTTTGTTTCATTTTTTTATCTCTTAGATTGAGAAAAATGAAATAAATCCTTGTTATTATATATTGAATTAATAAATAAATAATTACTTAATCCAATGATTTTAAGTTAGTATCTGTTGAAAATATATTTTATTGGAAATTATTTTTGCAGTAAAATGTAATATCTTCTTAAAATTAGCGTCTAATTAAAATTATAAATAATTTATGAAATGAAAAAGATAATAGATAGAGCTGAAACAAGAGGACATTTTAACCATGGTTGGTTAGATACAAACCATACGTTTTCTTTTGCAAATTACTATAACCCACAAAGGATGCACTTTGGAGTGCTTAGGGTTTTAAATGATGATACAATTATTCCCTTAGAGGGATTTGACATTCACCCTCACCATGATATGGAGATTATTTCCATTCCACTCAAAGGAAAGATGCGTCATGGCGATTCTTTAAATAATTCTGATGTAATTACAAGAGGACAAATTCAAGTGATGAGTGCTGGCACAGGCATTCAACATATAGAGTATAATGATAGTGATTCAGAGGATTTGAGTTTCCTTCAAATTTGGATATTTCCTAAAACAAAAGGAACAAAGCCTCGTTATAATAACTACGATATAACTAACCTCTTAAAGAAAAATGATATCTCTTTATTCCTTTCTCCTAAGAGTGAAGCAAATATTAATCAAGATGCGTGGCTTTCTTGGGCTAATTTAGATAAAGGAAGTGCCAAGACATATAATCTTTATGGACAAAATACAGGAGTATATGTCTTTGTTTTGAATGGAGAATTGGAAATAGAGGATTTAAAATTAACCACAAGAGATGGAGTAGGTATAACCGAAGCAAGTAGCTTTGAAATAAAGGCATTGGAAAATACAGAGGCTATTTTCTTTGAAGTAGCAATGAACTAATAAAACAAAATAATTAATAACAAAAATAAAAATTTAAAATGAAACAAATAGCTATTATTTCACCAAGTGTGAGAAACGAAAGAGTAGGGCATAGAGTTGCTTTATATATTAAAAAATACTTAGAAGAAAATTCAATTGCAAAGGTTGATTTATTGGATTTAAAGGAGTTTGATTTCCCTTTGTTTAATGAGAGGTTGATGTTCCAGAAAGACCCTTCTGCTAAATTAATTGACTTTTCCGAAAGAATTAAAAAGGCAGACGGAGTAATAATTGTATCTTCTGTGTATAATTATAGTTTTCCTGCCTCTTTAAAGAATGCAATTGATGTTCTTTATCCTGAATGGACAAGAAAAGTTGTTGCTCTTGCCTCTGCCACAATGGGTATTGTTGAAGGGCTACCAACAACCTTCCAGCTTGAAAACATACTTTCTCAAATGAAAGCAATAGTTTCTCCAATTAAGTTCTTTGCTATAAATATTGCAAACGAATACAAAGAAGATGGAACAGCAGTAAATAAGGAAACAACCGATAAACAGGTTAAACCAATGGTTGATGAATTTATGTTTTTGGTAAATAAATTTACTGAATAATATTTTAACCACCCTAACTTCAATAAAAAAAGAGGCGTAAACATTAATTTGCTTACGCCTCTTTGTGTTTATATGTTTAGTGTTTTGATTCTTTCTTTTTGTGATTTGATTAGAGATTATTAGAATTTGATTTCATTGAAATAGAATTTGATTCTAATCTCTTAGAACTTGATTCTATTTTGATGAAATTTAGTTATAATCTATTATATCAAAATTATCAAAGGGTTGAGTGTCGGAATAGATTTTTTTAGTTTTTGGGTCAATGCCATAATAGTAAATATCAACACCCGAAGATTTAATCCAAACATATTTATTCATTAAGAAATTGAAGAAATATTGAGCAGAGGTTTGTCCTGTTATGGCAGCACTTAGATGAGCATCATTAGTAGTTGTTTTTTTATAATCATAAGAAGCGTAGTATTCATTTCCTGCTTTTCTAATTTCTCCTTCAAAAAAATCATTTACCTCTTCCTCGCAGTAGAAAACTAATCGGGAATTGGTATCTGCTTCATTGTAAATGAGCCAAGCATTAAATCTTATTCCATTTAGCTGTTTGTGAAAAACCTCATTGCCATTTGTTAGACTGTCGGTATAGTTAAATTCATCTATCTCCAATTGTGCAACATTTAAGGTATGATGTCTTTCGTCAATATTTATTTTTGCATCTGGCTCATTAACATATATGACTTTAAATCCAAAGTAGGTTAATTTATTTATTAATTCTGTCTTATAATTATTTAGAAGGATTGAATCGGAAATACTATCAGCAAGTGGTGCATATTTATTATAAAGTTCTTTTTGTATGTCTTGGTCTAAGGTCTCAAAGTTTGGCATCTTCTCAATGCTTTCGTTGCGGTACGAAATTACAGGATTAATATGTAAGAATATTATATCCTGACTCAGAGAGTCGGTTTGCTTATTTTGAAATTCTTTTGCAAAGTTTTGTCCCTTCGATTCCGTGTAACAAAATGTAATTATAAAAATGGATAACACTATTTTAAAATAGTGAACCTTGAATAAAGTCTTCATCGTTATGTCCTTTTTCATTTTCAAATTTAATATCTTCATTCTTTTTTTGAGGTTCTACTTCTTCTGGCTCTTCTTCTATTTCTTCTTGATAGGGTAGAGGTTCCAGAACTTTTACCTTCTTAACGTTATACTTTGATAGTTTCTTGCCTTTTGCCCTATATCTTATTATATCCATAAATTCGGCAAGGTTAATAATTTCATTCTCTATTTCTTTTCCCTTCTTGGTGTCTTGCAGATAGAGTTCAACCATAGGTAACCAGTCATTTGTTATATATACAAGCTCATTCTCTTGCTCCATAAAGAAGACTTTTTTATCCATAATTTCTTCTATAAGGAAGCGTTTGAGCAGGTGTTGTTTGGTTGTTTTGTCTTTGTAGATTAGTGATATAGGCTTGTCGGCTCTATGCTTTTCTATGATTAGTAAATCGTCTTCAAAATGATTGGAAAGGTCAAAATTGGTTAGGCGATAGCAACCCGAAGCGTATATGGCAATAATTTTATCATCCGCACTAAACTCTCCTAAATATTTTCCTCTTTCATCGGCATTTAGTCTTTTAATGGAATCGTCAAACCATATCTTTCGTGCACTTAAAGTGGAAATACCATCTTCCTTCTTGGTTATCTTTCTGATGAAGTTTGGAGTTAGGATATTGCCTTGTGCATTCTTTCCTTTTATTGCCAAAGATGCAAAGTCAAAATCAAAATTCATCTTTCTTAAATTTGGCTTTGGTTTGAGCGATATTGAGATAACTTCTGCTTCTCCATTAGGATTGACCGATAGATATAAAACCTTAGAGCCTTTAATTCCTTTTGTCAAAACATATTCTTTATCTCTAATAATATTTGTTACAGCAAAACGCTTGACATACGACTTTCCAAAGGCACCATCTTGATAAACCATATTATAGATTGTTCTATCATCATTCCTCCTAAACACATCTATATGTATAATATCTGTTCCAATAAAATCTTTCTCTTGTACCTTCTTTACAACAACAGTTCCGTCTCTACGGAAAGCAATAATATCATCAATATCAGAACAATCACAAACATATTCATCATTTTTCATCCTATAACCTGCAAATCCGTCTTTATAGTTGCAGTATAGCTTTTCGTTGGCAACAGCAACTGATTGAGCTTCTATTGTGTCAAAGTTTCTAATTTCAGTCTTTCTCTCTCTGCCTTGCCCATGCTTTTTTAGGATTCTTTCAAAATAGGCAATGGTATAATCAATAATATGTTCTAAATCGTAATTAACTTGTTTTATATCATCTTCAATTGCTAAGAGAATATCATTGGCTTTATCAGAATTGTATTTTGATATTCTATCAATAGGTATTTTTCGTAGCTTATGAATATCTTCTATTATTGGTTCTCTAAGCAGGTTCTTAATAAAGGGTTTTAGTCCTATTATTATTGTATCATCAATCTCTTGATCTGTTGTGCAAGGTTTTATTAGTTCATATATCTCATTTTCTATGAATATTCTTTCTAATGAAGTCCATTGCCATTTTTCTTTAAGTTCGTTTAATTCAATTTCTAATTCTAATTGAAGAAGGTCTACTGTGTTTTGTGTAGATTTTTCTAAGATTTCTCTTACTCCAAGAAAACAAGGCTTTTCTTTTTCTATAACTGTTGAGTTGGGAGATATAGAAACCTCACAATCGGTAAAGGCATAAAGGGCGTCAATAGTTTGGTCGGTTGAAGTGTCGTTAGGTAGTTGAATGATGATTTCTACATCTTGTGCCGTATTATCATCAATCTTTTTGATTTTAATTTTCCCCCTATCATTAGCTTTGATTATAGAATCAATCAATTTACTTGTGGTTGTTCCAAAAGGAATTTCTTTAATAACAAGAGTTTTTTTGTCTTCAACCTTTATTTTTGCCCTAACTCTTATTCTTCCTCCTCTTAATCCATTATTGTATTTCTGCACATCAATCATTCCTCCGGTTAAGAAGTCTGGGTAAATCTCGTAAGTCTGATTTTTTAGAATTTTGATAGAACTTTCTATTAGTTCTATAAAGTTATGAGATAATATTTTACAAGCTAACCCCACTGCAATACCTTCAACACCTTGTGCAAGCAAAAGAGGAAATTTAATAGGGAGAGTTTCTGGCTCTTTGTTTCTTCCATCATACGACGGACGCCAAGAGGTTGTTTGAGGATTAAAAACAACATCCAATGCAAACTTAGACAAACGGGCTTCAATATAACGAGGAGCCGCTGCACTATCACCAGTTAATATGTTTCCCCAATTACCTTGACAATCTATAAGAAGTTCTTTTTGTCCAAGTTGAACCAGAGCATCTCCTATTGAAGCATCACCATGAGGATGGTATTTCATAGTATTTCCAACAATATTTGCAACCTTATTATATCTTCCATCATCCAATTCTTTCATTGAATGAAGTATTCGTCTTTGAACGGGCTTTAAGCCGTCATTAATATGAGGAACGGCTCTTTCTAATATAACATAAGATGCGTAGTCTAAAAACCAGTCTTCGTACATTCCCTTAACGGGAATAGTTTTGTGAGTTTGTTTTGTTTGAATGTTGTTTTCTTCCATATTATTAGCCAAATATATTTTGGCAAGTTATTATTTAAAATTCTACCTTAGGAGCTGCTTCTGCACCTTGTTCTGCTGCAAAATATGCTTTTCTATCAAACCCAAATATTCCTGCAAGAATATTAGTAGGGAAACGACGTATTGACGAATTGTAAGTATTAACAATATCTGCAAAGTTTTGTCTTTCAACAGCAATCCTGTTTTCTGTTCCTTCCAATTGAGATTGAAGCTCCAAGAAGTTTTGATTAGCCTTCAAGTCAGGGTAACGTTCCACCACAACCATTAATCTATCCAAAGAAGATTTAAGTGCTGCTTGGCTTTGTTGATACTTGTCTAAGCTTTCTTGAGTTAAATTATTTGGGTCAACCTTTGCATTAGAAGCAATATTTCTTGCTTGCACAACTTCTAAAAGAGTTTCTTGTTCGTGAGTTGCGTATCCCTTAACGGTATTAACTAAATTCGGAATAAGGTCTAATCGTCTTTGATACTGACTTTCTACCTTTGACCATTGTTGAGAACAAGCCTCATCTTTTTTTACTAATCCATTATAGGCTGAAATAGCCCATAAAACAACTATTGCAATAATTGCAATTATAGTTACTATACTTGTTGTTTTCTTTTTCATAAATATACTTTTTATTTGTTTATAATTAATAATGTATTTAAGTTAATATTTTTTAGAAGCTACCTCCGCCACCTCCACCACCGGATAGTCCTCCTCCAAAGCTACCTCCTGAAAATCCTCCACCGCCTCTTCCAAAACCACTTCCACTTCCTCCAAGAATAACTCCTGTGGTTGCTCTTGGTATTATATAATCTGTTTCCTTATGATTTCCACAATTCTTACAAGTATAGGTCTTCCGTCCTTTCCCATCGTGAGATTGTGTCGCTAAACGAACAATTATATCCGACTGCATAAACATTGTTTTCCCACCACAAAACTGACAGATAGAGTATTTGGTTAATGAGTTATCAAAAGAAAAAATATCTGTATTACCACAATTATTGCATAACCAAACATCATAATCTTTAGATTTGATATTCTCTTCCAAGATTTGTTTTTCAGAGAGGTATTTATCGTCATCCTTTTCGTTTAATTTATGCATTGTATTAGTACATTTACTACATATTTGCATTTTGTTTCTAACTTGTGGTTTGAAGATTAATTTATACCAAAGATAGATTAGAACCAACATTATAGGAAATAATATCCCCACCATATACCATGGTTTTGCCGACTTACTAAAAGCATTTATTTTTTCTTCCCTTTGAAATGCTTCAAACTTAGTATGAGATTTTATTATATTGATTACTGCAAAAGTAAGAAGTATAAGAGTTATTATTAAGTATCCATTAATAAAAGGCAGATAATCTATCAATGTTTTAGGCTTTCTTTCTGCAAACCCTTCTGTCAGGTATTCCTGAATAATTAAACGGCTTATTTCATCAATAGCAGCAATCATCCCATTATCCCAATCTGCTTTGCTAAAATATGGAGCCATTATGGTATTAACTATTTGAGTACTCTTTGCATCGGTTATTATACCCTCTAAACCATAACCTGTACGTATAAAAACCTCTCTTCTATCAACAATAAGAACAAGAACTAATCCATTATTAGATTCTTTTTGCCCAACTTTCCAACTATTAAATAGCTGCATAGAAACTTCTCTGGCATCCATTTCGCCCGCATTTTGCAAAGCAACAACAACAACTTGTGCAGTAGTTAATTTTTCTAAGGAGTCAAGTTTTACATTTAATATATTGTATGCACTTTCTGAAAGAATATTATCTTGATTAGAAACATAAGAATTAGAAGTTACAGTTTTTATTGGTTGAATATTATTAATGGAGAAAGTTTGTGCATTACATATATTTATAAATAGTAATATGCTAAATAAAATACTAAATTTAAGATATATAGATAATTGCTTTGTCATTAATAGAAAATAATATATATGTTTTAAAGAGCAAAGATATAAAGAAAATTCTTAGTTTTGCAGTTTGTAAGCAAGAAAATTTAATTAAAAGATATATGAACTTAGAAAAAGTAAAGTGCTTAATTATTGGCTCAGGCCCTGCTGGCTATACAGCAGCTATTTATGCCTCAAGAGCTAATCTTAATCCAGTTGTAATAGAAGGCATGCAGCCAGGAGGACAACTCACAATCACAACAGAAATAGATAATTTTCCAGGCTATCCACAGGGGATAAATGGAACAGAAATGATGAATGATTTAAAAAAACAAGCCGAAAGATTTGGAACAAAAATCATTAATGATATAATTAATAAGGTTGATTTTCAAAAATATCCTTTCGTATTAGAAACTGATTCGGGTAAAATTATTGAAGCCGAAACAGTTATTATTGCAACAGGAGCCTCAGCTCGTTGGTTAGGATTAGAGTCAGAAGAAAAGTATAAAGGAATGGGGGTAAGTGCCTGTGCAACTTGTGATGGATTCTTCTACCGCAATCAAATAGTTGGAGTTGTTGGAGGAGGGGATACTGCATGCGAAGAAGCATCATATTTATCTAATGGTTGTTCGAAAGTTTATTTAATTGTACGCCGTGATGTTCTTAGAGCATCTGTTGCAATGCAAAAGAAAGTATTAAATAATCCAAAAGTAGAAATTCTTTGGAATTATAAACCAATTGAAGTGCTTGGTGATAAAAATGGAGTTACAGGAGTAATGCTTGAAAACACAAAAGAAGGAAACCTAAAACAAGTTGAATTAGCAGGATTATTTCTTGCAATTGGTCATCATCCTAATTCCGATGTATTCTCTTCTCAAATTAATACCGATGAACTTGGATACATTATAACAAAAGCAGGAACAACTCATACCAATATACCTGGCGTTTTTGCCGCAGGAGATATTCAAGACACAATATATCGTCAAGCCATAACTGCTGCTGCGAGCGGTTGTAAGGCAGCCTTAGATGCAGAAAGATTTTTAAGCGAAAAACAAAACTAAATTGAATACAAAATCAATAGTATTTCTTTCCATTCTATTTTTATTTGTCCCTCTTATTACAAATGCTCAACAAAATAAAGAGGAGAGAAGTACAATTGATATTGATACCGGTTTGGTTTATACGCGTTATACAAATCTTCCCATTAATAATAAACCTCTTAAATCAATAGATAAATCTCTTTCTGGCGTAAGGCATACCAATGCAATCTATAAAATAGAAGAAATGTTCTATCAGCAACTTTCAACCGAAGGTTCACCACATAAACCACTTCTTGTTAAATTGCCTGAAAGCCTATCCTTAAACTATCAACCCAACCTCTACGATGCCGTGAGGTTTACCAAAGAAAATATCAAGTTCTATAATGTTTATAAGCCTTATTCTGAATTGCGTTATTCCAACAACCTTTCATCTTCACGCTATTTCTCAGTAGTTCATGGACAAAACATATATAAAAACCTACAAGTAGGCTTTCAATACGATTTGAACTACACCAACGGAGCATTTGATAAAAGTCAGGTGATGAACCAATTCTTTAACGCAACAGCACGTTATAAAAACAAGACAGAAACCTATCAAGGCTATTTAGGATTTATAAGAAATAGGGCAATGCAAAGCGAAAGCGGAGGATTAAAATCAGACTCTTCCTTCAGAGTTCAGCAATATAGCTCATTGTCTGCATATCCTATGAATATAAGTTCTGCATTTTCCAAATACAAATCAAAAGAGGTTTTCCTGACACAAGAATTTGGCTTTGGGAAACTAATAAGTAAGAATAAATTTATTAACTCTCTTTCAGTTATACACGATATATCTTATATATCAAATGCAAGGATATACAATGATTTAAGCCAAACAGAAGGTTTTTATCAAAATACATACTTTGACTCTATTGCAACCCACGACTCCCTTTCAACAAGACATCTCCAAAACATAATATCTATAAGAAATAAACAAATAATTCCATTTGCAATAGGACTAAAACACGACTATGTGCTTTTTGCAGATACCCTAAACCAAGAAAAGAGTTCTCTCTTTTCTCCATTCCTTGAATTAGGATTAGATATAAAATCCTTTAAATTAAACTTTGATTATGAATTTATTATATCCGATTCACGCTATAATAAAGACTATAATATGGGAGCAAGGCTCGATTTTAAAGATTTCTATGCTAAGCTAAGACTAATGGAAAAAAGTGTGGATTATTTTTATACCAAATACACCACAAACAACTTTATTTGGAGTAATGATTTTGAGAAGACGCAGATGTTTAGTACTAATATAGGTTATAACCTAAAAGATAAACTAATAATCAATTTAGCTTACTACACTATGGAGAATCTGGCATATATAGACCAAAACCTTACGCCAAAAGTTTCAAATAGTCCAACACATATCTATCAAGCATCACTACTTCATAATATAAAGCTATGGGTATTTAGACTAAATGGTGTTATGTCTTTGCAAAAACTCTCTTCCGAAGAAGCAATAAGAGTGCCACTGTTTCAAGCCAAACAAGGAATAAGCGTTAATTTCAAAATGTTTAAGAAGAAACTTGACACAGAAATAGGGTTTGATTTCAGGTATAATACATCATATTTTGCAGATAGATATATGCCAGCAATGGGAGCCTTTGTTCATCAAGACCAAGTAAAGATAGGCAATTATCTATTTGCAGATTTCTTTATTCAAGCACAATTGGATAGAGTCAAATTCTTTATTACCCTAACACATCCCTATGCAGGACTATTTGGTAACGAATATTACCTAACTCCACATTACCCAGCTGAAAAACTAAATTTAAGATTTGGAATTGCTTGGAGGTTTTTTGATTGATTGATTATTGGATTTTAGTTTTCCCAATCAATAAAAATAATACAGGTTTACTTGTTTATTTTTTTTCTAAATAAAGTTTGAGAAAAACCATTCCTTATTTCAATAAATTGAAATCAAGAGTTAATAAATTGAAATCAAGAAAGAATTTATTAGAATCAAGAGTTAGTAATTAATTGTTAGATAGTAGTTTTTAGTATTAATTATTGCATAAAGCAGTATTGAATCAGGTTGGCTCCCATCTGAAGAGCTTTTAAACGAGTTTGAGAAGAGTCGTTATGAACATCTTCATCTTCCCAGCCATCTCCCAAATCGCATTCGTAATCAAAGAAGCATACCAATCGTCCTTCCCAAAATAATCCATAACCTTTGGGAGCTTTGTTGTCGTGCTCGTGTATCTTTGGCAAACCATTAGGAAATTTGAATTTTTGATTATATATGGGATGATTAAAAGGTATTTCCAAAAAGTCAAGTTCAGGGAATACTTTTTTCATTTGAGGTTCTATGAATTTACGTAAGCCATAATTGTCTGATATATGTAAGAAGCCTCCGCCAATAAGGTAGTTTCTTAGGTTTTCTGCTTCTTTTTCCGAAAATATAACATTACCATGTCCTGTAAGATGAGCAAAAGGGTAGAGGAAAATCTCCGAACTGCCAACGTCAATTGTGGAATAGTCAGGAGAAAGTGTTGTTTGAAGTTCTTTATTACAGAAATTGATTAGGTTTTTCAATGCACTTGGGTTTGCATACCAATCGCCACCACCATTATACTTCAATAGGGCAATTGTATTCTTCTGTCCAAATGACATGATAGAAATCGCAATAAATAAAATGCTAATTAATGTTCTTTTCATTGGTTTAGTAGGTGTATGCTTTGAACAGCGTAAAGGGCAGCTGTTTCTGTTCTTAAACGCTGTTTGCCAAGTGTTATTTTGTGATAATTGTTTTTTAATGCCATTTCAACTTCTTTCTCACTAAAATCACCCTCCGGTCCAATAAGAATAAGTACACTTTCTTTTGGTTTATATGCTTGTTTAATAAACTTTCTATCGTCTTGTTGGCAATAACAAATTAATTTATTCTTTTCAGAAATTCCGCTTATGAATTGATTAAAAGTTGTTATGTTATTTAGCTTTGGAAGAAAAGCTTTAAGAGATTGTTTCATCGCTGAAATAAGTATTTTTTCTAATCTATCTTTGTTTATGGTCTTTCTTTCTGAATTATCGCAGATTATAGGAGTTATTTCATCTATTCCCATTTCTGTGGCTTTTTCTAAAAACCATTCAACTCTTGCAATGTTTTTGGTTGGAGCAATTGCAATATGCAAATAATAGTCTCTTTGTTCAAAATTGGTTTTTGTTTCAACTATTCTTACGCTACAAGCACGTGGAAGGGCTTCTATTATTTCGGCTTTATGTAAATTGCCTAAGCCATCAGTGATATGAATTATGTCGTTTTCCTTTAAGCGAAGAACTCTAACGCAATGCATAGATTCTTCTTTGTTTAAGGTATATGTTTGGCTTGGATTAATATCAGGGCAATAAAATAGTTGCATCTATACTTTGTTTTCTTTAAACTATGTGTTTACTTTTTTAAAAAAGAAAGGGCGAACTAAATCCGCCCTTAATAATTTCACTTACTATAAATATTTATAAGCTATAAACTACACCAATTGAAGCAAAAATGTTCATCATTCCAAAGGCTGGCATTTCGCCAATAGGATATTTCTTTTTAAGGTCTTTATTAATGCCGTCGAAATACATAAAAGGAGTTACGGCTTCAAATTTATGTCCCATAGTATAATCAACTCCCACCTGACCTCTTAGTCTAAAATCTTGGTTAAGCTCATACATCATTCCAAAATATGCTTTTCCGCTTGGTAAAACGTGGGTTAGCCTCACTTCATTTTCGCCATTATAATATGAGGTTATAAGTTCAGTGTATTTAAAGTCCTTTTCCCTAAGCATAAGTTGCACTCCAAGGTCAAGACCAAGGAAGTAATGCATTCTGTTCTTTGATATGTAAAAATTGTATGAAAGCATAATTGGAATTAAGTCAAAACTCTTGTATTTGTCAAAGTCAAGTAGGTAACTTGTTCCTATTGAGCTTTGTTTAATACTCATTCCTGGGTAATGGAAATAACCTAAGTTTGCTCCGAGACCAGAAGCTGTGGTAACGTTACCTTTTTTCCTCCTTGTTTTGTACTGATAAGCTAAATTAAATCCATAGCCCCATGGGTTCAATTCTGCACTTGTTCCCATGTTCATTTTAGCTTCGGCATTGACCATTACAAAATACTCTGGCGGATTAGCCATATATTTTCCTTTTCTCCAATCTTGTGAAAATGCACTGATAGTTACAATACTTATAAGAAAGAAAAATAAAATCTTTTTCATATCAAAATATGTTTAGGTTTAAATTAATGTTAATTTTAAGTGCCAAAATTACTAATAATATTTGAAATTGCAAATTTTCTCTTATCTTTGTGGCAAAAATAATGATTTTATATGAGTGTTAATTTATGTAATATTCTAAATATTCAAAGTCCAATTGTCGCAGGAGGAATGATTTGGTGTAGCGGTTGGGAATTAGCTTCGGCAGTTAGTAATGAAGGAGGGCTTGGACTTATTGGTGCAGGCTCAATGAGTGCAGAGGTTCTAAAAGAACATATAATAAAATGTAAAAAAGCAACTAATAAAAGTTTTGGTGTCAATGTCCCTTTAATGAATGTTAATTCTCCAAAGCATATTCAAGTTATTATTGAAGAGAAAGTTCCTGTTGTATTTACTTCTGCTGGTAACCCATCACTATATACTAAAACTTTAAAAGAAAATGGTATAAAGGTTGTTCACGTTATTGCTAATGAAAAATTTGCACTCAAAGCTCAGGAAGCTGGAGTTGATGCAATTGTTGCCGAAGGCTTTGAAGCAGGAGGGCACAATGGGAAAGAAGAAACTACTACATTAGTGCTGGTTAATGAAATAGTAAAGAAAGTTTCTATACCTGTAATTGCCGCAGGAGGAATTGCAACAGGGGAGCAGATTCTATCTGTTATGACTTTGGGAGCTCAAGGAGTTCAGATAGGAACTTTATTTGCCACAAGTAAAGAGTCCTCTGCACATGAGAATTTTAAAAGAGCCATTATCAGTGCAAAAGAAGGTGATACAATGCTTTTTCTTAGAAAACTTTCTCCAACAAGATTACTCAAAGGAGGTTTTTTTGAGAAGATTAAAGAAGCAGAAGAAAGAGGTGCCTCTAAGGAAGAATTATTGGAGATAATAGGTATAGGTAAAACAAAGTTAGGAATGTTTGATGGTAATTTAGATGAAGGAGAATTGGAAATTGGACAAGTGAGTATATCTATTGAAAAAGAGATGTCGGTAAAAGAAATATTTGAAAAGTTAAGAAAGGAATATTCTATTGCAAAAATGAATATTCAAAATATTAGTGATACATTATAAAGTATATTAAATAAAAAATAAATAGAATGAATATTAAACCAGATTTTATATTTGAAACGAGTTGGGAAGTTTGTAATAAGGTAGGAGGTATACATACAGTTATATCTACTAAAGCCAAAACCTTAGTGGAAAGACATAATGATAATTATATGGTTATTGGTCCTGATATCCTAAGAGATAAAGGACAGGTGTCTAATTTTGAAGAGGACATCTATATATTAAAAAGCTGGAAGGCTTATGCTGAATCCAAAGGATTGAGAATTAGGGTAGGAAGATGGAAAATCCAAGGAGAGCCTATTGCTATTTTAGTGGATTTTACAAGTTTCTTTTCTCAGAAAGATAAGTTGTTTGAAGATTTTTGGAAAGATTATGGTTTAGATAGTATAACAGGACAATGGGATTATGTTGAGCCAGTCTTGTTTGGTTATGCAGCAGCAAAAGTAATTGAAAGTTATTACGAATATTATTTGTCTGCACAAGATAAGGTAATTACTCAATGGCACGAATGGATGACAGGTTCAGGTATTCTCTATTTAAAGAAATATTGTCCACAAATAGCAACAGTATTTACTACTCATGCAACAGTGCTTGGCCGTTCAATAGCAGGTAACAATCTTCCTTTATATTCGGACTTGCATCATTATGAACCTAATCAGATAGCTAATGAATTTAATGTTAGAGCAAAGTTTTCGTTAGAGAAAATATCAGCAGAGAATGCTGATAGCTTTACCACTGTTAGCGAATTAACTAATAATGAATGTAAACAATTCTTTCAGAAATCAGTAGATATTGTTACTCCAAACGGATTTGAACCTACATTTGTTCCAAATAATAGTAATTTTGACCAAAAGCGATTGAAGGCTCGTTCTAAGGTGATAGAGGTTACAGAAGCTTTAACCAATCAAAAAATAAATAACGATGCCATATTAATTATTAATAGTGGTCGTTATGAATTTAAAAATAAGGGGATAGATGTTTTTATTAATGTAATGGGAGAGCTTAATAAGAAGAATTTATCCCAACAAATTATTGCTGTTATTGCAGTTCCTGCACATAATGTTGATGTTTATAAATCATTACTTGCTAAGATGGGAAATCCAGACTTTAATAATCCAACGCCCAATCAACATCTAACACATCATCTCTTTGATCCAGAACGCGACCCTATAATAAAGACAATTACAGAAAATGGATTAAATAATTCCCCAGAAGATAATGTTAAAATAATGTTTATTCCTTCTTACTTAGATGGTAACGATGGAATAATTAATTTAACTTATTTTGATTTCTTGATAGGGTTTGATATATCAATTTTCCCTTCCTATTATGAACCTTGGGGATATACGCCGATGGAGTCTATGGCTTTCCACATTCCTTCAATAACTACTAATTTGGCTGGCTTTGGGCTTTGGATAAAAGATATGGTTAAAGATGTTAAAGGGGCTTTGGCTGTTGTGGAAAGGGCAGATGGTGAAAGCTCTCAAACTGTTAAGGATATTGTTTTAAAAATAGAAGAAACAATGTCTTTAAGTGAAGTTGAAAAAGAAGATTTAAGAAATAAAGCTTTTGAAATATCTCAATCTACTTTATGGTCTAATTTAATTACATATTATGATAAAGCATATTGTATTGCACTTTCTAAATCGGAATGTAGAATAGAACAATATATACATAAGCAACCAATTAGACAAAGAATAATTCCAGTAACATCTTGGGGAGAAGAGCCAAGATGGAAAAAGATATTAGTTGCTCAATCCATACCAGAAAGACTTGAAGGTTTAGAACGTCTAAGTCAAAATTTGTGGTGGACATGGAATGTTGAAGCAAGAGATATCTTTTATTTAATCAACGCTGAAAAGTTTGAACAGTTAAATCGAAGCCCAATACATTTGTTAGAGAGTCTTAGTAAACCAGAAATAGATAATTTATTGAAAGATGAAAACTTCCTTGCTAAATTAGATAAGGTTGTGGAAGAGTTTGATAGTTATATGGAAGAGGGAAAGCATAAAGAGGATGATTTGATAGCATATTTCTCAATGGAATTTGGAATACACGATACCTTAAAAATATTTTCAGGAGGCTTGGGAATGTTAGCAGGAGACTATTTAAAGGAAGCATCAGATTCTAATAAGAATATGATAGGCATTGGACTGCTTTATCGTTATGGGTATTTCTCTCAAAAGATAACACGCACAGGAGAACAAATCTCTCAAATGTTTCCTCAAAAGTTTTCTCATTTACCAATACAAGCAGTAAAGGATGAAAAAGGGAAATGGAAAAAGATTATTATTAATTTACCAGGTAGACCTGTTTATGCAAAGATATGGAGATGTGATGTAGGCAGAGTTCCTTTATACCTTTTAGATACTGACATTGAAGATAATCAAATTGAAGATAGAGCAATAACACATCAACTCTACGGAGGCGATTGGGAAAATAGATTAAAACAAGAAATACTATTAGGAATAGGAGGAGTAAGAATGCTTAAAGAAATAGGATTAGAACCAACTATTTATCATTCAAACGAAGGTCATTCAGCCTTCAATTCTCTTGAAAGAATACGCAATATGATGCATAATAACCAAATGGGATATGCACAAGCAAAAGAATTAGTATGTTCATCAACTCTTTTTACAACTCACACTCCTGTTCCAGCAGGGCATGATGTATTTAGCGAAGATTTAATTAGAGCGTATTTATCGCATTTTCCTGAAAGCATGGGCTTGTCGTGGGAAGAGTTTATTGGTTTAGGTAGAGTTAATAAAACAGATAGTAATGAGAAGTTCTCAATGAGTATTTTGGCACTTAATTTTTCTCAAGAAGTTAATGGAGTAAGCAGAATACACGGACGAGTAAGTAGAGAAATGTTTGCAGATTTATATAAAGGATATTTTCCTAGAGAGTTGCATATTGACTATGTTACTAACGGAGTCCATCAGCCAACATGGGTAGATAGGAAATGGAGTAAGTTATACGACAAAGTCTTCACAAAAGATTATATTAAAGACCAATCTAATCCAAAGTATTGGGAAAAGATATACGATGTAGAAGACAAGATTGTATGGGATATGCACCAGAGCACCAAGAAGGATTTGTTAGATTTTATGATGGGAAGGCTTAAAAAAGAACTTGTCAATAGAGCAGAAGACCCTAAACTTTTTATTCAGATTAAAGACAGATTTAACCCTAAGTCGCTGACAATAGGTTTTGCACGAAGGTTCGCAACATATAAAAGAGCTCATCTGCTTTTTACTAACATGGAAAGATTAGATAAATTAGTAAATGATGAAGAAAAGCCTGTTCAATTTATATTTGCAGGCAAGGCTCACCCAGCTGATAAAGCAGGACAAGACCTAATAAAGAGAATAATTGAAGTCTCAAAAATGCCTCGTTTTATTGGAAAGATTATCTTTATTGAAAACTACGATATGTATGTTGCTAAATATTTGGTAAGGGGAGTTGATGTATGGTTAAATACTCCTACAAGACCACTTGAAGCATCAGGAACTTCAGGAGAGAAAGCCGTAATGAATGGCGTTGTTAATTTCTCTGTCTTAGATGGATGGTGGGCAGAAGGCTATAAAGAAGGAGCAGGTTGGAGCTTAGCAGAGGAACAAATTTATGACTCGCACGAATACCAAAACGCCTATGATGCAGAAGTAATTTATGAAACAATAGAAGATAAGATAATACCAGCATACTATAACCAGGATGAAGAAGGAATGAGTAAGGAGTGGACAATGATAATAAAGAATACAATAGCAAAGATTGCACCACACTTTACAATGAAACGCCAATTAGATGAATATTATAGTAAGTTTTACAACAAACTCATTCTTCGCACAAAAATGCTTAGAGAAAATAATGCACAAAAAGCACGTGATTATGCAGCGTGGAAACATAGAATGAGAAGACAATGGAATAAAATAGAATTAATAGATTTGCAACTTCCAGATTACGAAAACCACAAACTACAAATGGAAGAACATTTTAAAATCAAACTAACACTCTATATTAACGATACAAATCCAGAATATTTGGGAGCAGAAGTCATAATTGCTAAGAAGGAAAATGATATTATAGATGATTATCATAGAATAATTCCGATGGAAATGTCAAACTATTCCCATAATAAATTGAGTTTTGAAATCCAAGTCTTACCATTTTCAGCCGGAGTTTACGATTATTCCATAAGAGTTTATCCAAAGCATCCTCTAATGCCACATAGAATGGATTTTCCTTTGGTTAAATGGATTTAATAACAAATAAAAACTGCTCAAATACAAAAATCTTAATCAATGAAACGAATACTAAAATGTCTATGTATTTCTTTAATCCTTTTTGGATGTACAACAGAAAGTGAAGAAAAGAATGTATCAAAAGTTGTTGAGGATTTCTACATATATCTCAATAAAAAAGACTTTGAAAGCATAAAGAAAATATCAACAAAAGAAGTAGATAGGTATATAGATTTTGTTTCTACAATTGGCGATGACTTAGTCCAAGTTAAGACTATTGATATAAATGAAGTAAAAATAGAAAATCATTTGGCTAAGGTTGATGTTAAAACCATAGATATTTATGGCAATGTTAATAATTACAAATGGTCATTAATTAAAGAACATAACTCTTGGCACCTAATGGAATTAGAAGAACATGGAATAGGACATAACCTAACAGAAGATGATATAGAGTACACCAAAAAAGCATATCCCAAAAAAGTAGATTCAATAGGAAGCGATTCCATCTAAACAACATAAAACCCTAAATAAGAAAAATGTTAAAAAGAATATTTTACATCATTAACATCGTATTAGCCCTTTTGCTCTTAGCAACATACGTAGCAGTATTTATTCCTCCCCACATAGCTCCTAAGCTATCCCTTTTACCATTTCTTTACCCAACACTTTTAATAATCAATATATGCTTTATTATAGTTTGGATATTCGTTAAGTGGAAATACATTATAATTCCTCTAATTTGTATCTTGATAAGAGTAGATTATATTCCAAACCTTTATCAGCTATCAGGAACAGAACATCGTACACCAATAGAAAATAGCGAAATAAAAGTACTGAGTTATAATGTATGTTCTTTCCATTTCAACACCAAGTGGAACGAAGATAAACAACCTCGCATAGACCAAATATACAATTACGTAAAAGAATTAAATCCTTCCATTATTTCCTTTCAAGATTATAATTCATCAAAAACTAACAAAGAATCCATTCACTACAAACTTGTAAACGAATTAGGCTTAAAATACTATTATAGTGCAATAAATCATAAGAATAGAATTTCAGGAAATGTGATTTATTCCAAGTATCCAATAGTTCAATCTGGTGTATTGTTCCCAACCAAAGAAACAAGCAATTCATATATTTATGCAGACCTCGAACTCAAAGAAGGACAAATTATCAGAATAATTAACCTTCATTTAGCCTCATTCAAATTACAAGAAGAGGATAAAGAGAAATTTAATAAGCTAAAAGAAGGAGCAATATCAGATGTAAAAGAAAACGCCAAACCAATAGCACAAAAACTAATATGGGCTAACGAAAGAAGGAGTAAGGAAGTAGATGAAATTGAACCAATACTTTCAGAGAATAATCTACCTACGATACTGACAGGTGATTTCAACGATACACCATTTTCATATACTTATAAAATGCTTTCAAAGAATTTTACAGATACATTCAAATCGCAGGGTAAAGGTTTTGGAACAACTTATAATGGAGACTTTCCAGCATATAGGATAGATTATATATTTTGTGATAAAACTAAATTCAATGTTAAAAGCTTTGAAAGAAAGAAATTAGACTATTCTGACCATTATCCAGTCTCCACAGTTCTAACATATAATCCATATGATAAAAATTTATGATAAACATAAAAAAACGTTATAGCTACGTAATAGAATATTTTCAGAAGCATCGCCCAATTGCAGAAAGTGAATTAAAATACACAGACCCCTATGAATTACTTGTTGCAGTGATACTTTCTGCACAATGTACAGACAAAAGAGTTAATATGGTAACTCCTATATTGTTTGAGAAATACCCTAATCCTAAGGCTCTTTCAATAGCAAGTCAAGAAGAGGTGTATAAAATAATAAAATCTATATCTTATCCTAATAATAAGGCGAATAACTTAGTGCTAATGGCAAATAAATTGGTCAAGGATTATAATTCAGAGGTTCCAGATGATATTAATGAATTACAAAAACTTAATGGAGTAGGGCGGAAAACAGCAAATGTAATAACCTCAGTGCTTTTTAATCAGCCCAATATGCCAGTGGATACCCATGTATTTCGTGTATCATGGCGTATAGGATTAACCAAAAATGCTAAAACTCCACTTGAAGCAGAAAAACAGCTCACAAAACATATTCCCAAGGAGTTAATACCTATTGCACACCATTGGCTAATACTTCACGGCAGATACGTTTGTCAGGCACGTAAACCAAAATGTAAAGAATGTGGATTAAGAGAGGTTTGCAAATATTATTTAGAACAAAATAAAGAGGTTAAGTCCTAAGAAAATAGAATCAAGTTTTAATTTATTAGAATCAAGTTTTAATTTACTGAAATCAAGTTTTAATAATTTAGAATCAAATCCTATTTAGAGTTACTTTAACTCTAAAATATTCATATAAAATAAGGATATTTAAAATAAAAGACCTCTAAAATCGTTTATTTTAAAGAATAAAATCAGTTTATATGCAAAATATGTGTACTTTTGCATAGAATTTCTACCTCTTTAATAGAGGTAAAGCAATTGAAAAAGAATATAATATAAATTCAAATATAGATATGAAAAAAATAGCATTGGTATTATTAGGTGTTTTCGCTATTGCAATTCTTTGTGAATCGTGTGCTCAAAAACGTTGTGATGCGTATAAATCAACAAATCGTTATAGGGCAGAGAACCTAAGATAAAACCCTAATATTTAAAAGAAAAATTTAAATATAGGGGAGTTAATCTCTTAATATTTAATTAATAGAAGGCTTAGATAGTTTATATCTAAGCCTTTTTTATTTAACACAAATTAATAAATATACCCATCATAGCCTCACGCTTCTCTAAAATTTTCAATTCTCGGCTCTTTGAGGGTAAATAGGGGAGTATAGTAGTAAAATCGTATTACAACATCTGTAAACAAACATTTGTAATATTCAATCTTTCTACAAATGTAAATAGATAAAAAAGTATAATAGCCTGTTAATATTATGTTTCACAATTATAGAGTTCTTAAAAATTAATAATTAAGTTTATGTCATTATGATTTTAATTGAAAACCAGATTACTAAGATATTTATATTAAGTAAAAGATTAGCATTTTGCACCTATTTATAAATATATATCATTAATGCGAATTAATATATTAAAGTGTTGTTTTATAGTTGTATAATAAATATTATATTTAATGTAACTTTATTATTTCTTAAACGTATTAAGATAATACATTTGTAATTTAGTTAAGATTGATAATTTAATTTGAAATTGCTTTACAAATGTAAATAAATCTACAAATGTAAAATAGTATGATACAAGAAAGAATTCGTTTATTAATGCAATCACGTAGTTTGAATCCTACGCAATTTGCCGATGAAATTGGAGTTCAGCGTTCCTCCATTTCTCATATCCTTTCGGGCAGGAACAAACCAAGTTTGGATATAGTAACTAAAATATTAAATAGATTTCCTGATATTGATTCAAATTGGTTAGTGCTTGGTAAGGGCTCTTTAATTCAAAAAAACGAGCCTAAATCTTCAAGAGAAGAAAATATTGCCTTCTCAGAGCCTTCCGAAATGGCAAAAAGCTCTATTTCCAACACTTTATTTGATGATATTCAAGAAGAAAAAATCTTAGAAACGCCACATAATACCATTGAAGATTTGCAAAGAAAAATTGAATATTTAGAGAAAAAGGCTTCTTTTGAACTTATTGAAGCTAAAATAAAGGATGCCCAAATAGATATTCCTGATTCGCAAAAAGAAGTTGAACAAAAAGAGAAGGAAAATAACATTAAAGAAGTAAATAATTTGGTTCAAAAAAGCTCAATTATTAATGAAAAATTTCAATCTGATAGTTCAATTCAATCTAACCAGCAAAGTTTATGCAGTAAGCATATTATTAAACTCTTAGTTCTTTATTCCGACTCAACATACGAAGAACTGATTAAAAACTAATCATTAGTTATCGGTTACTTTAAGCATATTTTATTTATCTTTGCAAATTGTTTAATAATCATCTAAAAGATAAGATATGCTATTTTCTGAAACACTTGTTTTAGAACTAAAAACCAAGATAAATAAAGCTAATATAATTACCTTAGTAAGTCATTTTAATCCAGACGGTGATACTATTGGAGCAGTATCTGCTATGTATCATTATCTAAAATCAAAAGATAAAGAAATAAAGGTAGTTATTCCTAATGACTTTCCAAGTTTTCTTAATTTCATTATGGAAGATGTTCCTTATATTATTGCTTCAAAACAAATGCAAGAGGCTAAGGATTTCTTTAATAATACTGATTTAATCCTTTGCTTAGATTTCAATTCAACCTCTCGTGTGGGTGATATGCTTAAAGATGAGTTGGAAAGTACTTCTATAACGAAGGTTATTATTGATCATCACATAGAGCCAGAGAAAGATAAATTTGATATTATTTTTTCTCAAATCAAAGTTTCTTCTACTTGTGAGCTTTTATATGAAGTTATAAACAAATTAGAAGATAATAAGCCCTTTTTAACTAAAAGCATTGCCGAATGTCTATATGTTGGAATTTGTACCGATACAGGTAGTTTCAGTTTCTCTTGTCAAGAAAGGAGAACTTATGAAATTGTTGCTGAATTGGTTGATAGTGGAGTAGATGTTGAGTATGTGCATCAAGAGGTTTACAATACTTATTCCGAAAATCGTTTAAGATTATTAGGCTTTTGTTTGTCTGAAAGGCTTAAAGTCTTTGATAAGAAAGGTGCTGCCTTAATTTATCTTTCAAAGAATGATTTAAGAAGATTCAACTATCAAATTGGAGATTGTGAAGGAATTGTTAATTTTGCTCTTTCTATAAAAGAGATTGAATTTGCTGCCTTGGTAACAGAGAGAGCTGATAGGGTAAGAATATCTTTCCGTTCTAAATACAATTTTAATGTAAATGAGTTTGCTCGTAAGCATTGGAATGGAGGAGGTCATAAGAAAGCAGCAGGAGGACATGCATTTGAGCCTTTGGAAAGCGTTATTGAGAAACTGACCAAACAAATTGATGAGTTAGATTTAAAAACCAAATAAACAAGATGAGATTTTTTTATAAATATATTATTTGTTTTGCTTTTATTTTTCTTTTATGGAGTTGTGGAGATGGTTATAATAATCATTATGCAAATGTTTTAAGAGAAAAAAGAGAAAATTCCAAAGATAAAACCAAACAAGAGAAGATAGATGATGCTCTTTTGAAAACAAATAAGATTGCCAACGAAAAAGAACTCCAACAAATAAAGGGTTACATTCAAAGAAGAGGATGGGAAATGACTCTTTTGCCAACAGGAGTTTTCCTTCAAGAGATAGAAAAAGGAAAGAATCAAAATATTAATGATTCTTCCATAGTTACAATCTATTATACCATAGAGTTATTGGATGGAAGAAAGGTTTTCTCATCGGATATTGACGGAGAAAAAACAATAAAAATAAGTAATGAACAAAGCGTTGTAGGTTTGGTTTACGTCTTAAAGCAATTGAAAGAAGGGGCAAAAGCAAGAGCTATCATTCCTTCTTATTTGGCTTATGGATTACCAGGTGATGGGGATAAGATTCCAAAGCGTGCAAGCTTAGTTTATTATATTCAAGTTAAAGATGTTAAATAGTATTGCTATGAAAAATAAAGCCTTATTTATATTATCAGGAATAATAGGTCTAAGTCTTTTTAGTTGCAAGAAAGATACACCAGCAGATTTTGTAACAACAGAATTAGGTTATTCGTTTAAGCATTGCACAATCAACCAAAATACACCTAAGGCAAAGGTAGGTGATATCCTTTATGGTGAAATGCAGATAAAATTAAATGACTCCACTATCTTGTTTTCTAATTTTGGAAAGCCTGAACGTCTTTTTAAAATAATAGATTCAAAGAAAGGGAGTATGGAAGAGTTTCTACTTAACTTACACATCGGTGATAGTGCAATTATGATTATGCCTTCGGATAGTGTTGCTCAATATGTTGTAGGTATTAACTCAAAGCCAAAAGACAAACTCTTTTTCTACTTAAAGGTTCATCAGATTATTTCTAAGAAAGAAATAGATAACCATCAGAAAGAGCAAATGGAAAGAAAAGAAAAAGAGTATGAGGCAATTGATAAATATATTGCAAAGAAAGCATTGAAAGCTCAAAAGCAAGAAAGCGGACTATACTATATTAATAAATTAGAAGGCAAAGGAACAAGTCCTCATTTTGGGGATATAGTAAGGGTTAATTACGTTGTATCAACACTTGAAGGAAAGATAGTTGATACTAATCTAAAACCTATTGCACAACATTCAAAAATCTACTCTGAATCACGAAATTACGAACCATTTGAATTTAATTTGGGAGACGATGGAGTAATTGCTGGATGGACAGAAGGCATATCCCTGATGAAAGAAGGAGGTAAGGCACAACTCATAATTCCTTCCCACTTAGCTTATGGAGAAGATGCTTACGGGCCAATAGAACCTAATTCAACCTTAATATTTGAAATTACATTACTATCAATAAATAAAAAACAATAAATTAAATACAATACGAATATGAAAAGAATATTTTTATTAGTTGTTTGTTCCATTATAGCAACAACTCTATTTGCACAGAAGAATACATTAGAAGGATTTAAGACCTCTGAGCAAGGAGCTAAGTATAAGTTTACTAAAACAAACCCACAAGGACAACAGGTAGGGAAAGACGACCTTATAATTGGACGTTTCACAATTATGTTTGGAGATTCCTTAGTTGCCGATGGAAGCAAAATGCAATCGCAACCATTGGTTAGGGCAGACGAAAGTTCAAAAGTTTTTAAGGGAGATTTGATTGATGGAATACTATTGATGAAAAAAGGAGAGATATGCACCTTTGCCTTTGAAAGAGATTCAATAATTAAACTCTTTGGTCAGGTTCCAGAATACTTTGTTTCGGGAATGTATGCCTTTTGGACTATTGAAATAGACGATATCAAAACTCCAAAACAACAAGAAGAGCAAGAGGCAATGTTAAGACAGCAACAAGAATTAGAAATGGCAAAACAAAAACATATTGCTGACAGTTTAACTTTATTAGAACCAGCCATTATAGAGAAAGCAATAAAAGACTATGGCTTCAATAATAAACTTGTAAATGGTGTTTACTTTAAAAAGACCTTAACACTTAATACAAAAAATCAAACTCCAACATCTGGGGATAAGGTAAAGGTTCATTATATTGGCAAATTCACAAATGGGAAATTGTTTGACACAAGCGTTGAAGAAGCTGCCAAAGAAGCAGGACGCTATCAACAAGGACGACCTTACCAACCTCTTGAATTTACAATCGGGAAAGGAATGATGATTCCTGGTTTTGAAGAAGCTGTTAAGATGATGCAAAAAGGAGAGAAGGCAACTGTGCTTATCCCTTCCAAATTGGCCTATGGAACACAGGCAAGAGGCGAAATACAACCTGCAACACCACTTATATTTGAGCTTGAATTAGTTGAAATAGAAAAAGCAGCAACACTAAGCCCTGCTTCGACAAAAAGTCAGAACCAACCAATAAAAGCAACTCCACAGACAACCAAAAAGAAATAATAATGCAACTAAACCTAAATAAGCCCTTAGTTTTCTTTGATATAGAAAGTACAGGCGTAAATGTCGGACAAGATAAGATAATAGAAATATCTCTCTTAAAGGTTTTCCCTGATGGAAATAAAGAGATAAAAACATATAGGATAAACCCAGAACGTCATATACCCGAAGAAGTAACTCAAATACACGGAATAACAGACCAAGATGTGAAAGACAAACCAACATTTAGAGAACTTGCTCCGGAGATTAATGCTTTCATTGGAAATTCTGACTTAGCGGGCTACAACTCTAATAAGTTTGATGTACCTATTTTAGTAGAGGAATTTCTTAAATCGGGAGTAGATTTTGACATCTCAAAAAGAAAATTTGTTGATGTAATGAATATATTTCATAAAATGGAATCTCGCACACTCAAAGCTGCATACAAATTCTATTGTCAAAAAGACCTCATTGATGCTCACTCAGCCCAGGCAGATACCCTTGCAACCTATGAAATTCTACTTGCACAATTGGAGAGATATAAGGAGACTGAATACGAAGACTTCCAAGGGAATATATCCACACCCGTAATTAATGATATTTCTGCACTACACGAATTTACCAAAAACAGCCATTGGGTTGATTTGGTTGGACACTTGGTCTATAATTCCAAAGGGCAGGAGTGTATTAACTTCGGAAAATACAAGGGAAGAGTAGCAGAAGAAATTTTTAAGACAGACCCATCTTATTATTCGTGGATGATGAATGCCGACTTTCCACTTTCCACAAAGAAGATTATAACAGAAATCAAGCTAAGAGCCTTTAATCAATAATTTTATTTAAGACCCTACTTACATAGATTATAAAACAAAATATAATCTATGTAAGTAAATAGATAGGAGGGAGATAGTATGAAAATAATCTGCATAGGTATGAACTACCTGCAACATATTAAAGAACTTAATCTAAAAGAACCTCAGCAGCCAATCTTTTTCTTTAAACCCGAATCTTCACTTGTGAGTAAGAATACCCCATTCTATTATCCTGATTTCTCTAAAAAGGTTCATTATGAATGTGAATTAGTGGTTAAAATAAATCGTTTAGGCAAGTCAATTTCAGAGAAGTATGCTAAGAACTACTATTCCGAAATAGCTCTTGGCTTAGATATGACATGTAGAGATATTCAAGAAAAAGAGATTAAAGATTCTCTTCCTTGGTCATTATCAAAAGCCTTTGATTATTCGGCTCCAATAGGAGAGTTCATTAATCTTAATCAATTAGGAGCAGGAGTTCAAAACCTTAATTTTAAACTTTTTAAAAACAAATCAGTAGTCCAACAAGCCAATACCTCAGATATGTTATTTTCAGTTGATAAGATTATATCCTATCTTTCACAATTTATGACGCTTAAAATAGGTGATTTAATCTTTACAGGAACCCCTTCGGGCATAGGTGAACTTACCATAGGCGACCACTTAGAAGCATTTTTAGAAGATAAACTTAACCTAAGTTGTGAAATAAAATAAAAATTTATTTACTTACTTTATCCAAAAGCCTCCCTTATTTACTTAAAACAAACCTTGATTAATTAAAATATAAAGAGAAGTTAATTCAATTTAGGTTCTCACTGCATTTTAATAGAACTAAGTTTCGTTTTTTTATCTCTTGATTCTAATTTATTAAAACTTGATTCTAATTTACTGAAACTTGATTCTAATTTATTGAAATCAAATTCTAAAAAACTAAGGTATTATAATAAATAATTGGATTTATTATTCTTATTTTATTCCTTATAATACTTTTCTCCGTTATCCATTTTTAAGATATTGTTTTGGACATTAAAGGCTACTGGTAGCCAATTAAACTGAGGCTCATCTTCATAATAGATTACGGTAAATTCATAGTCGTAAATTGTGCCTTTGTTTTTTAATCCATCAAATATATAAGTATAATTAGAAGAGAAACAGCTTGAAGAGTGTTTTCTAAGTTTGGAATTGCTTATAAATTGAATGGTTGTACTCGAATTAGATTTCTTCCATCTTGTTCCTATTAGGTAGTTATTATCCTCGTTACCATCCAACCTCTCACAAGAAACCAACCCAACTATAAGGAATGCAAAAAGAAGGAAAATGCCTGTTAATCTTATAGTCTTTTTCATAATATGGAATTGATTTTGAATTTCAATACAATAATATAGTTAATTGCAAAGATATAAACTTATTTCAATAAAACAAAACTATTCCTCCTACAAATTTAAGTCTAATAGGTATTTATTACAATAATTTCTTTACATTTGCATTTGGAAATAAAGGGTTAATTTAATTTAAAGTAGATACTATGAACACAATATTGAACGATATAATTAAAGAAGGGTATGATATTCAAAAGGGTATTTATCCTGATAGTGGTGGTGGACTTTACGCTACCTATTCTTTTAAAGACCATAATAAATATCTTAAATGGGCTATTAATACAACAAAGTTTATTGAAGAGACATTTCAAGAGATGGATATTGCAAGGTTTAAGGCAGGTATCCGTAGGATTGATAATGAACTAAGTATTTCAGAGTTTAATAAATTACTCTTTCTTTTGGAATCGTATAATAATAACGACCAAAAAACAACCTTCGAACCTAAGGTTATAGATATTTTATTAGAGGCTATAAGGATGGGACTTTCAGAAAATCAAATAGGAGAGCTAAGAACTATAATCCTTCAAGAAAAGGACATAAGCCTTTGTAAAGGAAAGCTTATCGAAAAGCTAAATAGCTTTGGAAGCAATGTTTCTGCAAGTATTTTAGCTTCCATTCTCTCTAATTCAATAATCAAAGAAGTATTATAGAGTAAATATTTTATTAATTTTGTATCAATTATAATATTAAATAGCTATGAATGCAATATTGTTAGATAAGCTTAATGATTTCTTTGAAGAACAGCCAGTAGATAAGGTTTGGTTATTTGGTTCTTATGCACGTAATCAAGAAACAAAAGAGAGTGATGTTGATTTGTTAGTTAGGTTTAAAGATGGTGCAAAAATAACTTTATTTATATATAGTTCAATTGTCAATAACTTGGAAAAGATATTTAATAAGAAAGTTGATTTAGTTGAGGAAACGCAATTAAAAGACTTTGCGAGAGCCTCTGCAGAACAAGATAAACACATTATTTATGAGAGAAGAAGTTAAAAACCAAACAAGATTATTGCATATTATTGAGGCAATTGATAATATCTTTGAGTTTACTAATGGAAAGGATTTAAATGCTTTTAATAATGATAAAATACTTAAATTTGCTATAATAAAGAATTTAGAAATAGTAGGAGAGGCTGCTTATTTTTTAACCAATGATTTTAAGAAAAAGACCTCTCATATAGAGTGGGAAACAATTATTGCAATGAGACATGTGCTTGTTCATGGTTATTATCAGATTAAAAATGAAATAATATGGAACACGATACAAATAGAATTAAATCCTTTAAGGGAACAAATATCTAACATATTAAAAGATATAAAAGAGACTAACCAATAATTAAGAGTGTTACAGCATTTAAAGATTGAAAACTACGCTTTAATAAAGCATATGGATATCCCTTTTGAAAGGGGTTTTATTGTTATTACTGGCGAAACAGGAGCAGGTAAATCCATAATGTTAGGTGCCTTAGGATTAGTATTAGGTCAAAGAGCAGATACTTCTGTGCTATGGGATAAAGAAAAAAAATGTATAGTGGAAGCAGAGTTTCTATTAGATAAATCTTTAATTTCCATATTCGAAGATAACGATTTGGATTACAGCGAACATACAATATTGCGTAGAGAAATAGCCCCTAATGGCAAGAGTAGAGCCTTTATTAACGATACCCCGGTCCAACTTAATATAATGAAAGATTTGGCAGAAAGCCTAATGGATATTCACTCTCAACATAACACCCTTACTTTGAAAAACTCCTTGTTTCAATTCTCTATTGTGGATGCATATATTAATACTTATCAAGAGGATTTGTTAGGTAATTATACCTCTTTATACTTGAAATGGAAAGAGATAAGTCTGGAATTAGACAACTTGGAAGCCAAAGAAACAGAGTTCCAAAAAGAAGCTTCCTACCTACAATTTCTAAGTGATGAACTCACAGAAGCTAACCTTACCATAGGCGAAAAAGAAGAATTGGAACAAGAAGTTAAACTATTAAACAATGCCGAAGAAATAAAATCAAGCATATTCAAATCCATAAATTTATTGGATAACGAAGAGGGGTTTTGTGCAACAAATCTAATAAAAGAAGCTCTCTCAAACCTTATTAAAACTAAATCCATTCTTAAAGATTTGGAAGAGGTATATAATAGATTAGACTCCACTTTTATTGAAATCAGAGATATAATTTCTGAACTTACTAAATTGGATGAAGCCATTGTTTTCTCTCCAGAAAAGCTAACTCTTATGCAAGAACGTTTGGATTTGATATATCGCTTAGAAAAGAAACATCAGGTCAATTCCTTAGAAGAACTTATGCAAATAAAAGAAGAGATAGATAATAAACTCTTAGTTTCTTCTAACATAAATGAAAAGATTGAACAACTGAAAACAGAACAAAATAACCTCTTTTTAAAGCTTTCTCTCTTAGCAAAAGAAATAACTAAGCAAAGAAAACTATCCTCTAAAACAATAGAAAAAGAAATACTTCCACTACTTTTGGATATGGGAATGGAGCAGGCTGTATTAAAGATTAATATTACAGAAAATAAGACTTTATCTATCAATGGAGAGAACGATATAGAGTTCCTTTTTAACGCTAATTTGGGTGGAGAATTGCAACCTATCTCCAAGGTAATCTCAGGAGGAGAGCTATCAAGATTAATGTTAGCACTCAAAGCTATTATGAGTATTAAGGCAGAAATGCCTACTATTATATTAGACGAAATAGACTCCGGAGTAAGTGGAGATATAGCTTCTAAGGTAGGAAATATTATGAAACTTATGAGCAAAAACCATCAAATTATAGCCATAACTCATTTAGCTCAGATAGCCGCAAAGGCAGATTATCACTATAAAGTTTCTAAGAATACCACAAGCAATTCCACGTTTTCAGATATGAAACTCCTAAGTAAAGAGGAAAGAATATTAGAGATTGCATCCATAATATCCAAAGATAAGATAACTCAAAACGCCATCTCAATGGCAAAAGAATTATTAGATTAAAAGAATAAATCCACTAAAAACAAACCCCAAACCTACTTAGAACGAGCTTCTGTTTCTTGCTGAAATTGAAGAGTAGAAGGAGATTTCTCTGTATCTTTAATTACTTTTTTCTGGTCTTTATCCTTCAAATCATCATAGAAATGTTCCTTATCGGAATAGGTAAAAACTCTTGTTTCAATATACTTAGGTTCCCAACCATCGTAGGTTATTTTCTTGGTCCAGTTGAAGAACTTATCCTTTTCATACTTATAATAATACTCAATTGCCCAATTGCCTTTTTGGTCTTTGGCTATCTCCGAAAGCATATAATTATGCTCATCATAAGTATAATTATAGGTCAAGGTAAGTTTGTTTTTCCCATTATAAACCTTCTTTCCAACCATCTGAAACTTATCATTTAAGTCGTAGGTTTCCCTTCTTACCTGGGAGTCGTTACGAAAGATTGTCATCTCAATAAGGTAATGTGCGAAATTGCGTTTATAGGTAGTTTTCTCAACATTTTTATTAAATCCATACGTAGTAAGAGTATAAATCAAACTATCCTGAGGGCCATAAAAATACTCAATAGTCTTTTGTTTTGAGGCATCATCACCAAAGGTTGTGTACTGGGAAAGCTGACCTTTTTCGTTCCATTTATAGCTTTGACGAAACACCACTTTATTAGCTCCACCAAGCGATGCAGGGTAGTTTACCTCAACAACTTCTGCCAATCTTCCAAGATAATTATAGGAATGTGTAATGGTAGAAACTATCTTATTATTAGCCTCAAAAAGCTCTTCCTTTAACAAATAACGCGAAATATTATCATAAGTAAATACAGAATACCTATCCTTGTTTTCGCCTATATAATGTTGTCTTTGAATAAGTTTCCTATTCTCATTAAAGGTTAATTCATAGTCCTCAATATAACTTGTACGTTTGAGTTTTTGGCTATAATTGGTATCGGTTTCAAACTTTTGATAACGCATTTTTAGGGGATACCCCATTAGTTTATAATCGTCTGTTGATATCGGAACTATCTGTGCATTAGACCCAAAACCAATACATAATAATAATAATACCAATAAATATACTCTATACTTTTCCATCTTTTTTGATATATATTAGATTAAATAAAACAAATCACACTAATTAAGAATGAGCAAAGATACAAATAAAATTATATCCCAACCAACTTTTTATTTAACCAAAAAAATTAAATTTATATACATATACATATAATATATTGAGTATTGATAAATATATTTATGCTAAATAATTTACTTTACTAATCAGTTAAAAAAAAAGGATAATATTAGCCCTTAAAATTAAGGATTGACTATCAGTGAATTATAACTCTTTATGATATTAAAACAAGGATTATAAGAGAGCATTTCTTCAATATTAATATATAGTATCCTTGATTTGCTATTTGCAAATTAGTATTATCGCACTGTGCGAATCAGTATCATTGCACCCCACGAATCAGTATTATTACACCCCACAACTATACTGATTCGCATAGTGCGATAATACTGATTCGCAAATGCAATGTTACTATAAACGCAAATGCGATGTTACTATAATTACAATTGCATCTTTACTTATTTGATACTCAAAGATAAGTATTCTTGCAGCCCAACTCTAAATAATTAATGCCTTGAATAAGTGTAAAGCTGATGGGTAAAACAATAATTTGGGGCTGAAAGTAGTAATAATTATGGTAAAGAATCTGCTTCGGAAATTGTGAGAAAGGCTTGTTTTCTATTGGGTTATTATTAAAAAAACGCTTCCATTTCTTCTAATTCTATCTTATGGATTATCTTTTTTCCAAAGGGGCTTATTTCGCAGTTGGAGCATGCAAAAAGTTCTCCTATCAGACCTAATATCTGCTCTTTTGAGAGCTCTTTATTTTCTTTTGAGGATAGTCTCTTAGCCATTTTCAGAGCAATTTGATTTCTTTCTTCTATTGTCGAAAGTTCCACATTGTCATTGCTTTGAGATAGGATTTCCTCTATCAAAAGTTTGGTTTCCTCTTCCGAGATATTCTTAGGTGTGGCAATTATATTAAAGTTTTCGTCTTTGAGATGTTCTATTATAAAGCCGTATTTTCTTAATTCAGGGATAAGCAAAAGGAGCTTTTCTTTATGGCGTTTGAAAGGATGTGTTATGGGAAAAAGCAGGTTTTGAGATGAGAAATTCTCTTTTTGGTTTAGGGTAAATCTTTCGTATAATATTCTCTCAAAGGCTCTTTCTTTGTGTATGATAAGAATATTTGAGCGGGTTTTAGTAAGGATATATTTGTTGTTAAATTGGATTATTTCGCTGTTATTTCTTGGGTTTTCTGTTTCAAAACTTTCTTCTAAGTCAAGGATATTTAGGGTTTTGTTGGGGTTGAAATTAGGAGTTTTGTTATGGTTAAATCCAAAATTTGGTTCCTTCAGGGTTTGAGTTTTCTCTGTTTCGAAGGGGTTGTAGTTGGGGTTGAAATTTGTTTTTGGGATGGTTGGAATTTGACCTTTCTTTAATGGGGTAAAGTCGAATTTGAGGTCTAAATCAAAGTCTAATTGTGTTGCAAGTGTAAATTGTCCTAAGCTTTTTTTGGCACTTGCATGGAGTACGGCATATATTATTTTGTCGTCCAAAAACTTGATTTCGGTCTTGGTAGGGTGTATGTTTACGTCTATGTTTTCAGGATTTACTTCAAGGTGAATAAAGAATGCTGGATAGGTTTTCTCTGGGATAAGCCCTTGATAAGCTCTGTCTATGCTATTGGCTAAGTAGGGGTTACGCATATATCTATTGTTTACAAAGAAGTATTGTTCTGCCTTATTGCGTTTGGTGTATTCGGCTTTTATTATATATCCACTTATCTTTACGGCTTGTACTTCTTCTTCAATTGGCAAGAGTCTTTCGTTGTATAGCTTACCAAAAAGGTCTATTATTCGCTTCTTGAGGTTTTGTTTTTCTAAGTTGTAAATTAGCTTTCCATTATTGTAATATGTAAAGGATATATCTTTGTGAATTAAGGCTGTGCGTATGAATTCTTCAAGTATATGGTTGTTTTCTATGGCATCTGATTTAAGGAAATTCCTTCTTGCAGGAACATTGAAAAAGAGATTCTTTACGGCAATAGAAGTACCTTTTTTGCAGTGGATAGGGGTATTGTTAGTGCATTTATTTCCTTCCATTTCTATCAAAGTTCCTAATTCGGAGTCTTCTTCTTTTGTTTTCATCTGCACGTAAGCTATTGATGCTATGGATGCAAGTGCTTCTCCGCGAAAGCCCATTGTCCTGATATGGAGTAGGTCTTCTGGGGTTTTTATCTTGGAGGTTGCGTGCGGTTCGAATGATAAAACGGCATCCTCTGGGGGCATTCCACTGCCATTATCTATGACTTGAATAAGGGTTTTGCCAGCGTCTTTTATTATAAGTTGGATATCTGTTGCTTTGGCATCTATGGCGTTTTCTATAAGTTCTTTTACAACAGAAGCGGGTCTTTGAATTACTTCTCCTGCGGCAATTTGATTGGATATATTAGGAGGAAGGACTTGTATTTTATTATTATGCATAATGGTTTATTTCCAAGTTTCAACGAAGGTTAAAAGGAAGTATAATGCAATCATAAGTACAGCTGCGATAAGTATAATCTTAGTTATGGGGATAGGTTTCTTTATTTTTTCATCTTTCTTTTCTTGCATTGCTTGACGGAAATTTATCCTTCTATTATATGAATTACCTTCTATTGGACCATATTTAGCTTTCAATTGTTCCAACTCTTCTTTCTTAGGATCGTAGAAGCGAGGTTTGTATTCAAACTTACGAGGTTTGGGAGTTTTAAAGAATGACATAATACTTATTGTTTGATTAAACTGAAATTTCTTTATATGTTTGCAAAGGTAATATTTTTTCTTCTTTTATATATATTATAATGTATATTTTCAGTATTTTTGCAAGCTTATTTACCTTTTTAAGGTAGTGTTTATATTTTCTAAAACCCCTTTTTTAGTTATGACAAGTAATGAAATTCGCACTTCTTTTTTAGATTTCTTTGAGAGTAAGGGACATAAAATTGTTCCTTCGGCTTCAATGATAGTTAAGAATGACCCTACTCTAATGTTTACAAATGCAGGGATGAATCAGTTTAAAGACATATTCTTAGGTAATAATCCTAAGATAGCTCTTCGTATTGCCGATAGTCAGAAATGTTTGAGAGTTTCGGGGAAACATAACGATTTGGAAGAGGTTGGACGCGACACTTATCATCATACTATGTTTGAGATGTTGGGTAATTGGTCTTTTGGTGATTATTTCAAAAAAGAGGCTATTGAGTGGGCTTGGGAGTTTCTTACTAAGGTTGTAAATTTAAATCCTGAGGATATATATGTTACAATATTTGGAGGCGATAAAGAAGATAATCAATCAAAAGATATTGAGGCTTACAATTATTGGAAAGAAATTATTGATGAGGATAGAATTCTTGAAGGCAATAAGAAAGATAACTTTTGGGAGATGGGAGACCAGGGGCCTTGTGGTCCTTGTTCAGAAATTCATATTGATTTAAGAGGGGATAAAGAGAAGAAAGAAGTAAGAGCTCAGGATTTAGTAAATAAGGATCATCCACAGGTTGTTGAGGTTTGGAACTTGGTATTTATTCAATTTAATCGTTTGGCAAATGGCAGTTTGGAGCCTTTGAAAGAGAAGCATGTTGATACAGGAATGGGCTTTGAGCGTATTTGTATGGCTATTCAAAAGAAGAGTTCAAATTATGATACAGATATTTTCCAGTCTTATATTCAGTTCTTAGCAAAGAAGTCTAACAAGGTGTATGGTAGTGATAATATGGCAGATATAGCAATGAGAGTTTGTGCTGATCATATTAGAGCTGTTGCCTTTGCAATTGCCGATGGGCAGTTGCCTTCTAATGCAAAGCAAGGGTATGTTATTAGAAGAATTTTGCGTCGTGCTATTCGTTATGGATATACTTTTCTGGGCTTTAAGGAGCCTTTTATGTATGAGTTAGTTCCTCTTTTAGTTGATAAAATGTCAGAGCAATTTGAGGAGTTGAAGCATAATGAAATTTTGATTACAAAGGTTATAAAAGAAGAGGAGCAAGCCTTCTTAAGAACTTTATCTAATGGTATAATTAAGTTTGATAGATATGTTGAAAATATAAAAGATAATACTATAGATGGAGATTTTGCCTTTGAACTTTTTGATACCTATGGTTTCCCTATTGACCTTACATGTCTTATGGCAAAGGAAAAAGCTCTTGAAGTAGATATGAAAGACTTTGAGCAAAACCTTCAAAAGCAGAAGGAGCGTTCTCGTAATGCTGCTCAAATAGATACAGAAGACTGGGTGCAAATAAGAGAAGAAGAAAAAACAAAATTCTTAGGTTACGACAGCTTAGAGGCAGAAGTAGAAATCTTGCGATATAGAAAGGTTACTCAAAAAGAAAAGACATTCTATCAATTAGTATTTAATCAAACTCCTTTCTATGCGGAACTTGGAGGGCAGGTAGGTGATAGTGGTTATATTCAAAATGAAGAAGAAAAGATATTTGTTACAAATACTAAAACAGAAAATGGATTAGCAATTCATTTAGTGGAAAAGCTACCTAATGATATTCTTTCAGTATTTAATGCTTATGTTAATAAAGAACTTCGCAGCAGGATTGAAGCTAATCATTCGGCAACTCATCTCTTACATTTCGCTTTGCGTGAAGTTTTAGGTTCTCATATAGAACAAAAAGGTTCAATGGTAGATCAGGATAGACTTCGTTTTGACTTTTCTCATTTTGAAAAGATGACAAAAGAAGAGATAAAGCAAGTTGAAATGAAGGTTAATTCAATAATTCGTAAGAATATAATTGCAGACGAAAAAAGAGATTTACCTATTGAAAAAGCTAATGAGTTGGGTGCTGTTGCTTTGTTTGGAGAAAAGTATGGCGATAAGGTAAGAGTTATGCAGTTTGGAGATTCTATTGAACTTTGTGGTGGAACTCACGTGAATGCAACAGGAAGTATTGGAATGTTTAAGATAATTTCAGAGAGTGCAATTGCAGCATCAGTTAGAAGAATAGAAGCAATAACGGGAGAGAAAGCAGAAGAATACTTTTATGGTATTATTGACATAATGGAGCATATTCGTTCTGTTTTGCAACAACCAAACATAAAGCCAGCTATTCAAAAATTAGTGCAAGAGAATACAGAATTAAAAGCTTCTATTGAAGAATTTAAGAAAGAAAAAATAGAAACCCTCTTTAATAAACTCAAAACAAATATAAATACTATTGAAGGAATAAATTACATTGAGTTGAATCTTCCTCTTGAAGCAGAGGTTATAAAAGATATTGCTTTTAGATTTAAATCCTTCCTTAATAATACTAATTTTGTATTTGTTGGAGCAGGAGTATTTGAAAACAAACCAACGCTTACAATAATGCTTTCAGAAGACCTTATTGATGAAAAAAGAAACGCAGCTTCAATTGTTAGAGAAGCAGCAAAACTTATCTCTGGAGGAGGAGGAGGACAATCTTTCTTTGCAACAGCAGGAGGAAAGAATATTGAAGGTATTTCACAAGCCATTCTGAAAGCAAAAGAATTAATCTTTAATAAATAACATTAGATGAAGAACATCCGTAACATTGCTATTATAGCACACGTTGACCATGGCAAGACAACATTAGTAGATAGAATGCTATATCAATCAAACTTATTTCGTGATAATCAAGAAAAGAAGGATTTAATTTTAGACAATAACGATTTAGAAAGAGAAAGAGGAATAACCATTCTTTCTAAGAATGTGTCCATACGATACAAAGACTTTAAGATTAATATAATTGACACCCCAGGGCACAGCGACTTTGGAGGAGAGGTGGAAAGAGTTTTAAATATGGCAGATGGAGTAATTCTCTTGGTTGATGCCTTTGAAGGACCAATGCCTCAAACACGTTTTGTTCTGCAAAAGGCAATAGAGCTTAATCTTAAACCAATCGTTGTAGTTAATAAAGTAGATAAGCCTAACTGCTCGCCAGAAGATACTCAAGAAAAAGTATTTGACCTTATGTTTAACCTTGGAGCCTCACAGGATCAATTAAACTTTCCAACCATTTTTGGCTCTTCAAAAGAAGGTTGGATGAGTGAAAACTTCCGTACACCAACCCAAGACATATCATACCTATTAGACCAAATCATAGAACATATTCCAGAACCTAAGTACGAAGAAGGTACAACCCAACTTATGATTTCTTCATTAGACTATTCTTCTTACGTTGGACGAATTGCAGTAGGCAGACTTTCAAGAGGAACTTTGCAGGCAGGTACAGATGTTATGCTTTGCAAACACGATGGACAAAAAATCAAATCAAAGGTAAAAGAACTCTACACCTTTGAAGGATTGGCAAAAGAAAAAACAAAGAAGATAATAGAGGCTGGTGAGATTTGTGCAGTATTGGGAATGGATAATTTTGATATAGGCGACTCAATATGCGATATAGAAAACCCAGAACCACTGACTCCAATCAAAATTGATGAGCCAACGATGAGTATGCTTTTTACAATTAATAACTCCCCATTCTTTGGAAAGGAGGGAAAGTTTGTAACATCACGACACCTTAGAGATAGACTATATGCTGAGTTAGAAAAAAACTTAGCCCTTAAAGTAAAAGAAACAGATTCGCCCGATTCATATATGGTTTTCGGAAGAGGGATACTCCATCTCTCAATCTTGATAGAAACAATGAGAAGAGAAGGTTATGAACTTCAATTAGGACAGCCCAAAGTAATTATTAAAGAAATAGATGGTGTAAAATGCGAACCTATTGAGCAATTAACCATACTTGTTCCTGATCAATTTGCAGGGAAAGTAATAGAATTAGTAACAATGCGAAAGGGTGAAATCATCTCCATAGAGCCAAAAGGAGACCGCTCTCAATTAGACTTTACCATTCCATCAAGAGGAATAATTGGACTAAGGAATAATGTATTGACCGTTTCGGAAGGAGAAGCAATAATGGCACATCGTTTAACTGGATTTGAACCATGGAAAGGAGAAATTGCAGGTCGTAGAATGGGTTCTATTATAGCAAAAGAAACAGGAACAGCAATTGAATACTCAATAAATAAACTTCAAGATAGGGGACGCTTCTTTGTTGATCCAGGTGAAGAAATCTATACAGGGATGGTTATAGGAGAGCATATACGCCCAGATGATTTAGTTGTAAATATATCCATAACAAAGAAACTCTCCAATATGCGAGCTTCTGGAAGCGATGAAAAGACTTCCATAGCACCAGCAGTACACTTCTCACTCGAAGAGTCAATGGAATACATTGCAGAAGACGAATACTTGGAAGTAACTCCAAAAAGCCTAAGAATAAGAAAGATTTTACTTAACGAAACAGATAGGAAAAGAGCTTCAAAATAAAATATAATATACCTTTGCTTGTGTTTTATTTTTTCAATAGACATTACCAAGATAAATGTCTTTTATTCTCATTATTAGAATCAAGTTTCAATAAATTAGAATCAAAAGATAATAAATTAGAATCAAGTTTCAGTAAATTGGAATCAAGTTCTAATATTTAAAGGTCAATCTTTAAGATAATAAATCTTATTTTATTAAGGGTAATAATAGGAGATAGGATTTATAGCCTATAAATACTGAAACGGCTAAGAAGAAAAGAGCCCAAAAGAATGCAGGGACGTGAGTTTTTTTAGCAATATTGACAGCATCGCTCGCTTTCTTAGGAGAGAAAATTGAGAGATTGAGTAGGGTTATGCAAGCTAAGAAATTGTCTATTGCAATCAAAAGCCCAAAAACTAAGAGTATGTAGTTAGCATAATTGGTTATGGCATTAGGAATAAGTATTAGGGAAAGATTGATTGAAGCAAAAATAAGCGTCCATATAATTCCATAGAGATTTCTTATCCAAAACACAAGGGCGATTATAGAAATAATCAAAAAGAAATAGAAAATATACTGATTCCATTCTCTTCCAATTGAATAAAAAAGCAAATAGGAGAATATGGCAGAAGATATATATCCTGCACTTGAAACTAAAAAGGACTTGAATTTACCTTTTGATTTGGTTGTACAAGAACCTGAGGCATTATCATTTAGTTTTATTTCCAAAACTTCTCCACCTGTCAAAATGGCAACAAAGGCGTGAGAGAGTTCGTGAATAAGTGTATTGACAGAACGAAAGACTATACCAATATTCTTTATTCTTATCAGTAAAAGAATTGAAATTAAGGCTATTATAATAAAAGTCTTATCTGGCATTCCAAATCCTCCACGCCTTTTCTGCTTGATAGCAAAGCATATCAAAGCCATTTATTGTTTTGGCTCCTAATCGTTGTGCATTGAGAATTAGGAGGGTTTCTTTGGGATTATATATCAAATCGAAGATAATATGCTCTTTTGTTATTTGATTTATATCTATTTCAGGTATATAGCTTAAATAAGGTTTCATTCCCAAAGGAGTTGTATTTATTATTAGTTTATGGGAGTTGATAATTGAAGGTAAAAGTTCTGAATAAGAGATATATTCTTTGCCCTCTTTCTTTTGGCGAGATACAATCTTATATTCTATATTGTGTTTTCTAAGAGCAAAGCCTACTGCTTTTGATGCTCCACCACTACCTAAGATAAGAGCTCTAATGTTTTTATTTTCAAGGTTTTCAAGTAGAGATTTTTCAAATCCAAAGGCGTCTGTATTATATCCTTTTAAATAAATATTATCCCCCTTTTTATCTATCCTAACAACATTAACAGCTCCTATTTCTTTTGCACAAGGGTCAATTTCATTCAAATAGGGTATAATACTTTCTTTGTATGGCATAGTTACGCAGAAGCCTTGCATACTACTTAATAGTTCTTTATTTTCAATAAAGGGTTGAAGATTTTGGATTTCTATATTTTGAAAGCTATAATTTGTTAAGCCTTCTCTAAGAAATTTCTCTTTAAAATAAGATTCAGAAAAAGAATGTTCTAATGGATAACCAATTAAACCAAAGAGTTTAATCTTCATTATTTGAAGTTTGATTGCTAGCTTTTTTCTTCTTAACAAAATTACTATAAACCAAATAGATTATAAATAAAACACCAAGTCCAAGCAATATGTATGAAAGCTCTGAGCTATATTTATCTATTAAATCAGCTTGACCATGTGCCAAATAACCTAAAAATGCTAAAATCATATTCCATATACCAGCTCCAAGAGTAGTAAAAATGACAAAAGGGAGTAAAGGCATTTTGGCTAAACCAGCTGGAATTGAAATTAATTGACGAATGCCTGGCACCAATCTTCCAACAAAGGTTGAACTTCTTCCATGCTTTACAAAATAATCTTCTGCTTTGGTTATTATTTCACTGCTCAAAAGACATAATTTTCCAAATTTAGATTCAGCAAACTTATGTACTATGGGTCTTCCTAACCATAATGCAAGATAATAATTAACCAATGCACCAATAATTGCACCAATGGTTGCAAAAACAACAACTAAGAAAATATTTAAATTGCTGTCTTCTTGACTTGCTTTATAAGCAGCTGGTGGCACAACAACTTCGGAAGGGAAAGGGATAAAGGTACTTTCAATAGTCATTAATAAGGTTATTGTTCCATAGTTCATATTATCCATATACCAAGAAGTTACTTGCTCTATCTTTGATTTTTTATTTACATTGCTAACACTATCCGTGGTTTGATTGGTCTGAGAATATGCATCAATATTTGGAATAATTAATGCTATTAAAAGTAAGATTGATACTATTCTAATCTTTTTCATCAATATATGTTTTAATTAAAGTTTCGTAGATTGGATTTTCTAAAAGAGAAGGGCAATACTCTTTTAGCATCTCTAAGGATACATCAAACTCTAAGAAGAGTTTGAATAAATAATCTTCAAGATGATTTCTAAGATAAGGTTCTTTGGAAGCAATTTCGATTAAGATAAAATAAACGCTTGGTTCTTCAAATTTGTTAGCATCTATTGTTTCTCTTAGAAGATGGATTGCATCCATTAGTCTTTTGTTTGCAACCATAGATAAAGCCCAATTTATTGTAACAGCTGCCAATTCTTCTCCCTCATCATATAATGTTTGATACAATTCTTCGGCTTGGTCAATATAACCTTCCTTATACAACATCTCTGCGTATGACAAGCGATTGTAAACATTCTTTGGGTCTATCTCAATTGCCTTTTTGATATAGGGTTCACCCAAAGCAAATTCATTAATCTCAAAATAGCACATAGCAAGTGAAGTAAGTGGTTCTGTGCTATTTTTATCGTATTTTAGGCAACGTTTATAATAGGTTATAGCTTTTTTATATTTGTTTTGCTTTTCATAAGCTTTACCTAAAAAGTAAGTAATTACAGGTTCTCTCGGAGTTATTTTAAGAGCATCTTCCAAAGAAATAATTCCTGCATCGTAGTTTGCAAGAGAAATTAGAGATTGTCCCTTATAGATATGTGCTGTTGTGTCTTGGTCTTCGATAGCTATTGCAAGGTCAAAGGCAGTTATTGCATCATAATAATTTTCTAAATAATAAAGTAGTAGTCCATAAGCTATCCAGTTCTGCTCTGAAAAAGAATTTTGCTTACATAAGTTTTTAAGAAACTGAATAGGGGTATCTGTATCATCTAAAAACTGAGCAGCATAGGCGTATGAAGTAAGTGCAAATTCATCATCAGGTTCCTCTGTTAATAATTTCTGATAATGCTTAACTGCTTCTTCATAATCTTTATTTACTATATATTCCTCACCCAATAAATGATAAACCTCAATATACTCTTTGTCAATTTCAAGCACGTATTTATAGGTTTCTATTGCTTTTTCGTTCATTCCAGCTTGCGAATAGAGTTTAGCAAGAGCAAATATCAAACTTGATTCCTGTCGAACGGCATCGGTTTTATATTTCTCTAAGAAAGCAATTGCCCTTTCTGGATTTTTGGAAATTGATATGTATTGAGCTTTTCTAATAATAACCTCCGTATCGTTCGGATATAAATTCTGGGCAAGAGCAATAGAAGACCTAATCTTGCTTTTTTGATTAGTATCAAAGTAATAGTCAATTATATCAACAATTTCTTCAGAGTCAAAGAATACATCTTTTCCTTTGGATAAATTGTCTTCAAATTTTATGATAAGTTCCTTTAAATTGTTATTTAAATAATCAAATTCTTCCATTATAGGCGTAAGTCTTTTGGAATCATTGCGACCCTATGCAGTTTGTTGTTCTTATAAATGATATATATATTACCTTTATAAAACCAATGACGGTTACTTCCATCGAAGTTGGTAAAAACCTCTCTATCGGGTTTGCCCCACGAAAGCTCTGTCATATTTATTGTCATTGTTGGAATAAGCTCTTTTTGCAATATAGCATTATAATGAGTATCGTAAGTTCCTCTATATTTCAACACCTTGTTACCTGCAATAAGTGAATTATTAAAAGTTAGTTTGTCTCCTAAACTATAATCGGCTGCAACGTAGAATTTCCTTCCTTTTTTGTTTCTCATAAGCATTTGGAACTGCCCATCCTTAATTAAGAAATCAATACACTGAAACACATCTCCACGTTTAATGGTTAGGGGCACCTTTCTCTTGGTGTCAATAGCAGTTAGTTTGTATTTTTCTCCACGATAGACAAACTCCTGATATAAATACTTCTCCTTAGTCTTCTTTAAATACGAATCAATTACAAAAGCAAATTCTGTTCTCTCCTTTGGAGTAGGGTATTTATAATATATGGTATCTCTTGAACCAGCAACAACCATTTTCAAATAAACATTAGTCAATCCTGCAGCATCATAAGCCCAATCTGAAACTACAAAAGTTTTTCCTTGAAGGTTCTTTGCCTTGCCCAAAGGCATTTCTGTAAAAGAATACTTACGGCTATCATCTTCGTAATTGAAGAGTTTGGTCCCATTATATAACCTATTATAAGTAGCATCCGTAATAACAGGCAAATAAAGTCTTTGACCTATCAAATTATTAGGAATAAAAGCGTAATTGGAATTTGTATCATAAGTTGCCAAAGAAAGATCATCATTTACATATTTATTATTTGGATACTCGTTTTTGTTAGAATTGAAGTAGGACATTGGAATGAAAGGGAAATTGTAGCGGTTCCAAAAATCATCATACTTATAAAAAACAGTGTCTTCGGTGTTTCCAATAACCAGTTTTATGAAATCGTATCTTAGTTTTTTAAAATCCTGTCTATAATATTCAGCATAATAAATTTTATCGTAAGCAATCTTGTCTGCAATATAACCACAAACCACAAACCAATTATTTTCCATCTTTTTTAACATATCAGCAGACATTCTCCTTAGCTTATAATAGTCAATATTATTATTATCGCCTTCCTCTGGTGTTTCAATCTCTCCAACAAAAAAGTATCTGCCAATTGTGTCTGAAACTTTCGGTAAATAGAGGGTTTGATTAGTCAAAGTATAGGGCTTAGTCATAAAGCCAAGATGAGAATAATAGTCATTATATTCAAAATCAGGAGAAACTTTTTCTAACGAATTTTGAGAAAAACAAACTGACGGTAAGCCAATTAAGGCTATTAATAAAATCTTAAATGGAATGTAAAACCTCATATCTATATTATTTTTCGGTAAATTTTGAGTACATAATTTAAAGAGCAAATATACAATTTTTTTATAAACTTATGCTATGCTATAATAAATATTTTATCCTTAGTCAATAGGTATAGAGTCTTGGATATTTATTTAATGGAAAATTAGAATTAAGTTCTATTAAATTAGAATCAAATTCTGTGTTCTTAGAATCAAGTTTTAATAAATTAGAATCAAGTTCTATTCTAAGAAACTTTTATTACAATTTCACGTATCAAAATAACTAAACAAATTAAGCAAATTATGCATATTGATATTATTACTTTGTTTCCTGAAATATTTCAAAATATTTTCTCACATTCCATATTGCAGCGCTCTCAAACAAAAGGTATTGTAAGTGTTGAGTTTCATAATTTGAGAGATTATGCTTTAAACAAGTACCGAAGCGTTGACGATTATGCATATGGGGGAGCCTCGGGAATGGTTATGCAAATAGAGCCTATATATAATTGTTTGGAAGATTTGAAGAAAAAACGTATTTATGACGAAATAATCTACACTGCACCCGATGGAGATTTACTCAATCAGTCTTTAGCTAATGAATTATCATTAAAAGAAAATATTTGTTTTTTATGCGGACACTATAAAGGGATTGACGAAAGAATTAGAGAACATCTTATAACCAAGGAAATATCTATTGGTAATTACGTTTTGAGTGGGGGAGAATTGGCAACAGCAGTTATTTCTGATGCCATTATCAGACTTATTCCTGGTGTGCTTAACGATGAGACTTCGGCACTTACAGATTCTTTTCAAAACTCTTTAATTTCGCCTCCTGTTTATTCTCGTCCCTCAGAATTTAATGGTTGGAAGGTGCCTTCGGTGTTGCTTTCTGGCAACGACAAACTTATTGATGAGTGGAATTTAGAGCAATCCATCAAAAGAACAAAAGAAAGAAGACCAGATATTTTATAAAAAGAAAATTAAAATTAAGTTACAAACAAATTATATTTATCTTTGCACTTATAATTAAGCCCACTCTGATTATGCATAAAAACATTAAAAAAGATTCAGAAACACTTTCATCAAATTGGTTTAAGAAGCTAAGAGTCCCTTATTTAACTTTATTATTTGATATTATTGTTATAATTCTTTCGACATTATTTACTATAAAAGAGTATTTGATAGGAGGATTTTTAAACGTTTCTCCTCATCACGAATTACTCCTTTTAATCATTTTGTCAATGCTTTTATTTTTCCGTTTTAATATATCATTGCTAATTTTTGCAAGACAAAGAATAGGACTTTATTTATCTACCATCTTCTTAATGTGTATTATTTTAGTTGAATTGGTATTTACAAATTATCTTTCACCCTTTCTATTTGTGTTTAACTCAATTGTTATAGCTTTTAATAAATATTTTTTCACTCTTCCTGACTTTTTAAACGAAACAATTAAATACTTTCTTTATTTCTTTTCATTCTACTATCCTTTGCTCTATTATGTGTATTTGGTTTTATTCAAGAGAAAGATATGTGATAATGCTATAAAATTTGATGTCTTAACTGGCTTTTATGCCACAGTATTATCCACTAAACTAAAAATAATGGATGTGATTATTATTGCATTTTACATTCTTATAGCAATGTGTGTGGGGCTAATATCTGATAATATAAATTGGTCGTTTCTTTCGGTTCTTATCTCAACTTATGCTGTCAGAGATATGTTTGTAAGATTTAATCTAAAAAATAAAATAAGTAAAGTGAATAAATACATATTATATGTTCTAACTGCTTTAATTAGTTTTGGTATAATATATACTCAACGTTTTCCTTATTATGGGCTGATATTTTTTATTGCCTCTAATTGTTTTATCTTTATTTACCTAATGATTATTTCTAAGAATCTATTAAAGAGTTCTTTGATTGCTATTATTTGTTTTATTATTATACCTTTATATTCTTTGGGATATAATATTTTTCTTATCCTCAATGTGGTGTAATTTCTAAGAGTATTCCTTTTGATGGGGAAAAATTATTCTTTGTGGTTAAAGACAAGGATGGAGATTTGGGTATAAGAAGACGAAGTGGAGAACTTGTAGAGCCAAAATACATAAAAGTTGAATACAATAAGAAAAACGAAATATTACTCCTAAATAAAGAGAATAAATGGGAACTATACAATTTAGCGAAAATGGAATATATCCTATAAATCCTGCTTAGGATAAATTTCGTTCCACCATGAGTTGTCAGCTTTTAAGTATTTAGCAAAATAGGCGTAAATAGTATTATTCCATTTTAAGCGTTTCTGATAATCAACTATACCATGGTTCTCACCCTTAATAGAAATGAACTCAACATCTTTTCCTAATATTTTTAAGGCATTAAACATCTGTATGCTTTCACCAATAGGCACGTTAGTATCTGCCTCTCCGTGTAAGAGTAAAAGAGGTGTCTTTATCTTATGAGCATTAAACAGAGGGCTTCTTTCAACATAAATGTCTTTTCTATTCCAAGGATAAGAATGTGCTGTTGCACCAGAGGAATATGAATAGCCCCAATAACCTTCTCCCCAATAGGAAGTAATATCTGAAATTCCTGCATGCGAGATAGCACAAGCAAATATATCGGTTTTGGTTTGAAGTAACATTGTCATAAATCCTCCATAGCTTGCACCCATACAACCAATCTTTGAAGCATCAACAAAAGAATGCTCCTTAGAGAATAGTTTTACTCCATAGATTATTTCATCGGCTGTCTTTTCTCCCCATGCGTTCACGTGGCGTGAAGCAAACTCTTGGCCATATCCTGTTGTGCCGCTTGGGTTAAGAACATAAAAAATATAACCTTGGGCTGTGTACAAATAGGCTGAATAACGCATCTCAAAGCTTCTATCTGTTGGCGAAGTACCTCCATAATAATACACAATCATTGGGTATTTCTTTGTGGCATCAAAGTCATAAGGCAAATAATACCTTCCTTCAATTTTACTGCCTTTATAATCAAAATTCCATTCTTTCATTTCCCCAAGAGCTAAGTTTGATTTATCCTTTGCCTTGTAAACTTGCTGTGGGTTAATCCCTTTATTTATTTCATTAGCTACAAAACAAGTTGTAAAATCATTATATCTCTGTCCATGATAAGCAATAGATGTCCCATTATTGTTTAAATCAAAATTAGAGACTATATCTAAGCCAAGCTCCAATTTATTAATTGTTTTATTGGAAAAGTCATAGCTATAAACAGAAACAGAATCTTTGTTTTCGGCAGAAAAGAATAGTTTGCCATCTTTTGTTATCCTCACACTACCAATAGAAGGGTTAAAGTTTTTTGTAATACATTCCACTTGCTTTGTTTCTTTGCCTAAAAGGAAAAGCATATTGTGATAAACGTTTGGAATAATTCCTTTTTTTAATGTGCTACCTATTGAGTTAAATGCTTCACCGCTACCAACAATAATTAGGTTATCACTATTCGGAATATACTTAGCATAAGACACAAAAGGGTCTTGATTTACAATTGTATCAACCTCAAAGGTAGAAAGATTAATCTCATAAATTGATTTCTTATCAAAAGGTCTTTCTGTTATATTGTCGTAGGAGACAGAAAACAAAACAGAATTTGTCTTAGGATTATAATCATTCAAATATGTAGAGTGATAGCCGAAGGTTAGGGGTTGAATGGTGTTGGTTTTTATATCGTATAGGGAAAGTGTCGTCCTATTTCTCCAACCTTCAATTCTATCATCTGGCATTAGATAACGAGTTAAATCGTCTTTGGAATTATCTATCTTTGAGGTTTGAGACAAAATAAGAATATCCCTATCTATTGCTGCCATAGAAACACTCCCTTCTGGTAAATTTTCTAAAAGAGTTTTCTTATTTCCCTTAACATCTTGTATAATTAATCTTATATTCTCTTCTTTCTTATCTGTATAGTACAAGAGATTGGTTTCATTGGTTTTGGTATCCTTTTTGTCGTACCAATTGATTGATGAATTACCCTCTTCATTAAACACTAATATAGGCTCTTTTGTGTTTGAAAAAATATTATAGCCGTAGGTTCTCTTGCCTTTTGTATCCATGTCGTAGTATTTAACTAAGATATATTCTCCACTTGGCGAAATAGATGTGGAATAAATATTCCTTCCTGTTAGCATTTCTTTTAAAGTTAAGCCGTGTTGAATAGGTTTTGTGGAATTATCTTTTATATCTAATGTATCGTCTTTTATCTCTAATAGAAACTCATGTTTAGGTTTTTTGTTGGAGCTTAGAAAAGTGAAAGAAAGGATATGAGAAGCTGGTTCTAATTTCAAATCAACTGAAATCTTACTTTTATCATTCAGGCTATCAACCTCGGAAAGTCTTTCTTTAATCATATCCCCATTAAGAGCTATCTTAACCTTATCTGTTGAATAGAGGTTGAGATTAAGTTTAGAAAACTTGTTTGTGCTTAGAGTGTAGATATATGTACTTACAAATAAAGCAGCATTGTTAGGCATATCTATTTTTACCGATTGGTTTAAGGGTACTCTTGAAAAGAGATTATCTTTCTCCAATAGCTTTAATGAAGGAATTTGAATTAAGGAGTTAGTATCAAATTTCTCTCCTTTGTTATTAACGGAATCAACCATAAAAGGCATACGAAGTCCAACCTGCGAATAGGAAGTAAAAACTACCAAACAGCCAACGAATAATATTGCTGCACTAAAAACTTTTCTCATATTAAAGCTATATTTTCTTATTTATTATTTCAATTTTTATTTGTCAGAATCAATATTAATAGGTTTTTAGAATTTATTAGATTTCCGTATAACTTGATTCTAATATTTTAGAATTTGATTCTAAAAATTTATAACTTGATTCTAAAAACTTAGAATTTGATTCTAATTTCCTACTTTTTTAAGGTATTTAAAGGATTAGGGTTTGAGTTTAAACCTTATTTTTCTTAAACTTTTTCTTATAAATAGGATAGATTATAGGTAATAGAATTATTAGAATAACTAAAATAGAACCTACAAGAGCTATTAGATTAAACTTTTTAAATGTATCTGATTCCAATTTAAATTCAACAATATGCTCACCCGCAGGAACATTTATTGCTCTAAGAATATAATTAGCCCTAAAATAAGGAACTTCCTTGCCGTCAATATAAGCTTTCCAATCCTCAGGATAATATATCTCAGAACAAACCATAATGGCATCTGTCTTAGAATTTGTTGTGTATTTCAAGTATTCAGGACTATTATTAGCGTCTTTTTCAAATTTTATGGTTGCTGTTGAATCAAAGGAAGTGATTGGCTTAGCTATATCTTTAAATCTAATATCCACTATTGCCGATTTTAAAGGGTCAATATTATCTAACTTTAATATCTCTTCGTTAGCATCTTTCACCCATTCTATTTGAGGAACAAACCATGCCGCTCCCAAAGCTTCTGGATTATTAATTGCAATAGGGCTTCCATTTTCCCCAATAGGTAGTATATAGTATTTAGTGTCAAGCATATTTAATACTCCAAAATTAACCGAAGGTATTTGTCCCTTAAATTGATTATAGATTTGACGCACCTGATTATTTCTTAATTTAGCAGTATCTAATAAATCGTTTTGTTGATAGTTTCTATTTATAAAGTAGAAGTCAATCACATCTTGGTAGCGTTGGAGTTTTGCTCCGTGATAGCCTCCAATGGAAGGGTGGAAGTAGGATGTTGTTGCATCGTTGAAGGTATTAACCGCAATATTATACACTCTATAATGATTGATATTATTTTGTCTGTTTGCTTCTAAAATTTGAGTATCGGCTTGTGTAGGATATATTTCTGTTTCTTGCGATCTAACGAAATTCTTATCTGTTAAATATCTTTTATCTACTGACCAAAGGTCAAATACAATTAAAACTCCAAGCACTATTATAAGTATATATTCTTTTTTTACCTTATTGAAAGCAAACGAAATTAAGGTCAAGAAAGCCGCAGCAATAAAGAGGAATGACCGCCACGCATCAGAAACAAACATAGCCTTTCTATCATCAAATAGGGCTTGAATAAAACTTGCTCCTAAATAGTCTTCAAACATCTTGTCTTGGGAAGAAACAAAGGAAGCAAAGACTCCTGGCATTATGGCACATAACAGAGCAATTCCTCCTGCAATTGAAGCCGATAGATAGAGGGCTTTCTGTCTTTTCTTTTGGTCTAAATCTTTTGAGAAGAATTCTTTTAGTCCTAAGATTGCGAGTATGATAATTGTAACATTAGCTAAAACCAATGACATAGAAGGTGTTCTAAATTTATTATAGAACGGAAGATTGTAAAACAACCATTCGTTAATTGCCATAAAGTTATGACCCCATGCAAGTATTATTGAAAGTATTGTTGCAAAGAGTAGCCACCATCTTTCTTGACCCTTAACCAATATAAACCCTAAAATAGCCAAGAAGATAAAGATTGCACCAAAATAAACTGTCCCTGCGGTAAATGGTTGTTCACCCCAATAAGAAGATTGAATATATCTATTTAACACTTGATTAATATTAGGGTCGTTTTGCATAGTAGGAGCAACCGATTGTGCCATAGAAATCCTATTCTTTGCATTCTTTTCATATCTTTGGTCAGAGCTGCCTCCGCCTCTTGCGTCTGGGATTAAAAGAGTAAGAGTTTCGCCTTTACCATAACTCCATTGATAAGCGTAGTCTATGGTTAGACCTTTTTCGTTTTTTGTTTCTTGTTTTAATCCTTGCGGTTGCACGGTTATTTCTGAGCCTCCTCTCATTGTGTGATTAAGATATTGTTGGTTCATCTTCAAACCAGCAGAGTTAGGGATTAGAGAAATAAGTGCTCCAACCACAAGAACAATTCCTGATATTACATAGTTTTTAATTCCTTTCTCTTTTATGGCATAAATAAAATAAACAATAGCCAAAACAAAAGCTCCTAACATAGTGTAATATGTTATTTGGATATGACTAAAATTAATTTGGAAAGCAAGCGAAACAACAAACAATGCCGCACCTAATAAATACTTTTTCCTAAAAACTAATATCATACCTGCAAAGATTGGAGCCATCATAGCCATTGCCCAAGCCTTTGTGATATGTCCTACCTCAATAATAATAATATTGTATGAGCCCAAGGCAAATCCCAATCCTGCAATTATGGCAAGCCAAGGAGAAAGTCCTAATGCAATCATCGCAACATAGAAACCTATCATATAAAGAAAGAAAACGCCCATATCTAACTCAAAATTCCAAAGTTTTAAAGGTGCACTCAAAGTCCCTAACACGTTATATGTATCTGGACCTAATATTTGATAAGAAGGCATACCCGAAAACAAAGAGTTAGTCCACGAAGCCCCATTTCCAGTTGCCTCTTTGTAATCTGCAAGTTCTTTTGACATACCTTTAAAATTAGACATATCACTTTGACGAAGCTCCAAGCCTTTTAGAACAGGGGAGAAATAAATTGCACTTAAAACCAAAAATATAATAATTGCTATTATATGAGGTAGGGATTTCTTTAAAATAGTTTCTTTATTCATATCTTTTTTCATCTCTTTAATTAGTTTTATAGTTATAATCTTACTTTTTACTTATCGTTTTTATTTTTATTATTTTCATCTTCGTAATACTTTCTTATAGAGGGATGAACCTTACCCGTATAACCTCTATGTTTTCTTTCAAAGAGCTGAGGATTATCTTCTTTGAGTTTATCTTTATATCTATTAATCCTATATGCAGTAATCTTAGGAATTATAAGTGTTGTTATCAACCTAAAACAAATATAAAAAACAATAAGTCCTAATAAAATATTCAGCATATAATTTTCCTATTCACATAAAATAAATAAATCTTCTCGTGGATTAACAAATAGAACAGGAATATCCTGATGGTTAGTTATTGTTTTTAGTTCTTTAAGCCCAAAAATCTTATTTGTCCAATCCTTATTCTTAGTAGTTTGGCATATAATTAAGTTAATATTTTCTTGTTTGGCATAATCAATGGCTTGATAATCTACAAAGGTCTTAGAGTTTTGTGATAGATGAAGGCGGTAGGAGAGTTGGAAATTATCAAACATCTTTACCACAAATCTAATATTGAAATGCAGCTGGTGGCGATAGAATTGATCCTTATAAGTATGATAAAAAACAATTAGATTACTCTTTGCAAAGCGACCAAAATAAGAAGCCCAAAGCGATTTTTCCTTACTTTCTCTCATGTTGTCAATTGTTAAGATTACTTTTTCAAAAGAAATGGAACTAATCTCTTGATTGGGCAATACAAAATAAGCAATACGTGATGTGTAGAGGTTGTTTAAAAGAATTTTTGGATTGTCAGCGGTCATTGTTTTTGAGTTTCTATCAACAGAAGTAACCAACAAAACGCCAGACAATAAATGAGGAATACTATTAAGTATCTCTTTTGAATTTCCTTCAATTGCACAATAGGAGTGAAAGCTTATTTCGGTGATGGAGTTATTGATTTCTTGTAATTTCAATTCAGCATCCTCAGTAGAAATATCAGTGTAGGCTTTATCGGATATATGTAAGAGAATAAGACCTTTGTTAAGCATCTTTGCAAAACTTATAGCGGAAGAAAGAATTGCCTGATACTTATCCAAATTAGGTAGATAAGCAATTACGAATTGGTCTTTATTCTTCTTTGTTTCCACAATATGTTTTTATTAAAACCTAAACTTACCTTTTCGCCAAAGCATAATGAGAATAAAACCAGCCAAAGCCCCACCAAGATGTGCAAAGTGGGCAACCCCATCAGAAGTTCCCAATACTCCATTAAACAATTCTAAAATAATATATCCTATCACAAACCATTTTGTTTTGATAGGTAAAAGGAAATAAAGGTATATATATGTATTAGGAAACATCATACCGAAGGCAAGCAAAAGTCCAAACACAATACCACTTGCTCCAACGGTATTAATTCTATTTAAAAACTCCTGATAAGGCAATCTCTCAACGCCAGTATTCACATAAGCATAAACACCAGAAGCAATATCTTTATACATAAAATAATATGTGATTTGTTGAGTTAAGGCTGCTCCTAATGCCGCAGTGAAACAGAAGAATATAAAGCGTTTAGCTCCCCAAATATTCTCTAAGGTGTAGCCAAACATCCATATTGCAAACATATTAAAAAACAAATGATTGAAACTTCCGTGCATAAAGGCGTATGTAATATATTGCCAAATATGATGCTTTTCAGCCATAAAGAAATGCAGTCCGAATATATCCTCTAAATATATCCCTCTATAATGTAGAACCACTGTAAGCAAATACATTAATATATTTATAATAAGCAAGTTCTTGCAAACCGGAGGTAAGATATTAAATTTGGGTGGACTATATTGCTCGTTGTACATATATTGTTTGATATTAGTTTTGATATTAATCTGCAAATGTACATTTTTTATTTAAAACAGCCAAAACTTAGTTTAAGATATGAAAAGATGACTCAAAATTATAAAACTGAATTTTTATAAGAGAATCTTATCTTTTGATTTCAAGAATTTCTTATTTGATTCCAATAAATTATCTTTTGATTCTAATTTTTTAGAATTTGATTCTAATAAATTACCTTTTGATTTGCTTTTTCCCTATTTTGAAACCATTTATTCTAATTTTTTTAACCATTTTGCGAATAAAAACTTAATCTTATTTCAAAAATAAATTGTATCTTCGCAGATTGAAATTTACTAAGAAAAGAATAGAAAATGTACTCAGAAAACGAAAAGATTATTAAGGTAAACATTGAAAAGCAAATGAAGTCAGCATATATTGACTATGCTATGAGTGTGATTGTTTCTCGTGCTTTGCCTGATGTGAGAGACGGAATGAAGCCTGTTCATCGCAGAATATTGTTTGCAATGAACGATATGGGAATGTTTTATAGCTCACCAACAAAGAAAAGTGCAAGAATAGTAGGGGAGGTGCTCGGTAAGTATCACCCTCATGGTGATAGTTCGGTTTATATGGCTATGGTTCGTTTGGCTCAACCTTGGTCAATGCGTTATAAATTGATTGATGGGCAAGGAAATTTTGGTTCTATTGACCAAGACCCTCCAGCTGCAATGCGTTATACTGAGGCTCGTTTAGCAAAAATTTCAGAAGAGTTATTAGCTGATATAAATAAAGATACTGTTGATTTCCAAAACAATTTTGACGATAGTTTAAAGGAACCAACGGTGCTTCCTACTCGTATTCCTAATTTATTAATTAATGGCACATCGGGCATTGCTGTTGGTATGGCTACAAATATGGCTCCACACAATTTGACCGAAGTTATAAATGGAACCATTGCATATATTGACAATAACGATATTACTATTGAAGAATTAATGCAATATATTAAGGCTCCTGATTTTCCAACGGGCGGTATTATTTATGGTTACGAAGGAGTCAAATCTGCCTACGAAACAGGTAGAGGACAGGTTATAATGCGTGCTAATGCAAATATTGAACAGGCTCCTAATGGACATGACCAGATTATTGTAAGCTCTATTCCTTATCAAGTAAATAAATCGGAGATGATACGTCGTCAGGCACAACTTGCTGATGAAAAGAAAATAGAAGGGATTGCTGAAATAAGAGATGAGAGTAATAAGGATGGTATTCGTATTGTTTACAGGCTCAAAAAAGATGCTATAACTAATGTTGTTCTAAATAAATTGTATCAGTATTCAGAATTACAGACTTCTTTCTCTATTAATAGTATTGCTTTGGTGCATGGAAGACCTAAGATGTTAAATTTGTACGACATTATTAGGTATTTTATTGAACATAGAATAGATGTTGTTGAAAGGAGAACTAAATTTGAATTGGCAGAAGCCCAAAAGAGAGCTCATATATTAGAAGGGTTGCTTAAAGCCTTAGATTTTATTGATGAGATTATTTCTATTATCCGTTCTTCTCAAACTGTTCAACAGGCAAGAGATACAATGACTGAGCGTTGGGGCTTCTCCGAAATTCAGACAAGGGCAATTGTTGATATGCGTTTGAGACAATTGGCAGCTTTAGAAAGAGAAAAACTTCAAGAAGAATATGATGCATTAATGGAATTTATTAGGCGTTGTTTTGAAATACTTAATAACAGAGAAGTCTTAATGCAGGTTATAAAAGATGAGCTTTTAGATATAAAAGAAAAGTATGGTGATGAGCGTAAAACAACCATAGAATACTCTTCTGCTGATTTCAAAATAGAGGATATGATTGCCAACGAAGATGTTATTATAACTATTTCTCATCTTGGCTACATCAAACGAACAGCTCTTTCAGAGTATAAGGTGCAGAATAGGGGAGGTAAAGGCTCAAAAGGAGCAACATCAAGAGATGAGGACTTTATAGAGCATATTTACCCAGCTACAATGCACAATTACATATTATTCTTTACCGAAAAAGGACGTTGCTACTGGATGAGAGTATTTGAAATTCCAGAAGGAACAAAAACCTCTAAGGGAAGAGCAATACAAAATCTTATAAATATAGAACCTGATGATAAGGTTAAGGCATACATAAATACAAGAGATTTAAAGAATGAGGACTATGTAAATAGTAACTACATTATTTTATGTACTAAGAATGGTATAGTTAAAAAGACTTCTCTTGAAGCCTATTCACGTCCAAGAATTAATGGAATCAACGCCATAACTATTAGAGAAGGAGATGAGCTTTTGGAAGCTAAGCTAACCAATGGAGAAAATGAAGTCTTTTTAGCTCTTCATTCAGGTAATTGTATTCGTTTCTCTGAAACAAAGGTTAGACCAATGGGAAGAAATGCCTCAGGGGTAAAAGGAATTACCCTAAAAGATAAAAATGATTTCGTTATTGGCATGGTTTGTGTGGAAGATAAAACAAGAAATATATTAGTTGTGTCTTCAAAAGGCTATGGTAAACGTTCGGATATTGAAGAGTATCGTTATACAAATAGGGGAGGTAAGGGAGTAAGAACATTAAAAATAACTGATAAAACAGGCAATCTTATTGCTATAAAAGACGTTGATGATAATAACGACTTAATGATTATCAATAAATCTGGAATAACAATCAGAATTTCTGTAAAGGATTTGAGGGTTATGGGAAGGGCAACACAAGGAGTTAGGCTAATAAAACTTAAAGAAAATGATGAGATAGCCGCAGTTTGCAGGATTGATGTAACGGAAGATGATGAAGATGTGGAAAGAGCAATGATTGATGGTGAAGAAATAACTGACGAGGATAACGACGTAGATATAGATATTGAGGAAGAAGAAAGCGAAGAAGAAATCATAACCGAAGATGACGAACAATAAAAGTAGAAATATAGTAATAACAATAAAACAAAAAATTAAGATGAAAAAAGTAGTTTTATTTGTTGCATTATTAGCATTTGGCATAAGTGCAACAGCTCAAACAATGAAAGTACAAAGTGCTTATGCAGATATGAAAAACAATCGTTTAGCTGCTGCAATGAAGAATATTGATGCAGCTTGCGAGCACGAAAGTACTAAATCGGATGCTAAAACTTGGCATTATGCAGGATTAATTTATGCTAAATTTGTAGAAGTTTCGCAAACAGACGAAAAGCTATACAAAAAGCAAAAAAATAATACACCAATACCAGAGTTAGCAGAAAAATCTAAGCAAGCAATTTTTAAATCCATTGAAATAGAGAGAGCCAATCAAACAAATGAATATATTGCTGCTAATACAAATACTCTAAACTACATTGTTATATACCAATTTGACCAAGCCCTTAATACTTTTAATTCAGGTAAATATGCAGAATCTATTCCTCTTTTTGAAGATGTGGTTAAGTCATCTATCATTGCGCGTAATAAAGAAGTTGAAATGAAGGCTAATTTCTGTATTGCGATGGCTTATGATGCAATAAAAGACAAGGAAAAAGCTGTTGATATGTATCGCAAACTTGTTAAGGCAAACACAAAAGAAGAACCTGTTTATATAAATCTTTTCCTTGCAAATAAACAAGCCAAAGAAATGGATAAGGCTATCAATGTTTTAAAGGCAGGTGTTAGAAATATTCCAACAAGTTATCAGATTTTAGGCTTATTAGCAGGAGCTTACATTGAAACAGGAAATAAGGAAGAAGCTGCAAAGGTTACCGAACAATTAAAGACAATGTCAGAAGGTAAGCCAGAAGTTATAGTAATTGTTGGTGATATTTTAAGAGATGCAGGAGATACCGAAGGAGCTATTCAAATGTATAATAAATCTCTTCAATTAAAACCTGAGCAAACAGAATCTAATTTCGGTTTAGGTGTATTGTATTTTAATTGGGCAGTAGATTTATTAGACAAAGCTGACAAATTACCTCTGGAAGAAACACAAGAATACGATAAACTAAAAGAGGAAGCCAAGCAAAAATTCATTTTGGCAATCCCTTTCTTTGAAAAAGTTCTTTCAATCAAACAAAAAGATATTAATACTTTAAACGCATTGAAAGTTATCTATTCAAGACTTGAAATGGCCGACAAATATAAAGAAGTTAATGCTGTTTTAGAATCTCTTAAAAATAAATAGGATTTTAAATAACTACCAAAAGCCTTCAATATTTTAAAATATATTGAAGGCTTTTTTATTTTCTGTCTTATCTAATATTATTTTTACCATATATAAAATAAAGAGAGAGTTTACTGAAATCAAGAGTTAGTAAATTAGATTCAAGATTCAGTAAAATGAATCCAAGAGTTATTTTTCTGAAAGTTATATTCCAATTCTTCCAATCAAATAATAAATATAATTAGAATTATGTTAAGTTAAAGTGGGGTGAAATACCCTATTACAGAAGTGTTTTCAAATAAATTTAGATGAAAGACTCTTCAATAATGCTGATGAATTACTCCTTTATTTGCTTAAATATTTTGAATAAAAGAAAATAATGTTGAAAAGGTTTTTAATAGTTAGATATTTGAACATAAAAAAACCACTATTTGTTTTAATAATAGCGATTTTGAATTTATTATTATGAAATTCTATAACTAATACTGTGATATTAATATTATTTTCTTTTAATTACTTTATTTACTGCTTCAACGATATTCTTAGATTTTAAGCCATATTTTACCATCAAATCCTCAGGCTTTCCTGATTCTCCAAATTTATCATCTATTGCAATATATTCCATTGGCTTTGGATTATTTCTTGCTAATAATTGTGCAACAGAATCACCTAACCCTCCATTAAACTGATGCTCTTCGCAAGTTACAACACAGCCTGTCTTTGAAACAGAATTTAGAATGGCTTCGTTATCTAATGGTTTTATGGTATGAATGTTAATAATTTCAGCACTTATCCCCTGCTCTTCTAATATCTCCCCTGCTTTGATTGCTTCCCAAACCAAATGTCCTGTTGCTATAATTGTTACATCTTTTCCTTCATTTAACATTAAAGCTTTACCTATTTCAAATGGAGTATCTTCTGAAATAAATATTGGAACCTTAGGTCTTCCATATCTAATGTAAGCTGGTCCTTTGTATTCAGCTATAGCAATTGTAGCTTGAACGGTTTGATTATAGTCGCAAGGATTAATAACTATCATATTTGGCATCATCTTCATTAAGCCAATATCTTCAAGTATTTGATGAGTTGCTCCATCTTCTCCAAGAGTTATTCCTGCATGTGAGCCTGCTATTTTAACGTTAGTATTAGAATAAGCTACTCCTTGACGAATTTGGTCATAAACTCGTCCTGTTGCAAATGCAGCAAAAGAACTTGCAAAGGCAACTTTCCCACTTAGAGCCAATCCTGCTGCTATATCAATCATATTAGCTTCGGCAATTCCTATCTGAAAAAATCTTTCAGGGAAAGCTTGTTTGAATGCTCCCATTTTAACGCTATCTGTAAGGTCAGCACATAATGCAACTACCTTAGGGTTTCTTTTTCCTGCTTCCAATAAGCCATCCCCAAAGCCTGAGCGTGTGTCTTTTTCTCCTAATATTGTGTATTTCTTCATTATTTATTTTGTTTTTTTATTATCTAAAAGTAGTATAGTTGTCTCTCCTGACTCTATTTTAAATTCTTTTACTTTGGTTTGTTTGATTTCCGTACTTTGCTTTGCTCTAAGAACAATTTGATATTCACCTGGCAATAAGAGAATATTATCAATCTGTTTATCACTTGGAAGGTTTGTTACAAATTCCCATTTATTGTTTTTATTGACAAAAATAGTTGCTAAATTCTCCATTGGTTTAGTTATTTGAACTATTCCTGTGGAAGGAATTTCTATTGTTGTTGTTGAGCTCTGACCAATTTCAACGTCTTTTAAAATCAAATTAGGTTGAGTTAATACCTCTAAATTATATTTCCCTATCAAATATCTTTCAGATGAACCAATATTTTGCAGATTAAGAGTTTTTTCTTCATTACTTTTTTTAATTAAAACTCCTACTGGCTTATTGTTTGCAAGCTGTTTACCTTTATATCTAATATCTAATATTCCCTGAGGAGCTGATGCTTTAATTATAGTATGTTTTCCTGCTTTGAAATTAATATTTTCAAGCACAACCTTGGGCAAGGTTTGTATTTCTATATCATAATTAATCAAAGGGTCTATCTCTATGGTATCGGAAAGGCCTTTTGAATTTAAAGTATGAATAAAGGAATATTTAGGGAGCTTACTCTTGGTTTCATAAAATATCATTGGAACATTTGTTTCGGTTGAAGATTTATATATATCCAATAAATCAACCTGACAAGTTGTGCTATTAATTGCTTGATTTACCACATCATTTAAGGCAATTGAAAATTCTATTTCGTTAGTTGCTTCAATATAATTGCCCACACACTGAAAATGTTCTTTAAATCCGCGACCTATTCCTATAATAAAAGGTTTTATGATTTTCCCTTTTTGTTGAAGTCTCTGCGAAACCTCACAAGGATTATTCCCACAATCATCAACACCATCAACTATCATAATAATGATATTCCTACAATTTGAACACTCAGGGAAGTCTCCTTTGGCAGCTTCCAGAGAGTTTGTAATTGGTGTTGTTCCTTGCGGCACTAAGGCTTTGAGTTTTGATTTTAGTTGTTCAGTATTTCTTTTAGAGAAAGGAACTTCTAATTTTGTGTCATTACAATCTTGTGGAAGATAATTCTTTGTGTGTCCATAAGCTCTAAGAGCTAATTCAAGATTAGGAGTACCTTCAAGAGAATCTATAACATTTGAAAGAATTGATTGGGTTATTTTTATCTTGGTATCACTTTCCCATTTCCCATACATACTATAAGAACAATCAAGAATAAATAATATTCTTGTCTTTTGGCTATGGCTATTGGTTGAATTCCTAACGCTTTTTTGCTGACAATTAGATACAACTACAATATTAATAGCTAAAATAAATAATAGTATTTTAGGAAAGAGTTTCATTAATAATCGCCTAATGTTTCTTTTAATTGAGAAAGAGCATTTGCAGTTTGCTCAGTGTTAGGTGCAACTCCATGCCATTTATATGAGCCTTGCATAAAATCTACCCCATACCCCATTAAAGTATTCATAATTATGGCAACAGGCTTACCTTTTCCTGTCAATTGCTTAGCTTCCTTTAATCCTCTTATACAATCTTTCATATCGTTTCCTTCCATCTGCACAACATCCCAATCAAAAGCTAAGAACTTTGCTTTAAGATTACTTAAAGAACAAACATTATCAACCTCACCATCAATCTGAGCATTATTCCTATCAATAATTGTAATCAAATTATCAATCTTATTAGAGCCTGCAAACATAATTGCTTCCCATATCTGCCCTTCCTGCAATTCACCATCGCCACAAAGAGTATAAACCAAATGATTACAACCATTTAGTTTCTTACCCAAAGATGCCCCAATGCTTACTGAAAGACCTTGACCCAAAGAACCAGAAGCCACTCTAACACCTGGTAAACTATATTTTGGAGTTGGGTGTCCTTGTAGAGCAGAGCCTAAAACTCTGAAAGTTGATAGCTCTTTAATTGGAAAAAATCCTCTTCTTGCCAAAACGCTATACCAAACAGGAGATATATGTCCGTTAGAAAGGAAGAACATATCCTCTCCCACACCTTCCATTGTAAAGTTTTTTGGTTCTAAATCCAAAACTTCAAAATATAAAGCAGTCATTAAATCCGCACAACCCAAAGACCCACCAGGGTGCCCTGATGAAGCACCGTTTACCATTCTAATTATATCTCTTCTAATTTGCCAAGCAATATTTTCTAATTCTGCAATTGTAGCCATAAGTATTAAATTATTTTACTTTTTTACGTTGCAAAATTAGACAAAAAAAGCATTAAAAAAGCATAAAAGAAAAGTAGATACTAACAAGTTTTACACAAAATAATAATGTTCTTATTAATATAAAATGGTAACCTAATTTTATATTGAGACTTACCCAATAAGTATTAATTATATTTGCGTTGATAATAATTATAGTTATTAAGTAATCAAACTAATATTTATTGATTTTATTGAATTAAAGATTCGGCAAAATGAAATCAAAAGACAATTTATTAAAATAAAGATTCATTTTCTTGAATCTAAGAGTTAGAAAATTAAGATAGTATTAAATGAAAATTAATGACCAACTTTTTCAAATAAGAGTTGAGAAAAATTGAAACAACCTTAATCCTTTTATCTCCAAATTATCATATATTCAATTATTATTAGCTTTAATATACGCTAATTTACGAGGATATTTGAGCAGAAAATATGATTAGAAAATTACCTTATCTTATTAGAGTTACGGTTCCTTTTTGAATATTCTCTCCAGTGGAATTTTTAAATTTAATTATATAAACGTAAACTCCCTGATCGCATAATCTTCCTTTGTGATAGCCATCCCAACCCTTATTAATATCCTTAGAAGAAAAGATATTAACACCTAAGCGATTAAATATAAGCATTTCAAAACTTATTAAGTCAGTATAGGCTGGTTTAAAAACGTTATTTGTGTTTTGAGTTGGAGTAAAAGCATTTGGAATAAATAATCTTGTTGTTGGTATTGTGTCTTCAATACTTATTTTTTTAGATTGAACTATGTTATTTTGAACAGAAGAAGGTTCTTGTGTTTTTGGTGAAGATAAAGCCGGCGTAGGATTAACATTAACCTTGTTTACAATGTTTTTAGTTGAAATATCAGGAGCTTTCAATTGCATATTATTCTTTGAAACTTCCACTTCCTTAACCTCAATTGCATTATTATTGGTACCTATTTCAGAGTGTGAAGAATTATTTGATTTAACAAGATTATTACCCTTTGTTTCATTTGTTTGAGAAATAGAATAAGATGGATTATTTGAATTATTAGAGGTTATTTGTTTGGTTACTTTTGGAGAATTCTTTATATTATATTTGGAAGGTGAAAATACCAAAACGCCTATTCCTACCAACAACAAAACAGCTCCTGTAATGGTTGAGTAAACAAGCCAATTAAACTTAGGTTTAGTAAGTTGCGATTGAATATTTCCCCAAGCATCCTTAGGAGGTTCTTGTTCAAAATCCTTAAATTTATTATATAATTTATCTGACATAATATTTATTTTCTTTGGTTTTAATAACTAATTATTGTTTATCAAATTCCTTTAATAGAGTTTTAAGTTTCTTTTTGGCTTTAAAGTTATGTGCTCTAATACATCCTTGCGATATATTTAACACATCTGAAACCTCTTCATACGACATCTCTTCCACTTCCACCATATTGAAGATTATTCTTTGTTTGTTTGGAAGTTTCTGAATGGCTTCTAAAATCTTTTTATTAGAATACTCATCTATCATATTTTCAAGCTCTTTATCTTCGTAAGCAATATTTATATCATCAGCACAAACACTATTTAAAAACTTATCATAACGATAATGATTAAGCGAATGATTAATAAAAACCTTTCTCATCCAAGATTCCAACGAGCCAATTCCTCTATACTTATCTAAACTATTAAAGACCTTTACAAAAGCTTCTTGAAAAACATCTTGTGCATCTTCTCTTGATTTGCAATACCTCAAACAAACTCCAAAAAGTTTCCGAGAAAACATATCGTATAATGCTTTTTGAGCTTTTGGATTTTGTTTTTTGCAGCCTTCAATTATATCTTCCAAGTCCATTTCTATAACCTATAACACTAAAAATACGTTTTCTGTTTACTTTTCTTTGAAAAAAAACAAAACAATCCTCTATAAGCCGGGTTCTGTTCCTTTTAAAAAAGGCTTCTATCATTAATCTAGGACTTACTTCACAATAAGCCTCAAACGACCTACCCCTTAGCCAAACCGAGCGAGCAACTCTAAGGCTAATATATTTGGTCTTTCAACCCATAAGGTTTACCCCAAGAACATATCTCTATACTCCTGTGTGAGCTCTTACCTCACATTTTCACCCTTACCTTATAAAAAGGCGGTTATTTTCTGTGGCACTTGCTGTCAATAAATATTTATTGCCTACCCGTTAGGTAGTATGGTGCTCTATGTTGCCCGGACTTTCCTCTTGTAGAAAATTTCTACCAGCGATAGAACAAGGATTGTTTTGCAATTGCAAAGATAATTCTTTTTTATTTAGTTCTAAGCACAAGCTCTTATTATTACAGAAAAATAATACTGAAGCAAATTAACTTTACTTATTGTAGATTAAATAGCTTTTGATTTCATTTTATTAGAATCAAGTTTCAATAAATTAGAATCAAGTTTCAATAAATTAGAATCAAGTTTTAATTTTAAATGTTAATGTTTTGGTTGATTAGGTGCAAAAATAATTATAACTTTGCATAAAATAATCAAACCATGAGCATATCTGAAAACTTGAAAAGTATAATGGAAGAAATTCCAACTAATGTGAAGCTTATTGCTGTTTCCAAAACTCATCCTAAGGAAATAATACAGGAAGTTTATGATTTAGGTCATAGAATCTTTGGTGAGAATAAGGCTCAGGAGTTAAAAGAAAAGTACGACCAACTCCCAAAAGATATTATCTGGCATATGATTGGACATCTGCAAACAAATAAAGTTAAATATATTGCTCCCTTTGTGTCTATGATTCATAGCGTTGATAGTTTAAAGCTCTTAAAAGAAATAAATAAAGAAGCTCTTAAAAACAATAGAGTTATAGATTGTCTTTTGCAGATTGATATTGCAAATGAAGAAACAAAATTTGGAATGCAAGAATATGAAGCTGTTGGATTATTAAACTCAGAGGAATTTTTGCAACTACAAAATATAAGAATTTGTGGTCTTATGGGCATTGGCTCCATTACTGATGAGAGAGAGCAAACTCGTAAAGAGTTTAAAAGCCTTAAAACAATATTTCTATCTCTTAAAGAAAGTTTTTTTAAAGACAAAGATTATTTTTCTGAAATCTCAATGGGTATGAGCTTAGATTATGATATAGCAATTGAGGAAGGAACAACAATGGTCAGAATTGGGAGTTTGATTTTTGGAGAAAGGGAATATTTAAAGTAGAGTAAATATCAAGTCATAAGAAAGGATAATCAATAAAAATATATGTTTAATGGCAATTATATTGAATAAATTCTTTATTTTTGCCATTCAAATTATTAATAATAACAACTAAATTTAGAATGGAACCAACAAGAGATAGAGATGAAGTCTTTTCAAAGGCAGTTAAGGCAGGTAAGAGAACGTATTTCTTTGATGTAAAAGAGACTAAAATGGGGGAAAGGTATTTAACTATTACCGAAAGTAAGCGTAAATTTAATAATGAAGATGGTTCATTTACTTATGAAAAACACAAGATTTTCTTATATAAAGAAGATCATGATAAGTTTTTAAAGGCACTCCAAGGAGTTATCAATTTCATTGAAACAGGTGTTGAGCCTATTTTTGAAGATGAAGTAGCAGAAGAAACCTCTTTTGATTCAAGTAGTTTAGATGATTTTAGCTTTGAAATTAAAGAATAAAAGAATCTTTCAATCATTAAGTACAGATTCTTTTTAGTTTACAAATAAATAAGTATGGGTAAAATCATTGCAATAGCTAATCAAAAAGGTGGCGTTGGAAAAACTACTACTGCAATAAATCTTAGTGCGGCCTTGGCAATAATGGAAAAGAAGACTCTTTTAATTGATGCTGACCCGCAAGCAAATGCGTCTTCGGGTTTAGGAATTATGCCTGAGGATGTAAAAATTAGTATTTATGAATGTTTGATAGATGGTTTTGACCCTAAGCAAGCCATTCAAGAAAGTTCAACCCCTAACCTCGATGTTTTACCTGCCAGAATTGATTTAGTTGGAGCCGAAGTAGAACTTACAAAACTTGAGAAAAGAGAGTTTAAATTAAAGGCAATAACTGACCAATTCCAAGATGAGTATGACTATATTATTATAGATTGTTCGCCTTCGCTTGGGTTGGTAACAATTAATGCTCTTACCGCAGCAGATTCTGTTTTAATTCCTGTGCAATGTCAGTATTTTGCACTTGAAGGCTTGGGTAAGTTACTTAATACCATTAGAATTGTTCAAACACGTCTAAATACCAAACTTGAAATAGAAGGCATTGTTCTTACAATGTTTGATTCTCGCCTTCGCTTAGCTCGTCAAGTTGTTGAAGATGTAAGAAATCATTTCAAACAAATGGTGTTTAATACTTTAATTTACAATAACACTAAGCTTGCAGAGGCTCCAAGCTATGGACAATCGGCAATTATGTATGATGCTTCAAGTACAGGAAGTGTGAATTATATTAATTTAGCTCAAGAGATAATTCAAAAGAATAAATAAAGAATAAAAGAAAATTAACCATATATGGCAGCAAAGAAAAATGTATTAGGCAGAGGATTAGGAGCGTTACTGCAAAGTATGGAAACATCAAATCCTGAAATAGATTATAATAGTTCAATTGCAGCATCCATTGCCTTTATCCCTCTTTCCCTTATAGAGAATAACCCTCACCAGCCACGAAAAGAATTTGATGACAAATCATTAGAAGAACTTACTCAGTCTATTAAAGAGCAAGGTGTAATTGTTCCTATAACCGTAACTAAGGGAGAAGACAATAAATATATATTAATTGCAGGAGAAAGACGCCTAAGGGCATCAAAAAAAGCAGGTCTAAAAGAAATTCCAGCATATATTCGTATTGCAACTCAAACAGAAATGATGGAAATGGCATTAGTTGAGAATATTCAAAGGGATAATCTAAACGCCATTGAAATAGCTCTTTCTCTTTCAGCACTAATTGAAAGTTTTAATCTTACACAAGAACAAATGAGCCAGAAGATAGGAAAGACTCGTTCAGTTATTACTAATTATTTACGCCTATTAAAACTACCTGCTGCCATTCAAATAGCTCTTCAAGAGGATAAAATATCTATGGGACATGCAAGAGCATTAATCAATCTGCCATCGGAAGCAGAGCAACTTTCTTTTATGAAAAAGATAATTGAGAGGGGATTATCTGTGCGTCAAATTGAAGAAATGGTATCTGCTCTTAAAGCTCCTAAAACTAAGAAAACAACCAAAACGATAAAGCAACAAAAACTCCCAATAGAACACTTAGAATTTAAATCTAATCTTTCTAAAAAACTATCTACCACAATAGAAATTAAACGCTCTCAAAGAGGTAAAGGAATAATTAGCATACCTTTTTCAAACGATAAAGACTTTCAAAGAATTATTTCTATTATTGAAGGTAAGTAAATAATGATATTTCGTATTCTTATACTATTAGTATTCTTTCTTAGCTTTGGGTTCTATGGTCAGAGTCAAGTTATAACTCATGACACATTAATAGAGAACACTACTAATATTGCAATAAAGCCAATCAAACACTCTCCAACTAAGGCTTTACTTTATTCAGCAGTTCTTCCTGGCTTAGGACAAGTTTATAATAAACAAGCATGGAAGATTCCTATTATTTATGTGGCGGGTGGAGCTGTAACTTATTTGGCTGTTACAAATTATCAAGGAGCTCAGAAGTTTAAAAAAGAATATCAGTTAAGAATAAATGAAACTCAACAAGGGAGAAATCCAGAGTATTCTAACTTTCCTGACGAAAGTATTTATAATCTTTACTACGCCTATCAGAAGAATTTTGAATTAAGTATAATTGGAGGTATAGTTGTTTATGCATTAAATATTGTAGATGCTTTTGTTTACGGGCATCTTTTTACCTATGACATCTCCCCTAACCTTTCCATGCAACTCACTCCTTATTGTATTCCATCATATAACTCTTCACTGTTTGGAGTTTCAATGAAATTTAATTTGAAGTAGATACTTTATTTTACATTCTCTTTTATTAATCCGCCATTAAAAGCTAAGATTAATTTCTTTAAATCATCAATTTGATTCTGAAGCTCTTTCCCTATATCTGTATCTTTTACTAATATTGGGCTTGTTCGTTGCTCAATTGGGTAGTTTTTAGAAATAATATCTGATTCATTCTCTATCGCCTCTTGACGAGAAGAAAAAGGTTCGTGTTCAACTAAGAACATTCTTTTTGAACTATAAATTAGAGTATAACCTCCTATACCTGTTTCCTTTTGATAAGCCTTTGACATACCTCCATCAATAACAAGTAGCCTTCCATGAGCTAATATTGGGCTTTCCCCTTTCTTTACTTTAACAGGAATATGTCCATTAACAATTCTTGCTTCTTTATTATCCAATCCAAACTCCTTTAATATCATTTCGCAGAACTTCTCTTCATTTCTATAAGTGAAGTAAGGGTCAAGAATTTCCTTCTGAGGCACTTTATCATCTATAACATACCTTTCAAATGTTGCCATTCTGTGTTTTCCAAAAATTGGAGAGCATGCCCCACACCAAAGATACCAAAAATAATCTCCGTCATTATCTTTCTTATTCTTTAAAAATCTGTTTTGCCATACATTTCTTATGGTTAGTTCCAAAGTGTCGCATAATTCTTTTCCCTTAATCATTTTCCCTTTATGATTAAATTCTCTAAACTCTGTCTCATTTTTCATAGGAATACAACCATGAAGCATTAGTATATTATTATACACAGAGTAAATACTGCCTTTTGCAAATAAGAAAGCAATATGGTCTTGCATTTTATAGGAATTGAGGAATGAGTATTGGAGTTTATCCATCACATATTCCTCCTCAGGAGTTAGCTTATAAGGGTCTTTAGGGTCAATTGTTGGATAAAAATAGTCGGTAAGCTGATATGTTTCTCCTTCAACGACAATAGTGCCTGTTTCATAATTAATCTTGTCTAAAAGCAAACGATGCTCCATATTAAAGTTTGGATTACGTTTGATAAGTTGCCCTTCTAATTTAAAAGTAATTACTGCAATTGCTTTATGAATTAGTGTCATCAAACGCACATTGGCATCTTTGTAGTTTTCAGGCTTTGTCCCCTTTGGAATAAAAGGTACTGCTGGATCATTCTCATAATGTGCCAAAGCAAAGGTTACAAGCGACATTACATTGATTCCATAATCATCTTCTATAGTATCCAAACTACCATAACGAGCAGTCAAACGAATAACTTCAGCAATATCCAATTTGTTTCCACAAGCTGCTCCCATCCAAATAATATCGTGATTTCCCCATTGAATATCTAAGGAGTGATGTTTCTTCATTAATTCAACAACATCAACAGCTTGAGGTCCTCTATCGTAAATATCTCCAATAACATGTAAACGATCTATCAGCATCCTTTTAATAAAAAGACTTATTGACTCAATAAAATAATTTGCCCTCTTTAATTCAATAATGCTACGAATAATACTTGCATAGTAACTTCTCTTATCAACACTTGCTTCATTTAATAACTCATCAATAATAAAAGCATATTCCTGAGGCATTGCCTTACGAACCTTGGAGCGAGTATATTTATTTGACACCTCTCTTGCAATCTTAACAAGCCTATTAAGAGTAATTGCATACCAGTTATCATTTATTTTACCCTGAGTTGCTAAAAGACTGAGTTTTTCAGAAGGATAATAAATAATAGTTGCAAGTTGCTTCTTATCATCAGAACTTATTGTATCTCCAAAAACATCATCCATCTTTCGTCTTAAAGAACCTGAAGCATTAGAGAGAATATGATTAAATGTGTCAAACTCTCCATGAATATCTGTAATATAATGCTCTGTTCCTTTTGGAAGAAGTTTTATTGCTTCCAAGTTAATGATTTCGGTGCTTGCAGCTTGAACTGTTGGAAACTGCTTTGAAAGTTGCTGTAAGAACTTTATCTCTTCGCTTGATAAACTATTATTCATGATCAATTGGTATTAAATTAAAACTTTATTTATAAATCATTAGGTAATATCTTAGGAAAATCGTAGAAGAAATGAGGATTGATTGGCTTCCCTATAATTTTGGTAAGGAAATCATTATATGCCGGAGTGAAAGTAAAGGTTTTTTCATCGTAGTATTCAATTGGCAAAGGCAAATTACCAATTGAAGACATATCAACCGAAGAACAATTGTATTCTTCCACCTCTTCAATTTGACAAATCTTTGACATCACAGGCATTTGTCCATAATCCTTTCTAAGCAAAAGGTCAGCAACCTTATCGGCCAAAGCAGTTACCAATCTCCTATCATACTCATAGCATCTTCCTCCACGAGGATAATATCCTGTTACTTGAGAACGAGTTTGAATTTTTAGCTTTTTATTAATTTCATTTGCAATCTCTCCTGCAACTCCTCCTAAACGAGCATGTCCATACTCATCCTTTTCCAATGAAGCATAAACCATTTCTGTCTTTTTGGTATCATCATTATACCACTTCACACCTTCCGAAACTGCAATTATCAATGTATCGTTTATTTTATACTTTTCCATAACTGTTTCAAAGAATGCTTCCTTTCTTTCTTTGGTTATTGGAATCTCAGGCACAAGAGCAATGGAAGCCCCTCCAAAAGTTCCTGCACCAGTAAGCCAACCAGCATCACGCCCCATAACCTCCATAACCATAACTCTGGAATGACTCTCTGCATTTGTTTTTAAGATAGAAGCAAATTGCTCTATCCTACTTGCAGCCGAAGGAAACCCCGGGCAAATAACAGATTCTATATCCTTGCCTTCAAAATTATGGAAAGTATGTGTGCGTAAATCGTTGTCAATTGTTTTAGGAAATCCAATAACAGGAATACCCTCCAATTCGTACAAGCGTTTTGCTGCCCCATTAGTATCATCTCCTCCAATGGTTACTAAAACATCTATTTTATATCTTTTTATGTTTCTAAGGATTTGAGAAACCCTATCCTCAGAATTAGGTTTGCTTGAAAAAGGATTGGTACGAGAAGAACGCAAAGCTGAACCTCCATAATATCCATCATAAGGCTGGTCTGTTAAATCCACAACATCACCATCACCTAATAAACCTTTCCAGCCCTGACGTATGCCATAAACCCTGTAACCCAACATTGAAGCACGATTACGAATGGAATCAATGCTCGCATTTATGGCAGAAGTATCACCACCGCCCGATAAAACAGCAAGTATTTTACCTTTAAAAAATTTTTCTTTTATCATATATCAATTAATTAGCGATTCTTTTCGCCGTAAATAAGAATTGCAAAGTTACTAAAAGACTTTGGTTAAAAAAAGTTATTCACCCTCTATTTGCATAATTAATTCCCTATACCACTTATCTCCAAAGCGTCTAATCAAAGGCTCTTTGAGCATAACATATAATGGAATATTCTTTTCTTTACCTTCTTCAAGTGCACACTTACAAACATCCCAAGAGTGATAATTTAAAGCTATAAACTCACTATAATCTTGCACCCTAATAGGATAAAGATGGCAAGAAATAGGTTTTTGAAAATCTATTTTACCTTTTTCAAAAGCTTTCTCAATAGCACATTTAGCTATACCATCTTCATAAATCAAGAAAACACAATCCTTTCCATTTATAATTCTTGTGCATAATTGCCCTGTAACATCAATATCCGAAATACCATGTTTTTCTATTTCTTTGAGGCCTTTTTCATTAAGGAAAGGCTTTATTTTAGGCATCAACTTTTTCAACAACTTAACTTCACTTTTCTCCAAAGGTGCACCAGCATCACCCTCAACACAACACGCTCCCTTGCATTTTTGTAAATTGCAACAAAATTTCACCTCTTTTATATCCTCACTTACAATACAATTTTCAATAACTAACATATCATTAATCAAAATTTTCTATAATTATTAGTTCTTTTCAGAAAAAGAATATCAATTTTCAAAGATAAGCATAATAAATCAATTGAAGTGTAATTTTGTATTTTAATTACCCTAATCCTTATTTAAGTTTAAAATAGTTGAGAAAAAATAAAAAAGTTGGTCTTTAATTCTGACTGAATAAAATTCCATAAAAATGAATCTTGATTTCAGAAAAATGAAATCAAGATTCATTTTATTAGAATCAAAAGACAATTTATTGGAATCAAGTTTCAATAAATTAGATTAAAGAGTTAGTATATTATTTGATTATTTGTTTTTTAACCAATCTTTATAGGCAGAAAATACTTTTTGAAATATTTGCTCAGGAGTAAAATTGGAAGTATCTATAACGCAATCGTAATTTGATAAATCTTCAACATCTACTCCGTAAAGAGTTTTATAGCGATGTCGTTCACTTTCTTTTCGAGCCAAAAGCTTTTGAGCAGCATCTTCAATTGAGATATACTTTTCATTCTTTCTAATTATATCTTCAAAAATTCTTTTAGCAGCAATATTATTATCAACTCTTAAATGCACCTTAAAAGAATGTGGAATAAAATACCAAGCAAGGCGAGAATCAAGTATTAATCCTCCTTCCTGTTTACCATAATCTACAACCATTTGGTCGCATTTCTGGTCTATCTCTGGGTGAGTTTCCATAAACTTATTAAACTCCAAAGCATCCATTCCATATTGCCAAGCCAATTCTCTTTGAATTACTCCTATGGAAATAACCTCAAAGCCAAGTTCTGCTTTTAATTGCTTACTTAAAACACTTTTACCACTTCCCAAATCACCTGAAATAGCTATCTTTATATTCTTCATTTGAACGACTTTTAACTCTGCAAATTTAAAACTAAACTTTGGATTTACAAGATTAAGCATTTCTTTTATTAAAATAAAGAAACTTTAAAATATTGCAAAGACAATATCCAAGCAATTAGTATTATGTAAGTTATAATATAGTATTGCCATTTCGAAGACTTATGATGAATAACATACATCGTTATGAGTATTCCAAAGACTCCCCCTAAGAGTTCTAAAAGATGAAGTATTTTTTCTGGAACTCTTTGTTTTTGATTTTTAGCCTTAGCCTTATCGACTGCAAAAACTAATACGGCAATAATATTTATTATTATTAAATATATAATTATAGGTTTCATAGGGTTTTATTTTATCAAATAATCAATAAGAACTAAAATCACGAATACTATATTCAAAAGCCCGGTTTTTATAAGCATTTTATTATATGCTACACCTTGAGTTTTTAAGAGTTGAATAAAAAGTATTAATCCAAAAATAAAAATAAGATTTGAGAAAGATAAAGAATTTACTATCAAAGTAAAGATAAGAGTAAGTACAATAAAGAAAAGATACTCCAACTCCCCTGCTCTTTTACCGAATCTCACAACAAAACTCTTTTTATTGAGGAGTTTGTCATTTTCCATATCTCTTATATTATTTACAGTCAAAACACAGGTTGCCAGTGCTCCACACACAAAGCCCAAAAACATACTCTCTTGACTAAATTCCTTAGTTTGAAGGAACGTAGTTCCAAGTGTTGCAATTGGACCATAGAACAAAAAACAAAATATATCAGCAATACCCAAATAACTTAAAGATTTGCTGGTTGCGGTGTAGAGCCAAGCAAAAAATATTGAAAAAACACCAATTAGTAATATTATTATTCCTCCGACATATACTAAATACAAACCTATTAAAATTGAAATCAATAAATTTAATCCAATAGCCATCTGCATTTGTTTTACTGTAACTTCTCCCTCTGCCAAAGCTCTCTTAAAACCTACTCTTCCCTGCTTGTCCAATCCTTTTTTGAAGTCATAATAGTCATTTATTATATTGGATAAAACTTGAAGTGAAACTCCGCAAACCAAGGTTGCCAAGGCTATTATCCAATTCAACTCTACGCTTTTAGAGGCTACAATCAGTCCTATTAAAATTGGGGAAAGGCTTGCAAAAAGTGTGTGTGGTCTTGTTATTTTGACCCAAATTAGAACTTTACTCATTTTGTTTTTTTCCTTTTTATATTTAAACCGACATAAGTCAGCACAACAATATTCATAATAAGAGCATATAAAACAGCAGGAATCCCTATTTTTGGATTATATAGAATAAAAGGACTTGTTGCAATAAGAATGGCTTGTGCAGCATTCTTTATCCCAACTCCAATAATTATTGTTTTTCTTTGCTCAAGCTTAATTCTCAAAGCTCGTGAAATCAAATCACTTGTTATCATAACCAAAACAACAAGAATTAAAACAAGAAGCGAAAGCTCACTAAAATTGTCAATAATCACTTTTCTATTCTCAATAAAGAAAACCGTTATTAATATTAGCAATAAATAAATAGGTAGTTTCTTAGTTAGGAAAGATATTTTCTTTACAAAACTTTCGCTATGCTTATTTAATACCATTCCAATAATGATTGGAACTAAGAGGAAAATAACATTTTGAATTAATAGCTTAAAAAATGGTAGGTGAAAAGTAAGGGTATCCCCTATTTCAAAATAAATATACGAAGAAACTATGATTGGAATTGTGAAGATTGATAAAATGCTTGTTAAAGAGGTTAAAACAACGGAAAGAGCAACATCTCCTTTTGCTAAAAAGGAAAAGGCATTGGAAGAAGCTCCACCAGGGCATGATGCAATAATGATAATACCTATTTTAAATTCGTTTGGAATATCCACAAAGCTAAGTATTATCCATGCAATCAAAGGGTGTAAAACTAATTGTGCCAAAGAACCAATTATTATTGAGAGAGGTTGTTTTAAAATTAGTTTAAAATTGGAGAGTTTCAACTCTAACCCTATGCAAAACATCAAAAAGATGAGTACAGGTATAACTATAAAAATTGAATTCATATTCTTAATGGTTAATGATTAATGCTAATTGATTAATGGTTTTTAAAAATCATATTTGAAAAAGGCTCCGTAATTTTCTTTGTTTAACTTCTTTGCACCATAGTAATCAAGACGTGCACCTGCTCCAAAGGTAATTTTGTTTATTTTTAGTCCCAAACGGAAATTGTAAAAACTTCTTTCGTGATTCTTATTAGTAAAATTGTGATTATACAATCCTTGAATTTGAGTATAAAGTCGCATGCTTTGAGTTAAAAGAGGTTTAAACTCAATCATAGCAACAGTCTCTAAATTTATGGTTGGCAATAATTGAAAATAAGGATTAAGAAGTAGAGTCCAGGTTTGGTTGGCATAAATTGCAGAAGCAGAAAGCTCAGGTATAAATCCCTTAAAATAATGGTATTGAACGCCAAGACCAAAGTTGAAATTCTTGTAGAATTGATAAGTAACAGCATTATTCATTATTAAATCAGACTCTTCCTTGGTATTTTTGTAGTCAGCCGAAGCTGATGTCATACTTATAAATCTAATATTTTTATATATGGATCTATTAACATTTAATTGGAAATTTGTTCTTCTATGACCTATTAAAAGCTCTATTGGAATTGTTGTATTATCCTTTTGAGCAAATGTATTAATAAGTATAAGGTTAAAGAAAATAAATAGTATTTTTCTCATAAATTAAGGTTTTATTGATTTATAAATGGTGGCTACACCAAAGGTTAATTCTTTTGTAGTTGCATTTTCAAATCCTATTTCTTTGAGCTTGTCAATGAATTCTTGCCCATAAATAAATTCTTTTATGGTATTGGGTAAATAAGTGTAAGCATAAATATGTTTTGAAAATAATCTACCAATCAAAGGCAAGAGTTTATTTAGGTAGATATTGTAAAAATATAATATAATCTTGTATTTAGGCTTTGAAAACTCCAAAACAACGAACTCTCCTTTTGGTTTCAAAACTCTAAAAATCTCTTTCAAACCTTTATCTAAGTCATTAAAATTTCTTACTCCAAAACCTACCATAGCAGAATCAAAACTATTATCCTCAAAGCTTAAATTCTGGCAATCCTCTTTTAATAGGGTTATATTACGATTAAGATTTAATTTATTTATCTTTTCCTGCCCTTTTTCTAACATTCCTTTCGATAAATCTACTCCTACAATTTGTTCAGCCTTTCCTTGCCTTAATACTTCTATTGCTAAATCGCATGTTCCGGTTGCAACATCTAATAGCTTCTCTTTTTTGGAAGAAAGCACCTTTACTGCTTTTTTCCTCCACTTTTTATCAATATTGAATGAAAGAAAGTGATTTAAGAAGTCATATTTCAAAGATATGCTATCAAACAACTCACCTACCTGTTTCTTATCTTCTTTCATCTTTAACTTATCTTTAATTTATCCGCAATATATCTTCCTGTCTGAGTTGTATTGTCTTTTAGCAATTCTTCAGGAGTTCCTTTAAAAGTAATCTCTCCTCCATTTTTCCCTCCGCCTTTTCCTAACTCTATAACCCAATCAGCTATCTTAATTATATCTGCATGATGTTCTATAATAATAACAGTATGCCCAATATTAACTAATTCTTGCAGGGCAATGTTTAGCTTATTTATATCATGAAAATGAAGTCCTGTTGAAGGCTCATCAAAAATAAATATTGTAGGTTTATCATTTGAGCCTTTAATTAGATAATATGCTAATTTTATTCTTTGAGCCTCTCCTCCACTTATTGAAGTAGAGTTTTGCCCTAATTGTAAATAACCTAAACCAACTTGAATTAAAGGTTGTAATTTAGAAACAATTTTTGAAGAAAGTGTGTTTTCTTTATCCTGAGTAAAAAACTCTACTGCTTGTTCTATGGTTAGGGATAATATTTCAGCAATATTTTTACCCCTATATAAGATTTCTAAGGCTTCTTCCTTATAGCGAGTTGAGTTACATACATGACAAGGTAATAAAACATCAGCCATAAATTGCATAGGTACGGTTATAATTCCTTCTCCTTTACATTCTTCACATCGTCCTCCTTCAACATTAAAAGAGAAGTAGCCTGCTTTTAATCGGCGTTTTATGGCTAAGGTTTGTTGTGAGAAAAGAGTTCTAATATCATCAAAGGCTCCAAGATAGGTTGCAGGATTAGAACGAGTAGAACGTCCAATTGGATTTTGATCTATTAATTGTATTGTTTTTATCAAAGAAAGAGAGCCTTGTGGTTGAGCAGCCTTAGGAACATTCTCTACAACTTCACCTAATTGCATAAGAATAGAATTATAGAAAACATTCTTTATAAGAGTTGTTTTGCCAGAACCACTAACTCCACACACAACAGTAAGAGCTTTTAATGGCACTTGAAGAGTTACATCTTTAAGATTATGTTCATTGCAATGCTCAATAATAATTGATTCTTTCCATTTTCGTCTTCTTTCAGGCAAAGCAATAGATAGTTCTTGGTTAAGATATTTGGCAGTTAAAGAGTCTTTGCTTTTAAGTAAATTCTTATAGGTTCCTTCAAAAACTACCTCTCCTCCGTTTAGTCCTGCTAATGGACCTATATCAATAATATAGTCTGCTGCCTTAATTATCTCTTGATCATGTTCTACAACAATAACAGTGTTTCCTGCATCTCTAAGTTTTAAAAGTACTTTAATTAAATTCTGAGTATCTTGTGCATGAAGCCCAATAGAAGGCTCATCTAAAATATACATTGAACCCACAAGTGGACTTCCTAATGAAGTGGCAAGAGTTATCCTTTGACTCTCTCCTCCTGAAAGCGTGGAGCTTTGACGATTAAGAGTTAGATAGCCTAAGCCAACATCGTGCATATATCCAAGACGTTGATTAATCTCCCTAATTAATCGTTCTGTAACTTGCAGTTCGTAATCGTTGAGTTTTATATTTTGAAAGAACTCTATTAAATCATCAATAGGCATAAGTGATAAATCAATAATAGACTTTTCATTTATCTTCACATAGCCTGCATCTTTTCTCAATCTTGTTCCTTTACAATCGGGACAAGTTGTTCTGCCACGATAGCGTGAAAGCATAACCCTAAATTGTATCTTATAACTTTCTTTTACAAGCATTTCAAAAAAACGATTAATACCTATAATATCATCGTTTCCTTGCCAAAGAAAATCCTTATCTTTTTGTGAAAGTTTATTATAAGGACGATGTATGGGGAAATCTACTGCCTTTGAAATAAACTCTTCTTTAAACTTCTTCATTATTTCACCTCTCCAACAATTTACTACTCCTTCGTAAACTGATAGATTAGGTTGAGTAATAACTAAGTCTTCTGAAATTCCCTCAATCATTCCAGAACCACTGCAATTAGGACAAGCCCCATAAGGATTATTGAAAGCAAAGAAGTTCTCTGAAGGTTTTGTAAATTCTATTCCATCTCTTTCAAAGCGGTTAGAAAAAGAAAAGGTTTCATTCCCTTTAATCACAATACAATCCCCCTCTCCTTCATAAAAAGCTGTATGTACACTATCGGACAAACGTAAATAAACATCTTCCGAATTATGTTCTATACTTATCCTATCTACTAATATTCTTACCTTTAAACTTTTTGAAATCTCTTTATCTAAAACATCTTCTATTCTATGAATTTCATCATCAATCATAACTCTAACATAACCCAACTGTATTAAGAGTTCAAAACGCATTGTATAGGTTTCGTTTTCTTTAAGCTTGATTGGGCATAGAATCATTACTCTTTCTCCTTGCTCAAATGACAAAAGCTTATCCACAACATTAGTAACCGAATCACGAGTTACCTCCTGGCCTGAAATAGGAGAAAATGTACGTCCTATTCTCGCATAAAGCAATTTAATGTATTCATATATTTCAGTAATTGTTCCAACTGTTGAGCGTGGGTTTCTATTTGATGACTTTTGCTCTACGGCAATGGCAGGTGATATTCCTACTATTGAATCAACCTCTGGCTTATTCATCCTACCCAAGAATTGACGTGCATAAGAGGAAAGACTTTCCACATAACGTCTTTGTCCTTCTGCAAATAATGTATCAAAAGCAAGTGATGTCTTTCCTGAACCAGAGAGCCCCGTTATTACAACAAGTTTATTTTGAGGAATACTTACATCAATATTCTTTAAATTATTTACCCTCGCCCCTTTTATTATTATATTCTTTTCTGATGAATTCACCCAAGTAATTTGATTAAAAATTTAGAGTTTAAACATTAATTTAAAGAATAGCAGGATAAAACATTTCACCTCTTTTCCTTCAAAAATAATATTTAAACTCTAAAAATAAATTAAGCTAATACCTATTTCTTAATTGCAGTATTATCGTTTTTTACATTTGCTGGCTTTGATATACTTTCCCTCATATCAGTATCAGCCATAATGTTCTTCATCTTATAATAGTCCATAATTCCAAGATTACCACTACGGAACGCCTCTGCCATTGCCAAAGGCACCTCTGCTTCTGCTTCAATTACCTTAGCTCTTGCTTCTTGTGCCTTAGCCTTCATTTCTTGTTCAACAGCAATTGCCATAGCTCTTCTTTCTTCTGCCTTTGCTTGTGCAATATTCTTATCGGCTTCGGCTTGATCCATCTGCAATTGGGCACCTATATTTTTCCCTACATCAATATCTGCAATGTCAATCGAAAGTATTTCAAAGGCTGTTCCAGTGTCTAATCCCTTTGAAAGAACAAGTTTAGAAATAGAATCAGGATTTTCTAATACAAAAGCGTGAGAAGCTGCCGACCCAATTGAAGTTACAATACCTTCACCAACACGAGCTAAGATTGTTTCCTCTCCTGCTCCCCCAACCAATTGACGAATATTTGCTCTAACAGTTACCCTTGCCTTAACAATCAATTGAATACCATTGCTTGCAACTGCTGCAACTGATGGAGTATCTACAACCTTTGGATTAACCGACATTTGAACTGCCTCAAACACATCTCTACCTGCCAAATCTATTGCTGTAGCCGATTTGAAGTCAAGATTAATGTTTGCCTTGTCAGCAGAAATAAGTGCATTAACAACTCTTTGAACGTGTCCGCCAGCAAGATAATGAGCTTCTAAAAGGTCAGAACTCAAATCCAATCCTGCTTTCTTTGAGTTAATCATTGCATTTACAATAATGGTTGGTGGAACCTTTCTCCAACGCATAAAGATTAATTGAACAAGAGATATTTTCACTCCATTCAAAACACATTGGAACCATAAATTTAATGGAACCAACCAAAGGAAAAAAATGAGTGCAACGAGGCACACTACAACAACAAGAATAATTCCTGAAATAGCCATAATAATTTTATTTTTTAGTTAATAATAATTTCGTTTAGAATTGGCAAAGATAGAAAGTTTTTCTTGATTTTCAAAATAAACTTACTTCAAATATAACTTAAAAAAAACTGAAAGACAAATGCAATGTAATTATGAAAGATTTATATCTTTTTCTATTAGAAGAAAGACAAATAATATGAAATACCAATACCTCACATTTAGTTTTAGAAAAAATAAATCTTGATTTAAGAAAATTATCTTTTGATTCTAATTTCACGAAACTTGATTCTATTTTATTAGAATCAAAAGATAATAAATTAGGATTTGAATATTGAGGAGAGTAAATTCTATTTGATTAAATTTAATTGTCCCTTCTTCTCGAAGAGTTCGTCGTTGGTGTATTTGGTTTTATATAGCAGTCGCCATATATAGACCCCATCTTCCACAACCTTTCCTTTGTATTTTCCATCCCAAGCTGTGGTTTTTGAGAAGTAAATTCTTTCTCCCCAACGATTGTAGATTTCAAACGCCTCTATATAGACTTTATGCATATCAATACTAATAGGAAAGAATGTATTATTATTATCTTTTAATGGAGTGAAAGCATTAGGGAAATAGATATTGATTTCAGGAACCGAAACCAAAACAGAATCACTCATTGTTCCACAATGAGTGTACATTAAAACATAATAGGAACCGGTTCTATTAATATATAATACAGGGGATGTTGAGCCAGTATTCCAATAATAATTATAACAACCTTCGCAAGTAACATCAATAACCACAGGAAAATCTTCTGCAATAATGTGTTTGTTATCTATTATAGAGTAATCATCAAAGGCTTGCACCTGAGTTAAACATAGGGTAATCAAACTATCACATCCATTGACTGTTTCATAACGTTTGGTGTAGGTTCCAGGGAAAGGACAAATAAATCCATGCTGCTCATAAACTTCTCCCTTACATATAGTGTCATAAATTGTGTCATTACTTGATGAATAGAACTTTAAGTCCAACACAATCAAACTATCACAGCCATTTACTGTTATAATATTTTGTGAGTATATACCCTGCTCTGTTTCGTTAAAACCATTTTGTGTATATGCTTTGCCTTCACAAATAAAGGCTCTAATAGTATCGGAATAATAATTGGTTATGACTATATCTTGGATTAATGTATCCGCACAAACCCCTTCATTCAATTTTGAAATAAGCATAACAGGATACACCCCTATACTATCATAAGTGAAAGTTACGGTATCAAGAGTTGATTCCTCTTGATTATGGAATATCCATTTTGTATCATCGCAATACTTGTTGCCAATAGGTATAGTATCGTTGTTAGAAACAATGCTTCTATTGAAAAAAGTTACTTCTTTATTACATAGGTTAATATTATAATTGAACTGAGAGAAAGGATAGTTTCTTTCAGCAACATATTTCATTATTAGTATGCAGTAAGGGTTTTCTGTAGAAGTGCATTTGCAATAGAAAGTAGAGTTATTAACTAATACCGACAACTTTCTATCGGTTGAAATTATATTATCTGGTTCGTTCTCTTTATACCATTGGTAAAAGAATCCAATAGGAGCTGTAAATGTTACTGAATCTACTGCTCCACAAGCTCTCTTACTATCATATTTACTTGCACAACTTAAAGTAAAGTAGGCATATCCATAATGACCTCCCTCAGCACAATCGAAAGTAGCAAGACGTATTCTTATATTTTGTCCGTGATATGAAGTTAAATCTACACCCATTGTTGTCCAATCCTTCCATATTACTCCTTCATCTTCATTAATATTCCAGCCCAACTCGTTATTTGCATAGAAATTAGTATAGCCACAAATTTCATCTAATATTCTTCCATTCTCCCCAATGATAGATAACGTGAAGCGAGGTTGGTCGTTTACAGTATGGTTAGGAGTTTGTAAAACGATGGCATATTTGAGCAAAAGGAGGTCAAAATTAGTTGTGTCAATTAGGTAATTGTAGTTTATACTCTCTGACTCTGCACCATAATTCCAATTACCCAAACGAACAGACCCTATTTCTCCTTCAGGAACGGTTGAAAGCGAATCCCCTGTTCTTATATCTTTCTCTAAGGGATTTTTATGTATGGTATGACGGCTTGTAGCACTTGCAGGGCCATAGTCTATTATTCCAGAATTTTCATAAGGGGCTTCAAAAGTTCCGTATTGGGCAGAACAATTAGCACCTCTTATATCTAAGAAATTAAAACAATTATCTGAATAAGTAAAGAAACTTAATTTAACTGCACAACGATAATCTAAGCTATCACATAATGAATGTATATAACAAGTATAATTAGTTGCAGGGATAAGATTTGTTAAGGCACAGAAATTAGTTGTAACAGTATCATAGTATTTTTGCTCTGAATCTTCTGCCCAATACTCCACAATCCAGCCAAGAGAGGCTGTAGCAGGATTCCAATGTATTTCGGCAGAGTTTAGTTGAACATTTGTTACATGAGGATTAACGGCTTTCAAACATTGACATTGAAAAGGTGGTGGAGGGTCGGGTACTTGACATACTGAAGAAGTATTACAGTCAAAAGTACTAGTGCACAGATTATTAATTATTACACAAAAAGTTTCTATTGTAGTTGGAACGTTCTCAAAACTACAAAAATTAGTATCCGTTTCTATGGTTACTCCGTTATAATCAAGGAAGACCTCCCAAATTATTGAAGTATCGGGCTCATCCCAGCTAACATACATAACATTATTGTCTGTATATACAGATACATTTGTTGCCTTTGGGCAAGGGCAAGCAGTTCTAAAACATACTGTTTTATATGAACAAGAAGAAATAGGAGAACAATCAGAACGAACAATAAAGCAATATTGAGTATAAGGTGATAGTCCACCTATTCTTAATGTCGTTGTATCTACGTAATACATCTCACCCGTTGTAGTACATTCCAATACCCATCTGGTTGAATCAGTACCTCCTCCCCAAGAGAGAGTAACCGAATCTGTTGTTAAATTAGAATAAGATAAATAGGTTGGTTTAGGACAATTAACCTCTGCAAAGTTTATAACAAATCCTGACAATGGAGTGTCTGTATCGGATCTAAATTTTATAGTAATGGCTGAACTATTGGAACAAAAATTAAAACTTCCATTATTGCATCTACTCATTAATTCAGTGGTTGAAGATGGACCTCCATCATAAATAGTTATCTTACTCTTTGCACAATCCTCCAAATCATAAGTTCCAGATATTGAAACATAGCTTTGATTATTTGTTGAATAAAATGTAAAAGAAGCATTACAATTTGAGGAATAATTACCTGTTGCTCCCCCATTATCATATAAAGTACAATTGGAGGAAGTGGTTGAAAGATGACCTGTTATAGGCATATTAAAGGTTTGCCCAACTAAGTTAGCTGAGAAAAAAACAAGAACTATATAAGCAAATAACCTTTTCATTTAACACCTTATAAAATGAAATATTATTATTTATATAACACTTAAATTGGTAAAACCGCAACCAATTAGAGCAATTATTTTTATTTTCGTCTAAATAGGACGTACAAATATCTTAGTTCCTTCTATCCTTTCAATCTCTATTTCTGTATTTGGGTCTAAATAAGAAGCTGTTGTAAAAGCTTCTATTCTTTGTCCATTTATTTCAACGTTTCCAGCAGAAGCTAAACGAGTTATTGTAATTCCCCTATCTCCAACCTTAAAATCTTCTTGTTTTAATTCATTTGCCTTACCATCTATTGCTTTATCTAAGGCAAACCTTTTCCATGTTTTGGCTCTAAGAGAATAAACTAATAGAATTGCGCAAATAAATAAAGTAACAAACAAAGAAATAGTTCCCCAAGTTGCTCCATACTCAGAATAGACTCTAAATATACCATAAATAACCATTGCTAAGCCAGATAGTCCTGCTATTGTTGTTCCGGGAATAGCTACAAGTTCCAAAATAATTAGGATTAAACCACCTATAAGGAATAAGAGAATGAAAAATAAATCCATAAATTTAATATTTTATCTGATTTCTACTTTAAGTTTCTTTTCAACTAATGCATTATACATCTTCAATAACTCATCGTAACTTCCATGTTTAACAGCACAAAGTCCCTTTCTATCTACAATGTTTGCACAATTGGAAGCCTGCTCGTAACTTAAATTACATATTGCAACCAAACACTCAATAACATAATCAAAGGTATGAATATTATCGTTAAAAAGTATTAGTTCATTACCTTCTTCCTTAACTGTATCTAAGCAAGCAACTTCTTCTGGATTAGGATTAGTATAAATATTACCCATCAATAAACTTGTATTTTGATAAGGCAAAGATAAAAAATATTTTAATAATCAAGTATTTTTACTGTAAATAAGCTTTGATTATCTACATCTTTTGTGGAACTTTTATGCCCAATAGCTCCATTGCTGACTTAATAATATTGCCACAAAAGGCAGAAAGACAAACACGCATCTTTATTATATCTTCGTTTTCATCACTAAGTATTTTGGTGTCTTGATAAAAAGCGTTGAAGCTCTTTGCTAAATCGTAAACATAATTAGCAATTAAAGCAGGTGAAAAACTTTCTCCTGCTTGCGACACTACCATAGGATAAGTATATAAAGTTCTCAGAACATCTAATTCCTTAGAATTTATTTCCAAATTATTAGCATCAAGTCGCAAATGGTCTACAATAATACCTTTCTCACTCTCTGCCTTACGCAAAATGGAAGAAATACGAGCATAAGTATATTGTATAAATGGACCTGTATTTCCATTGAAATCAATAGACTCCTCTGGATTGAAAAGCATATTCTTTGCAGGATCAACTTTTAATATAAAATACTTTAATGCTCCCATAGCTAACATCCAATGAAGCTTTTCAGCTTCTTTCTCAGAGAAGTCATCAATCTTGCCATGCTCTAAGGTTTGGTTTTGTGCAGAAATTATCATTTGCTCAACCAAATCATCAGCGTCAACCACTGTACCTTCTCTTGATTTCATCTTTCCCTGAGGCAATTCAACCATACCATAAGAAAGATGATAAAGATGCTCTGCCCACTCAAAGCCTAATTTCTTTAATATTATCTTTAAGACATCAAAATGGTAGTTTTGTTCGTTGCCCACAACATAAAGCAATTTATCGGAGTTGAAATCCTTATGTCTTAAATAAGCTGTACCTAAATCCTGAGTCATATAAACAGAAGTCCCATCAGAACGTTGCAGAAGTTTCTCATCTAATCCTTCAGCAGTCAAATCACACCATACACTTTTATCCTCTCTCTGATAAAAGACACCTTTTTCCAAGCCCTCTTTAACCAACTCTTTACCTAAAAGATATGTTTCAGACTCATAGTAAATCTTATCAAAATCAATCCCTAACTTATAATATGTTGCATCAAACCCTTCATAAACCCAACCATTCATCTTCTCCCAAAGCTCAATAACCTCTTTATCCTTATTTTCCCACTTACGCAACATATCAGCGGCACTTAAAATAATTGGAGCATTCTTTTCTGCCTCTTGCCTATTCATTCCTTCTTTTTCCAAAGCCTCAATCTGACGCTTGTATTCCTTATCAAAAAGCACATAATATTTTCCTACCAAATGGTCGCCTTTTAGTCCAGAAGACTCAGGCGTCTCTCCATTCCCAAAGAGTTGCCAAGCCAACATAGACTTACAAATATGAATCCCCCTATCATTAACTAAATTTACCTTTCTTACAGCATAACCATTAGCCTTTAAGATTTCAGCCACGCTCCAACCAAGTAAATTATTACGTATATGCCCCAGATGTAAAGGTTTGTTGGTATTAGGAGAGGAATATTCCACCACAACAGGCTTTTCATCTCTTATAGGTTTGCAACCAAATGTCTGCCTTGACTTATAAGTATCTAAGAACTCTAACCAATACTTTGGCTCAACAACAAAATTTAAAAAGCCCTTAATAACGTTAAAACTTTTTATCTGAGAGCAATTCTCAATCACATAATTTCCTATTTCGTTAGCAATTATCTCAGCAGGCTTTCTAATCTCTTTTACAAAAGCAAATACAACTAAGGTAAAATCACCCACAAACTCTTTTTTTGTTGCAGAAAGAGTAATGTCTTGTGATTTAGTAGAGATACCATAAAGCGAATTTAAAGCCTTGCTAATAGATTCTTGCAATAACAAATCAATCATCCTAAATATTATTATAGTTAAATAATTTGCAAAGATAATAAGTTTTTATGTAGTTTTGTAATTCAAAAAAATATAAGTAACGCATTATGCAAAAAGAAATGATTGAAAGAGCTTGGGAAAACAGAAATTTACTCAAAGACACCAAGGTTCAAAATGCAATTAGAGAAACTATTGAGCTTTTGGACAAGGGAAAAATTAGGGTTTGTGAAAAAGTAAACGAAGATTGGCTGATTAATGACTGGGTTAAAAAAGCAGTTATTCTTTATTTCCCCATTTGTAATATGCAAACAATGGAGCTTGGTCAAATGGAGTTTTATGACAAAATACCTTTGAAAAAGGATTTCGCAAGCCTGAGCGTTAGAGTTGTTCCTATTGCTACGGCACGTTATGGTTCTTTCTTAAACAAAGGGGTTATTATGATGCCTTCTTATGTTAATATTGGGGCTTATGTTGATAGCGACACAATGATTGATACTTGGGCAACTGTTGGTTCTTGTGCTCAAATTGGCAAACGTGTTCATTTGAGTGGTGGAGTTGGAATTGGAGGAGTATTAGAGCCTGTTGGAGCTAAGCCTGTGATAGTAGAAGATGATTGTTTTATAGGTTCTCGCTGCATTATTGTGGAAGGCGTAAGGGTATGTAAGGGAGCTGTGCTTGGAGCCAACACTACTCTGACTGCTTCTACAAGAATAATTGATGTAAGTGGGAAAGAACCTATTGAATACAAATCTTACATTCCTGAAAACTCAGTTGTAATTCCTGGAAACATAGAAAAGGAGTTTCCAGCAGGAAAATATAATGTTAATTGTGCTTTAATCATTGGGAAACGAAAAGAATCCACCAATACCAAGACTTCTTTAAATGATACCCTAAGGGAATTTCAAGTGTCGGTTTAAAACTACTCTTTTGCTTTTCTTCTACCAAAGATACAACATCTTTTCTTTGGCTTTTCTTTATTAGATTTTAATTCCTCTTGATTAGGGTTTGATTTTTCTACCCATAAACTTGTCTTTTGGTCAAATTGTTTCTGACTAAAGAAAAGGTCTTTCTTAATATTTGAAAGGAAATCTAACTCCTCCTTGCTCCTTTCCTCTTGGTTGCAAGCCAAAACATCCGATGGTACCATATCGGAATTTTTATCCAAAACGGCATAAACTAAATAGCCTTTCTTGTTATATAATAAAGAATAGTTATCAAGAGTTTTTGCCCATGAAATTCTTTCATCGCCTTGTAAAATATAGGTTAAGGTCTTTCCATTAGGCTGTTTTATGGTTATAGGAGTCTTGTTTGCCGGAACACTAAACGCCAAGCCTATTATAGATAAGACTGCTACAAATATTAAAATTAATCCGTTTTTCATAAAATCCTCCTTTTTATTTCTTTTTGCAAATCTACTAAAAAATCATTTCACCACTACACACAATGTCATTATTTTCATAAATTACTATACTCTGACCCTGCATTGGTGCAAAGACAGGATTATCAAAAACTATATCTGCTTCCTTATCAAAGAATATAACCTTAGCCTTTTCACCTTCCTCCTTACCTCTTATCTTCACTTTAAAGGTGTGCTCATTGCTTAGAATAGAATATTTTATAAAGTTAATATCCCTTATTCGTATCTCTTTCTTATAACAAAGCGATTTGCTGCCAACCTTTAAGGTATTTTCCTTATAAGAAATTGAATTTATGTATTGCTTTTCAGAAAGTGAAATATTAAAACCTCTACACTGCCCAATGGTATAGAAAGGATAACCATTATGATTGCCTATTATCCTATCTTCATTATCTATAACATTTCCTTCATTTAATTGGGATAACTCTGGGTGTTTTCTAATTAAAAACTCTTGATAGTTTTTCTCTCCTAAAAAACAAATGCCATAGCTCTCACGCTTTTTTGCTATATCTTCAAAACCTTTCTCTCTAATCAAATTCTTAATATCCTCTTTCAGATAATTGCCCAAAGGAAATATTATTTGAGAAAGTGCCTCTTGACTAAGACGACAAAGCATATACGACTGGTCCTTCCATTTGTCTTTTGCCTGAGAAAGAACATATCTTTTGTTTTCTTTTCTTATATTTGCATAATGTCCTGTTGCAATATAATCACACGAGTATTTGCTTTTAAGACTTAAAAGAGTAGGAATTTTTAAAGCTTGATTGCAATGGACACAGATGTTAGGGGTTTTACCATTAATATATTGTGTAGAAAAATAATCAATAACCCTTTCTTCAAACTCTTTTTTAATATTGTAACGATAGAGTTCAAAACCTATTTTATCAGCTTTTTCTTTTAGTTGATTGTAATTTGATTCTAATAAATTAAAACTTGATTCTAATAATTTATCTCTTGATTCTAATTTAGTGGAATTTGATTCTAATTCATCAAACATATCAAGCCAAATTCCAATAATATGAAATCCTTTTTCTTTAAGTAAAAGAGCAGTAGCCAAACTATCAACCCCTCCACTCAAACCCACTAATACTCTTTTTTGCATTTCTTATTGAAAGGAAAACATCAATAATCTTAATGATATAGCTTAATCCTTGTTAAATAGTGATTGCAAGGCTTTGATGCTTTCCTTATCAGTATATATTGGTGTCTTTGGTTTAGGTTCAAGCAATATTATATAATTTTCTCCAACCTTCTCTCCTATTCCTTTTATTGCATCAAGATTAGCATAAACCATAAGTTTCTTATTCAATTGTAAAATATTGTCTATTCCTAATACATCTAAAAACTCATCAATATTATTTATACAGGAAATCTCTTCTGAATTAAATAGAACGATCTTCATACGCTTGCCTGTCTGATAAAAATAGGCTATATCCTTTGTTTCAATATATCTATCGCTTCTACCGAAATCAACTCTTATTTTCTCATTTAACATATTTCCATTTTGCCAAGTTTGAGTTTTTACGCAATTGCCAATGGAGTCAAAGTACTTCCAATTGCCCACTGGCTTATCATCTTTATAGTCTCCCTTAATCTTTATTTTCTGAAAATAGTAGAAATCTTCGTAAGGTCCATTCCTCTTATCGTCTTTGTAAGTGTAGTAGAAATACCCTCTTATGTATGTGTTCTTATAGTAAATACCATTACGTTTATCCTTATAGTAGTTTATGGTTTCTACCAATACCTTGTCCTTATCCCAATAATTGAACTCCCCATTCCGCATTCCGTTTAGATACCTCTCTTCTGCAATCTTATGTCCTTGCGTATCATAGAATAACCATAGGCTATCTTTCTTTTTGTTCAAATAGAAACCTTCCGAAATTAGCTTTGTGTCTTTGCCAAACATCTTTGTTTTGCCTTTTTTCCCATTTTCAGAGAATTCCGTTTGGGCTTTAATGGTCTTACCATCTTCATAGAAATAGGTAAAAGTACCTATCTCGTAATTGTCTTTAAAATTACCTTCGTAAATCTTATTACCCTTCTTATCTACTTTTGACCAATAGCCTTGCTTACGCCCTTTCTCGTCGGTCTTATTCTGTCCATAAACACTCTGAGAAAGAACTCCCAAAAGCATAATAACTAATAATAAACTAATTCTTCTTTTCATTTTCCAAGTGTTTTGCATAATCAATAAGGCTATCAAACCTCTTATCTATCCATTTATGATATTTTCTTGTATCTTCAATTGATTCTGAAATAAAAATTGTTTGCATTTTAAGGCGTTTCCCAAACTGCATATCACTTGTTGAATCTCCTACCATGATACTTTGCTTGAAGCGAATACTCTTAAATTGCTTTCTTGCTCTAAGCCCCATTCCAACCTGTGGCTTACGACAAAAATGATTCTCTTTTCTCAAAGCAGTGCAATAGTATATCTCATCTATTCTGCCTCCTTTATTTTCAATCTCTTGTTTCATTTTCTTATGAATAGAGATTAAGTCTTGCTCGCTCATAAGTCCTTTTGATACTCCTTGCTGATTTGAAACCACCACAATGGTATCAAAATACTTAGCAAAAATACTTATAGCTTCCAAAGCCCCTTCTTCAAACTCAAATTCTTCCCATTGTTTTACGTAGTCGTCAATCAAACGAACATTTATTACTCCGTCTCTATCTAAGAATAGGGTTTTATATTCTTTTCTCATTTCTTTATTCCTCTAAAATTTCTTAGGTTTTAAGGTCATTAAAAATACATATTACTATCTTGGAAAGATTTCTGCTTCCACTAACTCGCAAAGTATATGACCTATCATAATATGACATTCCTGTATTCTTGGAGTATCTTTTGATGGAATGGCAAGCAAATAGTCAGAAACTTCTTTCATCTTTCCTCCTCCTTCACCAGTGAAGCCTATGGTTATCATTCCGTTTTCTTTGGCTTGATTAAGAGCTAATAGAATGTTATTGGAATTGCCCGAAGTTGAGATACCAACCAATACATCGCCTTTTTCTCCCATTGCTTTTACCATTCTACTATAAATAACATCAAAAGAATAATCGTTGGCAACAGCAGTAAGATAAGAAGTATTAACATGCAAAGCCTCCGATTTTAATGGTGGACGGTCATAATAGAAACGCCCTGAAAGTTCTGCTGCAAGGTGCTGACTATCGGCAGCAGAGCCTCCGTTACCACACCAAAGCACTTTCTTACCTTCCATAAAGGCTTTAACCATTACAGCTTTCACCTTTTGGATTTCTTCTAATAAAACTTTGTCTTCCAAAAGCTGAGTCTTTAAACTAATAGACTCTTGTATTACTTCTTTTATTCGCATGGTTTAATCTTGTTCTAAATTAGTTTTTTCTTGAATTAGATAATGGTTACGCGTTGAAGAATTTCTTCCAATCAACTCTGCTAAAAATCCTGTTAAAAAGAGCATAGAACCAATTACCATAAGGACTAAGGCTAAATGAAAATACGGACTATCGGTAACAAGTCGCATTGGCTGATGATTAACACTTGCTATTATTTTTTGCACTCCCAAAATTCCTGCTGCTAAAAAGCCTAAGATAAACATAACAGTTCCCCAAAGCCCAAAGAAATGCATTGGTTTCTTACTGAATTTTGAAACAAACATAATAGAAATAAGGTCAAGATAACCATTAATAAATCTATTCATTCCAAATTTTGTTGTCCCAAACTCACGTTTGCGGTGTTGCACAATCTTTTCTCCAATCTTTCTAAAACCAGCCCATTTTGCTATGACAGGTATATATCGGTGCATTTCGCCATAAACCTCAATTGATTTTACAACATCTTTTTTGTATGCTTTAAGTCCGCAATTGAAATCGTGAAGTTTTATGCCTGTAATCAAACGAGTAGTTGAGTTAAAGAGCTTTGAAGGGATATTCTTAGCCAATTTGGAATCGTAACGCTTCTTTTTCCAGCCAGAAACTAAATCGTAGCCATCTTTTATTATCATAGAATAAAGCTCAGGTATTTCATCAGGAGAGTCTTGTAAATCTGCATCCATTGTTATTACTACATCTGCTTGACAATGTTCAAATCCAACATTCAAGGCTGCACTTTTACCATAATTCCTACGGAATTTTATCCCCTTAATATTCTCATTCTTTTGGCTTAATTCCTCAATGACCTTCCAGCTTCCATCATTACTTCCGTCATCAATAAGAAGCACTTCATAAGAAAAGCCTTCCTTTTCCATAACCTTCTCTATCCAAGAAATCAAATGCGGAAGCGATTCTTCTTCATTTAATAAAGGTATAATAACTGATATATTCATATTCTTTTATTATTTAATCAAGATTTTCTATTTCTTTTGCCTTATTATCTTTCTTTGTGTTCCTTAGAAATAACGCAACAACCAATCCCCATAGTATTGACATAAAAGATGCAAAGAGGATTGCCGTTAGAGCAATTGAAGAGGGAGAAACCATAGATTTAATTTGCTCGTTGGTCAATTGGGCATTCGCCTTCACTGCTCTTTGGATGTCAAAACAACGCTCTTGGAAATCAACATCAATATATTGTGAGTAGAGATATATAAACATTCCATAAATTATGGAACCAATAATACCCGAGCCCAAAGCCATAAAATAGCTTTTCTTAAATGTAATTCGGCTTTCCTCTAAGCCTTTTTTGTAAAGTAAGCCCCCTATAAACATAAATATGAGTAAGCTAACATATTCAGAATACCCAATAGGGTATGCAATAGGCTTATTTATCCAAAAGCGAATTAAAACAATAATTATTAAACCTAAGCCTATCAAAATCCCGTACTTTAATATTCCTTTCCACATCTTGCCAGAGGTTTTAGGTTTATTGCTTTTTGTTTCTTCCATATTTAATTTAATCTTAGCTTGATACTTAATTATCTTCTTTTTCCGAATTCTCGTCTTTGGAACTCTCTATTTCATTCTCTGGAATATCTTCTTCGGACTTCTCTTCTTTTATCTCTTGGTAAGGAATATAATCGTTATTACTTGATGTATTAGAACTTCGTCTTGTATTGCCTAAATTAAAATAAGAAAGCAATAAGGCAATAATTAGAACATAAAAAAGATAACCCAAGAAGCTAAATACATAGCTGAATGGAAGAAAAGCAATTTCTATAGCTCTTATAAATTTAGGATTATCTATAATATTTATATTATTACCTGAGGCATCAAGAAAATCCTGATATGTTAATAAGAAATCATCTAAATATGTTGGATTGAGTTTAGTTATATATAATGCCATAAACAAGGTTAAAAATAGCGACATAAATAAACTCATAATTGCCCCTATTGAAAAATACTTTCCAAATTTCAAGTTTTCTTTTGCAACATTTCGCTTATAATTTATCATTGCCCAAACTAAGCCAAATAGAATTATCAACAATCCTAAAAAAGACCAAAGAAGGCTTGTCTCAAAGTTTAATAAATTACCTAAGAGTCTATAAAGAAAATATATTCCTCCAATAATAGAACCCCAATTAAAACCATATTTCCAAATATTCTTGCTATTCATATCCTTATATTTAATTTGCAAATATAAGGTTTTTAAATAAAATAGAAGAATGAAATTCTATTTAAGTCAAATATTTTAATAGTTAATTACTTCTTGATTCTAATTTTTTAGAACTTGATTCTAAATTATTAGAATTTGATTCTATTTTCTTAAAACTTGATTCTATTTTCTTATACTATGCTTAAAACAAAGCATGAATAAAATAAAGCTACCTTTTTCTTAAATAAGTTAAGGGAAAATAAAAGATATAGTGCGGGAAACTCTTAATTAAGAATAATAACTTTCTTTGTATTTTCTCTTTCTGCTTTATCTGAAAAAGTAGTTCCACGAGATTTCACAAAATTATTTACTGCATTTTCATCAAGTTTGTTATCCTTTATTAGCTTTGCTTTAACGAGGGTTTGGGCAAGGGATTTGGCTTTGAGGGTGTATGGGATTTCTGCAACATCATCTATCCCATTAAAACTTATCCTAAAAAAGACGACTTCTCCTTTTGGGTTATACTGACTTATCTCCGATTTAAGTATTATGCTGTGAGCGGTTGCCGTAATCAAAGGTTCATCATTCAAATTAGAAATATAGTAAATACAATCTATACTAAATGCTCCGCAACCATCTTTTTCTATATTGGCAATTGGCGTTTTATCAACCATAATCTTATTGTCCTTACTAATATCTACCTTTTGAGCAAAGTTTAATAAACTAAAACTTGTCAAACAAGCTAACAAAACTAATGTCTTTTTCATAATAATTCCTCCTATTTTAAATTCGTATTATATTTTGCAAATATAACAATAGATTTTTAAATGAAAAGAATATAGAATTTGAGTTATATTCTATCATCCTATTTCATCTGATTAACTATTTATCTAAGAAATAATCTTTGATTATTTTTAAAAAGGAACAATTTGTTCATTGAAAGATTGAAAAGCTTTCTCAATATATGAATTCTATATCTTTAACATCTAAGCGTGAGTCTGGTGCTCCCCAAAACATATCACCATAGGCACTGGACGAGAAAACAACTATTATATTATCTACCTCAGAACCAATTGGAGCATACACCTCTGGCATTTCTATTTTGTCGTAAGTTGTCCCATTAGGAATAAATTTATAGTAAATCAATTCTCCCCTAACTCCTCCTATCTTCATATAAGGTTTTTCTAATAAGGTCTGTGCATCGGGTTGTCCATAGATAAATGGAAGATTTATCTCAACAAAACCATCTTCTGAGTTGAAATCACCAATTGTTTCGCTTGTTCTAAGCCATGCAGTTGCCACCCTATTGTATTTGGTTGGGTCTAAACTTCGGTTTTGTAGCATAAAATATATCTCGCATGAATCTTTTGATGGTCTGTTTAAGGCATCATTGGGTAGTATTTCTTTATTGTCGCCATCCTTCATTATAAGCCCTGGCTTATATCTAATTTTAAGCCTGACACTTTGAGGTTTATTCTGAAAAGGTGTACCTAAATCTACCATCTTTCTTGGGTTTGGGTCAGAGCCTATGCCTGGTAAATGAATTGAATTAAAAATAAATCGTCCTGTATAGAGTCCTCCTGCAACTATTGCTGAGTGCATCATTGCTCCTGTGGGATAGAGCTTGGTTTGTAAAGAAGCATAATCAGCATTTTGTACATCTGGCTTTGGATTAACCGAGAAGAACCCCACCATTGTATTAGCTTTTGCTGAATGTTGCCATGGTGAAAAGATATTTTCTCTCCCTGGAAAATAAGCATAAGTAGAACCTATCTTTATTTCGTTTCCTTTATCGTCTTTTGCAATTGTCCATTCTTTCATAGAGCTAAAAGGTAATTGAAATAGAGCCTCTGAATGAATAACCCTTATTTTCCAAATTTTAAATGTTTGATTGTCCTCTGCTGTAATTTTAAGATAGACATCTTTTGAAAAATCCTTTATTTTAAAAACGTCTTTATCTGATTTTGCAAGTGCAGAAAGTCTAAATGAATGAACATTTAAGTCGTTAAGATTAAAGTTATTTGGTACACCCACCTCAACCAATCCTGTATCTACTACTTTCCCCTCTATAATCTTATTGCTTACTTGTCCCAATATGTCAAAAACAACAATATTACACTCATTTGATTCTTGGTAATACGTTTCATCTACGCAGGAAAAAAGCATGGTTGAAATAATAATCAAACTAAATATTATCTTTTTCATATTTATTTTCTTTTATTGTTTTACATATTTAATTAGAAAGGCCAAAGTAGTAGGCAAATCCAAAATAGATTTTAAAGAGATTGAATTTAAAGTCTAAGGCTAAGTCGCTTGCAGAACCATTTATTGTTTCATTTTTAGTGATAAATGAGCGTGTGTAGTATATCATAACAGGATTAAGGGCAAATTCAAAAGCAAAGCCATCCTTTAAAAAATACATAACACCTGGTGATAATCCAAGACTTATTTCATGTGTTGTTTTCATCATTTTCTTCACATCCTTTCCATCATCATAAACATCTCTTGTAAGTGATGAAATATAAGCATAGGTGATGTTTGTTTCATTATATACGAAGAAACGATTTGAAGCCCCAAATGGCACGTAATTCTTTACCCCTGTTCCTATGCAGAGAGAAGTTGAAGCAATATTAGAATTATATTTTGTGGCGTCTAAAAGGAGATTAAAAACCTTTGAGCTAACTGTGTATCTTTGATCGGTAAATCCATAAGTAAGCTTAGCCCCCCAAGCAACATTATCGGCAATAAACCATGAGCCATGTAATGAAATATCAGCCCCTGTATTTTTAATCTGTTCTATATCTACAAAGGTTAAAAGCATATCGTTTTCTACCTCTTTCTTTTGAAAGCCTACTCTAAACCCAAATGAGCTTACTCCTTTTGAAAGAAATGCCTTATTTGGTAAGGTATTCATCAATTCATCTTGTGAGAAACAAAAAGCAGGAATTAAGGTGCAGATTATTAAAATTGTAATTATTCTTTTCATATTCAGTAATCTTTTAATTGATATTGTAATAAAATATTATTAAGCAAAAGTACATAAATATTAGACTTAATACAATAAAAAAGGAGAATAATGCTATTATTCTCCTTTTAAGATAAATAAATTAATATTAGACTATTTAACTTCTGCCATTCTAACCATTTCAGGAGCTAATCCTTCTGGATCTACAACTGATGATTCTATTGAAAGTAAGTCTTTGTTTACTCCATAAGTATCAACTAATAGATTGTAAACATTTACGGCTCTCTTATTAGCTAATTTTTCGTTTATGCTTTGGCTTCCTGTTGAAGAGTCAGCGTAACCTGTGATAGTATATTTTCTGTTTGAACTCTTAATCATATCAGCAAGATATTCAAGGTTTGCAGAATTGAAATCGTCTAATGTAGTTTTTCCAATTTCATAGAAAACTTTTACTCCCTTAGCACTTGTTCCTTGAGTAGCAGCAGTAGAAGCTGTTGTTCCTTGAGGTCTGTTTTTAAGGTCTTCATTTTCTTTTTGCAACATAGCATTCTTTTGTCTTTCTTGCTCTAATGCTTTATTTAATTCATCATTTCTTCTTTGTTGATCTGATGCAGAATTCTTTAAATTATTATTTTCATTTTGTAGTTCATTTTCTCTTTGAGCTGCTTTGTTTTCAACTTCAGCTAAAGTTTCAGGAGTAATTCCTTCTTTAAATTCTTTTTCTTTTCCAAATTTATAAGAAACACCAGCAGTTATTCCAGCAGTTCCTTCTAAATATTGATTAGCAACTGACACTCCATCAAATCTTGGATTTACAATCATAGCTTTTAATTCTAAGTTTGCATCCCATCTTGGAGAAAGTCTAAATTGATTAATAATACCTATTGATGCAGCAAATTCCATATCGTGAAGTTCTCCTTCTTTAAGGGTTGATGCTAAACCAAATCCTAAGAAAGGTATCATTTCATAGCATCTGTTTTCATTATATCTCCAAAATTGAGAATGAAGATTAAATAAGAAGTCTCCATGAAGGTTAAAATATCCAAAACCAAATTTATACATTCCATCAACATCGTTTGTTCCAGATGTATAATCAGTTTGAGTACTTACCAAACCTTTTGCATTAAATCCAGAAGCTTGGAGTCTAACTCCCATAATAGGAGAAAACCATTTACCGATAGCAATATCAAATGCAGGAGTTAAATGATCAGAAAATAGAGAGCCTTTACTTAAACCTCCTCTAAAATAAACTTGTCCACCAACACCAGCTGAAATAAACCAATTATCTCCAAAACCACCAACAAGGTAAGTTCTATTTGGTTTTAATTCTGGTTTTGCTACTTCTTCTTGAGCAAAACTAAATACTGAAACAAGCATAACTAAGCTTGCAATGATAATCTTTTTCATTTTTTAAATTTTTAATTTATATTCAATTATTTTTTTCTTTGTTTATTACGTGCAAAAATACAATAAGTTTCCATAATAGAAGTCTTTTTTTTGATAATTTTAATATTACCTTAAATCAAAACTTACGCAATACTCCTGATAACAAGCATTATAAATAAGATAAATACCAACTATAGATTTTATCAATACCCTCATTTATTTCCACTTTATGACGCCACCCAAGACTATTTAACTTAGAAGGATCGGTTAATTTTCTCATAGTTCCATCAGGTTTATCCTCATTAAAAGTAATTTCTCCATTAAATCCAACCTTCTCAGTTATTAAATATGCTAAATCCTTAATTGAAATCTCTTTTCCTGTACCTATATTAATATGACAGTTCCTAATTTCCTTTCCATTCTTTGGTTTTAAGTCCTTAAAATCCACTCTTTCCATAACAAATACACAGGCATCTGCCATTTCCTCACTCCAAAGAAATTCTCTCATTGGCTTTCCGCTTCCCCAAATCTCTATTGAAACATTATTATCCACATAACTAATCCCATAATTACTTAACTTCCCAAGTATTTCTTCATTGCTTGAAAAACCATTCACTCCTTCAATTGGATATTTATTCAAATCCTTTTTCAAACCATCCCAATCATCATTCATTAAGCATTTTCCAAGATGAGCCTTACGAACTAATGCTGGAAGAACATGACTTTTCTCCAAATTAAAATTATCATTTGGACCATAAAGATTGGTTGGCATAACTGCAATGAAATTTGTCCCATATTGAATATTAAAACTCTCGCATAGTTTTAGTCCAGCAATCTTAGCAATAGCATAAGGTTCATTGGTATATTCAAGTTCACTCGTTAAAAGATAATCCTCTTTCATTGGCTGTGGAGCATTTGCAGGATAAATACAGGTTGAACCTAAGAATAATAGTTTCTTAACTCCATACTTATATGCAGAGCCAATAACATTATTCTGAATCTGAAGATTATTAAAAATAAAATCAGCCCTATAAGTATTATTTGCAACAATACCTCCAACGTGAGCTGCTGCCAAAAACACATATTCAGGTCTTTCTTTTTCAAAAAACTCTTCAGTAGCCTTTTGATTACCCAAATCCAATTCCTCAAAAGAACGACCAATTAAATTTGAATAACCCTTACTCTTAAGATTATTCCAAATAGCGGAGCCAACCAAACCCTTATGCCCCGCAACGTATATCTTTGAATCCTTATTCATACCTAAACAATCTTCAAATCATGCTCAACCATAATTCTTACTAATTCTTCGAATGAGGTTTTTGAAGGATTCCAACCAAGAAGTGTTTTGGCTTTAGTTGGATCTCCCAAAAGCTGCTCCACCTCTGCTGGACGGAAATATTTTGGATCAACCTCTATAAGTATCTTTCCTGTTTTAATATCAATACCTTTTTCATTCACTCCTTCTCCCTCCCATCTTAATTCAATTCCAGCATATTTAAATGCCAAATCACAGAATTCTCTAACAGTGTGATATTGTCCTGTTGCAATAACAAAATCCTCAGGAGTCGGGTGTTGAAGAATCATCCACATACATTCAACATAATCCTTTGCATAACCCCAGTCCCTTCTTGCTGAAAGATTACCAAGATAAAGCTTATCCTGCTTACCTTTAGCAATTCGAGCAGTAGCAAGAGTTATCTTGCGAGTTACAAAGGTTTCTCCACGGCGTTCGCTTTCATGATTGAAAAGTATTCCATTAACAGCATACATTCCATAGCTTTCCCTATAATTCTTAGTTATCCAAAAGCCATATAGCTTAGCAACTCCATAGGGAGAACGAGGATAAAATGGAGTAGTTTCTTTTTGAGGGATTTCTTGAACCAATCCATATAGTTCTGAAGTTGAGGCTTGATATATCTTACATTTCTTTTCCAAACCCAAAATCCTTACAGCCTCCAATAAACGCAATGTTCCAACAGCATCTGACTCAGCCGTATATTCAGGGACATCAAACGAAACCTTAACATGACTTTGTGCTGCCAAATTATAAATCTCATCAGGTTGAACCTGCTGAATAATTCTAATTAAAGATGAAGAATCTGTCATATCACCATAATGAAGATTCACAGCCCTCTCCTTTCTCATATCCTTAATCCATTCCTCAAGATAAAGATGTTCAATCCTTCCAGTATTAAAAGAGGAACTGCGACGCAAAATACCATGCACCTCATATCCTTTTTCCAAAAGAAACTCAGCCAAGTAACTTCCATCTTGACCAGTTATACCTGTAATTAATGCTTTTTTCATATATTTATTTTTTTTGTTTATTTGTTGAGTGGTTAAGTTGTTTATTCGTTTAGTTGTTGAGTCGTTCGACTCACAAAGATAATAACTTTCTCTCAAATCCCTTAGTTTTCACTTTTAAAAACCTGACCTTTTGAATTTGACGTTAAATGAAAGAAATATTAAAACGTAAAAGAAAGTTTATACTGTCTAAGCCCAAATTTTTATCTTCGATGCTCTCGAACTTCGTTCTTAGGGTCACTTTTCACTTTTAATTTTAAAAACAGTCTTGAACTAAGGTTAGAGAAAAATAAACTTAAGTCATTTGGAAAAAGTCGGAGTATAGGCAAAAATAATCGGTGTTTAAACTTAACTAAACAAATTAATAATCTTTGCTTTTTCCCAATCAATCATCTTATCAGCCTCATCAATATCAACAAAATCAAAATCACTTAACCATTTCCTAAACTTAGCCTCTGCTCCCTTTATTCCATAATAAGATTTAAACTTCCTAAACATAGATAAATCCTCAATCATTGGCTGCTTAGAATCAAAATCCCTTGGGTGAAGATAAGACATCAAATAATTAGAATCCTTAGTCCATTTCTTAATTAAAGAATAAGGAAAAAAACGGAAATAACCTCCACCAGAAAAAATAACAGGCTTATTCAAAATCTTAGTATAAGAAATTGGCAGCTCCTTTATTTCAACACCATTATATTTAATTATTGAAGGTTCACAAGTCCCAAAAGAAGGGAAACCACCATGAGCCCTTGGAGCAGGAAACACAGAGCAGTCAATCTCAATCCCATTCTCAACCAAAACCTCAAAAGCCCATTTCTCATTCTCAGTAATAGAAAATCCAGGAGCACGAAAATACCTAACCCTCTTCCCAGAAATATCCTCCAAAAGTTTTATTGAAGAAGAAACCTCCTCACAAAACTCATCCCTACCTTGCTTAAAAACCAATTGATGAGAAAAAGAATGCGAACCTAATTCATATTTTTCACTAATCCTACGAACCAAATCAGGATATTCCTTAGCAATCCACCCAATAACAAAGAAAGTAGCCTTAGTATTTCCTTCTTCCAATAAACGAAAAATGCGTTCTATATTTTCATAGATACGCACTTCAAAACTCTTCCATCTTTCACAAGAATAAGAATCCTCAAAAAACTGAAAATATTCCTCCGTATCAATGGTTAGGATGTTCATTATTAATTTCTGTGATTATTTTTTAAAATCTTTTTGAGGTAAATCCTTGAAAACTCTATAAACCAAATCGCTCTTTGGAAAAAGAATAACCCATACAGTTAGGAAGATAATCATAAAATCAACATATAGTGAGCGATTATTAAAATACCACTTCTCTAACTCTCCTTTATGAGGTTGAATATATTGTTTGCTGAATTCTACAACTCTTCCTGATAAAAGATTTTATAATACTTTCTCCCTTTTTCATCTATTCCTTGTTCAATATGCTCCCTATTCCCTTCAATAATAATTTTTATTTTCTCATCTAAACTAATTATGCGTTTAATTGAACGTTGTAGTTTTTTAACTGCATTGTTTGAGATAGCAAATGAATTATCAATTTTAAAATCATTTATCTCTTCAAATTCATCTCTAAAACTCTCAAATTTTTCTATTATCTCCGGTTGCTTTATTACTTCCCTTGTAAAGTCTTCGATGTCAAAATTATCCTTTTCTTTAAAAAACGATAATGATTTATTTAATAAATCTATTTGGTCTGCTTTTGCAATTTCGAATTCATTAGGCAATTCTTTTGTTATAAAATTCTTACACAAACTCAAAACATTTTGCGTATTTGAATATTCATCTTTTCTTTGGCAGACATGTAGAAAATCATCAATCCAATATTGAGCTTCATTCCCTTTGTTTGTATTATCAATTACAGAAACAATATAACCGTTTTCTTTTTCAGTGTTAAATATTAAACATCCCTTATCTAACTTATTAATATTTATCCCCTGTACACTTTCTATTTCAAACCCTTTAGCAGATGTAATAACTTTTAGAAATGTATCTTTATTTTCAGTTTTGAATAATCCAACTGCATCAACTGTCCTTCCTTCAATGATACAATCTTTGAAATAAACAGTATAAAATTCCCCAGCTTTAATCTTTGGATGGACACTATGCTCGAATAAAAGTTTTGCTAAATTCTTTGATTGGTTAAATATTTCATTTGGGTTCTCAAAAATATTAGATACACAAAAAAAGACTTCGTTAAGAGATAATGAGACTTCGTTACTAAATTTAAAATACTCATCATTTTTAAATTGAGATAAAAAGAATTTATTAAGTGTATTATTTAAATCATCACTTATATAAATTCCTTCTTTTGAAAAAATCAAAGACTCTTGATTTATTTTATTCCCAATATAATGAATAACTATTATATCTTTTAGTCTTGTATTGTCAAAATAATGCATTATGATAATTTTATTTGATTATATTCACTAATTATGAAATCGTAAATTGAAGAAATTAAGTATACAGCAATTAATAAAAAGTCAAATAAAAAATAGAATACAATAGTTCCATATAATTTTGCTAAGACATATTTAACAACACACCAATAATCACCTATTTTAAGAAAATCACAAACAAACATTATACTACATTGACAATTATTTATATATTCACCAAATAATAATGTGATTGAAAGCAGAATAATACAAATTATCGATAGAATAATTGAATACAAAGAAAGTACAGTAACTTTCTTAAAGAAATTTTTAAGTCTAATTCCTATATAATGCTTTTCTTCACTAATCTTTTTATCATACTTACTAAAGTCTATATTCTTAAATTTATCATACAGTGTAATAATGAATGTAAAAAAAATCCCAACAAACAACGACAATCCTGAAACAATATATCCTGCAAAATCACTACTTATTCCTTTTGGAATAAATAAAGATATAACTATGGAAATTCCAATAATTATCCATTGAGCTTTTGAAAAGAAAAATAACCATTTACAGATTCGGAGTTTTGGTTGTTTTCTCTCCATTGCTTTAGCATCTGAAATTCCAACATATTGATATCTATGTGAATCTACTATAAGATCACGGAGATTTTGATTAAATTTCATCTATATCAGTCCTTTCATTAAATTCTTTTTTTATTTCTTCTAATAGATTAATACAATATTCTTTTATTTTCTCAAAATCAGGCATGCCTGTACTATCATCAATTTTTACACCCTCATCTTCCAAATAAATTGTTGGTCTAATATTAGACAATTCTTTTTCTATATCAAAATTAGCTCTTCTTTTTTTACTGTCTTCAATAAATATTTTTTTATTGCAATCTTTTAGTTTTGTTTCCCTAATTTTTTCTTCATCAAACTCTTTAATAATTTGATGAAGTTCTTCTGATTCAGGTTTAAATTCGTTATCACAAGGTGATATTTCTATTCTCAAATCAAATGCTTGTCCTCGTACAATTACTTTTTGATTTCTCATAACTTCAGATAATCCAATTTTTTTTGTATAAGTAAATAATCTAACTTTTGATTCTTCTCGAAATTTATCAACAAATTTCTTAGGCACAAATGGTTCAATTATTGGATTACCAAAATAATTTTCATGACAAAATAAATTTCTTAGTAAGTTTTTTATTGGTTCTTGAATTGTTTCTTCTGTATATGATTGAATTAATAAATATCCATATTTGCTATTCAGAGGAGTATGTAATAATATATAAAATTTATCTAAGACTGCTTGATCAACACCTAATTTAGCTTTATTATCTTTATTATTAATATCTGCATATTCTCTCAATATACCATATTTACCACCATCAATTATTCCTTCGATAATTTGATTGGTTGAATGTAAATTTATTAAGTATTTTTTTTCATCATCGTCTACTACATTATTATCCTTATCAATTTTTTCTTTCATGGAGGCACCAATAACTTTTTTAGCCTTATTATCTTTTCTAAAGTTATCTTTACCTATTACATCTAGAAAATTACTAAAGAAGCTTTTAAATATTGATTTATCTTCATCATTACTGCAACCATACTTTAGTTTGATAAGATCTCGAAAAGTTTCATAGTCATCTTTTTTCGATTTTAATGTTAAAATATAAACATTTAATTTGGGATTATGAGACATAGCATTTATGATTAATGTTACAAAATATTCAATTAATAAAGTTACAATTTCTTTCTTACCCTCTATTCACTTTTAAAAGTAATATCATCAGTTCTTGGATGAAGGAATTCAAATTCTAATGTTCTTGCTAAACCTTGTTCTAATATGATTTATCCAATCCCATAACAGAATTGATTTTTGAGATAATTTTTTCTTTATTGAATCGAGATTGCATTAGTTCTTTTGAACGTTGTTTAATATTATCTCCTTCTTCTTTTGAAAATTTGATTATATTTTTAAAACCACGTGCTATATCATCAATATCATTTGGCAATGAACATATACCCAAATTATTTTCTTCAATAATATCTTTACAACTACCATTTAATATTCCAAAAATTGGTTTTCCTGCAGCTAAATATGATTGTAATTTTAACGGTTCTGTTTTTTCAATTCCTTCATTTGGAATAAGTGAAATTACTAAAATATCGCTTTGATTAAGAATATCATTCATTTGATTATAAGGATAGCGACCATGTAAAATAATATTATTAAGATTATTATCTGATATATACTTCTTTATTTCTTCTATTCCTGAACCATCACCAATAATATTTAATACAGAATTATTTATATCAGTTTTAACGAAACCTTTTATTACATTTAATAGATTCTGGTATAAAGAAACATTCCCTGTAAAAGTAAAATTAATTTTAGTATTATCTAACCTCAAAACAGATTCAACATTTTCAGTTTCTTGCAACCAATTAGGAATATAATGAATATTTTTTTTAACATACCTATTAATTGTTTGTTCAAATCTCTTGCTCGATACCAAAATATTATCACTTTTAGAATAAATTCCTTTAATTACTTTTGAAAGAAACTTTTCAGTAATAATATTCTTTGGAACTCCATAAGAATAAACAGTATCAGGCCAAATATCATAAGTCCAAATAGTAACTGGAATGTTATATTTTTTCTTCACTGCTAAAGCAGGATAAGCCACAGTTAATGGACCAGTTTGTGAAACAAACACAAAATCAAAATTCTTTCCTATTTTCTTTGCAATCTTCTTCCCTTCTCTTACAAATAATATATAGTTTCTGAATTTTTTAATAATACTATTTTTGTATCCTTCAATAAACCTGTACCTATGTATATTTACTCCATCCCAATTCTCAACACTATAATCTCCATTAGTATAACCATCAAACACATAGGATTCCGGATATGATGGATATTGAGTTAAAACCTCAATTGTATGCCCCTGTTTTTTCCACTCAATAACAAGATCATTAATTAAAAAATTCTCAGGATAAAATACTTCAGAAACTACAAGGATTTTCATACTTTTTATTCTTTTCTCCAAACCATTTTATTAACAACTCCAGTGTAGCTTTGGATAAGCTTTACTACTTTTGTTGAGACGTTTTGGTCTTGGTAGGTTTCTACTGGTATTCCGTGGTCTTGGTTTTTGTTTAGTTCTACTGCTGTTTCTACTGCTTGGAGGAGGGAATTTGTATCTATTCCTGCTAAAACAAAAACTCCTTTATCTAATGCTTCTGGTCTTTCAGTTGAGGTGCGTATACAAACTGCTGAAAATGCATATCCTTTAGATATAAAGAATGAGCTTTCCTCAGGAAGTGTTCCACTATCTGAAACTACTGCAAAGGCATTCATTTGAAGATTGTTATAATCGTGGAATCCAAGAGGTTCATTCATTATTACTCTTTTATCTAACTTGAAACCACTTGCCTCCAATTTCTTTTTGCTCCTTGGGTGGCAAGAATAAAGTATTGGCATATCGTATTTCTCAGCCAATTGATTTATTGCATTAAAGAGTGAGAAGAAGTTTTTATCTGTATCAATATTCTCTTCTCTATGAGCAGAAAGAAGAATATAGTTTTTCTTCTTTAGGTTTAATCTATTCAAAATATCTGAACCTTCAATTTCCTTGAAATTATTCTCAAGCACTTCTGCCATTGGAGAACCTGTTACATAAGTTCTTTCCTTTGCAGTTCCTTCAGAATTTAGATAACGACGTGCATGCTCGGAATAACATAAATTGACGTCAGCTATATGATCAACAATTCTGCGATTAGTTTCTTCTGGTAAGCATTCATCAAAACAACGATTTCCAGCTTCCATATGGAAGATTGGAATATGCAAACGCTTTGCAGAAATAGCAGAAAGGCATGAATTGGTATCACCCAAAATCAATAAAGCATCTGGTTGAATATCCACCATAAGCTTATAACTGCAATTAATAATATTCCCAATAGTAGCACCAAGGTCATCACCCACTGCATCCATATAAACCTCAGGATCTTTTAATTTCAAATCTTTAAAGAATATTCCATTAAGGTTATAATCATAATTCTGCCCAGTATGGGCCAAAACACAATCAAAATACTCTCTACATTTATTAATCACAGCAGCAAGACGAATAATCTCAGGTCTTGTCCCAACAATAATCAGAAGCTTTAGCTTACCGTTATTTTGGAATTTTATATCAGTATATTTTTCTTTCATTTCTTTTTTATTTTCTTTTTAACCACGGATTTCACGGATTTTCACTGTTTCTTTTCTTCTTTTTATTTCAACTACGGATTTCACGGATTTGCACTGTTTTTTGTTTATAAAAATATATCCGTGTCAATCAGTGTAATCCGTGGTTAGTTATAAATCGTAGTTAGTTATCGTACAATTCTTTTGAATTCAATTTTATTTGGTCCGAAATTTACTAATAAACCTAATCTTATATTTGTTGCTTTTAAGTAATTTAATACTTGAGCTGTATGTTCTGGAACAAGATTGGACACTGATTTTGTTTCAATTATTATCTTATCATAGCATTTAAAATCTGCAAAATAATATCTATCTAGTAATTGATTCTTATAGTAGATATTCATTTTAGATTCTTTTTCAAAAGGAATATTCCTACTTTTAAATTCAATAGATAATGCATCTTGATAAACACTCTCTAAAAAACCACCTCCAAGATTATTATAAACCTCGTAGAATGCAGATATTATTTCTTGAGTTTCATCCTCGTATAACAACATAATAAATCCGTGTTAATCCGTGAAATCCGTGGTTAATTAAACTGTTTCGAAGAAAGTATCTGGTTTGTTTGGGTCAAAACTTTCGTTTGCCCACATAACAGTTACTAAATCTTCAGTTTCTGATAAGTTAATAATATTATGTGTATAACCAGGTAACATATGAACGGCTTCTATTTTCTCTCCTGATACTTTAAATTCTATAATTTCGTCTGTTCCTATCTTCCTTTCTTGAATAAGTGCATGACCACTAACAACTATAAAGAATTCCCATTTTGAGTTATGCCAATGTTGTCCTTTAGTTATTCCTGGTTTGGATATATTTACGCTAAACTGTCCACATTTCTCTGTTTTCAAAAGTTCGGTGAATGAACCTCTATTATCAATATTCATCTTTAATGGAAAACTCACTTTTTCCTTTGGTAAATATGATAGATAGGTTGAATAGAGTTTCTTTGCAAAAGAGTCATTTGGTATCTCTGGCATCAATAAGGTGGATGGTTGAGTGTTGAAGGTTGAGAGTAAATCTACTATTTCGCCTAAGGTTACTTTATGAATAGGATGAACTTCTTGGAATTGCTTTGGCTGTTGGCTTTGGCTGTTGTCTTCGCTTGCTAATGGCAAATTGCTAACGGCTAAAGTCTCATGCTTTAGTAATAAATTAATCAAAGAATCAACAACATCATCAATATATACTAAATTCAACTCTGTATTTCTATCATTGACTTGAATAGGTAAATCATTAGCAATATTATTACAAAAAGTAGCTACTGCACTATTATAGTTGGGTCTACACCATTTGCCGAAAATATTTGGAAAACGATATATGAATGTTGAGGGTTGAGGGTTGAGGGTTGAGGGTTGAAAATGTTCCCTGATTAATTCCTCTCCTGCTCTTTTGCTTTTTCCATATGGGTTATCAAGAGCTGCTTGTATTGAGGATGAAAGCATTATTGGGCAGTAATTATTGTATTTCTTTAATAAGTCTAAAAGTGTGGAAGTAAAACCAAAATTCCCTTCCATAAATTCTTTCTCATCCTTTGGACGATTAACACCTGCTAAATGAAATATAAAATCACAATCCTTGCAAGCATTATCCAATACCTCAAAAGGAGTATCAATATCATATTCCACAATATCCAAATCTGAACTAAGATTATAGTTCTTAGCCTTACCTGTTTTTATATTATTCAATTGAGCAATAAGGTTCTTTCCAACAAACCCTTTCGCTCCTGTTATTAAAATCTTCATTCTGTTTTTCTTTTTCTATTTAACCACGGATTTCACGGATTTTCACTGTTCTTTTCTTCTTTTATTTTTACCACGGATTTCACGGATTTTCACTGTTTTCTTCTTTATTTTTAAATTCTGATTGTAGGAATTATAACTATTATATTTTTATTATAACTAACCAGAACAATATTATCCGTGTGAATCCGTGTAATCCGTGGTTTATTAAATATTATCAGTGGTAAGTTCAGCAATTAATTATAATACTCCGTGGTAATCCGTGTAATCCGTGGTTTATTAAATATTATCAGTGGTTAATCTTGTTGCGGACTTCAGGAAGTTTCAATAAAAGTTCTTTCATTCCCTCTACATCCAAACGAGTAGTGTTATGTGAATGGTAGTCTTCTATTACAGAAACATCTTCTTGTCCTTTTGAGAAATACTTATCATAGTTCAAATCACGAGTGTCGCAAGGAATACGGAAATAATTACCCATATCTTCTGCCCTTGCCATTTCTTCACGAGTAACCAAGGTTTCGTATAACTTTTCACCATGTCTTGTCCCGATTACTTTGTATGGCTGTTGGCTGTTGGCTGTTGGCTGTTTGCCAAGCAAATCGCAAATAGCTAAAGCCAAAGTATCCAAAGTAGCTGCTGGTGCTTTTTGAACAAAAAGGTCTCCATTTTCTCCATGTTGCCAAGCATAAATAACTAAATCCACTGCATCATCCAAAGTCATCATATACCTTGTCATATTTGGATCTGTTATTGTTATCTCCTCTCCTTTTTCTATTTGGTCAATCCAAAGAGGAATAACAGAACCACGAGAAGCCATAACATTACCATAACGAGTACAACAAATTGTAGTTTTTCCATCTTTTCCTAATTGGCGACCCTTTGCAATTGCAACCTTTTCCATCATAGCCTTAGAAATACCCATTGCATTAATAGGGTATGCAGCCTTATCGGTAGAAAGCACAACTACATTTTTCACTCCATGCTGAATTGCAGAATCAAGTACATTCTCAGTACCAAAAACATTTGTTCTAACAGCTTGGATTGGGAAAAACTCACATGAAGGTACTTGTTTTAAAGCAGCAGCATGAAAAACATAATCCACACCATGCATAGCACCATCAACAGAACGCTTATCCCTTACATCCCCAATATAGAATTTTACTTTTTCATTTTGCAAGGCATGACGCATATCATCCTGCTTCTTCTCATCCCTTGAGAAAATACGTATTTCCTTAATATCAGAATCAAGAAAACGTTTTAATACAGCATTGCCAAAGGAACCCGTTCCCCCGGTAATTAACAGGGTTTTATCTTTAAAAATGGACATATAATTCTATTTAATTATAATTTTATTCAAATCTCCTATGGTAATATTCTCTTTTTGAAATAAATGAATATTCTTTTTTAAAATATCCTCAGGTAAATCCCACCACTTAATTTCTAAAAGTCTATTTATTACTTCTTCAGAAAATCTATATTTAATAATTTTTGCAGGCACTCCAGCAACTACAGCATAATCAGGAACATCTTTTGTAACTATTGCACCTGTACCAATAATTGCCCCATTACCTACTTTTACATTACTAAGAATAGTTGCATTTTTACCAATCCAAACATCATTTCCAATTTCTACAATGTTTTTTTTATGATTAATAGTATCTTTATCAATCCAAGAAAAAGAAGTTGCATTGTATTGCTCAGTAAATATTGGAGATGTTGAAATATTATTCATAGTATGAGTAGCTAAACCAATACTACAATTTTGAGCAATAGAACAATACTTACCTACACTTGCAAGAACTAATTCTGTTTTTGGACCAATATATGAATATTCCAATATTGAAGATGAATAAACCTTTGAAAATCTATTTATTTTTGATTTTTTTGAAATTATTGAATCAAATGTAACCTGAGCAAAGAATGAAACTCTCTTATAAAATAGATATTTCAATAAACCGAGAATGTATTTTTTCATGTTTAAAATGTTTGTTCAATTGCATCGCTTATACCTTTAGCCATATCTTCAGGTTTCCTATTTTCCCAATAATGATTATAAGCATTTAATCCTAATTGAATATATTTTTCTTTGTCTTTAGAAATATCTAATATTACATTTTTAAATTCATCAACATTATCCAGTCTTAGACCATTTACATTATTTTGTATATTGAATGCTTCTCCTCCTGTAATTGCATCCTCCATTGTAATATAAGGAACTCCATAGCCCATACTTTCAAGTACTGAAAGCCCTGCTTGTAAAGGAGATATACATGCAATAGATTTTGAAAAAATATCAGCTTTAGTATTTTCATCATAAATTGGACCTAAAAGATGTATTTTTTCTACTAAATTATTCTTTTCAATCCACTCCAAAATATCATTATATTGTTCCCCTCCACCAATTATATTTAATTCAGGAATTTCAACATCTTCCATGTATGCAGTTAAATATGAATTCAATAATAAATTTAAGCCTTTTTCTAAGTATAATGTTCCTATAAATAGAATTGTATTTTTTATATCTGGATCAATACTTTGTTTTAAAACTTTTACTGTATTATTCGCTACAAACATCTTTTGTTTTGAGAAACCTCTTTCTTTATGCATCTCAATTGGAGGTTCTGAATAAAAGATCAATCCATCTGCTTTATGATCGAAAAAATCATTAAATGCATGATATAATTTACCAGCATCCCCATACTTTCTATTATATGAGGCTGGTGCTCCTATAGACCAAAATAAAAGCTTAAATTTCCTATTTATCTTTAATGACAATGAAGAATAACTTAACCATGTTGATTGTCCATAAGCTATAACTACATCATAATTTTTACATAACTTTGTAATATTGGCTTTATGAAAAACAAATTTCCAAATTTGAATAATTGGAATAAACTTAGTTTTAAAATTACATTGAGACAAATCTTTTTCATTTGCCTTGTATGAATAAACAACAGTCAAATCATATTTTTCTGCCAAAATATTAAATATTGGAATTCTATAATGAAATAATTTATTATATAGAATTAATACTTTCTTTTTTGAGTTACTATTTATTTCTATTTCCATATTTCAACTAATTTTTCAATTATCCTATCACTTGTTTTTCCATCCCAAAGCATAGGTATTCCTCCTTTTTTCCAATTTCCAGAAAATAGTTTTTCAAGGGCTGGGCGTATTGCATTTGGATTAGTTCCAATTAGTTCATTTGTTCCTACTGTGCAGGTTTCTGGTCTTTCGGTATTATCTCTTAGGGTTATGCATGGAATTCCCATTACTGTGGTTTCTTCTGTAATTCCACCTGAATCGGTTATTACTGCTTTGGAATGTTTAACCATATAATTAAATTCCAAATAACCCATTGGTTCAACAATAAATAGATTATCTGCCTTTATTCCTAAATCTGTAAATATCTTTGCAGTTCTTGGGTGAATTGGGAAAATTATTGGTAAACCCTCTACATTATTAACTATCTCGCTCATTAATGCCTTTAGCTTTTCTGCCTCATCAACATTTGCAGGGCGATGCATTGTCAGCATAATATATTCCTTTTCCTTAAGTGAAAGTTTATCAAACACATCAGGCTCACGGAATCTATCCATATTTGCAAGCAAGGTATCAATCATAACATTTCCTACAAAGAAAATTTGATCTTCTCTTGCTCCAAAACGTCTTAGATTTTCATTTGCAATTTCTGTTGTAGTAAAGAAATAATCTGCCAAAGAATCTGTAACCATTCTGTTTATTTCCTCAGGCATTGTCAAATCCCAAGAACGAATACCAGCTTCAATATGTGCAACCTTAGTATTTAGTTTCTTAGCCACAATTGAGCAAGCCATTGTTGAAGTAACATCACCCACAACAATTACCAAATCGGTAGGGTTTTGGATAAGCTCCTTTTCAAACTCAATCATAATTCCAGCAGTTTGTTCTGCCTGTGTTCCACCCCCTACTCCCAAATTAGCATTAGGCATAGGAATATTCAACTCTTCAAAAAAAGTATCACTCATATTCTTATCATAGTGCTGACCAGTATGCACCAAACGATACTCAATTGAATTTTGAGTTTTGAGTTTTGAATTTTGAGTTTCGTTGTGTTTTTGAATTGAATGTATAATCGGAGCAATCTTCATAAAATTCGGTCTTGCCCCTGCTATTATTGTTAGTTTCATATATTATTGATTAATTGCATTCTTTTTTTAACCTCAAAGAGAAGCCCTTTCCATGAGCTTCTCTTTGTTTTATTGGTTAAAAACTTGTCATATAACCCTCAAAAGAATCATCTTTTTTGCATTTTATGACCCATAAATCCGAAAGGGAATTAAGGATTTTCTGGTGTTTCCTCTTCGGAAGGAATAATGTTGATTGGTGCCTTTTTCATTCGATCTTTAGCCTCAACGTCTGGAAGAAATCCTATGCCAATTCTTTCTACGGTGTCTGCAGTAACCTCTTCAAGAGTGTCAACAGCCTTAACCTTAGTCTTAACATAGAAGGTTCCAAAACCTCTAAGCTTAATTGAATGCCCCAGCTGCATTACGTAAATCATTTGTGTTATAACTGAATCTAATGTGTTCAGCATATCACCCTTACTTACTGTGCTGGAGGTAACCAACATCTCAGCCAATTGTTCAGTGGTTACTTTTTCACCCCTGTCAAGCTGAGCTACATACTTATCACCTGGTGAAAAGCCTGTAGTTACTTTTCTTTTCTTCTTCTTAAACCTCATATCGATTTAATTTTAAGAAATTTCTGCCAATATTGACATTAGTAACCCTTATTCCATATTATTTATTTTTATTATTTGCTTCTCTAACAACGTTATCTTCAAGCACAAAATCTACATTTAAAAACCTATCCCTTAAATATTTTGAAGGCTTGAATATTACTTTAAATCTCTTAATCAACTTGCTTGTAACCTTCTCAGGACTATCAACCGATTTTGTTTCAATGGAAGGGTAGAAAGTTCCCAAAATCCCCAATCTCACTGGATGACCTTTTTCCAACATATAGCAAGCAGTGGTTTCCAATTCTGCCAATACCCCCAAAACATCACCCCTACTCATAGTACTTTTCTTCTCAATCATCTCCGCCAACTCTTCAAACCCAACCGTAACCTCTGGGTGCATTTTCGGATGATACCTAACTTCCGTAACACCTTGGTTAAAAACCAATCTCTTTAATTTAAAAAATCTAATAGCCATCTTTTTGCACCCTAATCAAGTTATTTTACTTTTCAATCAAGTTATTTGACATTTTGAAGAAGATATTTAACCCAATAAGTCAGACTTATCAACCTTGTAAGTCAGACTTATCGACCTAATAAGTCAGACTTACCGACCCAATAAGTCAGACTTACCGACCATAAACAAGAGGTCTAAAAGTAAAAACAAGAAGTCTAAAAGTAAAAAGAGCAAGTTAAAAGAAAAAATAACTAAGTCTAAATTTAAAACAACTTGTAATTTCTAATATAAAAACCCTTCATCAATCAAAGAACTACCAATTAAACGAGAGGGTATTTTATTATATTGTATGGGTGGAAAATTTAATTTTGTTTGTTGAGGTGTTTAATTGTCAGAATCAGGATTAACAGGATTAAAGGATCAATAAAATTACAATTTAGAACTTTTCTCAACTTATAACTCAGTAATTAAAACACTATATTAATACATATTAATCTTATGTTGAAAAAAGAACTGATACCATAAATGAGAATTTTCATCAGATGTTATTTGAGATAAATAGAAAATTCCGAGAAATGATATAATAGTAATAATCATTAGTATTCTATTATATAGAGATTTGATTTTATAGAGATAATTAACGAAATACGCGAGCATTATTGATTGGAATATATAAAAGTATCTAAAAGGTCTTGTAAAACTTATTGCTCCGCTTGGAAACATATAGGAAATTAATAAACCTATAATAAAGAAGAAATAAATTATATTAAACCATCTTGAATTATAATATTTCTTTAGTTTTAAACTATAAAGAATAATAATTACATTTATTACAATTCTCCAAATATATGCTAACCCTGTACCCGTCTGCTCTCTAAAACTTTCAAGTAAATTATCAATATTATAACTTCTTTCATACATATCAGTACCTAATAATGAAATATAAAAATCAATTGCAGCACTAAAATTCATTATTATATCAAAAAACAATTCCTTAATAAGAAACGCAGAAGCTAAAAGAATTAATTGAAGCGGAATACTTTTAAAATAATCTCTTCCATTTACCAAAATAGGATAGAATACAAATAAGATAATTGCAGAACGATGAAAAAGAAAAGCAATTATACCGAATAATATATATTTCCAAAGCTTTCTATCAACAATAAAATTCAAAGAATAAATCCAAATACACATTGCAATTGAATGCCTAATAATATTCATCCATGAAATAAACTCTCCATTTGTAAACAAAAAAAGAGTTAGTAATGGAAAAAGATAAATCTCTTTTTTAAATGCATAATAGAAAAAGAAAACTTGTATAAAAGCAATTATTGAAAAATAAATTACATAATGAAGATTAAAATAATTAGATAGATTAGTAATTAATTGAAATAAGAATTCATTTTTAGTTACATCTAAATTCCAAATATAAGCTTCCAAATAACTGAGATGATCAACTCCTACATCATATCTCATCCCAAATACAATTGAGAACAAAATAAGAGGAATAAATATTTGATACGAATTAAATATAATATTTTGATTAGCATTTGAAGAATAATTTATTGTCTGTTTCTTATATGAAGCCATATAAAAAAAGAACATCATTATTCCAAGAAGAAGAGAGTAAACTAATATACTTTGAATCATTTAAAGTCTTTTTAATTGCCTATATATTTTAATTGGAATATATTTAAAAAGATAGATTATCTTTATAATATCAAATTTTTCTTGAAAAAGTATTTTCCCTTTTGAAATAGCTAAAACTGATGCATATTTAGAAAAATACATATTACGTGTAGTTTTATCCCTTTCATGTTTATACAAATCCTTTAAAACATAATATGCATTAAAAGTATTTTTTCTAACACCTTGTTTTCCACAAACTCCTCCATTATTTAATCTATATACTCCAGATATATCATTAAAACAATAACCTAATCCATTTTTCATTAGGAAATAAATTAATACAGTATCTCTATTAAGTCCTTTATACTTCTCATACTCAAATAATGCATCTTTTCTAAAAACAAGTGTTAATGTTTTAGTTATCCAATGTTTTATTGAATAATCAAATGTAAATCCTTTTATATCACCCTTAAATAACTTATCTGCGTTATCCCCAGACCATATTTTTTTTTCATGATCCAAAACTTTATATCTATGACATGTTAAAACATATTCCGGATTCGCTTCCAAAAAATCAACTTGTTTTTGAAGCTTCAAAGGGTCTATCCAATAATCATCACCTTCACAAAGTGCTATGTATTTTCCTTTTCGCAAAGAATAAAATTGTTCCCATCTTTTTCGTTTTTCTTCTTGATCTTTTAATGAATATACATTTTCAGGCTGGTAGAATACTTTAATAAGATTTGGGTATTTTGCTTGGTATTCCTTTAATATTTCTGCTGTTTTATCAGTTGAACAATCCTCATGAACTAATATCTGAACAGGAAATGTTGTCTTTTGCATCAATATTCCATCCAAACATTCTCTAATATATGGCTCATGATTATAAGCTAATGTACTAGTACAAACCAAAGGCAAAGTCCCTTCAGGCCAAACCTGCTCTGTTATCGGAATAGGTTCTGGTAGTGGTGTGTAATTATATTCTTGTTGCATTATTGGTTTTTGATTGTAAATAGTTTTTATATAATTATTTTTTACACAAGCTATGCAGTTTCAATATATCCTTAGCCATTTTAACCATAGGAGGTCCAATAAATTTATTATCCTTCATTGCAACTCCTTTTCCTTGTTTAACAGCTTCTTCTGATAATTCTAACATTTCTTTTGCCCATTGAACTTGTTCATCAGACGGAGAATAGTATTGATGAACTAATGGTAATTCTTTTGGATTGAGGACTAACATTCCTTCAAATCCTAATTTCCTTGAAAGTATCAGATTCTTTTCTAAATCTTCTAAATCATGTACCCTTATATGTACAGTATCAATTGGAACTACATTATTTGCTTTTGCTCCCATAGCAATCATTGCACGAGCAGTAAATATACTTTGTCCTTCACTATCGTGTTGACCTCCCAATTCAGTCATAAAATCTTCGCAACCAAAAGCTACTCCAACCAATCTTTCTGGACATGCCGTACAAATATCTTGAATATTCATAACTGCTCCAGGAGTTTCAATAAGGGCAATTATTTTAAAAGAATGACGAGGTAATTTTTTTTCATATTCTATTGTTTCTAATAGCTTACCAAAGAAATAAATATCTTCTCCTTTCTTCGCTTTAGGATACATAAATCCATCTACTCCCTCTAAAGCTAATTGATAAATATCTTGAAGCAAATGGCCACTTTCTCTATCATTTACTCTTGGAAAAATAACTCTATTATCAAACTTTCCTGCTTTAAGGTACTTAATAATATTATCTCTTGCAATTTGTTTGTTTTCTGTTGGCTGAACTGAATCCTCAATATCTAAGAGTAACACATCAGCATCTCTACGTAATGCACTTTCAATTAAAGTCTCATTATGGGCTGGCACAAACATTAAGCTCCTCATTAATAAATCTGTTCTCATCCTTGGTTTTGTTTTTTAATTAATACTTTTCTTCTAAAAGATATAACATCTTGCCCATCCTGATTATATCCGATAGTTTCAACATAAACAATCCCCCTATCTGTTTTTGTTTTAGAATCATATTTATCCAAAATCTTAGTTTTTGCATAAACAGTATCATTTATAAAAACAGGGTTTAAATGTTTTACATCTTCATAACCTAAATTGGCAATTGCTTTACCACTAACGTCCGGAACTGTCATTCCAACAACTAAAGAAAACACTAAAGTACCAACAACTAATATTTTCCCATGTTGATTCTCTTGTGCATAATCTAAATTAGTATGCACTGGATGATGATTCATTGTAAGAAGACTAAAAAAATTATTATCACTCTCAAAAATCGTTTTTGAAAGCGAATGTTTTATCTCTTCTCCAACAATAAAATCCTCATAATATAAACCTAAAATTGATTGTTTCATATCTATTATCTTATAATATTATTTAATTTAGGTTTTATTAATGCTGGATTACCATATAATATTGAATTATTATCAACATCTTTAGTAATATTTGAAGACATACCAACGATATTATTATTTCCGAATTTAATTCCGTTTCTAAGGGAAGAATTTAATCCGATAAAATTTTCATTTCCAATTTTCAATCCACTTCCTACGCATACTTGACCTGCAAAATAATTATTATTTCCAATTTCAATATCATGACCCAATAAAGTTCCTGAATTTACTGTATTAAAATTTCCAATAATAGCATTACAATTTACAACAACATTTGCAAGCAAAACATTTCCATAACCTAGTTTTGCAGATTTTGACATCATAACAGATGGATGAATAAAATTAGTGAACTTTTCTTGTGGAATATTTAAATTATATAATAATTGTGTTCTTTCTCTCATTACATCCGGACGATATAAAGAGTATATGAATTTTACATCTTTGAATTTTTCATACTTATCATATAATTCTTGAATCCCACATAAAATTGGATAACCATTAATATCATCTCCATTAGATAGATCATCTAAAGCTAATCCAAGAACTTCTATATCTACCTCAAACCTCTTTTTTGCATCACATATTTGATCTGCAATTACTATTGCAGTTCCTCTTCCTCCAATTATTATTATTTTTTCCATGACATATTATTAGATTAATTTATAAAATTGCAAACTATCATACCTTTGGTCAATTGGCAAAAGCAGTAAATTATTTGTTAATTTGTATTCTAAATCTTCTTCCTTTGTCCAATCCATAACATTTGGCCAATAGGTTGCAACGAATATTTTATTTGCAATTAGTTTTTGTTTTAGTGCAATATCATTCGTTAGATATGGATAAACCATTGGAACATCAATATTCTTTAATGGAAGTTGAATTAGGTTTTTATCTTTTAGTTTTGATTCTAAATATAAGTAGTTTTCTATTCTTTTTGATTTAATTGAATTATAATCTATAGATGATAAGATTTTATTTGTTAGATTTGACATTAATTTAATTGGTTGATTAATTAATGAGTCGTCATTTCTTTTAAAATCATTATATCCAAATTCTGCTGAAACATCTATTCTTTTTAATAGGTGAGACATTCTTTCATAAGAATAGTCTTGTTTCAATTCAATATCTAATTTTTTATCAATATATAAATATCCCCCATCTGCTATTCCAAAGAATTTTCTTGGAGAATAGAATGTATCAATTCCTTCTAATGGTTTTGCATAAAAAGCTTGGGCATTATCTACTATCAGTTGCTTTTTATAGAGTTTTGCTAATCTTTTTACGCAATCTTGTTTTAATCCAAAGTAATTAGTGTAAAGAAAGGCTTCATTACTATTTAAATTATAATCCTTGATTGGTTCTAGAACTTGATTTATACTATAAAACTCAAACTCAATATGTAGCTTTGTTATAGGTTCAAGTATAACCTCACAAGTATAATATGGTATATATACTTTTTTATAGTTTCTTACCCTTAAAACATATTCAAAGCAATTACGAGCTGAATTTAAACAAAGAGCATCTTTATGATAATGATCTCCTTGTTTTAATTCTAAACCAAAATATCCACCAATTGCATCCACTTACTCTACAATTACTTTTAACCAACTTTCTTGATTGCTTAAAGCTTTTTCCAATTCTTCTTTAGTCTCAAATTTTAAAACCAAAGTTCCAATTGCGTCATTAGCCCCATTAAAGGAATTTACTTTATCTCCTTTTTCTACCCATAAATCTTCTTGAAAGAGATTTTTCTCTTTTATCCCTTTTTCTATTTCAAGCCTTTCAAATTTTCCTTCTTTTTCAGAATGCAAAATTATTTCTGCCCAATGGCCATTATATGGCTTTTGTTCTATTCCAATAATTTCATCACCAATTGAGGCTCTCACTGCATTTTCTATCATATCAACTCCTGTAGCAAAACGCAACATTTCAGCTAATCTATTTCCTCCTCCTCTTGGTGAAACCTCCATTATGTAAGTTTTTCCATTCTTTCCAACACGGGTTTCAATATTATAAATTGATGTTCTCATATTCAAAAGGCCTAATAGTCTTTGAATATCATTGCTCAATTCTTTTTCTTGCAATTCTGTCATTGTTGAAGGCCAACTATAGGCAGAAGGGGTGTAAGGATTAGCAGCATTATCATCAAAACGTTGAGCAGAAAAAGAAACAAATTTTAATTCTCCATTTACTGAAAAACAATCTGTGTCGGAAGAGCATCCTTGCTTTTCTATAAATTCTTCAATAATTATTTGTTTTGAAAGTGAATTATTTAATGCGAATTCCACAGCCTTTCTTAAGTTTTCAATATTCTCAACTTTTGTTACTCCCTTACTACCAGCTGAATCGGCAGGTTTTACAATAATAGGCCAAGTAAAATAATCCTTATCATTTAATGCATCAATATAATTTGAATATCCTTTTGATTTCGGAACATTAAATCCATTATCTTCTAAGAACTTTCTAAAAAGATTTTTATTTTGAAGAATTGATACAGACTCAAATGAACCAGAATGTGGCATGTTTAATTGTTCGGCAACATAAGCAGCAGTAACAACACCCGGATCAACTGCAAAAGACATTATACCATCAATCTTTTCCTCTTTTGCAATTTTCAAGATTGCTTCCTTATCAATTATACTTGCATTAATATATTTATCAGAATATTTATGAGCAATATTATCAGGTATATAATCACAAGTAATTACATAATATCCTAAATTATGAGCGGACTCAATAACCGGTAATAAATATCTTAATCCTCCTAAGAGCAGTATCTTTTTCATTCTATTTTAATATCACATTAATTACTCTTTCAACATCCTCCAATTCTAAATTATCATAGATTGGCAAACAAATTACTTGTTCTGCTACCTTATTTGCTATTGGAAGATTTGAAGGTTTGGCTGAATCCAATTCTCTATAAGTGGAGAAATCAGATATTAGAGGATAGAAATACCTTCTTCCAAAAATATTCTTGCCTTTCAACTTGTAATATAGTTCATCTCTTGTCATTCCATATTCTTTTTCATCCACAAATATTGGAAAATAGGAATAATTATGTCGTACTCCTTCAATATCGATTAAGAAACTTATTCCTTTTACTTGCTTTAATCCTTCTCTATATGTATTGGCAATAATCTTTCGGTTTTCTATTGTTTTATCAACATATTTAAGGTTTAAAAGTCCATAAGCTGCACGAACTTCATCCATTTTTGCATTTATTCCTGGTGCTACTACTTCTGTTTCACCTGCAAATCCAAAATTCTTAAGGTAGTCTATTCTTTGTTTGGTTTTTTCATCTTTGCAAACTAAGGCTCCACCCTCAACAGTATTATAGGTTTTGGTTGCATGAAAACTTAGGGTGGACATATCTCCATAATTTAGAATAGACTCACCATTTACTCTTACACCAAAGGCATGAGCAGCATCATAGATTATTTTTAATCCATATTTATCTGCTATTGCTTGAATTTCCTCAATATTGCAAGGATTTCCATATACATGTACTGGCATAATTGCAGTAGTCTTTGGTGTTATTGCTCTTTCAATTTTATGAGGATCTAAGTTTAAGGTTAGAGGGTCAATATCAACAAATACTGGTTTGATACCATTCCACCAAAGTGCATGTGTTGTTGCAACAAAACTATATGGAGTTGTTATAACCTCTCCTGTTATTCTAAGAGCTTGCAATGCAGTTATAAGAGGAAGGGTTCCGTTTGTAAAAACAGAGATATATTTAACTCCCAAATATTCGCAAAGAGCCTCCTCTAATTGCTTATGAAATTGTCCATTATTGGTTATCCACTTAGATGCCCAAATTTTTTCTAAATAAGGAATGAACTCTTCAAGAGGTGGTAATAATGGAGATGTTACTGTTATTTGTTTATCTTCCATTTAAGAATTTTATTAATGGTTGATACTATTATTTCTTTTAATTCTAAATATTCATTCATTTTAGTTTTTTCTCCAATTGCAAAGATAATTAGAAATCCAATCATAATTTGGAGTGGTAATAATATAAATGGAGAAATGCTAATAAAAGATATTGACCATAGAATTGCAGCCATTAGAAAAGCCATTAGAAAAGAAGGTAGAATATCTTTTATCTGTTCCATTATTCCATAATTCAAATCTCTTCCTGAATAATATGAATTAAGATAATAGCAAATAAAACCAACAAAAACAGACCCCCAAAGCATTGCATTTATATTAACAAAAATACCTAATAGAATTGGACCTACTGCAATTGTTTTTTTTATAATTTCTAAGATAAGGAATAAGTCTGAACGTCCTTTAACTTGTAGCATATTTAAATTTATTGCATGAAGTGGAATTAGCATTGCTGAAAAACATATTATTTGAAGAAATTCCACTGATGGCAGCCATTTCTCTCCTATCAGCACTAATACCATTGGTTTGGCAACAGCAGCCAATCCCAACATAAGCACAAAAGTTATCAACATGGTTGATTTAATGACCTTCTTATATGCTTGTTTTAGTCTTTCATTATCATCTTGAATGGAACTAAGTACAGGATAACTTACTCTTTGTACTACACTTGTAAGATTTGATGAAAAAATATCAGTAAATTGTTTTCCTCTTGTAAACTGACCTAAATCAGATGTTGAATAAAATTTTCCAATAATTACCTGATATAATTGTTCCCATATTGTATTTATCAATCCTGAAACTAATAATTTCCATCCAAATCCGAATAATTCTTTAAAACTATTAATTGAAAATTCTAACTTTGGCAACCATTTATTAAATATCCAAAGAAATATTGTGTTTAATAATTGTCTTGATATTTGTTGTGCAACCAAACTCCATACCCCAAAACCTGTCAATGCCATTCCAATTCCAATCACTCCACTTGAAATGGATGCAATTATGGATATTTTTGTTTGAGTTTTAAAATCAACTCTTTTTACTAATAAAGTTCTTTGAACTAAGGCAAAAGCATTTATTAATACTATTACCGACATTGCTCTTGTTAGAGGTACAAGTTGAGGCTCTTTAAAGAAAGTCCCAACAAAGGGAGCTAGAAAAAATAATCCAAGAAATAAAGCTCCACTTAGAATTAAATTAAATATAAAAGCTGTATTATAATCAATATGGGTTGCGTTATTCTTTCTTATTAGTGCATTTGAAAATCCAGAATCTACTATAGAGTTAAAAACTGCTATAAATATTGAGATAATCCCAATTAATCCAAATTCTTTAGGGGTTAGTATTCTTGCTAAGATAATTCCAACAAGAAAAGTAATACCAGAACCGGCAATATTATCAACAAAGCTCCAACTTACTCCTTTAATTGTTTTGTTTTTTAGTGATTCGGACATTTAGTTTATTTGTAAGTTTTAAAATTTATTTGTTGAGGTGTTGAGGTGTTAAGTTGTTTTATAACCTACCATCAATTATCTCCTTAGGCAATACTGATTTTACATCATATATTACTGATTGTGGGTTTTGATATTCCTTTAAATTTAAGGTTTCAAATTCTTTATGTGCTACTGCAAGGATAATTGTGTCGTATTGTTCTTTTGGTAGGGTTGTGGTTATTTCTACGTTATACTCGTGTTTAACTTCTTCTGGGTTTGCCCATGGGTCGTAGATGGTTATGTTTTTGGTGTATGGTTCAAGGGTGTGAACTATATCTACTACTTTTGTATTGCGTATGTCGGGGCAGTTTTCTTTGAAGGTTATGCCTAAGATTAGTACTTTGGCGTCTTTTACCATTACTCCTTTATGGTTCATTAGTTTTATTACACGATTGGCTACGTATTCTCCCATATTGTCGTTTAGTCGTCTTGCATCGGTCATTAATCTTGGCAATACTCCATAGACTTGTGCTTTTTGGATTAGGTAGTATGGGTCTACAGATATGCAGTGTCCGCCTACTAAGCCTGGTTTTAGTTTAATGAAGTTCCATTTGGAGGCTGCTGCTTCTATTGCATCGTTAGTGTCTATACCCATTGCATTGAATATTTTTGCTAACTCGTTCATAAAGGCTATGTTTACGTCTCTTTGTGAGTTTTCGATTATCTTCGATGCTTCTGCTACTCTTATGCTTGTGGCTAAGTGGGTTCCATTGATTAGAACTGCATTGTAAGTATCATCTACTATCTTTGCTATTTCAGGTGTTGAGCCTGAGGTTACCTTGCGTATCTTTTCTACTGTGTGTTCTTTGTCGCCTGGGTTTATTCTTTCTGGTGAGTAGCCTGCGAAAAAGTCTTGGTTGAATTTCAATCCTGAGATTTTTTCTACTACTGGCAAACATTCTTCTTCGGTTACTCCTGGATAGACTGTGGATTCATATACTACTATATCTCCTTTTTTGATTACCTTACCTACTGTTTCGGATGCTTTGTAAAGGGGTGTGAGGTCTGGATTATTATGTCTATCTACTGGGGTTGGTACTGTTACGACATAGAAATTGCACTCACGTATCTTATCTAAATCGGTTGTGCAAACAAAATTATGTTTGTCGATGGCCTCTTGCAATAGGGCATCTTCCACCTCAAGGGTGTCGTCTATGCCTTGCATTAGGCGGTTTACTCTTTCTTGGTTAATGTCGTATCCTATGGTTGGAAATTTGGTTGAAAACAACCTTGCTAATGGTAAACCTACATAGCCTAAACCAATTACTGCTATTTTTATATCTTTCATTTTTATATTTTTTCTTTCTTTTTATACTTACTTTTCGCTTCGTGGCTCTCGAGCTTTGCTCTTCGGGTCTCTTGATAGAAAAGTAACAAAAGATCAAGACTGTTCGAATTTTCAGTTAAGAAATTAAATTCAAAATGTCATTTGAACTACTTCGTTATTTTTTGGGTTTGCCGTATTACTGCTTCTCATAGCCACAGAATTACCTTTAATAGCAAAGCTCTATCAGTTACAATATTTTGCTGACAGATTAATAAATTGCAAATGTAAGAATTCTTTTTTATATATTAGCTACATAAAAGCTGTGTTTTATTAGAACATTTTAACAAATACTGATGTATAGTGTTTTTACTTATTGATACTTCTTACACTTTTATTATATTAATATAAAGGCTCCATTTTAGTGATTGGACTTCCAAATAGCATTTTTGGATAAACATTGGTATGAATATCAAACGAAACATCCAACAGATATGCTTGGCTTGGGTCTTCCCATAGTTTTCTTAAACCTTCAGCTATTTGCTCTTCTGTTTCTATTTTTGAAGCGTTAATACCATAAGCATTGGCTATGGATACAAAATCAGGTTCTGAATAACCCCAAACTGTTGCTGCATAATTGCTCTCAAAATAACTATCTTGAAATTGTCGTATCATTCCCAAACAATGATTGTTCATTATTACAATTTTTATTGGGAGGTTATTTCTTTTGATTGTCTGTAATTCTTGAATATTAATCTGAAAACCTCCATCACCAACAATACATAAAATCGGTTCTCTATTGAGAGCAAAACAAGCTCCTATGGCTGCTGGAAGTGCATATCCCATTGCTCCCATCCCTCCTGATGTTAAAAAGAACTGCTCTCTACCTAATTCTATGGATTGTGCCACCCACATCTGATTACTCCCAACATCTGTTGAGATAGCCTTTGCTTTTTTTGAATATTCTGATAAGGAATGAATAAACTTATTAGGATTTAGTCCTTTTATGTCAGATAGCTCATCTATATCTCCACGTTCTAATCTTTTTTCTTCAATTTCCTTATACCAATTATTATAATTTACCTCCCATTTTTCTACTTTTAGAAACGCTTGCAAAAAAGTAAATACATCTGAACAAAGCACCTTTGATGTAGTAAATCTGTTATTTAATTCTCCTTCTTCTACATCTATATGATATATTGTTTTACCAAGAATAAAAGAATCTATATCTACTCCTGTTTGGCGTAAATCTAATCTGCTCCCTAAAACCAAAAGCAAATCACAAGAACCCATAGCATAATTAGCCCATCTATTTCCATAAGAACCAATAAATCCAATTCTATTAGGATGATTATAAGGTATTACATCTATACCATTAAGCGAAGTAACTACTGGTAGGTTATGTTTTTCAACTAATTCTAATAATTCGCTTGTAGCATTTGCAGCACGTACTCCCCTGCCTGCAAGTAATAAAGGTTTCTTGCTTTGATGTAAAGCTTTGGTTAGTTCTGTTATAAAGTCTTCTGTTTGAGAATTAGTTTTTGGCTTTAAGACTATTTCTTTATCTTCCTTAAACTCTTCACATTCTTGGTGCTGAATATTCATAGGAATATCTATCAAAACAGGACCTTGACGCCCTTGCATTGAAATAGAATAAGCTTCTTTGAAAATTACAGGAATATCTTTTGCATCTTTTACAGCATAGGCAGCCTTCGTAATAGGTTTAATTATGGAGACTATATCTGTTTCCTGAAATCCAAGTTGGCGTATGGGACGATTGCCTTTTTGCTCATTAGTATTTACTTGACCTGTTATAAAAATGGCTGGAACCGAATCAAAATAACAATTACCAATACCTGTAATAAGATTGGTTGCACCTGGACCACTGGTAGCTAATGCAACACCTGGCTGATTTTTAACTCTTGCGTAAGCATCAGCTGCCATTGCTGCTGCTTGTTCGTGATGAACGCTAACTATTGTAAACTCATTCTTATACATTTCATCAATCAAATGAGTTATCATTCCTCCTTGTAATTCAAAAACAGTATCAATCCCTTTTGATTTCAAAAATTGAGCTATATATGTAACTACCTTCATTTTTAATTGCTTTTGTAATTTGATATTATTTTCATAATTGTTTCTTCCAAAGGTTCTATGCTTAAAGTCCCAAATGTTTTATCAAATTTGTTAGAAGAACCAACCATAAACATATTTTGATTCTCTCTATATGGTATTGCTCCAAAATTCAATAAAGACTCAGAAACCTTTAATTCTTTGGCTATGGAAATAATCAATTCTCTGATTTGAACTGACCTACCTGAGCATAAATTATAAACTCCTGAAAAATTCGCGGAAGAATTTATTATTAAATTCATACGTAATAGAAAATCGTCCATATGCATATAATCATAGAATTGCTCTCCTTTTGTAAGGGATATTGATTGATTATTCAGCAAATTATTTACAACCTTTGGTAATAGCCAATCTCTGTTCTCATTTTGACCTATTAAAGAAAAGACTCTTAACCAATACCATTGAGCAGAATGAGCTTTGGCTAAATTCCTTAAATAATATAAGGTCATTAGTTTTATCGCTCCATAAGCATCCACTGGGTAAGGAACAAAATCCTCACTTACCTTATGGTCAAAAATTCCATACTCAGCCTGCGAACCAAAGGATATGATTTTTTTAATGTTATTCTCTAAGGCAAACTCAAATATTAGTTTAGAAAATCTAAAATTAGCTATCTGAATATCCCAATCATTACGCTCTAATGCTGAAACTCCAGCCCATGCTGAATGAATTAATAACTCAAAATGGACTTCCTTGATTAAATCTTGCCAATTCTCTTTATCCGAATTTATCCAATTAACCCTATCTTTAAACTTAGCACATTTTTCAAAGTTTGACTTATCTCGGCATATTCCATAAACATTATGCTGGTTTTCCAACAAATTGAAACAAATGTTAGAACCAATAAAACCTGTTGCACCTGTTATTAGAATATTCATGTTTTAATAGAAAAATAACGAAACTTGATTATAATAATTTAGAATTTGATTATAGATTATTGAATCTTGATTCTAAATTATTGAAACTTGATTTTAAAACTAAAAAATAGTTTGTCTTGTTAAAGTATTAATTTCTTATTCCCAATCGTCAGTTAATATATTATTTAAAGCAACTCCGTTATTCTCTAATTTTTGCTTAAATTGTCTTATCATTATTATAGGGCCTGAAATAAAATAAGATGCTTCTTTGTTATTCTCATTAAATATCTTTTCTATATCCAGAACTCCATCGGTATCTTGATAAAAGTTTTTTATTTTTAGATTCGGATTAATGGATATAGCTTTTTTTAGTTCTGTTTCATAAACATTAAAGCTTGGATTTCTATATCCAGCATATAAAACTGGGTTTTGGTAGTTTGCAAACGACGAATCGGTAAAAAGTGAAAGAAAAGGTGTTATTCCTGTTCCTCCAGAAATAAAAATAGTATTTTCTTTATTATGCTCTTGTTGGAAAAGGTCTCCATAAGGCATTTTCAACCACACCTCTTCTCCTTCTATTAGTTTGTTCTGCATTTGCTGTGTGAATTTTCCTTTCACTGAATAGGTTATTTTAGCATATTTTTCATCAGGAGAGGTTTGCAGACTAAAGCATCTTGATTCAGGCCACTGACCCGAGCCGTCATATTCGGAGTCAAGAGCCAAATGAAGAAATTGCCCAGGCAAATATCTGAATTTTCCACCATCCGAAACAAAACTAAGTGTGTATAAACCTTCTACGAGATTTTCAATTTTTAAAATCTTAGCTTTGTATTTCTTAACTATCATTTGTTTAATCCAAATTTATAAGGATGCAATAAACTCATCAAGTACTTTCTCTTCATGCAAAAACATCTCATCTGTAAGACCAGGATATGTTCCTAAAAAGAAAGTATTATTCATAATATTATCAGTAGTATCTAAATTTACTGCCACTTTCCAATTCTTATTAACAAATGCAGGTTGTTTAGACATATTCCCTGCAAAAAGATTGCGAGTTTCTATCAATTGGCTGTTAAAGTAACGTGTGATTTCATCTCTTGAAAACGGAGCCTCTTTTCTTACAGTAACAATAAATGCAAACCATGCAGGCTCTGAACCTTCTGTTGCTTTGGCTAAGTTAAAATAATTAGGATATTTAGAGAAAATAGAGTAGTGTTTATTGAAGTTTGCCTTACGTTTCTCACAAAACATCTCCAATTTATCCATTTGAGCCGCACCAATAGCTGCTTGTATATCTGTCATTTTAAGGTTATAGCCTATTTCTGAATAAACATATTTATGGTCATAGCCTAATGGTAAGTTGCCAAATTTTTGAGAAAACCTTTTGCCACAAGTATTATTTTCTCCACCCATACAATAACAATCTCTTCCCCAATCTCTGAAAGCACGTACCAATTGTGCAAGGAGTGGATCGTTGGTTATTATAGCTCCACCTTCACCCGTTGTAATGTGATGAGCTGGATAAAAAGAAATTGTTGAGAGATGTCCAAATGTACCTGTATATCTACCTTTGTACTTGCTTCCAAAAGCATCGCAATTGTCTTCAATTACCCAGAGATTATACTTTTCCGCCAAATTCATTATGGCATCAATATCAAAAGGATTGCCTAAGGTGTGGGCTAAGAATATGCATCGTGTTTTGTTAGTAATAGCTTTTTCAGCTTGCTCAATATTGATGTTATAAGTATCTTTATCTACATCTACAAAAACAGGTATTAGACCATATTGTATTATGGGAGTAACTGTTGCAGGGAAGCCTGCTGCCACTGAAATCACTTCATCGCCAGGTTTCAATCTTTTATCTCCTAATTTTTCAGAAGTAAGTGCGGAAAAAGCAAGCAAATTGGCAGAAGAACCCGAATTGGTTAGCAATACATTCTCAACTCCTAAGAAATCTGCTATTTTTTCAGCGAACTCTTCTGAATAACGTCCTTCGGTTAGCCAAAAATCTAAGGAAGCGTCCACCGCATTTACTATCTCTTTTTCGTCAAAAACTCGTCCTGCATAATTAACTTTTGAAACTCCTGCCTCAAAAGTTTTATTTTCAAACCTTGCTTTATAAAATTCTTTTGTTTTTTCTATAATTTCCTTGCGTAGCTGTTTATGATCAGTCATAATATTTGTTATCTCTTATCTATCTTTATACATTCCCTCATAATAATTTTTATAGTCGCCGCTTGTTACGTTATCCATCCACTCTTTGTTTTCCAAATACCATTTTACAGTTAATTCTATTCCTTCTTCAAATTGCAAAGAAGGTTCCCAACCTAATTCATTCTTTAGTTTTGTGGAGTCTATTGCATATCTTAGGTCGTGTCCTGCCCTATCTGTTACATAGGTTATTAAGTTCAACGATTCTCCTTCTGGGTTTCCAAGTATTTTATCTACTGTTTTAATAATTACCTTTATTAAATCTATATTCTTCCACTCGTTAAATCCTCCTATATTATATGTATCACGGATTTTCCCTTTATGAAAGATAATATCAATTGCTCTTGCATGGTCAACAACATAGAGCCAATCTCTAACATTCTCTCCCTTGCCATAAACAGGAAGTGGTTTTTTATTGATTATATTATTAATAAATAGAGGTATTAGTTTTTCAGGGAATTGGTATGGTCCATAATTATTGGAACAATTGGTTATAACTACTGGAAGTTTATATGTATCACAGAAAGAACGAACAAAATGGTCTGAGGAAGCTTTGGAGGCTGAATAAGGAGAATGAGGGTCGTATGGTGTGTCTTCTGTAAAGAATGTATTGTCAAAATCTAATTCACCATATACCTCATCGGTTGAAATATGATAGAATAGTTTTCTTTCATAATTATCTTTCCAACATTCTTTGGCTGCTTGCAAAAGAGATAATGTCCCTAAAACATTGGTTTGAGCAAAAGTAAATGGGTCTTTAATACTCCTATCTACATGGCTTTCTGCTGCAAGATGAATTACTCCATCAATATTATTTCCCTTGAATAGATTTAGTATTGTTTCAAAATCACAAATATCAGCCTTTACAAACTTATAATTTGGTTTCGTCTCAATATCTTTAAGGTTTGCCAGATTACCAGCATAGGTTAGTTTATCAAGGTTGATAATATTATATTCAGGATACTTATTTACAAAAAGTCTTACAACATGGGAGCCTATAAATCCTGCTCCTCCGGTTATTAATATATTTTTTTTCATAGTTTTTATTTATTATCTATTAGTTTGATTAGATATTGCCCATATTGATTCTTTATCATTGGTGTTGCTATTTCTTGTAGTTTTTCTTTGGTTATCCATCCTTGATGATAGGCTATTTCTTCTAAACAAGCTATTTTTAAACCTTGACGTTTTTCAATTACCTCAATAAAGGTTGATGCTTCACTTAGAGAATCGTGAGTCCCTGTGTCTAACCAAGCAAAGCCTCTTCCTAATAGTTGTACCTTTAATTGTTCTGATTTCAAAAACTCCTGATTAACTGTTGTTATTTCTAATTCTCCTCGTGCGGAAGGCTTTATATTCCTTGCAACCTTCACAACCTTATTTGGATAGAAGTATAACCCTACTACTGCATAGTTGGATTTTGGTTCTTTTGGTTTTTCTTCAATGGAAAGCACCTTACCTTCTTTATCAAATTCTGCAACTCCATATCTTTCTGGATCATTAACATAATAGCCAAAGACCGTTGCCATATTATTTTGCTCCGCATCAATCACAGCTTTTTTTAGCATTGGAACAAAATTCTGTCCATAAAATATATTATCTCCCAAAACCAAACATGCTGAATCATTTCCTATAAATTTCTCTCCAATTATAAAGGCTTGTGCTAATCCATCCGGTGAAGGTTGTTCTGCATAGGTAAATTCTACACCATAGTCTGAACCATCTCCTAATAATCTTCTAAAACCTGGTAAGTCATCAGGAGTTGAAATAATCAAAATTTCTCTTATTCCTGCCAACATTAATACAGATATTGGATAATAAACCATTGGCTTATCATAAATTGGCAATAATTGTTTAGATACTCCTTTTGTGATTGGAAAGAGTCTTGTTCCACTCCCTCCTGCTAAAACTATTCCTTTCATATAATAAATCTATTATTAATGATTATTTTGTTGTTGGGGCATAATTAGGATTGGTTAATTCCACCAACCAATACTCCTTATCATTGTAAACTTGAGGAGTTTTATTTACTCTTACATTAAAAAACATAGGGTCGTCAGAAGGTATAGGACTTTGATACATATCATATTCAGGAGAAGTTGATGCAATTTGAACAAAATAATCATTTAAATAATTACCTAATTCAGAAGTTTTGGCAGATAATATATATAAGCTAATAGAATAAAGCTTATAATCGTAGAAATTATAAATTAGATAATTCAATTCATCACTATTCAATTCTCTATAAACCAAAGCATTTGGCTCGTCAGAAATAAGACTCCTTAGTTCATAAGATTTGATTGGATTCTTACCTTCTCCCCAAGTAAATATTGGGTCTCTAAAATAGAAATAGTATTTATTGACATTGATATTTAATTTTTTACTACCTAAGTTTATAAATGTCTTGCCGACTTTTCGAGCAGTAATTTTATAATCTATATCTCCCATTTTATCAACGGAAGCAATATTTGTATTATCTACAAAAACCGTTGTATCGTAGTTTTGAATTGTAATGTTTTTTGTTTCTCCCACTTTTAAAGTAACACTTGTAGTAGACAAAATTACAGGTGGTTTTGTTGGTTTTACTGGTTCTGGGTCATCATCTTTGCAACCATAATTCATAATGACTAATGCTCCTAATAATAGGATTGATAATATCTTTTTCATAGTATTAAGTTTTTAAGGATTTATAATTGAATTAATTGAATTTTATATGGCAATGCCACGTCAGACACATAATTTGTTTATACGTCTGACAAGTGATTTATTTGCAAAAGTAAGTATTTTATTTTATTTAGGAAATTAACTATGTCTTATTTTTTTAATTTATTTTTATATAGTAAACAAAAGTAGGTGCAAAAATAGGTATATACTACCTTGAATCCATAAAGTATTTTATAGGTAGTTTATTAACTAACTTAACGATAATTAACATTGCTAAAATAGAAACAATAAATCTAAATAAAAATACTCCCGTCCAAGATGCTCCAAGTGCTATCATTAAAAGAGAATCCTCTATTATGGAATGAAATAAACTAAGGAGTGCCAAAGAAAGAAATATATCCTTCTTAGGAATATTCTTTTCCTTTGATTCTGCAACTATAAGTCCTCCTCCATAAGCTAAGCCTAATGTCATACCCACAAGTGTTAAAGGCATAACTTTTTCACTTATGCCTAATAGTTTGATAACTGGATTAAGAAGTTTATTAATTAATGTAATTACCTTTATTCTCTCTAAAATATCTAAGATAAGAATTAGAGCCATTACTATTAAAGCAATGGTTATGTACTTCTTTATCTCACCAATAGCCCAATATGTTAAGGAAAGGTTTTCTGAGCTAAGAGCAGGAAGCTCAATAATTGTCTGGTATAGATTGAAAGATGAATAGATAAGATTGAGAATTAAAGCAAAAAGATATCCTCCAACAACTCTAATAAGAAATATAGGAAGAATTTTTGTACCCGCTTTCTTACATATTGGAATTTCAATCAAAAGAGTATGAGCAAAGAGAATAAGAGTTGTTAAGACGGTCATTTGTGCCACAGAAAGTGGATTATTGGCATAAATGCCGCTTAGAGCAAGTATGCCTCCATAAATATTTGAAAGCATAGCCGTTACCCAAACCAAACTCATCTCTTGAGGAAGTCCCAATGGATACATCAAAGGCTCAAAAGCTTGACTAATGTATGGCATAGCACCTGTTTGTTGTAATACTTTAATAATAATACTAACAGGTATCATTATCTTAAAGAATACAGAGCTGGCTTTCCACCATTTTTGAAATATTCTTTTTAGGTATTCTTTAATGAGTTCTTCGATGATTTTTTATCTTTGATAAATAATTATACTTAGAAGCTAAACAAAAGCTCCCTATTCTGCAAAACGAATATTAGTCATTGTTTTTTCGCAATAACGACATTGTATTTTTAAAGGATTTTTCTCAACAACCTTAAATTTTGTATCAACTATCTCCTTATTTGTTATGCAGTTAGGATTAATACATTTTAGAATTGTATCTATCTTCTCTGGAATTTCAACAAATTTCTTTTCAACAACTTCATAGTTTTTAATAACAATAAGAGTTGCTTTTGGAGCCACAAGGGCTATCTTGTTTATATCCTTCTGTTCAAAGAACTTATTTCTTGCTTTTATTATCCCTTTCTTCCCATATTTCTTTGAATCAAGATTATTACCTATTAAAACTTCATCTTCATACTTATCTAAACCTAAAATACTTAACACCATAAGTACTGTATCTACTGGTATATGGTCTATTACTGTACCGTTTTCAATTGCAGATACTACTAACTCTTTCTTTGATATATTTGTCATAATTTTAAATTTTTAAATCAATTATTTAACTCCTAATATTGCTGTCATAAGGGCTTGACGAACATAAACCCCATTTCTTGCTTGTTGAAAATAATAAGCATAAGGCGTTTTATCCACATCTGTTGCAATTTCATTAACTCTTGGAAGTGGGTGAAGTATTCGCATTGTTTCTTTGCAACCTTTTAGCATTGCTGCATCCAAAATATAAGAATCTTTTACTTTTTCGTATTCTAATGGGTCAGAAAAACGTTCCCTTTGAATTCTTGTCATATAAATTATGTCTGAAAAAGGAATCACATCTTCTAAATTAGTATATTGTTCATATTTTAGATTTGCTTCCTTTATATGCATTTTTACTGATGAAGGTAATTTGAGTTCTGTTGGCGAAACTAAATGGAAGGTTGCGTTGAAATTACACATTGCCTGGACGAGTGAATGAACAGTACGACCATATTTCAAATCTCCTACCAAAGTAATATTTAGGTTTTCAAGGGTATTTTGAGTTTTTAGGATAGAATAAAGGTCTAACATACATTGTGTTGGATGTTGATTAGCTCCATCTCCTGCGTTTATTAAAGGTACTGAGGCAACTTCTGCTGCATAACGAGCTGCTCCTTCAATGGAATGTCTCATCACGATTATATCCACATAGGCAGATAACATTTTTATTGTATCGTGAAGGCTCTCTCCTTTCGACTGCGAGGTTGCAGAAGGATTGGAAAAGCCTATTACCTTCGCTCCCAACATTGAAGCTGCACTCTCAAAACTCAAACGTGTTCTAGTTGAGGGTTCAAAAAAGATTGATGCAACGACCTTATTTTTAAGGATTTCTTGTTTTGGATTTTCTTCAAATTCCTTAGCCAAGCGAAGAATTTCCAAATACTCTTGCTTGTTGTAATCTGAGATAGAAATTAAATTTTTGCCTTTTAAATTCATCTTAATTATATTTTAGATTTAAACATTTGTCTATTTTGATATAAATATTAGTTTTCAAGAGCAATAAACATAATTTTCAAGCATCAAAAAAAAGGCGACTAAAAAAAATAGTCGCCTTAATGATGAAAAATTAAATTTATAATATCATAATAAATATTATTTAAACTGCTAATTATGTTTATCTTTCCAAACATTTACTTTAAAATTTATCTTTGCAAAGATAATATTAATTTTTAATTTAGATATATTTTTCTATTATTTTTATCCATAATTTTTTTGAATTAGTTGGACAAAAATAAATCAACTCTTTTAATTTTTTTCTTTGATATAAATTTATTGTTCTTTGATTATAATTTTTTATTCTTTGATTTTAAATTATTCTTTTTTGATATTAAAATAACTCCTCTATTTATTATTTACTCCGTAGCCAAATAAAGAAAAATCAAAGATGGTTGGGTCTAATGGAAAAATAGTTTTGAGTTTGGAAGTTATTTCAAGAGCCGTCTTCATATTAGCTTGCTTTGAGCGAGTTAGTCCAAACAGAAGAGCCTGCTTATGAACATGAGTATCAAGAGGAATAATCAAATCCTGAGGTTTAATTATGCTCCAAATGCCTAAGTCCACAATATTATCGTTTCTAACCAACCACCTTAACATCATACAAAGACGTTTACATGCAGACTTAGTATTAATTGGCACTCCTTCAACATCTTTAAAGAGTTTTACAAGTGCTTCAAGTAAATCTAAACAAGTGGTTATTTTCTCTTGACTCAATTTCTCTTCAAGACTATTATATTTATCTATTATATAGATAGTATAGAGAGTGTTACAAAGATTATAGAAATCGTTATACTTATAAAAACGATACAAGCTATTATTATCATTCTCATAAACTTGAAAGCCTCTTTTCTTTATGAATTGAAAAGGAGAATTATCATATTTATTTATTTGTTTATGAATAATACTTAGAGTTTTAAGTATAGCTGTTCTATTTCCATAAGCCAACCATGAACTAATGAAGGCAGAAATCTCAATGTCTTGTTTTTTATGATATTGATGAGGAAATTGTATGGGGTCAGACTTAATAAAATCCTTTGTATTGTAGGTTTGAGCATACTTTATTAAAGTAATTTTTATCTTATCCATTAGTTTTCAGACGTATTTTAATAGTTTTGGATTGATTCGTAGAGTAAATCATGGATATTTGTTCGGATATTATAAGTTGAGAGTTTATTATTGTTTTGTGAAGGGTAAATCCTATTGGAAAGAAATACAAAGGCCAGGTTTTCTTTTGGTTCAATCCAAACATAAGTTCCTGTAAATCCAGTGTGTCCATAACTATCTTTGGAGGCGTATTTTGAACATGGGGAAGAATTTCCATTATTAATAATAGGCTTGTCGAATCCTAATGCCCTCCTATTATTTTTAAAATAAGTCTTATTAAAAGTTTTGATGGTCGCTTCTTGCAAATAACGTTGGTCGTTATATTTTCCTCCATCTAAAAGCATCTGGCAAAGCTTTGCAACATCCATTGCATTTGAAAAAAGCCCTGCATGTCCTGCAATTCCTCCCATCATAGCAGCTGCTGGGTCGTGAACATATCCTCTAATAAGGTCATTTCTAAAATAATTGTCCTTTTCAGTTGGAGCAATGCTTTTAATTTTGAATTTTAATGTAGGATTAAACCCTATATGTCTTAAATTCATTGGACCATAAAACACTTTTTTTAGATATTGGTCAAGGTTTAATCCCGTTATTCTTTGTATCATATCTCCCAAAAGAATAAACCCGAAATCTGAATAAACATATCCTGCATTTTTGTTTAAGTCGCTTGTTGCTATTTGATTAAAAATGGTTTGTGTGTACGATTTTTTAATCCATAAATTTTTATCTACCCTATAAAAATCCAAGTCTAAATGTGGGTTATAAAAATAAATTGTGTCATCTAATTTCTTGTCTATGATTGTACTCTTATAGAAAGGCTCCCATGCTTTTAATCTTGAATTATGCGAAAGCACCTCCCTTATAGTTATTTTACTCTTGTTTGTTCCCTGTAAATAAGGTAAGAAGAAAGAAAGAGTATCGTCTAAAGAATATTTGTCTTGTTCAAAGAGTTTCATCATAGCAATAGTGGTTGCCATAATCTTTGTTACCGAGGCTAAGTCGTATATTGTATTGTTATTGACTTTAATTACCGAGTCATAGGTTTGATATCCGTAAGATTTTTGATAGGCAACCTTATTATTATGCAAAACGACAATCTCGCAACCAGGGTATGCTTTGAGTTTTATACCTTGATTTGCAATACTATCTATCTTTTTGAAATATTCGGGATTCATATCAGCTTCCACACAACCTATATATCCCATTGCATCTTTACTAAAACGTAAGCCTTGATTGAGTTTGAACTTATTTGAACTCGTAACAGGCAATCTTCCTATTGTCTCTATTTGACCAAAGAGACTCTTCGCTAATGCTTTTTGAAGAGATGGGGTATTTTCGTAACCAACCAATACAGCTTTAATACTGTCTAAATCATCAATATATTTTAAAGAATAAGGATTAGCAAAGAGAGCCAATATAGTTTTATTATTATCTTGAAGTATTTTTAAATTGTTTATTGCAGCATTAGTAATACCAAAGCGTTGCTTGTCTGATTTTCTAATATCGCCACTTATAACCGCAACAACATAATCCATTGCTTCAAGTTTTGGCAAGAGGATATTTATATTTTCATTATCTTTTAACTTATATATATCTGCATCATTATATCTTCTAATAGTTGAGGTAAATGCTTTTATATCCTCATTTCCAAGATGAACAATAGCAACCTTTGACTTCTTTCTATCTATAATTGGAAGAAAATCATTATCATTTTTTGCAAGTGTAATTATGGTTTGGGCAAGTTTGTCGCTAATTTCTTGGGCTTGATTTAAAAGGTCTTCGCTTGGTAATGATAATTCGTCTCTTTCGGAGTCAAATAGTCCTAATTCATATTTGAGATTTAAGACCTTACGACATTTAGTTTCTATATCGTGTTTGGTTAATCGCCCATCTTTAATCGCTTTTAAGATACTATTAACTGCCTTATATTCATTTTTTGGCATAAGTAATATATCAACGCCTGCAATTAAAGCTAATACTTCGGCTTCTCCTTCCTTATAATTATTGGTAACCCCACTCATATTCAATGCATCAGTAATTACAATTCCACTAAAACCTATCTCTTTTTTCAAATATTCGGTTATAATTTCTTTACTTAAAGAAGATGGAAGGTTTTTATCTGGAATTAATGCAGGAATATTTAAATGCCCAATCATAACAATTCTTGCACCTTTTCTTATGCAATAACGAAAAGGATAAGTATCAACACTATCAATAAATTTTTTAGAGTGATTAATTATAGGTAAAGCATGATGAGAATCAACTTCGGTGTCGCCATGCCCCGGGAAATGTTTTAAAGAGCCAAATACTCCATTATCTTGCAATGCTTTCAAATAAGCCCAAGCAAGTTTAGAAACCCTTTTCGTGTCCTCTCCAAACGATCTTGAACCTATAACAGGGTTTTTAGGATTGAGATTAATATCCACAGTAGGAGCAAAATTAATATGTATTCCCAAAGATTTAGCCTGCAAGGCAATATTTTTACCCATTTCATAAACTAAAGAATCGCTATTAGAAGCACCAAGAGTTAGCTGACGCATATAAGAATAACCATCACTTAATCTCATACCCAAACCCCATTCACCATCAATACTAAAAAGTAGAGGTGTTTTGGCTAAGGTGGAGTATTTCTTGTTTAATTCTATCACATCCTCACCTCTTCCTTTAAAAAAACAAATTCCCCCAACTTGTAAACTGTCAACAGATTTACTTATATTCTTAATATAATTAGAGTTATTATTGGCATCAGAGCCTATAATGATTAGTTGTCCTATCATTTGCTCTAAGGTCATTGACTTGATTTTATTGTTGATAAAGACTTCTTGTGCTGAAAGATTAATAGAAGGCTTTTCTTCACTTGCTGAAATACAAGAAGAAAAACTCAAACTAAGAATAATTGTAAAAATTATTGGGTTGTATCTTTTATTCTGATAATTTATCATAAAGTCTTATCTTTTTTAAATTAGGTTTTAACTTTGCAAAGATAAGAAAAAGAAACTTAATGAAGAATATTAATTTATGATACTTTTAGTTTACTAAGTGGATAAAACCAATAAAAAAAAGCTATCAATTTAGGTTGATAGCTTTTTTTATGAAAATTGCTAAGCTTCTTAGTTAGAAGCTCCTGTAACAGTTATCATTGATTGCTGAACTCTTGTTTTGTAAGTAGGATTAGAAACGCAAGTTTTAACTTGTTCAGTTTTAGCTGCTGCTTCTTTCTTTAAAGCCATCCATTCTTTTAATGCATCTGGATTAGCACCTTTACGCTTTTGAGCATTTTGAATTCTAGTAGCGAAACCTTCATAATCAGAAACGATTTTTTCGCAAGGATCAACCTTTGGTTCTTCTGCCTTAGGAGCAGGTTTTGAGGTTTTTGCTGGTGCAGGTGCTGCAACTGGTTCTTCTGCTGCTGGCACTTCTGCTTCAACAGCAGGAGTTTCAATAGCTGTTTCAGTTGGAGTTTCAACTGGAGCTTCTTTCTTTCCGCATGCTGCCACAAGAGCAACTAATGCAATACTTAATAATAAGTGTTTTACCTTCATAATTTTTCTCATTTTTTAAAATTAGTAATCATAAATTTGACTTTGCAATAATACAACTTTTTTTAGATTGGGAGTATATTTTTTAGAAATAAATTATTTATTACTCTCTTTCTCTTTTAGTTTTATTCTTTTAATCAACAAGTTATATAAGATTTGAAAAGGGTACATTTTTAAATAGAATTATCTTATTTTGCAGGTAAAATTACTAATCTTTGAATGTTTTATCTTGAATTCGTATGGATTCTTGATGGATTAATTCAAAAATCTCTTTAATAAAATCTTTACCCAAATCACTCTTTTGAGAATAATTCAACCTATTTTGTAACATCTGTTCAAATCGCTCTATTTGTAGGATAGGAATGCTCTGCTCTTTCTTTATCTTAGCCACTTCAATGGAAAGTATCATTCTTTGTTTCAAAATGTCCAATAACTCATAATCCAAGCTATCCATTTCCGCTCTTAAAGTATTGATAGGACTAATAGTCTCTAAGTGGTTTTGAGGAATTCTTAGTTCCGAAAGAATTTGTTTTAGTTCCAAAGGAGTTATCTGCTGACTATTATCCGTTAGAGCATCCTCAGGGTTATTATGCACTTCAATCATAAGACCATTCAAACCAATATTTAAAGCCGTTTGCGATATATCCTTAATCAAACTACCCTTTCCAGCAATATGACTTGGATCACAAATAATAGGAATATTAGGGAAAATCCTTCTCAATTCAATAGGCATCTTCCAATAGGGAGTCTGACGAAATATTCCATTATCTGCAAAAGAAAAGCCTCTATGGATAGCATAAATTTGACTATTACCCTGACCAAGCATTCTCTCAATAGCTCCAATCCAAAGTTTTATATCGGGATTTAAAGGATTTTTTATGAAAATAGGAATATCTACACCCCTTAGAGCTTGGGCTAATTCCTGAACATAGAAAGGATTGGTGGTTGTTCTGGCTCCTATCCACATACCATCAACAGAATACTCTAAACATTTCTCAATATGAAAAGGAGTTCCAACTTCGGTTATAACCTTTAAAGAGGTTGTTTGTTTCACCTGGGCAAGCCATTTCAAGCCCCTTGTTCCCACTCCTTCAAAGAGGTTAGGACGTGTTCTGGGCTTCCAAATTCCTGCTCTATACCATTTTACTTGCTTTATAGAATCAAGCTCTTGTGCAATGGACAAAATCTGAGCCTTGGTTTCAGCAGAACAAGGACCTGCTATTAGTTCAAACACAATTTAATATTCCTATTAAAATTCGGAGAACTCTTACAGAAAAATATAGCATAAGGATTTGAACTCCTTGCATAAGCAAGGATATTTTCTAATACATTAATGCTGGGTTGGGATTCACAAGGGATTGATTCCAAAATAAACGAATCAATGTCGTCTTGCCAAAAATCAATTAAATCAAAAATAGTGTAATCTTTTTCCATAAAAAAACATTTATTAAAACAATTTTAAAGCAAAACGTTCTAATAAATGTTTTTATTGTACTAAGAAATTATTATATTCTTTTTTCTTACATATGTAATACCATAGCATTTTCTTCGGCTAAGCGGCGCATATTAATTAAAGCATAACGCATCCTACCTAATGCCGTATTGATACTTACGCCTGTTTTATCAGCAATCTCTTTAAAACTCATCTCAGAGTAGTGCCTCATAAGTAAAACCTTGCGTTGCTCTTGTGGTAACTGACGAATTAATTTCTTAACATCATCTCTAATTTGAGATTTGATAATTGTTTGTTCAATAGAATCTTCCGAAGAGCCCAAGACATCAAAGATATCAAAACTTTCATCGCCCCTAACACTTGGGAAACGCTTACTCTTACGAAAATGGTCTATAACCAAATTATGTGCAATTCGCATAGCCCACTGAATATATTTACCTTCGTTCCTATAATTACCACTTCTAAGAGTGTTTACAATTTTTATATAGGTATCTTGAAAAATATCATCAGCCAAAGCCTTATCCTTCACTAAGGAAAGAATATAATTGAAAATTTTAGATTGATGACGAGATAATAAGACATCAAAACTTATAGTATTGCCTTCCATATAGGCAGACACTAATTCATTATCGCTCATTTTATCATATAACATAGGAAACCTCCTTTTTAATTTAAATTGTTGTTTGTTAAAAAAAAGTAATTGTTCCTATTCTATAAGCAATAATTTTTATGTTTAATTTGATTAATATTTCGGGGCAAAGGTAATAATATTTTTGAAACAAACAAATATTTTTGTAAATATTTTTAATAAAACATTCTCAAATAGTATATTTTTCCTACATTTGCAAAATTGTTTATAAACTAATAATAAATAGAAAAAAAATGAAACTCTTAAAGATTATAACCCTTTTGATAATAATTTTAGTAGCATCTTGCAATTCCCCAAAGAAAGAACCCACTAATCAAATAAAAGACGAATTAGCTCTTTTAGACACCAAAATACGTCAAGAACCTAATAATGCAGACCTGTATTATGCACGCTCAAAGGTGTTTTTAGATAATGGGAACATGAAAGAAAGCCTTATGGATATCCAAACAGCCATCAATCTCAACAAGAAAGAAGTCAGATACTATATAAGGAAAGCAGATATTCTCTTTGCCACAGGTGAAACAACACAATCCTTTGCAGTCTTACAGGAAGCCTTATCAATAGACAAGAAGTCTACCGAAGCCTATTTAAAAACAGCCGAAATTGCCTTGCTCTTAAAAGATTATGATAAAACTATGTTCAATATAAATGAAGCTCTTAAAATAGACAAGCTAAACCCTAATGCATATTATCTTAGAGGATGGGCTTTGAAAGAAAAGGGCGACACAGTTCATGCCGTTCAGAGCTATAAGAAAGCCATAGAACTAAACCCCAACTACGAACAACCATTTGAAGAATTAGGCTTATTATATGCCTTAAAGAATGATGCCTTAGCAATAGATTACTTAAATAGCACAATCAATATTAATCCAAATAACCTAAACGCAATGTATGCCTTGGCACTTTTCTATCAAGAAAACAAAATTACACAGAAAGCCTTAGACCTCTATCAAAGAATGCTTCAGATAGACCCCACACATGCCGATGCATTACATAATGTTGGATATATTAATTTGATTGAGAAGAAGTCATACCAAGATGCCTTAGACCTGTTCAACAAAGCCATAGAAAACGATACCATGTTTTTCCAAGCCTATTATAATAGAGGAGTAACCTACGAACTAATGGGCAATAGAGAAAAAGCCATAAAAGATTTTCAAAAAGTTTTAGAGTTACAACCAAATCATAGGCTTGCAAAAGAAAAAATAAAATAATAATAGGCTTTGCCTTATCTTTCTTGTTAGTAAGGAAAGTAAAAGATGCAGAATTGCAATTTTAAATAGCACTATAATCAGTTATAGAAAGTATGCAAAATAGTAAATTACTAAAATTGCTAAGCAAAGATATTAGATAAAGTATTTCTATCTTTTGATTATAAACTTTTGTCTTTTGATTATAATTTTATGGAATTTGATTATAGAAAAACAAACAAAGCTTCCACGAAAACAAACAAGACTTATTTCAAAACATTTGTAGGTTAGGAAATTATTTTATAAATTTGCCTCGTTAATACATTACAAACAATAATAATTATTTGCCTTATGAAAAAATTATCTGTAATTGCAATTGGTTTAATTGCTATGCTTAGCGTTGGATTATTCTTCGCTTGTGAGGAGAAAGATGAGAATAATACAAAAAATAATACTCTTGCATTTAAAGGAAAACTTATTGGTACCGAAACCTGCTCTTCGGGTGTTATAGGATATTTAATTGAACTTGATTATCCATCAAATATTGGTAGAAGTATTGATTTTGACGGAGAAAGACAAAATGTCGTGAAAACATATAATAATATAGCATTACCACTAAATTCTACCATTGAAGGAAACCTCCAAGTCCTAAATCAACCTATTGATAGAGTGTGCCAAGCTCTTTATGCTCAGTTCAATGTTCCTGAAATAGTAATCATTAGTGGGAATAAATAAAGAATAATTCTCTATTGTTCGGGGTAGTTTTGGAAGATTTACCCCTGTATTGACAGAAAAATAATCTAATTTTTTATCAATTAAGTGGAACTTTAGAATCATTTAAATGGAACCTAATTTAATTTAAGTTCCATTAAAAAACGCATCTGGGTTCGTTTTAAGGCTTTTTTTGAGGCAAAAATATGTGTTTTTCCATTTTTTGGAGCCTGAGTTTTGTTTCTAAATAGCTTATTGCCAAACAAATACTGCAAAACGAAATATGGTTTATTTTTAATGGAACCTGAGCGTTTTTTTCTGGAATGTGAGCAAAATTAGGTTCCATTAAAAAACGCTCAGGTTCC
>DHPF01000012.1:205485-261798 GCA_002407855.1 Bacteroidales bacterium UBA5371
GCTCAGGTTCCATTAAAAAACGATAAAGTTCCATTAAAAAATAATCAGGTTAAATCTAAAAACACTCAGATACCAAAAAAACCGCTCAAATTAAATTCCCACTATGCTGAATTTCCTTGCCCTGCAAAGCAGCATGCCTACAAGCAATACATAAATTATTCTAATAAATAAGAGATTGTATGTTTGCAGAAAAGAATTAATTATAAATAAGCACCGGATTATTTATCGGTTTACCGCTCGCACAGCAACTTATCCTAATAATAAAGAAGTTATAGATTGTTTCTTCTGAACAATGGAAGATAAGAAATAAGCGGAAAATATTATTTATAGTTCTTGTTTTATTTTTATTTTGTACCTTTGTGTGTTTATTTAGCAAAATATTTTTATGATTACAATTGATAAATTACTATCTCCAAAGAAAGAGTTTTCAAGCCTTATTTTGTTTGATGAGAATGATGTTTTTAATCATTTCTTATTGGATGGACAAAAAGAAGCCTATATTACTAATGAGTATAGGGAAAATAAGCGTGATTTCTTTGTTTTTAATCATCTTTCTCATCATTTGATTGTGATTATTTATCCTGTTAAAAAGACGGCTTATCAAACCAATGAAACTCTTAGGAAACTGGGGGCTAAATGCTTGGAATTTTTTGATAAAGAGTACATTAAGAACATTAATCTGATTGCTCAATCATCTAAGGAGGAATTGCTGAGTTTTGTGGAGGGAGTTTGCTTGGCAAGCTATTGTTTTGACAACTACAAGACTGACCCTTCAAGGCTTGTGCATCCTTTTGACCATATTTCTATTATTCATCCTGAGGTTGAAGTTGAGGATATTAATCATTTGAGGGTGGTTTGCGAGGCTATTGAGAAATGTAAAGATTTAGTTAATGAGCCTGTTAGTAGTTTGAATGCCTTAGGTTTGGCTCAGGCTTTTGTGAATATGGGTCAAGAGGCTAACGTTAGGGTTGAGGTTTTGAATAAGGAGGAGATTGAAAAGCTTAAAATGGGAGGAATTTTAGCTGTAAATAAAGGAAGTATTGACCCTCCTACTTTTACTATTATGGAATACAAGCCAAGTAATCCTTTGAACAATCAGCCTTTGGTTTTGGTTGGGAAGGGTTTGGTTTATGATACTGGGGGTTTGAATTTAAAGCCTGAGGATTATATGAACGATATGAAAACGGACATGGCTGGTGCTGCAATGATGGGCTCTGTGATATATGCTGTTTCTCGTTTGGAAATGCCTATCTGGATAATTGGTTTATTTCCAGCAACGGATAATCGTCCTGGTGGAAATGCTTATGCAAGTGGGGACATTATCAATATGTATGATGGGACTAATGTGGAGGTTGTGAATACTGATGCCGAAGGAAGAATTATTTTGGGTGATGCCTTAGCTTATGCCAAGCAGTTTAATCCTGCATTAATTATAAATGCTGCTACTTTAACTGGTGCTGCTCAAAGAGCTATTGGTAGTTTTGGTATTTGTGCTGTTGAAAATCATGCTGGGATGTATCTTTCCGATTTAAAACAAGCAGGAAAAGATGTTTATGAACGGATTGCCGAATTTCCTTTCTGGGAAGAGTATGATGAGTTGATCAAGAGCGAGATTGCTGATATTAAGAATTCGGGGGAAAAGGTTGCTGGTATGATTACCGCGGGCAAGTTTTTAGCTCATTTCACTGGTGATTATCCTTTCATACATTTAGATATTGCAGGAGTAGCTTATAATAGTGCAAAGAAAGATTATCTCACCTTTGGGGCTTCGGGCTATGGCATTAGGCTTATGGTTCGCTTTATAGAGAAATATTTTATTCAGAAATAATTTTTAATAATATACAATAATAATAATAAATATGGACAATAATAATAATAATAATAGAAATAACCGACCTAATAAGACCATCAATGTAAATAATCCTTTTAATGAAGAGAATAAACAAAGTACTTCTTCTAAGAATACAAATATTATTAAGATTGGTATTTCTCATGGAGATTTTAATGGAGTTGGGTATGAAATTCTCTTAAAGACCTTTTCTGATGTGAGGGTTATGGAATATTGCACACCTATTCTTTATGGTTCCTCTAAGATTTTATCTTATTATAAGAAAATTACTGATTTGCCAAATTTCCCTTTCACCAATATCCGTTCTTGTGAACAAGCAGAGAAAGGCAAGCTTAATGTTTTGAATATAATTCAAGAGGAGGTTAAAATTGATGTTGGACAACAAACAGAGATTGCTGGCGAATTGGCAGCTCTTAGTTTGAATATGGCAACAGATGATTTAATTAAAGGTAAATTTCAAGCCTTAGTTACAAACCCTATCAACAAAAAGAATATTCAATCCCCTACATTTCATTTCCCAGGTCATACCGAATATCTAACAAAGAAATTTGATGCCAAAGATTCGCTTATGATAATGGCTTGTGATAAGATTAAAATTGGAGTTATGACCAATCATCTTGCATTAAAGGATGTTCCAAATGTTGTTACGGGAGACCTTATTTTAAGGAAGCTCAAAACTTTTCATCAATCATTAAAGAGAGATTTTGGTATAAGTATGCCTAAGATAGCTGTTTTAGCTCTTAATCCTCATGCAGGAGACCATGGAGTGAATGGAGATGAAGACGAAAAAATTATATCCCCTGCCATTCAAAAAGCATTTGACCAAAACATACTTGCCTTTGGTCCTTTTCCTGCCGATGGGTTCTTTGGTATGGGTGAATTTGCTAACTACGATGGTGTTCTTGCAATTTATCACGATCAAGGACTTATCCCATTTAAACTGATGAGTTTTACCAATGGGGTGAATTTTACTGCGGGCTTACCTTATGTTAGAACCTCTCCTGCTCATGGAACAGCTTACCATATTGCAGGAAAGAACATTGCTAATCCTGATAGTTTCCGTAGTGCTTTATTTATGGCAATGGATATTTGTAAGAATAGAATGGAATATGATGAACTAACATCAAATGTATTGCAAATCTCAAAGAAAGATCATATTGTTGATGAAGATATAACTCACGAACTTCAAAAAGACGATGAACCAGCTCTATAACCAGATTATTGAGTTACGAAAAGAAATCAACCAACATAACTATAACTATTATGTATTGGATAAAGCTATTATCTCAGATACAGAATTTGATTTTAAGCTAAAAGAACTTGAAAACTTAGAAACAAAACTTAGGCAAGAGAACCCTAATGTTGAAGAATCCTTTTTCTCCAATTCTCCAACCCAAAGAGTGGGAGGAGAAACCAATAAAGCTTTTAAGCAAGTTGAACATAAATACCAAATGCTTTCTCTTTCCAATACCTATTCAATTGAGGAAATTAAAGATTTTGTTTTAAGAGTAGAGAAAGACCTAAACACTAATGAAGAATTGGAATGGGTTTGTGAACTGAAATATGATGGGGTTGCAATAAGTCTAAGTTATAAGAACGGAAAGCTCATTCAGGCTCTAACAAGAGGAAATGGACTTGTGGGCGATGATATAACAGATAATATCAAAACAATTCGTTCCATTCCTTTGGAGCTTTTGGGAGATGATTATCCAGAAGAGTTTGAAATTAGAGGTGAGGTTGTGTTTCCATTAAAGAACTTTGAAGAGTTTAATGCTCAAAGAGTTTTACAGGGAGAAGAGCCTTTGGCAAATCCTCGAAATGCAGCTTCTGGAAGTATAAAACTACTTAATCCAAAAGAAACAGCAAAACGTAAACTTGATTGTTTCCTCTATTTTCTTCTTACAGACAATAACACAGAATTAAATTCCCTTACTCATTACGAAAGACTCTTGAAAGCAAAGACTTGGGGCTTTAATGTTCCTTCCTTTATGGCAATTTGTAGAGGGAATGAAGATATAGAAAGTTTTATTGAATATTGGGATAAGGAAAGATTTAACTTAGGATTTGATATTGATGGAATTGTTATTAAACTAAATAATACATCTCTTTGGGAGAAACTTGGTTCAACTGCAAAAAGTCCTCGTTGGGCAACTGCCTATAAGTTTAAGGCTCAAAGAATGGAAACAAAGCTCATTAATGTTGAGTATCAAGTTGGGAGAACGGGAGTTATTACCCCTGTTGCAAACTTTGAACCCATCTTACTTGGAGGAACAATTGTAAAGAGAGCCTCGCTTCATAATGCAGATATAATAGAAAAGCTTGACATACATACAAATGATTATTTGTTTGTAGAAAAAGGCGGAGAGATTATTCCAAAGATAATTGGAGTAAATATGGGAAAAAGAGAGCCTAATGCTAAGAAGATTGAATATATTACCCATTGCCCTGAATGTAATACTCCATTGGTTAGGGAAGATACTGAGGCTGGGCATTATTGTCCTGATTATAACCACTGCCCTGTACAAATATTAGGTCGTTTTGAACATTTTGCAAGTAAGAAAGCAATGAATATTGATACCCTTGGAGGAGAAAGACTAAAATATCTAATTGACCATAAACTTATTAATGATTTTGCTGATATTTATTCCCTAAGAGAAGAAGACCTAATTGGGATTGGTAGCATTGACACAAGTAAGAAAACAACAATTCAAGAAAAAGGAGCTATTAATCTTATTCAAGCAATTGAGGAGTCTAAGAAGATTCCTTTTGAAAGAGTGCTTTATGGATTAGGGATTCGCTATGTTGGGGAAGTGGTTGCAAAGAAACTTGCCAAGCACTATAAAAATATTGATAGTCTAAGTAATGCAAACTTCTTAGAGCTTACACAAGTAGATGAGATTGGGGGAAAGATTGCCCAAAGCATAATTGATTATTTCTCTAATGAGGAAAACCTTAGCCTTATCCTAAAACTTAAAACAAAAGGATTGAAATTTGAGATTGAAGAAACCTTCCTAAGCAATAAATTAGAGGGAAAGAGCTTTGTTGTGAGTGGTAGCTTTGAGAATTATAGCAGAGAAGGCTTAAAAAAGACAATTGAAGACAATTCAGGAAAGGTTTTAAGTGGAGTAAGTGCAAAGGTTGATTATTTGGTTGCAGGTGATAAGATGGGACCAGAGAAAAAACGCAAAGCAGAGAAGTTAGGAGTAAAGATTATATCCGAACAAGAGTTTGATATAATGATTAATGGTTAGTTAAAATCTTTTTCTTATATTTTTTGGTAGATTAAAAAAAGTTAGTATATTTGCAGGAGTAATATTCTCATAAATTAAATTTAAATGGAAATATTGATTACAATTATTTTAATCCTTTCTATTCTGATTATCTTTTCAACAAAGAAAGTAGAAAGGTTTTTGTATTCTCATATTATCCCCTTCTTGACCAAGATTAAAATCTCAGAAAAACACAATAATCATAATTATTCAAAACTAAACCCAAATCCTGATTTAGATGTTCATCGCAATCTATACTTACGTCCACTTTTGCGAGAACGTCATTTCTTAAAACGTTATCTTTTCTGTGCAAGTACTTATTAATTAAGAAAAGCATAGCGTCATTTGGAAGGGTAAAGTTTGTAAATCTCTTTGTTGAGACGAGGTCAACGATTGAAAATATCTTTAGATATTATTGAGTAAATCCACAAAACACTATTTTATTATTGTTATTTTCTGTAATATGAATATTGAAGAAATCTGTGTTCTCAATATAAAAATAGTGTATATCTAGTATAAAAGGACACAAATAAATTTTAAAAATATAATACAATGAAGAAGATAATCTTAGGAGTCTTGTTTATAAGCTCAATATTTATTCTTGGTTCGTGTAGTAACGATGAAGAGGTATATTTAGATAAATCGCAAATGCCTAAGAATATACCTCCAGTAAGTCAAAAAGAGATGGATAGAATGGCTTATGTCGCAAATTTATATAAAGTAATTTACAATGTTGAAGTTACAGGAAAAACTTTTGAGCTTTCTAAGACAGAAGGAAAGTTTTATATAAAGGAGATAAAAAATACAACTAAAGAAGAAGTTCCAAAGCCTGATTTTTGGAGTTGTGACAGAGATGAATTCTATAAGTGGGTTGATAAAAAACTGGAGGAAGGTTGTACCGTTACTATCACTTACGACACTTCAACAGGTTGCTATTTTGGTTGGGCCACACCACCTACTAAGCCATTATAATAAGATTCTTATAATTAATGGAAGTAATGTGTTGTAAATATATTACATAATGGCAAGTAAAAACATGAGGCTGTCTCATAATTCACAAGACAGCCTCTTCTTTTGTTACAAAAACTTCTCCTTGTTTCTAATTTTCTTTGATATAAACACTCTTTCTTTGTTTTTACAAAAAGAGAGATCCATTTCTTAAAGTATTTAACAATCATAAATAAGTGTTTGATAGTAAAATTTGAAGTCTGTATTTTTCCTCTACAGGCTTCTCGCTTTTTATTTAAATGAAGTAGAACCTCAACATAAATTAAAATACTTTTTCATTCATAATTAGGAAGATTAAAATAAAGTTTGTATGTTTGCAGGAGAAAAACTAATTGAATTAGTAAATAAACATAATAATAAAAGACATGAAAAAAATTATTTCAGTATTGGCATTGATTCTAATAGTTAGTTCAACTGCTTTTTCTCAAACAGATAAAGAATATGCTGAAACCCTAAAAAAATTCTTTGAAGTCAGCGGCAATAAAGCTACTGCCGATGTGGCATTAGAACAAATGATTGAAATTTTCAAACCACAATATCCAAATATTGACTCAAAAACATGGAAAAAAATATATCAAGATGTTGTGCAAAAATCAATGAATCAATTTATTGAAATGAACATTCCCATATATCAAAAACATCTTTCAAAAAGCGATTTAGACGAAATTATCAAGTTTTATCAAACACCCATTGGACAAAAGTTTTCTCAAAGCAATGCTTTAATCACAAAAGAGTTGATGACTATTTCTCAACAATGGGGAATGGAATTATCAAAACAACTAATAGAAACAATTGAAAAGGCAAAAAAGTAATACTATTTAATAATAGATGAATAAAGTTGCATTTCATACCTTAGGATGTAAGCTGAACTTTGCTGAAAGCTCCGATTTGGCAAGAACATTTACTCAAAACAACTATGAGCAGGTTTCCTCAAAAGAATTTGCCGATGTATATGTTATTAATACATGTACCGTTACTCAGGTGGCTGAAAAGAAATGTAGAAATGCAATTCGCCAAGCTAATCAGATAAATCCTAATGCTACAATTGCAGTTATCGGTTGCTTTGCACAGCTTAGCCCTAATGAAATTGCAGAGATTGAAGGGGTAGATATAATTTTGGGTAACGCCGATAAGCATAAACTATTTGAATATATTGAAAGAAAGGATGAGTTTGATGAGCATTTCAAGGAAGTTGTGCCAATTGATAATGTGAAAGAATTTGTTCCCTCTTACTCTTCCAACGACAGGACAAGGAGTTTTTTGAAGATACAAGACGGATGCGACTATTTCTGTTCCTATTGTGCCATACCTTTTGCAAGAGGAAGAAGCAGAAGCGATACCATTGGAAACACAATTAAGAAAGCATATGAATTAGAAAAGGAAGGCAAGAAAGAAGTTGTTTTGACTGGGGTTAATATTGGGGACTTTGGAAAGCATCAAGGAGAGAATTTCTATGAGCTAATTAAAGAATTGGACAAGATTGAACATATTGAGAGATATAGGATTTCGAGCATAGAACCAAATCTAATTACAAATGAAATTATTGATTTTGTAAGCCATTCAAGAAGTTTCCTACCTCATTTTCACATTCCTTTGCAAGGGGGAACAAATTTCTTGCTCCAAAGGATGAAAAGAAAATATAATAGGGAATTATTTGAGGACAGAGTTAGGTATATTAAGGAAGTTATGCCTCATGCCTTTATTGCTGCTGATATAATTCTTGGTTTCCCTGGTGAGAGCGAAGAGGAGTTTAACAAGACAGCTGATTTTATTGAATCCCTTCCCCTATCTGCCCTTCATGTCTTTACTTACTCCGAAAGACCAGGTTCATTAGCAATAAAACTTAATGGTAAAGTCCCAATGAATATTCGCAAAAAGCGTAGTCTTATTATTCAGGATATTTCCAGCAAGAAGAAAAAAGAATTTTACGAAAACAACATCGGCTATAAAGCCAAAGTACTTTGGGAAAGCGATAACGAGAAAGGAATGATGTATGGCTTTTCAGATAACTATATAAGAGTAGGCAGAAAGTTTGAAGAAAAACACATTAACACCATAACCCAAGAAACATTAGAACATCTCAATCATCAAAACCTTAGCTTTGAAATTATATAAATATTTTGGACTATTTAACCATAAGAATACATCTTATATTTGTATATTAAATTAATCTTTATCTTTGCAAATAATATATAGAAAAAACCAAAAGTTGCCCAAAAACCCCATCCCCTTATTAAGTATATATAGGCGTTATTATATAAATAAGTAGTTTTTGTATTAGAATCAAGATTCAATAAATTATCTTCTGAAAAGAATTTACTGAAACGAAGATTCAATTTTTTACTTTCTTTGTAAGGAATTTAAGAACTTCAAAGACTTTATGGAAATTAATCATTAACCATTTATAAACTCCTCTCTTATCTCCAGAATGGAGTTTTCTATGGCTTGGGTTAGTTCTGCTTTGGTTGGGTTATAGCCTTCTTTTTGGAGGGAGGTTACAAATTCTCTATGGGGTCGTCTCTTTCGGTAGTCTGGTTCTTTTGATGGGTGTTTGAGGTATTTCTCTATTATCTCCACATCTTCGGATATGTTCAAAACTCCATGGTAGAATATGGTCTTGTTCTTTGAGAACATTGATGAACCCATAATTTTCTTTTCTCCTATGCTCAAATCGGATATTCCTTTTGAATAGAGCTTATCTATCCCCAGCTTACTTAAATTCTCTATTATCTTTGTGTTTATTAGCTTGAATAGTTTTGTTGGGTTTTGAATGCTGTCGCTCTTTTGTTTGAAAGAGAATATGAGCATTCTGGGGCTTAGGATTACGGATTCTCCTCCCGAGGGTCGTTTGAGGGTTATTATACCATCTTGCTTTACTTGCTCACAGTTTATGGCTTTCTCAATATCATTTGATCTTCCAAGAACTATGTAGGTATCATCTGGCTCTCCAATATAGTAATCAAAGTCTTTTGAGGATTCAAAGATAGTGTAGTCAGGTAGGTTATATGAATACAATACTGGCTGAATGCTCATATCCATTGTGTGGTTATTTGTGAATTGCATGGTCAACGGCTTCAAATCCTGCTTCCATAAAGACTTCTGATATGGTTGGGTGTGTGTGAACGGTTTTGGCTATATCGTAAACTGTGGATTCCAATTGCATATAGGCTGATGCTTCATTTATCATATCTGTTGCATTATTAGCTACTATCTGCACTCCCAACACTTCTCCATATTTAGTCTCTGATAGTATTCGGATAAAGCCTTCATTGGAGTTTTCGGTTAGTGCTTTCCCATTGGCTGAAAGTGGAAACTCGCTAACCTTATAGTCAATATTCATTTCTTTTATCTCATTTTCTGTTTTTCCAATTTGTGCTGCCTCAGGTTGAGAGTACATATTCATTGGGTATTTGCTTAGGTCAAGCTTTTCATTTACTCCATTGAGTTTGTTTACCACAAATAATCCTTCTGCCGATGCTATATGTGCAAAATGACTTTTCCCATTAACATCGCCTATTGCATAAACTCCTTCTATGGATGTTTGAAGGTTTTCATCAACCTTGATAAATCCATTTTCTAATTCAATTGGAATATCACACTCTAAGCTATTGGCACTACGGTTGCGAGCATTGATAATTAAATCACATGCTATTTCCTCATCGTTTACTCTTAATATTCCATCTTTGAAGTTATCCTTAATGGAAATCTCTGAACTATTATTTACTATCTTTATCTTATCCTTTTTCAATTTGTTGAGGATATAGTTGCTCAGGTAGTCATCTGCAAGAGGCATAAAGAAATTTGTTTCTAAGAGGATTGAAACCTTTTTACCCATTAGGTTATAGGCTTGTGCAAGTTCAATTGCAACTGGTCCTTCTCCATATACCAGAATGTTTTCGGGAAGTTCTCTTTCCTTAAATACATCCATTGGCTCAATTACCAAACCTTCAACATTAGATTCTATCTTTGGAGAGGTTGAACCTATTGCGATGATTATATTCTTTGCTTCCAATTGTCTGTTCTCAACTGATACTATGTTTTTATCAATTAGTTTTGCTGCTGAATTTATTATCTCAACCCCATTTTTCTTCAATAAAAACTCTATTCCTGAGGTTAGTTTCTTAACATTCAAATCTGCCCTCTTAATTGCCTTATCCCAATTGAAGCTAATTCCTCCCTTTTCTATCCCTTCAATTCCATATCTCGATGCATCCTTCTTAATTTTGTCGTATAGCTTAACGCTTTCCAATATAGACTTTGAAGGAATACACCCCCAGTTCAAACACATCCCCCCTATTCTGTCTTTTTCTATTAATGCAGTCTTCATTCCAAGTTGTGCTGCTCTGATTGCTGCAACATAGCCTGCCGGACCTGACCCTATTATTATTAAATCATACATTTTTCTTTCCTCCTTAATTTTAATCTATTAGTAAGCCAACCGGCTCATTCAAATAACTCATAACTCTATTTAGGAATCTGGATGTTTCTCCTCCATCGGCAATCCTATGATCAACGCTTAAGGAAAGAGGGAGCATAAGTCCAATATCTAATTTATCATCCTTAACTATTGGTTGCTTGCTAATTCTTCCTATTCCAAGAATTCCTGCCTGAGGGTAATTAATTACAGGAACAGCAAATAGTCCCCCAATACTTCCATAGCTGGTTATTGTAAAGGTTCCATCCTTCATATCATCCATACTTAACTTCCCATCCCTTGCTTTATCTGCAAGAGTTTGAATTTCCAGAGCAAGTTCCTTAACGCTTAATTTATCTGCATTCCTAATAACCGGAACAACCAACCCCTTATCAGTATCAGCCGCAATCCCTATATTATAGTATTTCTTATAAATCATTACTCCCTTTTCCATATCCATTTCTGCATTCAATGACTTATGTTTTTTAAGAGCCAATGCCACAGATTTCACAATAAAGGCAAGATAGGTTATTCTTATATTCTCATCCTTGAAATAATCCTTATATTTCTTTCTTACTCTATCTAATTCACTTATCTCTACCTCTTCGAACACTGTCATATGAGCAGCATTATGCTTGCTTTGAATCATATTCTTAGCAATGGTCTTACGGATTTGAGACAAAGGTTCTATTTCGAGCCTATCCTCCAAGAGATTATTTGGTGAAGATGGTTGAGGTATTGGGGTTTTAGTATCTTGTTTAGCGTGGTTTAAAATATCTTCTTTCATTACCCTTTGAGCTGGACCCGTTCCTCTAACCAAATTTATGTCAATTCCCATCTCCTTAGCCATTGCTCTGGCAACCGGAGTAGCAAGTGCCTTTGTTTGTCTTGTTTTATTTTCTTTTTCTTCACTAACACCTTCTTTGCTGGCAGTTAGAACAAAATCATTACCGGCAACTTCCAATGTTCCAACAACACCTGCACCTTCTTCTTCAACACTCTCAACCTTTGGTTTATCCTCAATTGGAGAATCTCCAACCTCATCAGTATTAAGTTCTATCTCCACAAGTGCAGCCCCAACCCTTATTGTTTCTCCTTCACTACCATATCTTGCTGCAATAACTCCGTCTCTTGGGGAAGGAATTTCAGTAACAACCTTGTCTGTTTCCATTGTAACCAAGCTTTCTCCCATCTTTACCTTTTGTCCTTTGTCAACATGCCATTGAACAATTACTCCTTCTTCAAGACCTTCTCCTATATCAGGAAATTTAAATATATATCTCATATTGCCTTAGTATTTAACGATTTTTTCTATTTCATAAAGTATTTTGTATGCATCCTGCATATAGTGGTGTTCTCCCTTTGGAAGAGGAACAATTACATCATAACTCGAAACCCTTGCAGGAGGTGCTTCGAGCGAAAGAAATGCTTCCTCAATTGCTATTTGAGAAATTTCTGCTCCAAGTCCAAAGCTCTTTGGTCCTTCTGTAACGGTTATTATTCTACCTGTCTTCCTTACGGAGTTCCTTATGGTTTCTCTGTCTATTGGATAAATACTCCTAAGGTCAATCAGCTCAACACTAATACCCTGCTCCTTTGCCATAACCATTGCCTTTTGAACCTCTCTAATCATAGCACCAAAACTCACAATGGTAACATCCTTGCCCTGTGTTAGCACATTTGCTTTTCCAAGTTCAATGGTAAATTTATCCTCACTCACCTCCTGCTTTATAGCTCTGTAAATCCTCTTAGGTTCCATATATAGTATGGTATCATTACTTTCAATTGCTGAAATAAGCATTCCCTTAGCATCGTGAGGCGTTGAAGGAGCAATTACTTTTAGTCCTGGAATATGTCCAAACAATGCCTCCATACTTTCACTATGATGCTCCAAAGCGTTAATTCCTCCTCCATAAGGCATTCTAATTACCATTGGGGTTTCGAGTTTGCCACGTGAGCGATTCCTCATTCTTGTTGCATGGCTTATGATTTGGTTCATTGCAGGATAAATAAAACCACAAAACTGCATCTCTACCACAGGTCTTAATCCTGCAATTGACATACCTATTGCGGTTCCAACAATTCCACTTTCTGCAAGTGGGGAGTCAAATACTCTATCTGCTCCATATTTCTTTTGGAGGTTTTCTGTCACCCTAAATACTCCCCCTTCAACTCCAACATCTTCTCCAAAAACTACTACGTTATTATCTTCTTTTAATTTTATATCGAGTGCATCATTAATGGCACCCACCATATTCATTATCTTCATAAATCTTACTTCTTACTGGTTTGTGAAACTCTTTCTTCTTTCCAACGATAGAACTCTTTTAGTCTATGTTCTTGGTCTTTTAGTTCCTGAGGCATTTCGGCATACATATACTTAAATATATCCTCAGCCTTATACTCTGGATAGTTCTCAGCCTCTATAAATTGCCTATCAACCTCTTTCTTAAAGTCTTCAATTATCTTCTCTTCTTCCTTTTCAGACCAAAGTTTCTTATCAATCAAATACTGCTTTAACCTCTTCAAAGGATCTTTCTTGTCCCACTCTTGTTCCTCTTCTTTTGTCCTATACTTTGTTGGGTCATCACTCGTTGTATGGGCTCCCTTACGATAAGTTACTGCCTCAATCAAGATTGGTCCCTCTCCCTTTTCACAGGCTTTCTTCGATTCTTCCAAAACTTTTAGCATTGCAAAAAAGTCATTACCATCTACCTGAATTCCCTTTACTCCATAAGCCAAAGCTTTAATTGCCAAACTTTCCGAAGCTGTTTGCATTCTTGTTGGGGTTGAAATTCCGTATTGATTATTTTGGATAATAAATATTACAGGCACCTTCCATACACCCGCAAAATTAACAGCCTCATGGAAATCTCCTTCCGATGTTCCACCATCTCCCACAAAGGCATAGACTAATTCATTTTTCTTATTATACTTTATCTCATAACCTATACCTGAGGCGTGAAGAAGTTGTGAAGCAATAGGCACACTTATTGGCAATACCTTATTGGCATTCTTGTAGGCATTACCATCTTCATAACCCATAAACAAAAGGAATAGTTCTTTAAGACTAACTCCCTTTGCAAGCATTGCCCCCATCTCTCTAAAAGCTGGAACCAACCAGTCTTTCTCTTCAATTATTACTGCTGTGGCTCCTGAGATAGCCTCTTGACCATAGTTGGGTGGATAAGTAAAAATCCTACCCTGACGCTGATATGAAACAATTTGCAAATCGGCTGTGCGAGCAAAAAGCATATCCTTATAAGCTTTCAGCACCCTTTCATCGGAAACCTTTGGCATTAACTTCTTATCAATAACCTTTCCATCGTTATCGATAACCTGAAACATTAATTTATTAATTGGATTATATTTTTCAAACATGTTATTTATTATTATTTTGTTAATACAAATTTTTCTAAAAAACGATATATATATATTCCATATTTCAACGATTTTATGAATAACTATATCTATAAAATCAATATTAATTAACTTATATGATTTAAGTTGAGAAATAGCATAATTTATCTCAGAGATATTTGTATTTATGTCTTATTATTGAAAAAATATACGATAAGAAATAATTTGTTTTTTGCAGTTTTTGTACAATTTGAATTAGTTTTTGTATATTTGTGGCTTGAATAAATGTGTTTTATGAAAAGATTATCTTTATTTATAGTTATTATAGCCACTGCTTTTGTAGGCTGCAAAACAATTAATCCTTCTGATTTTCAATCGGATTATCAAAATGCAAACCTTCTCCCTCGTATGTCTATTTGGTTTGATGTACCTTCTTTTGAAAATGCTTATGGAGCTAATTCCTATTCTGCCGATGGCTCAACTTCTCCTGAATCTCCATATGGTAAGGGGGTGTTTGAGGTAGATAGCAAAACTAAAATATATACCGCAGAGAAAAGAATTCAAGATGCTTGCAATATATGGGTTAATGATATGCAAAATAATATTATGGATCCTTCAGGAAAAAGAAGCGGAAATATTGTTTTAAGGATTGGTAATGCCTATAAAAAGAACAACTATAAATGGAGCTGGCTTTCTGGCTTTACTGTGGGTATATTAAATGCCTTTGGTATGCCTATGTGTTCTAATAAAACGGAGCTTGAAGTTATTGTTGAAATTTATGATATAAGAAATAATTTGGTTGCAAGGTTTAATGAGCGTGGCACAGCAAAAACTTATATGGCTGCTTATCACGGTTATTATGAGTTTCAACGTAAGGCTGGTGCAGAGGCTTTGGAAGACGGATTAATTAAGATTAAGGAGCTTATCCAAAGAGACTACGCAAGTATTAATGCCAAATTGCGTTAGACTCTTATGAAGTAAAACATTTATTAAAGCATGAACAATATTAGCATTCGGAAGGCAAACGAAACTGATACTCCTTTGATTTTAGATTTCATAAAGAAATTATCTATTTATGAGAAACTTCCAGATGAAGTTACAGCTTCCGTGGAAATACTACATAAATCTATTTTTATTGATAAATGTGCAAAAGTTATTTTTATTCAAGAAAACAATAAAGAAGTTGGTTTTGCTCTTTATTTTTATAATTTTTCAACATTTACTGGTAAAAAAGGTTTATACTTAGAAGATTTATTTGTTTTGGAAGAGTATAGGAATAATGGTTATGGCAAGAAGCTTTTAGCTTATTTGGCTGATGTTGCTGTAAAGGAGGATTGCTCTCGCTTTGAATGGATTGTTTTGGACTGGAACACACCTTCCATTGAGTTCTATAAGTCTTTTGGAGCTTTCCCTTTGGATGACTGGACTGTATTTCGCTTGCAAAAAGATAACTTATATAATTTAGCTAAACTTAATACTCTTTGAAACTGAACACTCTTTTATTATATGAATGGTGGGAAAACTTAAATTGTTTTTTATTGTCTTTACCTTAGGTTTTTGTTCGATTCTTTCTTTCGGACAAGATGTCCACTTTTCTACTTTTAATGCTAATCCTATGTTTTTAAACCCGGCCAATACTGCTTTTGGAAGCAGTCTTTTTAGGGTTGGGACTATGTATAGAAATCAATGGTCAACGGTTTCCTCTGGTTATAATTCGTATTTACTTACAGCAGAAGTATTGCCTTATAGTAGTAGGGTCAGACGCCATGGTATTGGTTTAGGAGTTAATTTTCTTGCCGATGTTGCAGGAACACTACGTTATGGCCAGCAGAATATTGGCTTGTCTTTATCTTATTTTAAAGGTATTGATGCCAATCGTGATCATTATATTTCTTTTGGCTTACAGGCAAATACAACCGGCTGGGGTTATAACTTAGCCAACTCTGTCTTTGGACGTAATCCTGAAGATGCAGAAGGTATATTCTTGCATAATATTAGAACCTTTGACTTTGGTTTAGGTGCTCACTGGCAATTGAAAGCTAATGAAAAACATAATCTTCAAGCTGGTTTGTCTTTCTTACATATTAATCAGCCCAATCTTTCCTACTATGAAAGCGAAGATATTCTTTTGCCTATTAAGATAAATGCATACTTCTCCGACCTTATCACTATATCTTACAATTATTCTCTCTCTCCTTCTATTTTCTTCCAAAAGCAAGATAAGTTCTTGGAGTTTGTAATTGGTGGAGACTATAATATTAATCTTTCTGAAACAGTTTCATCTTCCAAAATATTATCTTTTGGGGCTTACTATAGAGTTATTGATGCAATGATTGTGATGGCTAAGTATAACTATAATAATTTTCATTTTGGAATTTCTTACGATTTAAACCTTTCACGATTAACACCTGCCTCAAAAACTTATGGTGGAGTAGAGATATGGCTACTCTATTCCTTTAACCCTGTTAGTTATAAGAAATCAAGAACAAGTATTCCATGTCCTGCATTCTAAGAAAAATCATATTATTTATTTTCTTTATAAGCCTTTACTCAATTGGTTTAAATGCACAGGAAAGGTATATGTTGGCTTACGAAAGAGATGGTGATAAGGCAATGAAAGAAGGAGAATACGAATTGGCATTAGAGAATTATCAAATTGCAAGAAAGTTTTTCAAGGTTCCCTTACGATTGTTCTACAAATCCGCAGAGGCTTGTCGCTTATCTAACAACTACAATAAAGCAGAGTATTATTATCAAAAAGTAATTACAGAAAACGACACTGCCAATCTTAGCATAGAGTTTCCACTCCTATTTTTGAATTTTGCCGAAGTATCTCTTTCTAATGGAAACCTATTCACAGCCCAAAAGCTCCTAAGTGATATTTTATTGGATAGTATTTCTAAGCCTATTCATTATATTGCCCAACATAAGCTAAATGCAATTGATTGGATAATAAAAAATAATAGACCCGTCTATGGCACAAATGTCAATAACGTTGGAAAGAATATCAATAACGAATCCTCACAGATATGCCATTGGGTTAGTTCAGATACTTTGATGTATTTGTCCAATATTGATTATAATACCCATACTACAAAAGGGATAACCTACTACGAAGACGCCTATCAGCAACTCTACACAAGTAAGATAGATAGCAATTCCTATTCTTTGGCAGAAAGACTTAACATAAAAGAAATAAACAAAAAGAAAAACAATATCTCAAATATATGCTTTGACCCCAAAACCAAAACAGCATACTTTACTCGTTGCACATCCTTCGATAATAATTTATGTTTTATATATTATTCTGAGCTAAAAGACGGAAAATACACTAAGGCTAAGAAACTAAACAATAAAATCAATCTCAAAGGCTCTAATAATACACATCCCAATATTGGAATTGTAAATAATGAAAGTGTGCTTTTCTTTTCCTCTAACCGCAAAGGAGGTTATGGAGGATACGATTTATATTATTATATACTTAACCAAGAAAAAAGTAAAGATAATAATAATCAAGACAATCAAGTTGTAAACCTTGGCAACATAATCAATACTCAGGGTGATGAGATAACCCCTTTTTATAGCGAGAAAGACCTCTCTCTTTACTTTGCTTCCGATTATCATATTGGCTTTGGTGGATTTGACATTTTTGTTTCTAAGGGCTCTATAAATAAATGGGATAGTGTAGAAAACTTATTACAACCAATTAATTCCATTGCCAATGATCATCATCCAATAATTGTGGAACCTAATGAAAAAGGTTATTTTACATCAAATAGAGAAGGCTCTTTTGCTGGGGCAAACAAGACTTGTTGCTATGATATTTATGATTTTAACATTAGTGGCTTGCCCGAAACACCTACAATGGAAGAAGTAAAAACTAAAACAGCTTTCTCACCCGTCTTCGACCTCCCACTCCAACTCTTTTTCCATAACGACCAACCCAACCCACAATCCACCTCCACAACAACAAAAATAGACTATCAAGAGTGCTACAAAGAATATAAATCAATGAGCAATCTCTACAAAGCCGAAGCCACACGCTACATTAACGACTCAACCGAAAGCATAATAATAGATAGCCTTGAAAACTTCTTCCAAGTACATATTGACAAAGGAATGAACAAACTTAACCATATGTGCGAATATCTTTATCAAAAACTCCTTGAAGGCGAAAAGATAGATATTTCAATAATTGGCTACTCCTCCTCTCTACATAATAATATGTATAACTATGCACTTTCAGAAAGAAGAATTGGGACAATAATAAATTATATGAGTAAGTGGGAAGAAGGAAAACTAAAACCCTTCCTTTCCAAGAGTGCAAACGATAGCCTACCCTATCTTCACATTAAAACCCTTGCAATGGGGAAATTAGAGAGCAAGAGTGATAACCCAACAAATGCCGTTGAGAGAAGAAAATCTATTTACAAGATAGATGCTATGTATGAAAGGAGAATAGAGATTAGGCTTATTGAGGTTCGGAAATAAGTTTCTTATATTACTTTTGTTTCTTTATCTTTTCATCTTTTATAGCCGTAGATTTGGATATTTATTTTTAACTCTTTTTAGCATTATAAAATGATGCCTGAAGCGTTACGCCCTAACACAAATACTCTATTAATTTCTGTTAATTTCTTTAACATTCCACACTAAATTCTTATTCTGTTTTAATGTAATAACTCTTCGTTTTAATAAATTATCTCTTCGTTTTATTTTTCAATTAGAATAATCAATATTTTTCAATAACTTATATCATCAGCTTCAAATCTGATACACTACCTACATTTACGTTTATTCAAATTCCATTCTGGCTCAAATATTACCTTTTTTTCTTTTTTACCCCATGGTTCAATCCAAATTCCAGCATTATACCTAATCTCATATTTTGTTTTCTTTTTATTTAAGTTTGTTATTCTAACAATTATATCATTCCCCCCATAATATTTATTTAGATAGATTGGAGGGATTAATGCCCTATAATGATATCTACATTCTCCCTGACATTCTGTGATATCAAAATTAATAAATAATGAATCTGGAGCTCTACCTGTGTTTCCACAATGCTCAGTAAAGCCACTCTCTAAACTTATTATCTTTTGATAATGATCAATATCTATTTCTATGTCTCCTAAATAATAATAGAAATATATTTTTTGCTCTATTCCATTCTTGTCTTTATAAGAGAAATAAGAGCTGTCAATCCATTGTACCAGTTGTCCATCTGTAAATATTAATAGATTTAATTTTTCTTTTTGAGAAAAGCTATTCATTGTTATAAAGATAAACATTAAAAAACATAGCTTTTTCATATAATATATGGTATTCTTACAGTTGCACCTAAACCTTTTGACATTTTACTTACTGCATTGATAGATAGTCTTAATACTGGGTCAGACTGCCTTCCATTCCCTGATTTCCGTAAACATGCAGATTTATTTCCATTCTCATCTTTTCCAACTATTATATTTAACCCATAAGATTGAAAAGCTTTCGTAGTGCGGGATATGTTATCCTGCACGTCTTTATTATTAGGATGTCTTTCTTTGCAAGCGGTAAACCGATAAGTAATCCGATACTTATTCATTATTAATTCTTTTCTGCAAATATACAATTTCTTCTTTAATACAAATATCTTATGGATTATTTATTGGTTTACCACTTGCAAAGAAAGTTATCATCTTAGTCGCTTTGCAATGCAAAGAAATCCTTATAGTAGTATAGTGCGGAAATAATATTCCCGCACAACGAGAAACAGGATGATAAATAAAAAGTGTAAATTACATTTAGGACTATTTGCAAATATGCCAACCTTATTCAGGACGGTGCATTTCAAACTTCGTTTCAAAGTCAAAACAATGCCATTGTTTTCCTAAAACAATGCGGTTGTTTTGGTGAAATAATGCCATTGTTTGCCCGAAACAATGGCATTGTTTTGAGATTAAAGTCAAGTTTAAAAAGTTTTAAACCCTATATTATGAGATAAAAACCTTTTTTATTGAGATTTATACCTTATTTATTCATAAATAAACTTATCTAACTTTCGAGTGAAACTCGTAATCTGTTACCAAAAAAAACTATTAAAAATATTATCACTGCTTAAATATAGTAATATCTTTAAGGTCTTTATGAGGTTTAAGGAATTTAAGGAGTTTAATGGATTACTTCGTCCTACGTCCTCGTAATGACGTTTGATAACAAGTAAACATATAAACATATAAACATATAAACATATAAACATATAAACAATTAAACATCTAAACAATTAAACATCTAAACATATGAACATCTAAACAATTAAACCTTAAATCAATTTTTATTGTCAAGTATTTCATTTGTAAGATTTGTTTTTGTACTTTTGCTTGTTCTAACCTCAAAATAAGTATAGCTTTATGAATATTTTACTTCTTGGTTATGGGAAAATGGGCAAAATGATTGAAGATATTGCTCTTTTAAGGAATCATAATATTGCCTATATCATTGATAAAGACGATTCGTGGGAGGGAATTGATGCTGAAAGGATTGATATTGCTATTGATTTTTCAACTCCCTATGTGGTGATTGATAATATTGTGGCTTGTTTTAATAGGAATATCCCTATTGTTGTTGGGACAACCGGCTGGTATGGAAGGCTTAATGAGATTAGGGATTTGGCTATTGAGCAGAAAAAGGGATTATTTGTTGCCTCCAATTTTAGTATTGGTATGTCAATTTTCAATAGAATTAACGAGCAGCTTGCTGTTTTGATGAACTCTCAACCCTCCTACGATGTTTCCATTGAAGAGATTCATCATATCCATAAGCTTGATTCTCCAAGCGGTACTGCAATCACTTTGGCTGAGACAATTATTGATAATTTGGATAGAAAGACTAAATGGGAGCTTGATTCTGAGGATGAAAAGCCAAATATTATCAACATAACGGCTCAAAGGATTGGGGAGGTTTCGGGAACCCATAGCGTAACTTATTCTTCTGAGGTTGATGATATTATCATTACTCATCAGGCTCATAATCGCAAGGGATTTGCCTTAGGTGCAGTTTTGGCAGCAGAGTTTATGAAGGATAGGACTGGGTTTTATGGGATGAAGGATTTAATAAAATAATGATTATGGAAAGTTATTCTATTGGTATTGACATTGGAGGAACAAATACAGGCTTTGGATTGGTTGATGAAAAAGGCAATATTATTTTCAATTCTTCCATTTCCACAAAAAGCTTTGATATTGTTGAGGATTATCTTGATGAGGTTATTAATCAAATTCTTCTACTAACTGAAAAATGCGATGATAAATCAAAGATAAGGGGTATTGGGATTGGTGCTCCTAATGGGAACTATTATAAGGGAACGATTGAACATGCTCCAAACCTAAATTTTGAAGGGATAATTTATGTTAAGGACTATCTTGAAGAAAAACTAAGGGGAAAAGGTTATGACTTGAAGGTAACCCTTACTAATGATGCAAATGCAGCAGCCATTGGGGAGATGATTTATGGAGGAGCAAAGGGTATGAAGAATTTTATAATGATTACCTTAGGCACAGGAGTTGGGAGCGGTATTGTTGTTGATGGAAAGGTTGTTTATGGTAATGATGGATTTGCTGGGGAGGTTGGTCATACTATTGTTCAGCCAGAGGGAAGGATGTGTGGTTGTGGTAGGAAGGGCTGTGTTGAAGCCTATTCTTCTGTTACAGGACTTAGAAAAACAGCTTTGGAACTCCTAAGCAATACAAAAATTGATTCTTCATTAAGAGAGATAACACAAGAGAATATTGGCGGTAAGGCAATCTATAATGCAGCAAGAAGTGGGGATACATTGGCTTTGAAATGTTTTGAGATAACGGCAAAGATGCTGGCTATTGGGATGGCAAATGCAGTAGCAGTAACTTCTCCAGAAAAGATTTTTCTTTTTGGAGGGCTAATAAAATCAGGAAATTTATTAATGAAGCCATTAAAGAAATACTTTGAAGAAAGTCTTTTTGTAGTCTTTCAAAACAAGATTGACTTAGAAATATCACACTTAGACGAAAACAAAGCAGCCATTTTGGGAGCAGCTGCGCTTACTTATTAATTAATGTTGAAAGGTTTAAGGTTTATGGTTTAATATATGAAGAAACTATTATTTTTATTTGTTGTAATTGTATTGTCTTTTGGTGCATTTTCACAAGAGGAAGATAACTTATTTTACATTATTCTTGGAAATAAAAGTTTGTTAGAAGATAATGGTCTATTATTACTTTACCCTATTAAGCCTACTAAAATGTTTATTGGAACTAATGAAGAAAAATATAGTTTTTTAGATACTGTTGCTTGGAGTTATAGCAAAGAATTTAATCTTAGTAAGAAGAATCTTAAAAACAAGAATATTAATCTTCAAGTAGAAAAAGTAATTGGTCTGGCAAAGTTTTATTTGAATGATATATTAGTATTAGAAACTAATAATGGGTTTATGTCTTATGATGTTGATGTGAGAGAGTTTCTTAGAAAAGGAAATAACAAATTAAGAGTTGATTTCACTCCAATATCACCATCACTCAATTACGATAATAATAAGTATAATACCCTTGCTTCTGAAAAAAGAGTTATTAATCGCTATCCTCAATATCTTTTTGGTTGGGATTGGTTCCCTAAAATGCTTTATCCATCATTTGAACATTTACAAATTGAAAGCATCGAAAAAAAAGTTGAATATTATGTTCAAACCTTAAAGATTGAAAATGACACAGCCTATATGCTTTTGAATATTGGAGATGATAAGCATTATTTTCAAATTCCTAATCCTATTCTTTGGTGGCCTAATGGTATGGGTAATGCTTTTAATTATATATATTCAACAAAAGACATTAATTATCACAAAGTTAATCAATACATTGAATTTGGAATTAGAACAATTGAACTTGTGCAAGAAAAGGACTCTATTGGTCAAAGTTTCTATTTTAAGATTAATGGTAAGCCAATGTTTGTTAAAGGGGCAAATTATATTCAAGAAAGCATAACAGATTATGATGAAATTAAGTTAGCAAAAGAATTAGGTATTAATATGCTAAGGATTTGGGGAGGTTCAGATTATGGTGAAGGTCTTTTTTATTCATTATGTGATAAATTAGGTATTTTAGTTTGGCAAGACTTTCCTTTTGCTTGTGCATTATATCCTGCTGATTCTGCTTTTTTGAATAATGTAAAACAGGAAGCAATTCAAAATGTTAAACGCATAGCTAAGCATCCTTCACTTGCTCTTTGGTGTGGTAATAATGAAATTTGGGAAGGCTGGATGAATTGGGGTTGGAAACAAGAGGTTAAAGACACAGCCCTTGCTGTTGAGAATTATAATAAACTCTTTAAAGAATTACTCCCTAATATTGTAAAAGAATATACTCCAACAATAAACTATATACATACCTCTCCTTTGCATGGTTGGGGAAGAAAAGAAAGCCTTACTCATGGGGACTGTCATTATTGGGGAGTTTGGTGGGGAGATTCAATATTTGAAACCTACACAAGAAAAGTTCCACGCTTTATGAGTGAATATGGATTTCAATCACCTCCTACTCTATCTACTCTTGAAGATTATATGTCAAAACCTTATTCAAAAGAAAACTCTGAGTTTGCAATTCATCAAAAACATCCAAGAGGATTTGAGCTTATTGATAGTAGGGTAAAAGAGTGGTACGGCGACTACACACCTGACGAAGATTATATATTTAAGGCAGGAGCAACAGCACAGGAAGCCTATAAGATAGCCATTGAGGCACATCGTAGGGCAATGCCTTATTGTATGGGAACAATGTTTTGGCAGTTTAATGAGCCTTATCCAGCAATTGGGTGGTCTTGTATTGACTATAATAATAATCCTAAACCTATCTATTATACTATTCAAAAAGCCTATGAGCCAATAATATTCTCTATTGACAAGTATTCAAACTCTGACTCAATATTTATTTATATTTGTAATGACTCCTATCAATCCTCCTCTTTGGACTATACAATTCAAATAAAAGACAATAAAGAGAATATAAAATTCTCCGTAACCCCAAATACAATTTCAGCAGAAAAGTTTAAGTCAAAGATAATCTATTCCATTGCTCTAAAAGACATAAAAGACTTTAACCCTAAAACAGATTATTTATGGGTAGAAGGAGAAATTGAAGATAATTCAAATACATTAGCAGGCAAAAGAACAATAAGTAACTATACATTCTTTGTTTACCCAAAAGACTATATAGACATAAACAAATACAACGAAATTAAAAGAAAATATTATCAATAATATGAAAAAGAGAAGTTTATTTTTTGGTTTATTAGGCTTGATTAGCATAAGCCTTTTTGCTCAAAATCCTTTACATTATAAGAGTAAGGTTGATTTGGTTGATCCTTTTATTGGGACAGATTTTCACGGACATACCTACCCTGGTGCAGTTGCCCCTTTCGGTATGGTTCAGCTTAGCCCTGATACTCGTTTGGATGGATGGGACGGTTGTAGTGCTTATCACTATTCCGATTCAGTTATATATGGTTTTTCTCATACTCATCTTTCTGGAACAGGCTGTTCGGATTATGGCGATATTCTTTTTATGCCTACTACCAAAGCAAAGGATGAGGGTAGTTTTGCGGAGGTATTTTCACATAAGAACGAAAAGGCACAGGCTGGCTACTATGCTGTAATGTTTTCTAACTCTCCTATCTTTGTTGAGCTTACTGCAACAGAAAGAGCCGGTTATCATCGTTATCATTTTCATGGGAAAGGTAGGGAAAGAAATCTATTGATAGACCTTAAACATAGAGATCATTTGCTGGCTTCTTCTTGGAAGCAAATTGATGATAAAACAATTGTAGGTATGCGACGTTCAAAAGCTTGGAACCAAGACCAGATTATATATTTTGCTGCTTCCTTTTCTGAACCTATAATTACTATTGATTATGATAGTATAAAGGTTCAGCTATTCCTTTCTTTTGGAGAAAATAACCTTGAAGATACTAAGCTGGATATTGCTATTTCATTGTCTTCTGTTAGTGAGGATGGTGCATTAAGAAACCTTAGAGCTGAAAAAGCCAAAGGGTTTGATGATGCTAAGCAAATTGTAACTCAGCTTTGGGAAAAAGAACTAAATAAGATTGATATTGAAGGAGGAACATTGGAACAACAACGTACTTTCTACACTGCTATGTATCATTCTATGATAGCCCCTAATCTATATTCGGATGTTGATGGGCAATATCTTGGTATGGACAGGAAGATTCATAAGGCTGAAAACTATAACCGCTATACAGTCTTCTCGCTTTGGGATACGTACAGAGCACTACATCCTCTTCTAACAATTATTGACCAAAAACGAACCAAGGACTTTGTAAGTACAGCTTTGGATATGTATAATCAAAGTGGGATATTACCTGTTTGGGAGTTGGCAAGCTATGAAACTTATTGTATGATTGGTCTTCATGGTATTTCAATGATTGCTGACGCTTATATGAAAGGTATTAGGGTTAATGATAAACTAACTCTTCGTGCTTTTATTGATAATGCAAATAGCAATGTTAGGATTAAAAGCTTAGAAAAAAGAGGAGTTTTTGACCCTAATCTGTTTGGATTAGATTTCTTTGATAAGTATGGTTATATATCTGCTGAGCAAGAGCATGAAAGTGTTTCAAAGACTTTGGAATATGCTTATAATATGTGGTGTGTTGCTCAAGTTGCAAAGGTTCAAGGGCAAAAATATGTTTATGAAGAATTTATACAAAAGGCACAATATTATAAGAATCTATTCAATCCTAATAACAAATTCATACAACCAAAGGAAAATGGTAGGTTTATCCCTAATTTTGACCCTAAACAAATTGACCAAAACTACACAGAAGGCAATGGTTGGCAGTATGGTTTTTATGTTCCTCACGACATTAAAGGCTTTATTAAACTTATGGGTAAAGATGAAGTGTTTGTGGAGTATTTGGATAAGTGTTTTAATTCAAAAGAGCAACCAACAGGAAGAAAGCAAGTTGATGTAACAGGCCTAATTGGACAATATGCTCACGGAAACGAACCTTCACATCATATGGCTTATCTTTATACTTATGCAGGAGAGGCTTGGAAAACTCAGCAATTAGTAAGACGTATTCTAACCACCCTATATAGTGATAAGCCTGATGGAATTTGCGGAAACGATGATGCAGGGCAGATGTCAGCATGGTATATTATGAGTGCATTGGGCTTTTATCCTGTTTGCCCTTCTTCAAATGAATATGTTATAGGTTCACCTTTGTTCCAAAAGGCTACAATTCGTTTAGAGAATGGTAAAACATTTGTTATCAATTCTCCACAAGAAAAAAACGAGATGTACATAAAGGCAATGAAGCTTAACGGAAAGAAATACAATAATACCTTCTTAAATCATTTTGATATTATGAATGGAGGCGTTTTGGATATTGAAATGAGCTCAAAGCCTAACAAGAAATTTGGTAAGAAAGAATCAAATCGCCCTAATAGTGAGATAACTGATAATTTGATTACAATAGTTCCTTATTTTGAATATGAAGGCACTCAAACTTTTGACAATACAAAATTAGTAAAGATTAACTCTATTGAGTCTAATATTTATATGCCAACGTTGGATTATGGTGATAAGACCTTAATTCATATTGGTAACGACGATTATAATCAAAGGAGGATAAATATAGATAAAACAGTTAAGATAATTGCGAAAAGCACCAGTGATAAAAATGTTGAAAGCAAGGAAATAGCTGTTCAGTTCTATAAGATACCAGAAGGAAGACAGGTTAAGTTGCTTTCAGAGTACGACCCACAATACTCTGGTGGAGGAGCTTTTGGACTAATTGACCAACGTTTTGGAAGCAATAAATGGAAATTAGGCTTTTGGCAAGGTTATCAAGAAAAGGACTTCGTTGCAATTGTAGATTTAGGAAAGAAAGAAGATGTTAAAAGTATTGGAGGTAACTTTATTCAAGAGACATCGCCATGGATATTCTTCCCTACCAAAGTAAACTATTATATATCTGATGATGGAGAAAACTTTACTCTCTTTGAAACTGTTGAGAACCCAATGGATGAAAAAGACGAGAAGGTTCAAATATACACCTTCTATACTTCCAATCCTTTCTCTGCAAGATATGTTAAAGTTGAAGCAATTAACCGCAAAACAGTTCCTTCGTGGCATATTTCAGCAGGAGAAAAAGCATGGATGTTTATTGATGAAATAATCATCAAGTAAGAAGCAAGATTTTATCTCTTGATTTCAAATTTCTATCTTTTGATTTCAAGAAATTATCTCTTGATTCTAATTTCTTATTTTTTGATTCTATTAATAGGAATTTTTACTTACAATTTAGATTAATATTGCTCGTTGCAATTGACTTATGAGTGAGAAAAATATTTGGGGATTAAGAAAAAATGTATTTTTCACTGGCTTGACCAGCTTTTTTACTGACACTTCTACCAAAATGGTTTATAGTGTTATGCCTTTATTTCTACTTTCTATGGGTTCGTCTAAAACAACCATATCTCTTATTGAAGGCATTGCAGAAAGCACAGCTTCACTCTTAAAAGCCATTTCAGGACTTTGGAGTGATAAGATAGGTAAAAAGAAACCTTTTATGATTATTGGTTATGGACTAACAGCTATCGTTACTCCTATCTACGCCTTTGTAACAATGCCTATACAGGTTCTCTATTTTAGATTCGTTGAACGTATTGGCAAAGGTCTAAGGGCAGCTCCAAGAGATAGCTTAGTGAGTGCCTCAGCCTCTAAGAAAGAAATGGGAAAGAGTTTTGGATTTCATAAAGCTATGGACAATAGTGGGGCAATTATTGGACCATTGATTGCTTTTATGCTCTTGAAATATATTCCTATAAGTTATAGTAATATATTCCTTTTAGCAACTATTCCTGCCATAATTGGGGTATTTACCATTATATTTTTTATAAAAGAGCCTAAAATTAGGCAATATACTTCTAAGGATAGCAAACCAAAAGTATCGATTAAGGATATTCCAAAGGATTTTTACTTCTTTTTGGTTGTGATATTTGTATTTGCACTTGGCAATTCTACCGATACTCTCCTACTTATTAAAACTTACGAAACGGGTATTGATAAGGCCTATGTGCCTTTTATCTATATGATATTTAATTCTGTAAGTGTGGTTTTGGCAATTCCTATTGGAAAATTATCCGACAGAATTGGAAGAGAAAAATTAATTATTGCAGGCTTCTTAGTTTATGCTTTGGTTTATTTTGGTTTTGGTAGCTTTAATAATATTAGAATCTTTATTTTGCTTTTTATTCTTTATGGTTTGTATAGTGCCTTAGTGGATACAAGTCAAAAGGCTATGGTTTCAGATATTGTGAGTAAAGACTTAAAGGGAACGGGATTTGGTCTTTATCATGCAATAATTGGGATTACTCTCTTGCCAGCAAGTCTTATTGCAGGTAAGCTCTATGACAATGTCAATGCACAAGCTCCCTTCTATTTTGGTTCTATTATGGCTTTATCGGCTGCCATATTAATGACTGTATTTACTATTTACAAGAAAAAGAAAATAGCTTAGGTTTTTTGCTTCTCTTTTTTGGCAGCTGGGAAAAGAATATTGTTTAGAATTAAACGATAACCTGCTGAATTGGGAAAAAGATTTAGCTCAGTTGCTGGGTCGCCAACATAATGCTGATAGTCTTCTGGGTCGTGTCCTCCTAAGAAGGTCCAAGTGCCTTTTAGGAAAGTACCGTGAATATACCTAACCTCTTCTATGGATTTATTTTCTCCCAAAACTACTACATTAGATTTTAGTAGGTTCTTATTAAAGGCTGTGCTTTGTCCCATAAAACCTTTAATTATATTTGTATGGCTCTGTGTTAGCATTGTGGGTATCCAATCCCATTTTGCAGAAAAGTCAAATAGAACAAATAAATCATTCTTTTCATTCACAAGTCTTGTTCTTTGAGGTGTTACATCAATATTTGACTTCTGGTACTTGTAGGGATTAGTTTCTATTATAAAATCTTTGAAAGCAAAACATTTTGAATAGTCAAGCATTTTCTGTGCATTAGGATCCATTGGGTCTCCATCAAACATAACATCGCATATATCCACTCCTTCTGCTGCCAAAGCTATATCAAAACTATCGGGAGCAGAACACATAGCAAACATAAAGCCTCCCCCTGCCACAAAATCTTTTATTTTCTTTGCAACAGCTAATTTAAGTTGCGAAACTTTTTTGTAGCCAAACTTTGCTGCCGTTTCTTCATTAGCTTGCACATCTTGTATGTACCAATTTTGATTTCTATAATTTGCCCAAAACTTACCATATTGTCCTGTGAAGTCTTCGTGATGAAGGTGAAGCCAATCATATATCGGCAAAACTCCATTTAGAACTTCTTCATCATAAATCACATCATAAGGTATTTCTGCATAAGTAAGGACAAGAGTAACTGCGTCATCCCAAGGCAGTTTGTTCTTTGGAGAATACACAGCTATCTTTGGGGCTTTTTGAAGTTTAACTACGTCCATATTAACTTCGGGTTCTGCAATATCGGTTAGGATTTGAGAGGCTTGAATATCGGCAATATTATTAAAAGAAACATCTCTAAGGCGACATTCTTTCTCTATTTGTGCATCGTATTTAATTAAGAAAGAACCTCCCTTATAATTCAAAAGCCAGCTAACTTCTTGGTTATGCTGCAAAACAAAATAAGCTATTCCATAAGCTTTTAAATGATTTTTCTGAGTCTCATCCATTGGAATCAGAATGTAAAGAGCAAATGAGTTTATGCTAAATAATAAGAAAGGAAGTAAAAGTATTGTTTTTTTAATTAGGTTTTTCATAATGCAACTCTTAATTTAGAAAGCTGACTCGTTGTCTTCCGGCAAATCGTTATCATTTAAAAAGCTCGTGTCCTCATTCATCTTTGATGGAACTATTTGATTAGGTCGTCCTTCTTCATCAAAATTGATATTCCTATCCATTCCTTCTCCCATTGAAGCATCAAGCATATATTCCTTATTAGCAAACTTCGCAAACCTACTTTCAAACCTCAAACGCACTTCCCCTGTTGGTCCAGAGCGATGCTTTGCTAAAATAACATCTGCCATACCACGAGTTTCGCCCTTTTCATCTCCATCTTCCAATCCATAATAGTCTGGACGATAAATAAACATAACAAGGTCTGCATCTTGTTCTATTGCTCCTGATTCTCTAAGGTCGGAAAGCATTGGCTTCTTTGTACCTCCACGAGTTTCAACGGCACGTGAGAGCTGTGCCAAAGCTAAAACAGGAATACCTAATTCTTTTGAAAGAGCCTTCAATTGACGTGATATGGTGCTGATTTCTTGCTCACGATTGCCTCCCCTATTATCTGCATTACCACTCATAAGCTGTAAGTAGTCAATAAAGACCATTTTAATATCGTATTTCTGTTTCAGACGCCTACATTTAGCTCTTAGTTCAAAGATTTTTAATTGTGGAGTGTCATCTATATAGATTGGAGCCTTTGATAATTTAGTTATATTCCTAAGCCTTTCCATTTCATCGTTTCTTAGCTGGTCTCCTTTTTTTAACCTATCGCTTGATATTTCTACCTCAGAAGAAATCAATCGCATTGTAAGTTCCAGAGCTGTCATTTCTAAGGAGAAAAACGCAATAGGGATATTATAATCTACTGCCATATTGCGTGCCATTGTTAAAGCCAAAGCTGTTTTCCCCATTGCCGGACGAGCAGCTAAAATAATTAATGTTCCTTTATGAAAACCCGTTGTCAAACTATCTAATTCCCTAAAACCCGAAGGCACACCTGAGGCTTGTCCTCCTGACTTTTGAACTGCTTCTATTTCTTGTTGAGCTTCAAAAATCAAAGACTCTATATCCTTGAAATCACTTTTAAAATTCTTATCGCTTATGTCCATTAGATTTGTTTCTGTTTTATCTAATAGCTCAACAACATCTGTTGTCTCTTCATAAGAATCTTTTATGGTTTCTGTTGAAATTCTAATAAGTTCTCTTTGAATGTATTTTTCCGAAAGAATACGTGCGTGATACTCTATATGAGCTCCCGAAGCAACACGAGAAGTTAGGCTTGAAATTTTATAAGCCCCTCCAACCATTTCTAAGGTTCCATTCTTTTTGAGCTGCTGTACAACTGTAAGAATATCAACCGCAGAACTATCATAGAAGAGTTGCTTGATTGCTTTAAAGATTTCTTGGTGTTCGTGATTATAAAAATATTCCTCACGAATAATATCAATAGAATTAGTTATAGCATCTTGATCTAAGAGTAAAGCACCCAACACGGCTTCCTCCAATTCCAAAGCCTGGGGAGGTATCTTACCATTAAGGGTAAAGGCTTGCTCAAAGCTAAGACGAGAGGTCTTTTGTTTAAATTTATTATTACTATTTTCCATAAAATGCAAAGATAAAACAAAAATTATCTCAAAGAAAAGAATAATAAGAAATATATTTATAGAATTTATTTCTGGCTTAACTATATCTTTTATTGATAAAGTTTTATTTGATTAATTCAAAAAAAAATCTTGATGTTTATTTATTAGAACTTGATTCTAAATTATTAAAACTTGATTCTAAATTATTATAATTTGATTCTAAATTATTAAATCCTAATTCTAATAATGGAGTACTAAAAAAGAATTATTCTTCTTTTATGTAGATTTGCTGTTTACTAATTGAACCTGCAAGATTATTTTGTGTGCCTGGTGTAAGATTAAAAACAGCAGAATTAATACTTGCTTTCTTCAAATCTATACTTCCTTTAATATTGTCCAATACAAAATTTTTCACTCCAAATCTTTTCTCTGAATAGAGTTTTGAATTTATTAGCTTGACTTTCATTGATGGTTGAGAAATCCTTGAATCATATATCAAAAGGGCTCCATCACTTAATTCAATATCCATTAATTGGTCTTTTAAGAATATTCTTATCTGTCCAGCAGAACCCATTGTTTCAGGAGTAATGATTATTTTGCCGTTTTGAACAAAAGTTGATCCGAAGGCTTCTTGCCCTGAGGATATATATTTTTTTAAATCTGTTCCAAAGTCATAGAAATTCTTCTTGGAAGTTTTTACTATCACTCTGACTTGTCCTGATGCTTTAAGGCTGTATATTCCACTTGGCAAATCAGACCAATGTGGCTGCGGAGCTTGTTCTTGTGCATTAACCGAGAAAGCAAATAACATTAAAAAGATTGCTATTAATAACGATTTAGTTTTCATATAATTTTACTTTTAATTTATTAAAGTGCAAAGTTAATTAAGTTTTTCTGATTTACAATTTCTATTAAAAGAAATTTGATTTGAATAAAAAAAGGACTATCCTTTTTGGGATAGTCCTTTTGTGTATTTTATTAGTTTTTAGCTATTAATCGTACATTACTACTAAGAATTTGCTCTTTCCCCAGAACGATGCTGCGTCTGTTATTTGAATTGCAGTTGGAGTTTTTGCATTTCCTTCAAGGGTGTATGAAGAACTTGGGTGAGAGGTCATAATTTTAATTTTTTTCTTTCCGTCTAATGGAATTTGAGTTAAATGTCTAACATCAATCTTTGTATATTTAGATAATTCGGAGTCTCCACTTACTTTGGTTTTCTTTCCAATGCCTAAGAAACCTCCTGATGAACTAATTATACCTTCTGTTTGTAAAGTTTTCTTTTCCCCTACAATGTAGTAAGCTGTATTTTTTTCCGATTCAACTTGAAGGATTTGTTCGTCTTTTGCTTGATTTTGTTTTGATAAATCGTCAATGTTCTTGTTAAGGTTTTCAATAACGATGTTCTTTTGTTTTAATTCTTCGGTTAGAGCTTGGATTTGTGCTTCTTGCTCATTAACTCTTGCTTGTAAACTTTCAACAAATGCAGATAGTTCCTTATTTTTATTTCCATCCTTAGAGATTTGGCTATTTAGCTTATTGAGTTTTTGTTTATTACTTGCCAAAAGTTCGTTGATGGTTTGAATTTCTGAGGTAATTCTTGCTCTTGTGTCTTTGTTGATTTTTTCTCCTGATGTGTTTTTTAGTTTATTGACATTACCATATTTGGAAGTAACGTCAGTCAAACTTTGTTCAATTGAATTTAATTCTTGAAATAGGCTTTCCATTTCTGCATCCTTAGCAGCAATAACTGCTTGAATAGAATCGTTTAATTTTTGTTGTGTGATTAATTTTTCTTCTAATTCTTTCTTTCCACAAGAAGTAAATACTAATACTACAACTGTTAATGCTAAAAATAATCTTTTCATTGTAATTTTTCTTTTTAATTAAGTTAATAATGTTATCTTTGCACAATAAAACGGAGTTTATTTTGTTTTATTGTAAATTTTAGAAAATTTTTATTGGGGTGCTTAATTTTTATGTAATTTAGGCTGAGATTATACCCTTTGACCCCTTAGATAATGCTAAGGGAGGAAAAGTATTCTCTTACATAAGTTAGTCCCTATAATAATTATAAAATATTATAACTTATGATTACTTATCCAATTGCTTTAACCATTGCAGGCTCTGACTCTGGAGGCTGTGCAGGAGTGCAAGCCGATATCAAGACATTTTCATCCTTAGGAGTTTTTGCTACTTCCGTAGTAACTGCAATTACTGCTCAAAATACAATAGGAGTTATTGATGTTATGCCTATTTCTTCCGATATTGTAAAAAAGCAATTCAATGCCGTTATGGACGATTTTAATGTTGGAGCAATTAAGGTTGGAATGCTTTTTTCAAAAGACAATGTGTTTTCAATTTCATATACATATAAGGAATATAATAGAAATATTCCATTAGTTATTGACCCTGTTATGATTTCAACATCTGGCAATTCACTTATTCTTGATGAAACCATTGAGGCAATAAAAGAATTCCTTTTCCCAATAGCCACAATTATTACACCCAATCTCAACGAAGCCTCTACCCTACTTCACAAAGAGATTCAAACAATCAATGAAATGGAAGTGGGAGCTATGGAATTTGTTAATGAATACGGAGTAAACTCTGTTTTAATTAAGGGTGGACATCTTGAAGGGGAGAATATGGTTGATATATTCTATTCAAAGTATATTTCAAGCCCTATTATGTTTAAATCAAAGAAAATCAACACAATCAATACCCACGGAACAGGTTGTACACTTTCCTCAGCCATTGCTGCCTTTTTGGCAATTGGACATAGTTTGGAAGAAAGCCTTCACTTATCAAAAGAATATATAACACAAGCCATTGACTCCGCCAAAGAAATAACTTTGGGCAAAGGAAACGGAGCAGTAAATCATTTTTTCAACCCACAAAAGCTAATCAAGAAATGAAGATAAAAGTAAATAATAAAGAGAAGATAATGCCAGAGAACATAAGTGTTAGCGAGCTTATAAAACTTCTTAACTATACGGACACTGTTGGAATTGCACTGGCAATAAATCAAGAGGTTATTCCAAAAACCAATTGGGATAATACAAATTTAAAAAGTGGTGATAATGTAACAATCATTCAAGCAACATGTGGAGGCTAATAGGAATTACGCCTGAAAAAGGAGTTTTGGATGAGCAAAAGAGAATTGTTGATTACTTAAATGGCGAAATAGATTTTTTCCATATTCGTAAGCCTAACCTAAGTATTGAACAACTAAGGTACTATTTAGATGAGTTCCCTTTGGAAATAAGAAATAGGCTCACCATACACTACCACCCTTCCTTAGCCTTAGAATTTGGTTTAGGAGGAGTGCATTATAATATTCAAAACCCCTATATCAAACCCACACATTCCGATTTGAGAAAGAGTTTTTCATCACATAAGATTGCAGAAATGATTGATGCCACAAAGACTTTTGACTATGTATTTTTGAGTCCTATATATAATAGTATATCAAAGCAAGATTATAATAGTAGTTTTAGGATTGAGGATTTGAAAAAGCTAAATCTGATTAATGAAAAGGTAATTGCATTGGGGGGAGTTAAAAAGGAGAATTTTGAGGAGTTAAAAGAAATTGGATTTGGTGGAGCTGCAATGATTGGAAGCCTTTGGAAATAAGGAGAATTAAAGGAAAAAGAAAATGAAATTAAAGAAAATACAATTCATAACTCATCGTAATTCCAAGTATGATTATTTGGACTCTGCCCTATTGGCTTTGGAAGGAGGGATAAGATTTATACAGCTGAGGATGAAGGATGCCACCAAAGAGGAATTAGTTAGGGTTGGAACAAGGCTCAAAACGGAGTGTGAGAAATATGGTGCAACATTAATAATTGATGATTATGTTGATTTGGTTACGGAGATTGGAATAGACGGAGTTCATTTGGGACTAATGGATGAACCAATTAATAATGCAAGAGAAAAACTCGGCAAAGAGAAAATTATTGGAGGCACTGCCAATAGTTTTGAGGATGTTATGTTGCAGTATAGTTTGGGAGCCGATTATGTTGGGGTTGGTCCCTTTGCTCACACCACAACTAAGGAAAAGCTAAGCAGTATTTTGGGACTAAAAGGCTATGAAGATATATTGGGAAATTGCAAAAGAGATAACGTAAATATTCCAATCTATGCAATTGGAGGCATAAGATTGAGTGATTTGGAGGTATTGAAACAAACAGGAGTTTATGGAATTGCAATAAGTTCGTTGATTCTTGAAAGCTCCTCACCCATTGAAACGACAAAAGAAATAGTAAAGATTTGGAAATAGATAACTAATAACCTAAATAATATGGATAAATTAATAATAGCAGGCAAGGAGTTTTCATCACGATTGTTTTTGGGAACAGGAAAATTTCCTTCCAATAAAATAATGGCTGAGGCTATTCTGGCATCAAGGACGCAGATGGTTACAACAGCAATGAAAAGGGTTGATTTGGACAAAAGCGATGAAGATGATATGCTCAAACATATTCTTCACAAAGACATTATTCTTCTTCCCAACACATCAGGAGTAAGAAACGCAAAGGAGGCTGTTTTTGCAGCAGTTTTGGCAAGAGAATCCCTGCAAACAAATTGGCTTAAACTTGAAATACACCCTGACCCTAAATACCTTCTTCCCGACCCTATTGAAACCCTAAAAGCAACAGAAGAGTTGGCAAAGCAAGGATTTATTGTACTTCCTTATGTTCAGGCAGACCCTGTTTTATGCAAGCTTTTGGAAGAGGCTGGTGCTGCAACAGTTATGCCATTGGGAGCACCAATTGGAACAAATAAGGGATTGAAAACAAAAGAGCTTTTGGAGATAATTATTGAGCAGTCAAACGTTCCTGTAATTGTTGATGCTGGTATTGGAGCTCCTTCTCATGCTGCTGAGGCTATGGAAATGGGGGCTGATGCTGTTTTAGTAAATACAGCTATTGCAATTGCAAATAACCCTGTTGAAATGGCAAAAGCTTTTGCATTAAGTGTGGAAGCTGGTAGAATGGCTTATGAGGCAGGACTTGGAAAAGTATCTCATAGCGCTGAGGCTTCATCTCCCCTAACCTCATTTTTAGATTAACAAAGAATTAAAACAATAAAAGAATATGAATAAGACTCAAGATATATGCAATGCATTCGATGCATCAGAAAAAGTTTATGTAGAAGGTAAGATTCATCCAATCAAGGTTGGTATGAGAAAGGTAAGCTTAACAGATACTATTGTTGATGGTAAGGCTGAAAAGAACGGAGATGTATTACTTTACGATACAAGTGGATTTTACACTGACCCTAATGTTAAGATAGATATTAAAAAAGGTCTTCCTCGTTTTAGAGATGAATGGTTAAAGAATAGAAAAGACTTAGAAAAGCTTACAGAATATACTTCAAAATATAGCAATCTAAGACTTGAAGACGAAAGCTTAAAAGGACTTCGTTTTGGAATAGACCATTTACCTTATGTTGCTAAGAAAGGAGAAGAGATTACTCAAATGGCCTTAGCTAAGAAAGGAATTATAACTCCAGAAATGGAATATGTTGCTATTCGTGAAAACCAATTAATAGAAGAAAGCGGATTAAAAACCTATATCACTCCTGAATTTGTAAGAGAAGAGGTTGCATCGGGTAGAGCAGTTATTCCAGCTAATCCTAATCATCCTGAGGCTGAGCCTATGATTATTGGGTCTAAGTTTTTGGTTAAGATAAATACTAATATTGGTAATTCTGCTCTAAGTTCTGATATTGATAAGGAGGTTGAAAAATCTGTCTGGTCTTGTCGTTGGGGTGGTGATACTTTGATGGATTTATCTACTGGCGAGCATATTCACGAAACAAGGGAATGGATTATTAGAAATTGTCCTGTGCCTATGGGTACTGTTCCTATTTATCAGGCTTTGGAGAAGGTTAATGGAATGGCTGAAACTCTTACTTGGGAAATATATAAAGATACTTTGATTGAACAATGTGAACAAGGAGTTGATTATTTTACTATTCATGCTGGTCTTTTGAGGGAACATCTACCAATGGTTGCTAAGCGTTTGACTGGTATTGTGTCAAGGGGAGGCTCTATTATGGCTAAATGGATGAAGAGCAACCAACAAGAAAACTTCCTTTATACTCATTTTGATGAGATTTGCAAGATTTTAGCTAAATACGATGTTGCAGTTAGTTTGGGTGATGGTCTTCGTCCTGGTAGTATTTATGATGCTAACGATGAGGCTCAATTTGGAGAACTTGAAGCATTAGGGGAATTAACTAAGATTGCTTGGAATCATAATGTTCAAGTGATTATTGAGGGTCCTGGCCATGTTCCTATGCATAAGATTAAAGAGAATATGGATAAACAAGTTAAGGCTTGTCATGGTGCTCCTTTCTATACCTTAGGACCACTAACAACTGATATTGCTCCTGGTTATGATCATATTACTTCTGCTATTGGTGCTGCACAGATTGGCTGGTATGGTACTGCTATGCTTTGCTATGTTACTCCTAAGGAACATCTTGGTTTACCTAATAAAGAAGATGTAAGGAATGGTATTATGGCATATAAAATTGCTGCTCATGCTGCCGATATTGCTAAGGGACATCCATCTGCTATGGTTAGGGATAATGCTCTTTCTAAGGCAAGATTTGAGTTCCGTTGGAAAGACCAATTTAACCTTTCTATCGACCCTGACCGTGCAAGAGAATACTATGGAGCTGAAAAGGTTCATGGAACTCCTTTCTGTACAATGTGTGGACCAAATTTCTGTGCTATGAGGATTTCAAGAGAGGTTTCTGATAAAGGTAAAATTGAGTAAAATGGAAAGTTTTTATGATACAATAAAAGATTTAGATTGGGAAGAGATTAGAGATAGTATTTATTCAAAAACAAGGCTTGATGTTGAAAAAGCTTTAAATGCTAAAAATCCTTCAATTGAAGACTTTAAAGCTTTGGTATCTCCCGCTGCTAAGGATTATTTAGAACCTATGGCAAGAATGAGCAGAGATATTACTCAAAGACGTTTTGGAAAGACTATTCAATTCTATGTCCCTTTATATCTTTCTAACGAATGTTCTAATCACTGTATTTATTGTGGTTTTAATCATAATAACGATATAGAAAGAATAACCTTAAATGATGAAGAAATATTAGCAGAAATAAAGGTTATAAAATCAATGAATATGGATAATGTTCTTCTTTTAACAGGAGAACATCCTCGTCATGCTGGTATTGATTATATTGAAAATGCAGTTAAACTATGCCGACCATATTTTTCTACAATCAACTTAGAGGTTTATCCAATGAGTGTTGAAGAATATGAAAGACTATTTAAAGCAGGAGTAAACTCAGTTTATGTTTATCAAGAAACATATCACGAAGCAGTTTATAAGCATTATCATCCAAAAGGAATGAAGAGCCGTTATCAACATCGTTTGGAAACACAAGAACGTCTTGCTCAAGCTGGAGCACACAGAGTTGGATTTGGAGCTTTAATTGGATTGGAAGACTGGCGTACTGAAATGGTTTTTATGGCTATGCACCTACGCTTTATGACCAAGAACTATTGGAGAACAAAATATGCAGTAGCTTTCCCAAGAATGCGTCCAGCAGCAGGAGGTTATCAACCAAATGTTATAATGTCAGATAAAGAATTTGCTCAAACAATATGGGCTTATCGTATATTTGATAACGATATTGAAATATCAATGACAACTCGTGAATCAAGAGATATGCGAAATCACTTTGTATCTCTTGGTATAACTTCAATGAGTGCAGGAAGTAAAACTGACCCAGGTGGATATTCTAAAGTAGAAGAAGAACTTGAACAATTTATTATCAACGACAATAGAAATGAAGTTGAAATGGAAGCAATGGTTCGTTCACAAGGCTATGATGTAGTTTATAAAGATTGGGACAAAATACTAAACTAATGGTAATGCCCCAACAACTTAGTTTTCATGCCCAAACAACTTAGTTTTCATACCCCATAAGTGGCACTTCCTTGCTCCAGATGTGGCACTTACAGACCATAAACAAGCAGTCTTTTGACCAAGAATAAGAAGTTATTAGACCAAGAATAAGAAGTTATTGAGTAAAAAGAGGCTGACTCGAGAATTATGAGACAGCCTCTTGGTATTTTATAACTTATCTTTCCATTCAATAACTGCAAAATTACCATTGGAAATTTCACGTACTTTTTCTATCCATTGGACTTCACTCTGTGCTTTTGCTTTCAAGAAAGGACTGTGTGTTGAAGTCAGCAATAAACTGGAATTTACAACCCACCATTTATTCTTTATTCCTGCTCTTTGTAAATCTTGCTGTAATCGCAAAGCTTCAAATACTGGGGTTGTTTCAGGTAGTGTTACTATAACTACTTCCGTTTCATTTTCATTTCGTAAACGAGGTAGTAAGTTTTGTACTTCAATTGTTATATTTCCTTGAGTTCTTTCCACTTCTTTATGGTAGCTCTGTGTGGAATCCAACAATAATAAAGTATGTCCAGTTGGTGCAGTATCAATAACAACTACTTCATTATCGGCTTTGGCTACTACTTCTGCAAATGCATTAAAGACAGCTATTTCCTGTGTACATGGCGAACGCAAATCTTCTTCAATATAACTTAAATCTGCATCTCCCATTGTTTGTCTTGCTTTATCTAAAATATTTTTCTGATAGGATGCAAGTACTGCTTTCTCGTCAATATGGCTTACTGTTATACCATCTATCTTAGTTTCGATAAATGCCAAATGGTTGGCAGGATCGGTTGTAGTCAGAAGCACATTTACTCCTTTTTTTGCTAAACCACGTGCAATATTCCCTGCAATTGTAGTTTTTCCTACTCCTCCTTTTCCCATTGTAAAAATAACTCTTTTCCCTGTTTTGTACAAGTCTTCAATTACTGTATCAATGGTATTGAAATGGCCTTTCTTTATTTCATTTTCTTGATTGATTAATGATATATCAGAATTAAGCATGTTACGTATATTATCAACACCTGTCATATTATACGAACGAAGTGGGACAATGTAAGTATTCAGTTTCAAAAGGGCTTCCGAACGATTTGTTAGTGCTTTCTGCTGACGTTCATAGATTTGCTTAGAAATAAGGTCATCTTCATCATAGTTTAACATTACACCGTTTATAATTAGATATTGTGTTTCTATTCCCATATCTAGCAGTTCACTTGAAGAACGCTCCACTTCTTTCAGTGGACTTTCTTCAGGTCTACTAACAAGGAAAAGCGTAGTCATTGATTTATCTGTTAAATTCTTTACTGCATTTTTATATACATCTTTTCTATCCTCTAATCCAGATAATTGACCTAAACATGAAGTTCCTGTTGTGTTTTCAGCAATAAATGTATCCCATGCAGAAGGAAGTTGTAGCATACGAAGAGTATGTCCTGTAGGAGCTGTATCAAAAATAATATAGTCATAATCTTTCCCCTTCTCCTTGTCAGTTAAAAAATCTGAAAATTCATTAAAGGCAGCAATCTCAATAGTACATGAACCAGAAAGTTGTTCTTCCATGTTTTTTATTACACTTTCAGGTAATTTTCCACGATAAGGAGATATAACAGATTCTCTATATTCTGCTGCTGCTTGTTCGGGATCAAGATTAATAACTGTTAGATTTGGAACTTCTTTAATGACTGTTCCTTTATTATCTAAATTCAAATTAAATACGTCTTGCAAATTAGATGCAGGGTCGGTACTTAGTAATAATATCTTCTTCCCACTGTCAGCAAGACTTACAGCTGTTGCACAAGCGATGGATGTTTTCCCAACGCCACCTTTACCAGTAAAAAAGATATATTGTGTTAGTTTTTCTTTTAATGGATTATAGTTTTTCATTTCGATTATTTTTTAATTGTAAGTTCATCTTCAGAAATATCAAGCCATTCAGCAATTTGTCTATTAGATGGATATGATTTTTTCATAGCTATTTCACCATCAACTGTTATTATTGGAAATACTTCCGCACCCTCTGCCATAAGACAATCATTAATAACCTTAGTGTTAACATAAACTTGAGGATGATCTCGCAGATTAAAACGTTCTACAATAATTCCTTTTTGTTTTAATGTTTCAACCACAACTGCAATACGCATTAATTCAGGGTCGATATTAACCCCGCATAATCCAGATGGACAACACATCGCAGGGTCGTAAATTTTAATTTGTTTCATTTTTAATGAGTTTTATTTGTTAATAATTTTATTATATTTACAATTCGTATTATTACGAATAATTTAATCAAAAAAAAGACACTTTTTTCCTAAAAAGCATCAATCTAATGCTTACTATTTTTGTTGTTTAATAGTTTTGCTAATAATATTTATAGGTTTAGTGCATTCTTTATTTCTTCTTCAGTAGGAACATACCCTTTTAACTTTACCTCTCCATTTATTACAATAGCTGGCAAAGACATTATGTTATACTTCAAAATTTCAAGAATATTCTCTTCTTTTGTCAAATCAGCATTAACATTATTATCTACTAAGACCTTCTGAACTTTTTCATATGTTGTCTTACATTTTGCACATCCTGTGCCTAATACTTTTACTTCCATTTTTTATTATGATTTTATATGTTAATAATTATATAATACGTTCCTACAATAATAAATATTCCTGCAATTATGCGTTTAAACCACCTCTCGAAACTCTTCATCTTAGAATAGAATTTACCTATATTCCCAATGCTATAAGCAATTAGCCACGCAATAATAATTACTGGTAATCCTGTTGCTATGGAGAAAATAGGAGGGAGAAGCAATCCAGAGGGAGAGGCTATTGTCATTGGAATTAATGCTCCAAAATACAATACTCCACTAAAAGGACAGAAAGCTAATGCAAAAACTACTCCCAATAGGAAGGAATTTAGGTAATTATTCTTTTTCTTATCCTCATTTACCTTTGGTTTGAACTTATCGAAAAGGGGAATATTGAATTTTATAATATCCAACATTAATATTCCAATTATCAAAAGCCCAACACCTAACCAAATACCACCTAAGGATTGTAATAGTCTTGAGACTTTAAACTGACTTGCTCCAAAATAGAATATTACTCCAAGAGAAGTATAGCTAAACATTCGTCCTAAGGTATAGAATATACCATTAAATAATACCTTTAGTTTATTGTCAATATTCTTGCTAAGATATGCCGTTGCAGTAATATTTGTTGCTAATGGACAAGGACTTATTGCTGTCATTAAGCCCAGAACAAAGGCTGCAAGTAAAGGTAAGTCATATCTATAAGCATCAACAAATTCTTGCAATAATTCCATAATTAAATAATATTATTGATTGCATCAATCAAGTCTTTTTCAAGTGCTACTTTGTCTTTAGATCTTGTGTATTTTCTAACAATATCTGACACATCAATTGATTTAGTTTTTTTCCTTTTTGTTTTTTCAATAACAACGGTTTGAGATTTAGCTTTGTATTTCTCAACTATTTGTTTGTTGTTTTGGTCGTTTGTTTTAACAACTTTGAAAACAACCTTACCATCCTTGTAATTCTTTTCAATTATGCTTTTTATATCTGATTCTAATGCATTACATGCAGTTGCTTGGCAACATGATAAAGGAGCTTTGAAATATAAAACTTCTGTTTTGCTTTTTTGAGCATAACTAAAAATGCTCAATGTTAGTAATAATACTAATAATAATCCTGTTTTTTTCATCTCTGATATTTTTATTGGTTATAATTATTCACTTTTGTTTTAATAATGTTTTCTAATTCCTCAGGGCTATTTATTGCCAAAGCGAAGGCTTGTTCGGTTATATCTTCCCATTTTTCTCCTTTTTGGATAATAAGTGCATTCCAAGATACCTCATATTTCTCAACCAAGGCTTCATTTTCTTTTTCGCTTGTGTTTACTTCGATAAACCTAACCTCGGTGTTTGGATAAGTTTTCTCAATAGTAGCCTTAGTTAAATCTTGAACTGCAATACAGGTCTTGCACCTTTGGTTGCCATGGAAATAATAAACATTTACTCCAGAGTTTTGCTCCTGAGTTATCTCCATATTCTCTTTCTCAGACTTTTTAGAGTCCTTATCTCCACATGATACTAATACAAGTAGAGAAAAAATAAATAAAACTAAATTCTTCATTTTCATTTGTTTTTTATGTTATTAAATATGTTTTACAAAGTATTTCTTCTTTATCCAAAGCGATAGGTTTACTAAGGCTATTAGGGCTGGAACTTCCACAAGTGGTCCTATTACTCCTGTAAAGGCTTGTCCACTATTTATTCCAAATACCCCTATGGCTACTGCTATTGCTAATTCAAAATTGTTCCCTGCTGCTGTAAAACTTAAGGCTGCATCCTGCTCATAATCCGCTCCTGTTTTCTTTCCTAAATAAAAACTAATAATAAACATTAGGATAAAGTAAATAATAAGTGGTATTGCGATTCTTACTACATCGAAAGGAATTTGAACTATTAATTGTCCTTTTAGACTAAACATTAGAATAATTGTGAATAATAATGCAATTAGTGTGATAGGGGATATAAAGGGTATAAATTTTTTCCAAAACCAATTCTCTCCAAATATTTTTACCAATAGTAACTGACTTATAATACCCATAGCAAAAGGTATCCCTAAGTATATACCTACGCTTTCTGCAATTTGACTTATTCCAATATTCAAATCCAAGCTCTCTACTCCAAACATAGGTAGAAGTATTGATACGAAAAAATATACAAAGGCACTATAAAACAATACTTGGAATATGCTATTTAATGCCACCAATCCTGCTGCATATTCCCTGCTGCCACCTGCAAGCTCATTCCACACAATAACCATTGCTATACATCTGGCAGAGCCAATAAGGATTAATCCAATAAGGTATTCGGGTTTATCTCTAAGGAAGATTATCCCAAGAATAAACATTAACAAGGGGCCTACTATCCAATTAAGAATAAGAGAAACACTTAATACCTTCTTATTCCTAAAAACCTTTTTCATTTGATTATATCTTACCTTTGCAAGTGGTGGATACATCATTAGGATTAGTCCGATGGCAAGGGGTATATTTGTTGTGCCTTTTGACATAGAATTGATATTATCCGATATTCCTGGAAAGAAATATCCCATTCCCACTCCAATTGCCATTGCAAGGAATATCCAAAGTGTTAGGTAGCGATCTAAGAAACTGAGTTTCTTTCTCTCTAAGGTTGGGTTACAATTGTTCGCACTCATACTCTTATAGATTTTCTTTAACAAAGTTTTTTGAATACTCTTTTATCATTTCCCTTACTCTTTGAAATTCCTGCATTATCTCCTGCTCGCTTCCGTTTGCTTTTGCTGGGTCTGGGAAATTATGATGGAACTTCTTTGCCTTGGTTGGGAAATAGGGGCAGGTTTCCTTAGCATTATCGCATACAGCTATTAGGAAATCAAATTCCATATCCATATACTCATTAATATTATTCGAGGTGTGAGAAGAAATATCTATCCCATCTTCCATCATTGTTTTAACTGCTCTTGGATTTACTCCATGTGTTTCAACTCCCGCACTATAAACTTCTGTTCCTTTAGGAGAGAAATAACGGATATAACCCTCTGCAATCTGACTTCTGCAACTATTACCAGTGCATAGTATTAATACTCTTTTATTCATCTTTTTTGGTTTTTTTAAATTATATAACTACTAACAACATCCTGAGGAACAATTACAGCCTTCTTTGGATTTTTCTCCAGTTACTGTAATAGAGAGAATTTTTAATTTACTGTTTTTAAATTTCTCCAATTCCTCCTCAGTTAAATATTTGGCGAGAATTTCATCAGGAATGATTATCATTTTTTCTTTTTGAATCTTTACGTTTGAAAATCCAGCACTATATATATTTACCATATATTCATTCTTAGGGATAGCACCTGCCACACAACCTACATACATTTCGGCTGCTTCTCTTAGAGTTTGTGGTAGCTCGCCTTCAATTACAATATCTGAAACACAGAAAGTTCCTCCAGGTTTAAGAACTCTGAATATCTCTTTAAATATTTTATCCTTTAAAGGAAGTAAATTGAGAACACAATTACTTATGACCACATCTGCAAAGTTGCCACCAACGGGCATATTTTCAATATCTCCAAGACGGAAATTAACATTAGTAAATTCACGTTTTTCTGCATTTGATTTAGCTTTAGTAATCATTTCTGGACTGAAATCAACCCCAATAACTCGTCCCTCTTCTCCAGTTTCTGCACGAGCAACGAAACAATCATTTCCAGCTCCAGAGCCCAAATCAACTACAGTATCGCCCTTTTCAATTCGTGCAAATTCGGTAGGAAGTCCACACCCTAAGCCTAAATCAGCATCAGAATTATATCCCTCAACCTGGCTATAATCCTCGCTCATTATATTATAAACCTCAGAGGAGCAACAACCAGAACTACAACAAGAGGTCTCTGTTTCTTGCAAAGCTATTTCTGAGTATTTCTTTTTTACCAATTCTTTGATTTCTTGTCTGTCCATCTTATATATTTTTTGAGTTATTATTATCTAAATTTATTCTTAGCAATTTTCTTTATTATTTATATCAGTAAATAGACTCTCAAACATATTTTTCGCTTTTTGCCAATTTTCTTGATTTATACAGTATTTTACTGTTGGAGGAGTAAAGGTGCCTTGGATTAATCCTGCATCCTTTAATTCTTTTAGATGTTGGCTAAGGGTGCTTTTCGCCACAGGCAATATCTCCGACATATCACCATGATAGCAACAAGACTCCTTTGATAGCATTTCTAATATCTTTACCCTAATTGGATGACCTATAGCCTTTGCATATCTTGCAATTTGTTTTTCTCTAAGGGTTAAATCTACTTTACTCATATTGATTATTAATTTCAGTTCGCAAAATTACGAATTAAAATTAAACCACCAAATTTATTAGAAAAAAAGTAATATAATAAACTAATTTATTAGGATTGAAGTCAGCTATTTGTTAAGTGCAAACTAAATTTCTTTATCTTTGCGTTTTATATTATAATTATATTTTACCATGCTTACAAAAGAAGAAAAAGATAGATATAATAGGCAGATTATTTTACCTGAATTTGGTATTGATGCTCAAGAAAAAATGAAAAGAGCATCGGTTTTAATAATTGGAGTTGGTGGATTGGGTTCTGTCAGTTCTTTATATTTGGTTGCTTCTGGAATTGGAAGAATTGGATTGGTTGATAATGACTCTGTTTCAATTTCTAATCTTCAACGTCAGGTGCTTTATCGTGAGGATGAATTGGGAATTAGTAAGGTTGAAAGAGCAAAAGAAACTCTTGGAAGATTAAATTCAAATGTAAGGATAGAAACCTATAATTCTTTTTTAAGTGTTGAAAATGCGATTTCAATAATTAAGGATTATGATATAATTATTGACGGAACAGATAATTTTAAGGCAAGATATTTAATTAATGATGTATGTGTTGGATTGGGAAAACCTTTTGTTTATGCATCAATTGGGGATTATTATGGTCAAGTTGCTATTTTCAATTTCAATAATAATTCTTCATGCTATCGTGATTTATTCCCAAACTATGATGAGTTGAATAATAGAGAAAATAAAAACAAAGGAGTTATGGGAGTTTTACCTTCCATTGCAGCATCATTGCAAGTAAATGAAGCAATTAAAATAATAACCCAAACAGGAACCCCATTAATCAATAAACTACTAACATTTGATATAAACAACAACCAATTTACTAACCTTGATTTAAAACCAAGTGATAAAGCAAGACAAGAAAGTATAGATTCATTTAATAGATTATCCTTATGAAAACCTATATATCTCTTTTAAGAGGAATAAATATTGGCGGGAATAAAAAAATTAAGATGGACTCTTTGAGAGACGGCTTTAGCTCTTTGGGGTATAGCAACATAAAGACTTATATCCAAAGTGGCAATATTCTATTTTGCTCAAAGGAAGAAGATAAAACAAAAATGGAGGAAGAAATATCCTCAATGATTATGGATAAGTATGGATTTGATGTTCCTGTTTTGGTTCTAAATTCATATGAATTAAATGAAGTCATAAATAATAATCCTTTTTCAGACTCAAATAATTATAACAAAGATTTTATTCATATTACTTTCTTAAGCAATGAGGTAAAGGAGATAAATTATAAAGAGATTGATTCCAAAAAAGAAGATGTTGATGAATATAAAATAATCAACAAGACTGTGTATCTTTATTTGCCAAAGGGATATGGAAATACAAAAATTCATAATAATTTCTTTGAAAAACTGCTAAAAACTCAAGCCACCACAAGAAATTGGAAGACTTGCTTAGAACTATTTGAAATGTCAAAGTAAATATCCTCTCATTAATTTCATTATTTTTGCATTTCACAAATAGAAAATAATAAATAGAATGGATTTTGAATTAGTTTCAAGTTTTAAGCCTACGGGAGACCAACCTGAGGCAATTGCTCAACTTGTGAATGGGATTAATCAAGGTGTGGATTATCAGGTTTTGCAAGGGGTTACTGGCTCTGGTAAAACCTTTACTGTGGCTAATGTTATTAAGGAAATTAAAAAACCTACATTGGTTATAAGTCATAATAAAACTTTGGCTGCTCAGCTTTATTCTGAATTCAAACAATTCTTCCCTAATAACGCTGTTGAATACTTTGTTTCTTATTACGATTACTATCAACCCGAAGCCTACATTGCTCACACTAACACATACATTGAAAAAGACCTTCAAATTAATGATGATTTGGAAAAACTTCGTCTTAGTGCTGCGTCTGCTTTGCTATCTGGGAGGAAAGATGTTATTGTGGTAAGTTCTGTTTCGTGTATTTATGGTATTGGTAATCCTCAAGAGTTTGAAAATGGCACTATCTTGCTTAAAAAAGGTGAAAAAGTAAATCGTAATGACCTATTAATGAGTTTTTCTGAAAGTCTTTACGTTAGAAATGAAATAGAGTTTGTTCGAGGAAGATTTAGAGTAAAAGGAGATGTTGTTGATATTTTTCCTGCTTACTTGGATTATGCTTATAGGATTTACTTTTGGGATGATGAAATTGAATCATTGGAAAGTTTTAACCCTTTGGACGGAAGAAGGATTGAGCAAAAGAATGAGCTGATTATTTATCCTGCTGGAAACTTCATTACCAACAAAACCTCACTCACTACTGCCACATTAGAAATCCAAAGGGATATGTTCAAGAGGAGGGATTTTTTTAATGAAATTGGGCGAGGCTTGGAAGCAAAGCGAATTGAGGATAGGGTGAATTATGATTTGGAAATGCTTAGGGAAATGGGATATTGCTCGGGCATTGAAAACTATTCAAGATATTTTGACAGAAGAAATGAAGGCGAGCGTCCCTTTTGCTTGATTGATTATTTTCCAAAGGATTATCTTATGGTTATTGACGAAAGCCATGTTACCATTCCTCAGGTCAGGGCAATGTATGGAGGCGACCGCTCGCGTAAGGAAAGTCTTGTGGAATATGGTTTTCGTTTGCCTTCAGCCTTAGACAATAGACCTTTGAGGTTTGAGGAATTTGAGATGATGCAGCACCAAACCATCTACATTAGTGCAACTCCTGCCCCATTTGAGATTGAAAAATCCGAAGGGGTTATTGTTGAGCAAATCATACGTCCTACTGGGCTATTAGACCCATCAATTGAGGTTCATCCAGCTAAAACACAGGTTGATGACCTTTTGGAAGAGATTTCTTTGGTGGTTGATAGGAAGGAAAGGGTTTTGGTTACCACTCTAACCAAGAGAATGGCTGAGGAGCTAAGTCGTTATTTGACAAATTTGGGCATAAGAAACAAGTATATACATTCTGATGTTGAGACCTTGGAAAGAGTTGAAATTATAAAGGACTTGCGATTGGGCGTTTTTGATGTTTTGATTGGGGTTAATCTTTTGCGTGAGGGATTGGATATTCCAGAGGTTTCGCTCGTAGCAATATTAGATGCCGACAAGGAAGGTTTTCTTAGAAGCGACAAGGCACTAATTCAAACAATTGGAAGAGCAGCAAGGAATTCTAATTCCAAAGCAATCCTCTATGGGGATAAAATTACAGGCTCTATGCAAAGGGCAATGGACGAGAACCATAGGAATAGAACCAAGCAAATCAAATATAATACCGATAATAATATAACTCCACAACAAATCATTAAAAACGTTTCTACTCTTCTTAGTAATACCACTTATGAAGATGTTAAAGAAATTATGCCAAAGATAAGTGAGACAAAGACCATCTATCGCTCCGATAAAGACCGTCAAAAAGCAATTCGTAACTTGGAGAAGCTAATGCAGGAGGCAGTAAAAGACCTTGATTTCTTGGTGGCTGCTCAATATAGGGACGAAATTGAACGCATAAGAAAAGAAAAGTAGAATTTTCCCTTAATATTTGGGTTTCCGTAGAACTTGATTAAATTTTACTGGATCTTCGTTTTAATTTACTGAATCTTCGTTTTAATTTACTGAAACTTGATTCTAATTTCGTAGAATTTGATTCTAATTTTCCATGACTTGAATTTTTATTAATATCTTTGCTAATTCATTTTAGAGATGTTTATTTTATGATAGAATTTTCAACAATATGTGCATTAGCAACACCTTCGGGCGAAAGTGCAATTGCAGTTATTAGGCTTTCTGGCAGTAAGGCGTTTGAGATAGCGAACAAGGTCTTTGTGAGTGCTATGAAGGGAAAAACCATTGATAACTCCCCTACTCATTCAGCAATTTTTGGAAAGATTATTCATAATGGGAAACTAATTGATGAATGTGTTTGCACCATATTTCGCTCTCCCAATTCCTATACTGGCGAAGATTCTGTTGAATTTTCTATTCATGGCTCGTCCTATATTGCTCAAAAACTTATAGTTGCACTTTTGGAATCAGGAGCTGAGCTTGCAAATAGAGGAGAATTTACTAAAAGAGCATTCCTAAATGGTAAGTTAGATTTGGCACAGGCAGAGGCAGTTTGCGATTTAATACAATCCCATAACGAAGCCTCTCACACATTGGCTCTTAAGCAATTAAGAGGTGGATATGGGGATGTACTTTATTCCCTAAGACAGAAACTAATCGATATTTCTTCACTTTTGGAATTGGAATTGGATTTTTCCGATCAGGATGTGGAGTTTGCTGACAGGACAGCCTTAATAGGAATGCTTAGTGATATAAAAATACGTGCGAATGAATTAGTTAACTCCTTCCAAATGGGCTCATGCTTCAAGAATGGAATACCTGTAACCATTGTTGGTAAGCCTAATTCGGGCAAATCCACCCTTTTGAATGTTTTTCTAAAAGAAGAAAGAGCCATAGTTTCCGATGAGGAAGGCACAACCCGTGATACAATTGAAGAAAGCCTAAATCTAAGAGGCTTAGAGTTTCGTTTTATTGACACAGCTGGCATTAGGGAAAGTTCAAACAAAATAGAGAAAGCAGGGATTGAGAGGACATTTGATGCAATTGAGAAATCAAAGATTATTCTATTTATTGTGGATATTAACAAAACCACACCAAAGGAGGCAAAACAAGAGATAGAAGCCCTAAAACAAAGGATTGACTTTTCTGATAAGCATTTAATTTTGGTTGCCAACAAGATAGATATTCAAAAGAATAAGGAAAAAGGCTGGAAAGAGCTTAATGCGATTGAGATTTCAGCAAAAACAAAGCAAAACATTGGAGAAATAGTTGATAAAATGTTTGAACTATATGATATTAACGAATTAAACGATAAGATTTTCGTAAGCAACTGGCGACATTACGAAGCCCTAAAACACCTTTTAGAAGGCATCAACAGCACAGAACAAGGCATAAAGAACAATCTTCCATCAGACCTGATAGCAAGTGATATTCGCACCTGCTTACACCACTTAGGAGAAATAACAGGAGAAATCTCAACCGAAGAAATCTTAGGTAATATTTTTTCTAAGTTTTGTATAGGAAAGTAAAGGCAATTAAGGATATTGGAATAAAGCTTTTGAAATATATTATTCCTCTTTATTAGTCAATATATAAACACTGCCTTTCCCTTTTCCTATCATTGTCAATACTTGTTCTTCTTTAAGATATTGGATATCCTTCTTCAATGTACTAAGTGTAATATTAGGAAACTGCTTTGCTATATCACTTATTTTTATAGGCTGATTATATTGTATAAAATCCTTAATTAACTTTTGTCTATCATTAAGGTAACACCCTTTTGATTTGAACACATCGTACTTTTGTTCTAACTTTTCAGTTAAAGTTTTTAGGCTTTCTAAGAAAAAGATAAGCCATGAGTCAATACGCTCAATATCTGTACCTCTGTTTTTCTGTCCACTCATAAGAGCTTGATAATATGCCTTTTTGTTTTGCTCAATATGGTTTTCAAATGAAATGTATTGAATAAATGTATAGTCCTTTTGCATCAAACAAAGTGTTGTGAGCAAGCGTGATAGTCTGCCATTTCCGTCTTGAAAAGGATGTATGCTCAAAAAATCGTAAATAAAACTACCTATAACTATAAGCTGATGTATGCTATTTTCACTCAATTGCTGATTTGTCCATTCTAATAATTCTTGCATTTCAACAGCAACTAATGCTGGTTCAGTGGTTGTAAAAATTGTTCGCTGCTTGCCTGTTGGATAAGTTGCAACTACTTTATTGGAAAGGAATTTATATGTCCCTCTATGTCGTTTGTCTTTATCACTGTATTGTAACAATAGTTGATGAAGTTGTTTTACATAGCTTTCAGAAATTTTAATATCAGAATAATTATCATAAATCAATTCCAAGACCTCATAATAGCCAATTACTTCTTGTTCATCACGGCTTTTTAATTTTGTGATTTGAATATCTTTCAAAAGTTCTTGAACTTCTTGGTCAGAAAGTGTAGCACCTTCAATTCTTGTTGAAGACCCAATACTTTCAATGGTGGCTATCTTTCTCAATTCTTTTAGATAGCGATTCTCCTGCTTTTCGGCAATATTCCATTTTCCTCTGAAGTTGTCAATATAGCTAATAAGCTGAACTATTCTTTGATTAGTTTTAAAATCAAAATTAAGTTTCTGAATAAATTTATCCATATTTTATCCGTATTTTATCCAAAAATGATTGCACAAAGATATAAAATATCCATAACGTATCCATATTTTATCCAAAAAAATAACCTTAAGAATCTTTTTTTAATGTATTTGAGATTAAAACAAAAGGAATATCGGTGTTTTCCCTTATTTATAGTAATATTTTTCTTCTGGCAAATAATTTATAAAGGATAAGTGCGTTATTGGGTTATAATTTTAAAACTAAAGAATTATGATAAAGATTGGTGATAAGGCTCCTGAGGTTTTGGGGCTTAATGAAGAGGGGAAAGAGATTAGGCTTTCTGATTTTAAGGAAAAGAAATTGGCTTTGTACTTTTATCCTAAGGATAATACTTCTGGTTGTATGGCTCAGGCTTGCAATTTGAGGGATAATTACAATGATTTGAGAAAGGCGGGTTATGAGGTTGTGGGTGTTAGTGTGGATTCTCAGGAGTCACATGTTAAGTTTAAGAAAAAGAATAATCTTCCTTTTAATTTGATTGCCGATACTGATAAGAAATTGGTTGAGGCTTTTGGGGTTTATGGTACTAAGAAACTTTATGGCAGAGAGTATATGGGAACTTTTAGGACTACCTTTATTATTGATGAAAAAGGTATTGTTGAAAACATCATTACTCCTAAAGAAGTAAAGATTAAGGAGCATGCTTTTCAAATCCTTAACTTAAAGAATTAATTTATTTAACTAATTAAATCTATAATTGTATGGAAGAATTATACGTAAGAAATAGCATTAGGATTAATGCTTCAATGGAAAGGGTTTGGGAAGTTTTAACTAAGGGCGAAATGACCAAACAATATATGTTCAACTGCGAACCTATTACTGATTGGAAGGTTGGTAGCAATTTGCTTTGGAAAGGAACTTATGAGGGAATAACAGCTGTATTTGTGAAAGGCAGTATTGTGGAAATAAATCCTCCCTCTAAGCTTGTTTACACAACAATTGACCCTAACGCAACCTATGAGGATATACCTGAGAACTATCTCTATGTTACTTATGAGTTGGAAAAGGAGGCTGAGGGAACTTTATTGAAAGTTTCTCAGGGCGATTACTCTAAGGTTTTTGATGGTGAGAATCGCTATAAACATTCTTATAATAATGGTGAAGGTTGGATGCCTGTCCTGGTGATGATTAAGGATATTGCTGAAAAGTAGTAGTAAATTTGTTTAAGGTTTTCAAAATATTTTATTCCTTATTTCGTTATTTTCAAACAAGGAAAGAGAAAATTCTTTCTTGACTTTAATTTAACTAAATTAGAATAGAACAATTAAAAACAAAAACATGAGAACTTTAATCAAAAAAACAATTCCATTTTTCATTTCTTCCTTTTTGTTGTTCAATTTTGCTTCATGCCAAAACAATACCACAACTACCTCTCCTATTGATTTTACTCAAGCTGCCGAACACACAATTCATGCTGTTGTTCACATACAATGCGAATATGCACAACAAACAAATTTCTATGAGGATTTCTTTGGTTTCCTTATTCCTCAACAACGTTCACGCACCTATCAAACCTCAGGTTCGGGGGTAATAATTTCAAACGACGGATTTATTGTAACTAATAATCACGTTGTTCAGGATGCAGATAGCATTCAAGTAATTTTGAATGACAAAAGAAGATATAAGGCTACCATTGTTGGAAATGATCCTTCGGCTGATTTGGCTGTAATTAAGATTGATGCTAAGGATTTACCTACAGTTGAGTTTGGAGATTCTGACAAGACAAAGATTGGTCAATGGGTTTTGGCTGTTGGAAATCCTTTTAACCTGACTTCTACTGTTACTGCTGGGATTATTAGTGCCAAGGCACGAGATTTAAACATTTTAGGAAATAAGATGAATGATAATCCGCTGAAGTCTTTTATTCAAACTGATGCTGCTGTAAACCCTGGAAATAGTGGTGGTGCTTTGGTTGATTTGGATGGAAAGCTTATTGGAATAAACACTGCTATCGCTTCAAATACTGGCTCCTATGCTGGTTATTCTTTTGCCATTCCTTCCAATATTGTTAAGAAAATCACTAAAGATATTATGAGTTATGGTACAACTCAAATTGCTTATCTTGGTGTTAATATTGCTGAGGTTGATTCACGTTTGGCAGAAAACAAAGGAATTAAAAGGATAAAAGGGCTATATATTGCTTCTGTAAATGAAAATGGTGCTGCTCAAAAGGCAGGACTCAAAGAAGGAGATATTATTGTTCAGATTAATAATAGAGAGATTAATTCAAATTCGGAGCTTAATGAAATTCTTTCCCAGAGTTCCCCAGGTAATAAGATTTCAATTAAGTATGAGAGAGAAGACAAAGAGAGAACCACTGAATGCACTCTTTTAAATGAAACAGGGTCTACTTCAATAATTAAGCCGCAAGAGAAGAATATATTTACCTCTCTTAACGCCCAGTTAAGAGAACTTAATAAAAAGGAAAAGAAAGAATATAATATTACAAATGGATTTGTCTTAGAAAAGGGTAATAATTCTGCCTTTGCACGTTTAGGAATTAAAAATGGATTTATTATAACAAGTATTGACAAAAATCCTCAAATCACAAAAGAAGATTTTAAACTACTTTCATCAAGGAAAGGTAAAGTTATTATAGGAGGCTTTTATCCTAATACTTACAGAACATTCTACTATGTTTTGGTGCTTTAAAGTTCAATTTGTTGAAAACTTCGTTAATAACTTTTCTACCGCCTATTAGAAACTTGTGATATTCCGATTTATTTTTGCATCCATATATTAGGTAAGTTTTATTCTTATCTTAATTTTTAATTAATAATCGGGATTTATGAGACAATTAAAGATAGCTAAATCTATCACTAATAGGGAGATTGGTTCCTTAGATAAGTTTCTTCAAGACGTTGGAAAGGAAGAAATGATAGGTGCAGAAGAAGAAGTTCTGCTTGCACAAAGAATAAAAAGTGGAGACCAAGTGGCCTTAGACAAGCTGGTAAAAGCTAATCTTCGCTTTGTGATTTCGGTTGCAAAGCAATACCAAAATCAAGGTTTAAGTCTTCCTGATTTAATCAACGAGGGTAATGTGGGTCTAATTAAGGCAGCAAAACGCTTCGACGAAACAAGAGGCTTTAAGTTTATTTCCTATGCTGTTTGGTGGATTCGCCAGTCAATACTCCAAGCTCTTGCAGAACAAAGTCGCATTGTAAGACTTCCTCTAAACCAAGTTGGAACTCTAAATAAGATAAAAAAAGAGGTCTCCCGCTTAGAGCAACAACTTGAAAGGCCTCCTACAATTGAAGAAATCTCTGAAATTATGGACACTTCCCGCGATAAATTGGCTGATGTTTTATCTATTTCCTCCAAAACTTTGTCAATGGACGCCCCACTAATAAGCGATGAAGATATAAGCTTGATTGATGTTTATGTTGATGATAATGCAGAAGGAACAGACGTTAATGTAATGCAAGAGAGTCTTGCAAAGGAAATTCACAGATCACTTTCAGTATTAAGCAAGAAGGAAAGAGAGATTGTTTCTCTTTATTTTGGAATAGGTCAAGCCCACGGATACACATTAGATGAGATTGCAGTTCACGTGAATCTAACAAGAGAAAGGGTTCGTCAGATTAAAGATAGAGCCATTAAGCATTTAAAACAAACTGCCAAAACAGAACAATTACAGTCTTATTTATAAAACTCTCTTTCACACTAAATAACACAAAATATTTTCTTTTATTTTTAAAGTAAAAAGCCTTGAACTTAATTTGTTTAGGGCTTTTATTTTTTTACAACCAAGAGCAAATTCTTTAATATTTAGTTTCAAGACATTTAAAGGGAAATACATTAAGGCCTAAATTGATTGAAAATAACGCAAAGCTATCAAAAAAATATCCTAATAACTATTGAAAAATATTTCAACGCCTATTAGGATTATTTCAAACGGCGTTAGGATCATTTTAAACGGCGTTAGAAATAATTTCAATAGTTATTAGAAATAATTTCAATAGTTATTAGAATTTATTTCAATAGGCGTTGAAA
>DHPF01000012.1:262060-322847 GCA_002407855.1 Bacteroidales bacterium UBA5371
GCGTTGAAATTATTTTCAATAGGCATTGAAATTATTCTTATAGGCATAGGATTGAATACAATCTGAAAAGAGATTGATTTTGAGGTAGTTTAAGGACATGTGGTAAAGAGGAAATAATTTTAAGTGATTGAAAAAAATGTTATATCTTTACCAAAGTAACACAACATTTGAGAAGGGGAAATGCAAATAAAGATTCAATAATTTTAATTCCTAATCTAAAATATTATATCTTTGGAAAGTTTTTTGTATTTTTGGCAAAGTTTTATGAATAATAAATATGGAAAATTATATAGTTTCGGCTCGTAAGTACCGTCCTTCTGATTTTAAAAGCGTGGTTGGACAATCGCATATTACAACAACTTTGCAAAATGCAATCAAAACAAATCAATTAGCACAAGCCTTTTTATTTTGTGGTCCAAGAGGGGTTGGCAAGACTACTTGTGCAAGAATATTAGCAAAGACTATTAATTGCACCAATCCTACTGCCGATATTGAAGCCTGTAATCAATGTGAAAGCTGTTCTTCTTTCAACTCTAATGCTGCTTTCAACATTGTGGAATTAGACGCTGCTTCAAATAATTCTGTCGATGATATTAGAGCTTTGGTTGAACAAGTTCGTATTCCTCCACAAGGAGGTAGGTTTAAAGTGTATATAATTGACGAGGTTCATATGCTTTCTACTTCTGCTTTTAATGCTTTTTTAAAAACATTGGAAGAGCCTCCTGCTTATGCCAAATTTATTCTTGCTACAACTGAAAAGCATAAAATTATCCCAACCATTCTTTCAAGGTGTCAGATTTTTGATTTCCATAGGATAAAAAACGAAGACATAATTAAGCATTTAGAGTACATAGCTCAAAAAGAGAGCGTAAAATTTGACCAAGAGGCTTTGCATATAATTGCACAAAAGTCAGACGGAGGTTTACGTGATGCTCTTTCTATGTTTGATCAATTGGTATCTTTCACAAACGGCAATCTAACCTATTCTAACATTATTGAAAACCTAAATATTCTTGATTACGATTATTATTTTAAGTTTGTTGATAGTTTATTGGCCTCTGACATAACGAATACTTTAATTCTCTTTGATGAGGTTTTGGAGAAAGGATTTGAAGGATTGCATTTCATAAACGGGCTATCTTCTCATCTGAGGAGTTTATTGGTAAGTAAAGATGCTCAAACGGCGTATCTTATGGAAGCAAGTCAAAACATACAACAGAAATATGTTTATCAGGCATCAAGATGCTCCATTACTTTTATTTTAAGAGCCTTAGACTTTGCCAATACTTGTGCTATGGATTATAGGAATGCTTCTAACAGGAGGCTGTGTGTTGAGTTAGCTCTTTTGAAAATGGCTAATATAATGAACAAACTCCAACCTAAAACATTGTCTCCCAGGCAAAGCTTAGAGGAAAAGCCTGTTATAAAAGAAGAATCTAATAATATTATTGAGCAACCTAATAAGGATGTTGAGCAACCTAATAAGGATATTGAGCAACCTGAAAAGGATGTTAAAGATGATACAGAGAAAATAAAGAAAGAAATAGTTATTCCCAAAAGCTCTTCATTCTCAATAAATACAAATATAGATAAAACTATTAAAGTAGATGAACAAGAACAATTAAAGAGAAACCCTCCCATTACAGCTCTTGACTGGGATATTTTCACTCAAAAGCTAAACGAATACGCCGATACAATTAAGGATTCTAAGCCTAATTTGTTCTTTATTCTTACAAGTTGCGAGATAACAAATAATAATGATAACTCTGCAACCATTACTTTTTTAAACTCAATGCAGGAAAGAGAATTTGAAATGGCAAGATATGATATGGTTAAAATCCTGCGTAAAGCTACAGGATGTTCAGTATTTCAATTCAAAGCAAAGACCATTCAAGAGGAAACAAAAGAAAAGCTCTATCGTCCATTAGATAAATTCAATTTCCTTGTGGAAAAGCAGCCTGCATTATTAAAACTTAGAGCCGAATTTGACTTTGATATAGATTATTAAATAAAAGACACAAAAGAATATGGGTGAAGCATTAATTTTCTTAGGCATTCTAATCTTTGCAGCACATTTGTTTGCAATGATGTTTTCAAAAAAAAAGATACCAGATGTTCTACTATTAATTATAATAGGAATAATCATTGGCCCTGTTTTAGGATTTGTTAGTCCAAACTTCTTAGGTCAGTCTGGAACTATATTTACTTCTGTTGTATTAATTGTAATTCTTTTTGACGGAGGATTAGATATAAGTGTTCACGACTTAAAACTCTCGTGGAAACCAACCATAAGCCTTACTCTGGCTTCATTAATCCTCTCTATTTTCTTAGCTACAATTGTATGTTTATTTATTGGCTTGTCTATTATCAATAGTTTAATTGTAGGAATAATTCTCTCAGGCACCTCTTCTGCGGTTGTTATACCTCTAACACAACATCTAAAACTTGGAAAAAGCACTAAGACCGTTTTAGTTTTAGAAAGTGCAATAACAGATATTATTTGTTTTGTTTTGGCTCTTGCCTTTATTGAAGCATCAAAGGAGGGCAATGGTGTAAATGTTGGTTCAGTTGCAGGAGGAGTTGTTTCTTCTTTTGTTATGGCAATTATAATTGGAGTTATTTGCTCAATAGTTTGGTCGAGCCTTCTTCAAAAAATAAGGACATTTAAAAACTCTATGTTTTTAACCCCTGCCTACTTGTTTATTGTTTATGGCCTAACAGAGTATATGGGTTTTAGTGGAGCTATTGCCGTTTTAGCCGTTGGGATAACTATTGCTAATATGGAATACTTTCATTTCAAATTTTTAGAACGCTTCCAAAAAGGAAGAGAATTAAAACTTACAGAATCCGAAAAGGCTTTTGTAAGCGAATTAGTTTTTGTTTTGAAAACGTTTTTCTTTGTTTACATCGGTATTTCTATTCCTTTCAATAATTATGTAGCATTGATAGCAGGCTTAGTTATTACATTAATATTATTAGTAATGAGAATCTTTGTTGCTAAATACTTCTCGCCAAAGTCCTCCAATGGTTTTGATAAGAGCATTGTATCTATTATGATACCCAAAGGAATTGCCGCAGCAGTTTTAGCTTCTATACCCGAACAAATGGGCTTACCACAAGGAGAAATGATTAAGTATGTTGTTTATGCAACAGTTTTGTTCTCCATTTTATTATGCTCAATTCTAATCTTTGTAATAGAAAGATACCCGAGAGCTAATTTAATGATGCGTTTTTTCTTTAATCCGAAGAAGAAAGTAAAGAAAGAAAGTATTAATATTGACGTCCAAAATACAGAAATAACGCAGCAGTCAAATGATGTAATGGAAAGCCCCAGTAGTTATGAAAAAGAAGTAAAAGAATAGTTTACCTCCCAACAATAACTTTACATTAAGTAGTCTTTCAGTTAAGAATTACATTATATGTAAAAACTTATGTTTTAAATAAAGACAGAAACAATTTACTGAAACTTGATTCTAATTTATTAAGACTTGATTCTATTTTACTGAAACTTGATTCTAATAAATTATCTCTTGATTCTAATTTTTTGAAACTTGATTCTAATAATTAGGCTTTTTTATTCCTGATAACAAATTGAAATAAAAACACCTTCATCATTATTAAACTCTGATTGGAGTTTCACTTGGGTTTTATTGTAAAGAATTTGAGGATTTTGATTAGCCCTTTTTGGAAGGATTATCTGAAATGTTTTCAAATTATTGGCTATACCCTCGCCCGTACATTTTACATACGCCTCTTTTAATGTCCATAATTGCGTGAAAGCTCTGTTTTGCAGATTAGCATTTGAAAGACTTGCCAAATAAATAGCTTCCTTTGGATGAAGAAATCGTTGTGATATTGCAGCTTTATATTGTCTTACCTGCTCTATGTCTATGCCTATTGGTTTATTATGAAGGGCTATGGCAATATATTGTTTGGTGTGTGAGATAGAGAACTCTTGCTTAGGGTTATATTTAAAAAAGGGCTTACCTTCAAGAGTATATCCTATCTCTTTATTGAAGGTAAAGCCCTTTTCTTCTATTATCTGTTGTAGGAATTGCTTTGCCCATAATGAGATTTGCTTTGGTAAACCAAGACTATTGTCTTGTCCGAATTTACTTTTTGCTTCTTCTATATGGTAAAGAAAGTATTCCATCAACGATACTTAATTACTCGTTAATGCCAAGCAATTCTACATCAAAGATTAGTGTACTTCCGCTTGGGATTGTTCCTACTGGAGAATCGCCATAAGCAAGGTCTGCTGGTATAAAGAACTTGTATTTTGCCCCTACGTTCATTAGTTGCACTCCTTCTGTCCATCCTGGGATTACTTGATTGAGTGGGAACGATATTGGTTCACCTCTTTGTAGTGAGGAGTCAAATACTTCGCCTGTTATCAAAGAGCCATGGTAGTGCACCTTAACAGTATCTGTTGGTTTTGGATTATTTCCAGAGCCTTCTTTTTCTACCTTGTATTGTAGTCCACTTGGGGTTTCTTTTACTCCTTCTTTATCTTTGTTTGCTTTTAAGAACAATGCTCCTTCTTCTCTTGCTTTTAGTCCTGCTTGTTGCATTTGAGCTTGTTTCTTAGCTTGCATTTCTTGTTGCCAAGCTGCCATTACGCTGTTCTTTTCATCCTCCTTCATTAGGTTAAGATTTTGTCCGGTGGCTGCTTTTTTCATTGCCTCTATCATTATATCAAGGTCCAAGTCGTAGCCTTCTTTAAGAAAGCTATTACCAATATCTTCGCCTATAATGTAACTTACTTTGGCTTTATCGTTTTTTAATTCCATTTTGTTTTGTTTAATAGTTAATGTAAATTGATTTTGTTTGATTTATTTTATTATTGTTAATTCGTCTATTATATTCTTTGCCCCTGCAAATTTATCTATAATAAACAGAACATATCTTGCATCTACGTTAATTGTGCGTTGCAATTCTGGTTCAAAGGCTATATCTCCACTCATTGCCTCCCAATTACCATCAAATGCTAATCCAATTAGATGTCCTTCTGCATTGAGAATTGGACTTCCAGAGTTACCTCCTGTTATATCATTATTTGACAAGAAGCAAGTTATTACGTTTCCTTTCTCATCGGCATATTGTCCAAAATCTTTGTTTTTGTATAGTTCTTTTAGTTTTTCCGGAACAATGAATTCATCAGATGTTGCGTCTTCTTTTTCCATTACTCCTGAAAGGTTAGTAACATAATCGTAATGTATTGCATCGGCAGGATAGTAGTCTAAGACCTGTCCGTATGTCATACGCATTGTGAAGTTAGCATCAGGATATTGTACAAGGGAAGCGTCCATTTCTCTTAATGCGGCAACGAAACGATGTCTTGCCTGAGTAAGCTCTTCTTCTGCATTAGTATTCACTCCTTCAGGATTAATTAAAGCATATGCAGAAACTGCTGTATTGAAAACTAAATCCTTTTTTAATTTCTTACTTTTTGGATTTTCAATAAACTTATTAAGGCTCTCCTTTGTTGCAAATACAGACTTATCAAAAGCTTTATCAATATACTTATCTAAATCTCCCTTAGCATTCTTTTTAAGCATTGGTGTAATAATCTTTTCTCCTTCAACAGATGCTACTAATTTAACAAGGGATCTGAATAAAGCCTTTTCTGTTTCGTGGTCGTAGGTCTTAAAATGCTCTTCTGTCATATTTTTTACAGCATCTTTTAAGATTTCTGCTCTGGGGTCTTTTTGCTCCGCAAGTTTTATTAATATTGTTGTTCTAAATGCTAAAAGCGAACGCTGACTACTCATTAGCCCTAAATTACCATACCAAGAATATTTAGTGGAAGATAGTTCACTTACCTTCTTATTTGCTTTTTCTAAATCGCCAACAACATCACCATATTTATCTATTCTTGCTTTATCTTCATTAATCCATTTTGTCAATCTATCTTCAATAGCTTTTTTCTTATTGTATATATCTAATCTTTTAAGTCCTCTTAATTCACCTCTCTTATTTTTCCATAGGTTCATATATCCTGCATAGTCGGAGGCATAGATAAGTCTTATTCTATCTTCCTTATCCATCATTTCTTTCATAGTTGGAAGCATATATTTGCCTGCTGTTTCTATTGAAGGGTTAATAATATCTACAACATTTTTTACTTCTCCTGAGGTCATATATCTTTCGGTGGAACCTGGGTAACCCCAAATCATTGTGAAATCACCTCTTTTAACTCCCTTCAAACTTATTGGAAGGAAATGTTTTGGTTTGTAAGGCACATTGTCTTTTGAAAACTTTGCAGGTTTATTATCAGGACTTGCATAAACTCTAAAAATGGCAAAGTCGCCTGTATGACGAGGCCACATCCAATTGTCTGTATCGCCTCCAAACTTACCTATTGATGAAGGTGGAGCTCCAACAAGTCGCACATCAGTGAATACTTCATAAATAAACATATAGTATTCCAAGCCTTCAAAGAAAGGTTTGATTACTACTTTGTATTGTCCATCTGATGAGTTTTGAGAAGAAAGGGTTTCAATCCTCTTTTCAATAGAGTCTTTTATAGGTGTTTTATCTAATTTATTGACATAGTCTCCCAAAATCTCTTTTGTTACGTCTTCCATTCTAATTAGAAACGAAACACTCATATCTGGAATTGGTAATTCCTCATTTAGGGAGTATGCCCAAAAGCCATTTTTTAAATAGTCGTGCTCAACGGTTGATTGGCCTGAAATAGCATCATAACCGCAATGGTGATTGGTAAAGAGCAATCCTTTTTCTGAAACTATCTCTCCTGTACAACCATTGCCAAATTGTACAATGGCATCTTTCAAACTTGAATTATTAAAACTATATAGCTCTTCGGCCGTTAGCTTTAAGCCCATTTTTTGCATGGTTGAATAGTTCAATTTCTTAAAGAACATAGGTAACCACATACCTTCGTCTGGTGCTGGCTTAGGATTAGAAAAGCCAATTGTTGATACAAACAATAGCATTAATGCCGTTAATGTAATCTTTCTCATATTTTATTTATTTTAGGTTATATATTTTATTTGTGAATACTTCTCTTTGTTGAACACTATTTGTGCTACTTCTTGTATTTCTTTTGCTTCTATCTTTTCAATTTCTTCATTTGTTACCATTAGGCTATCTATACGATTATAATTTAGTATTGACTTACCCATTGAAATAACTTCATTTTGATTGCTTTCATATTGAATTGCTAATTGTCCTATGAGTTGTTGTTTGGCGTGTTTGAGGGATAGTGGCGTAATTAGTTCATTACAATAGTAGTTTAACTCGTTTTCTATCAGCTTTATTGTTTTATCTATATTTTTCGGGTCAGTTGCAGCATAAACAGTAAAGAGTCCTGTGTCGGAATAGGCAGTATAGTTGGACTCCAAAGCGTAGGTAAAGCCGTATTTTTCTCTTATCTTCATATTTAATCGAGAGTTCATGGCTGGTCCTCCTACAATATTATTTAGAAGTGAAAAAGCTATCTTATACCTATTCTTATAACTAAATGCTATATTACCAATAATAATATGTGATTGATATGTATCTCTATTATATTCTTTTGTCTTGGGTTTATAGTTCTTATGAGGAGTTCTTTTTGCCTTTTTATTATCTGTTTGTATTATTCCAAAATATTTCTCACATAATTTAACCCAATCTTCAAAAGAAATAGCTCCAATAGTTGAAATTACAATTGAGTCCATTGAATATGTTCTTGAAATAAATTTCTTTATTTTTTCGGTATTAAAGGAATTAACATTGTCTTTTGTACCTAATATATAACGCCCTAAGCCATGGTTCCCAAAAACTAAGTTATCAAAGTTGTCAAAGATTAATTCCGAAGGGTTGTCTTCGTATGAGTTTATCTCGTCAATGATTACTGTTTTTTCTTTTTCTAATTCTTTTTGAGCAAAGGTGGAATTAAATAATATATCTGCAAAGAGCTCTAAAACTCTTTCGTGATAGGAGTTGAGAAAGGTTGAATATATACACGTTTCTTCTTTTGTTGTGAAGGCATTAAGCTCTCCCCCAACCCCATCAATCCTATTTAATATATGTACATTCTTTCTTTTCTGGGTGCCTTTAAAGATACAGTGTTCTATAAAATGTGCTATTCCGTTTTCTTCCAGAAGCTCGTCTCTTGAACCAACATTAATTGTTATGGCACAATGAGCAACAGGAGAATAAGTTGAACGATGAACAAGACGAATTCCATTTGAAAGGCGATGTTGTTTGTAGGCAAATTCCGATTCTAAAACCACAAGTGTTTATTATTTTATTTTTAGTTATTGGAGTTCTGATTTATTTGAGCAAAGGTTATTGTTTTAACGAGATATTATAATAAAACCTGTATCGCCATGTTTTTGACTTATAGTTTTCATAAAGCTATTTGCTTCTCTCATAGTACGGCGTGAACCATAGCTTACATAATAAATCGTCTTATCATCTCTGGTTTTGTTTATTATATAGCTATCATATCCTAAGCTTCTTGCCTTACGGGCTGCTTGTTGTGCGTTTGATCTGTTTTCAAAGGAGCCTCCAACAACATCAAAACCCAAGCGAGACACAGGCTGCATTAGAATAGGCGTAGAGTAATCTATTTCCGCTGTTGGTGCAGGGGGATTATCCTTTTCTCCTGTTGGTTTTAAGACTTCTTCTTTTTGAACTGCTGGCTTAGAAGGAGCTTTTGTAGTCTTTTTATTTGCCTCTAAGTTTTCCTCTGTAAAAATTTCTGTAATTGTTTCGGTTGGGGTTTCTTCCATTACTTCTGTGGTTGGGGTAGCTATTGGAATAACTATTGTTGTTTGAGAGTCTTTTTCACATTTAGGAGTAATGAAATTATTTAGCTTATTAGTTATTGGATCTAATTCTCTATAATCTCTTGTCCAACACATATAATGAGCAAAAGCCAAGAAGCAACACAATAATATTGCAAGCAGCACAATTGTAAATAAAATCTTCCAAATCAATTTATTTCTCTTTCTTCTTGCTTTTTTCTCTTTCTTTTCTTTTTTATATCTTTGTTCTGCTTTCTTACGGAATTTCTTGCTATTCTTGTAATTCAACGCACTGCAATCTGATTTATCTACACATTCTTCTCCGGACAATTCTTTTATCTCTTCTTTCTCTTTTGAGATTTCTTTAATCTCTTCTTCCTCTTCTATTAAAACTTCTCTTACTTCCTCTTTCTCTATTTCCAAAGGCTTTTCTTCTACAATTTCTTCTATTTTATCAATAATGACATCTTGCTTTGGTATTACTACTGGTTTAATTGGTTCCTCTATAATTGGAGTTGGGAGTTCTACATCAGGAGTTTTGGTTACTATGGGTTTAATAAAATCTCCTTGCTCAAATGTTTTAACGGATTTAAGAGGAGAAAATGCAAAAGCACTATCTAATAGATTTAATCCTTGCGTAGTGGTAAAAAGATATTCACCAGTTTCACTCTTGGCTATTGTACCTAAGTCGCCCAATTTACAAGACTTAGACATTTTTATCTTTTCTTTGATGCTATCGGAGTATTGATTAATCCATTTAATTGCAGTTTCAATGGTTATAAATTCATTCTTAGCCATATATTCTGCAAAGCCCAAATCATTATCCATATCCTTAGAAAAATAAACCGTCCTACTTGGAGGTGTTAAAGTATTAGTTATTGGACTCATTGCAGCAGGAGTATATCTAACTTTAAAAGTCCCTATCCCAAGTAATTCTGCACTATTATTCCTTTTTAAATATTCTAATAAACTTGCTGAAACATTCATATCTTTTTCTTTTATTGATTATCTATATATTTATTTAATTTATCCAAGTCTTCCATAGTATCTATTCCTATACTATCAAACTCTGTTATATTCACTTTTATTTTATAGCCTTCTTCCAACCAACGCAATTGCTCCAAGGCTTCTATTCTTTCTAATTTTGAAGGATAGAGCTTTACTATACTTTTCAGAATTTCTGGCTTATAGGCATACAAGCCAATATGCTTATAGTATTGCCCCTTTGCAATTCCATATTCTAAGGTTTCCTCCCTATCGTAAGGAATAACGGAACGTGAGAAGTAAAGAGCCTCTTTGGTTTCTCCAAAGACAACCTTAACAACATTGGGTGAAGTCAAATTGTCTACTGTCTCAATAACCCTGCAAAGAGTCGCAATCTGAGTTGTTTGGTCTGCAAACAACTCTATCACTTGAAGCAATTGCTCTTTCATAATTAAAGGTTCATCACCTTGTATATTTACAATAATATCATAGTATTCTTGATTCTCTTCTAAAATACTTAATACCTCATTACATCGTTCAGTTCCGCAAGAATGGTTAGTATTGGTCATTAAAGCCTCATAGCCATATCTTTTAACAGTATCATAAATTTGACGATTATCAGTTGCAACAACTACCTTATCAAACAAACCACTCTCAACCACTCTTTCATATACGCAAATAACCATTTCTTTGCCTCCAATCTTAGCTAATGGCTTACCGGGGAAACGAGTAGACGAGTATCGTGAAGGAATAACTCCTAAAACCTTTTGTTTAATATTCTCCATATTCTTTCTACTTATCAGAACAGACCATTTATTTCTGCATTAATCTTTTCAATAACAAGTCCTACATCCAATTTATTGGCAGCAAAATCTAAATCATCTACATCAATTATTAATAGTTTCCCAGCATCATATTGTTCAATCCACTTATCGTATCTTTCATTCAAAGAAGTAATGTAATCTAACCTAATTGCACTTTCGTATTCCCTACCTCTTTTTTGTATATTTCTAATTAGGGCAGGCACAGATGCTTTGAGATAAATTAATAAATCGGGAGGTTGTATAAAAGAATTCAAAAGCTCAAACATATCCAAATACGTTTCATAATCTTTCGTTGCCATAAGTCCCATAGCGTGAAGATTGGGAGCAAAAATATAAGCATCTTCATACAAAGTTCTGTCTTGAATAATATTCTTGTACATTTTCCTATTTTCAATCAAATTGCGAAAACGTTTATTAAGGAAATATATTTGCAGATTAAAACTCCACCTACGCATATCATCGTAGAAATTTGACAAATAAGGGTTGTCATCAACCTGTTCAAAAACTGAATTCCATCTAAAATGCTTAGCTAAAAGCTCAGTTAAAGTAGTTTTTCCACTGCCAATATTTCCTGCAATTGCTATGTGCATACAAAATTCCATTTATCAATTAACTTACAAAGGTAGAAAAAATATTTTTAATAACATTATTGTTTAAAAAAAAACATAATTTTGCAAACATAAAACAACTTTAAAAATAAGGGAAAATGGCTTTAGAAAAGATAATAACTTATAAGATGATTAAGTCCGAAGATTTGAATCATCACGGAACATTATTTGCAGGACGTTGTGCAGAATGGTTTGTTGAAGCATCATTTATAGCTGCTGGAAATAAGCTAAACCCAAAGCATATTGTATGTTTAAAGGTTCACGGATTAGAATTTTTGCATCCTATGCGATTAGGTAACATACTTGGATTTGAAAGTCAGATAGTTCATGTAGGTAAAACATCTCTAACTGTTTATACTAAGATTCATGAAATAAAAACAGCCGAAACAAAACGATTAGACGGGTTTATTACTTTTTGTTATGTTGATAGTAATTCCAAACCTATTCCACATAATCTTAAATTAGATATTAAAACAGAGGAAGAAAAGCTCCTCAATCAGAAAGCAGCCGAACTATTGCAAAGAAGAAATTAAATACTTTCTATATAGTGGCAAATTTTAACTATAAAATCATTATAATCATTATAAATTACATTTTTCTTAAAGCTATACTTTTGAGAAGAAAACTCAATTAAATTCTTATTTTTCAAGTAGTAATTTTTATATTCTTCTTTATTAGTTATTTTGCTTATATCACATTCAGGTATTTTCACAATACATATTAATGTTTTATTAGGAGTGTGTAAATAAACATCAATATTATCATCTGAAAGTGTGATGTATTTTTTAATATGATGGTTTTTAATTTCCTCCCATTTACTAATTTCTTGTTTTTTATTGTAATATGGTAATTTTTCAGGCATAACAAATACTTGGAAGTATGGGATATTTGCACATCTAATATTTGCAGTTTCTCCTAACATATTCTCAAAATAATTATTTGAATTTTGACCATAATTACTCATTACAAACTTAACAGCAATACCTGCCACTATCTCATCATCCTTTAAAATTGCTATATCAGCCTTCTTATTAATATAGCGACCTATAATATTTTTTTCTTTATTACTAGTATAACCTAAAGAGTAAAAAGAATAAGATCTATTATTTAGTCTTTTCTCCAAGTCTTTTGAAATAGCGCCATGCAATATCTTTAATTTTTCATTACTCCTTGGGTGCGTAGACAAATATTTTTCAAACGCATCTTTAATAATCTGCAAAAAGTTCAAATTGTTCATTTTTATTCATTGTATTATTTAAAATATCATACTTATAATCTAAATATTTCTGTAAATCTTTTGAAGAAAATGTATAATAACCTCCGCTTTTATATTTTGATAATAATGATACATAGTTTACAAAATCATCATTTATTAACATATCTTCAAGAACTTCTTTATTTATTGATGTAAGGATATACAAACCACTATAAACAGCTGTTCCTCTTTCACAATAGTTTATTTTTATATCACTTTTATCTCTCAAAAGAGTATTAATAGCAATTTTATCTTTTTTTATATCTTTTATTCCTTGTGAACGTCCATAAGCCCACCATTGGGAATTCCTTTCTAAACTTCTACTTTGTAGTTTTTGTTTATGCTTTATGTAATAATCTTTTAAAGATGTTTTTTTTTCTATCTCTTCAAAACTTATAAGAGTATTGTCTTTATAAGGGAAAATACAGTATTTCCACTTGCCTGTTGAAGCTTTTATTATTGGAACAACAAAATCTGAAAACTCAAACTCTCCAATAAAAAACTCATCAAACAGAGTTGCAAAACCATTTTTAACTTCAAAATATTTTTTTTTAGTTGTGTAGGTTAAAATTTCTTTAAGCATTTGCAATTCTTCTTTTGTGCCAAAAACAAATTTATTTTCTATAAAAATTTCTTTTGATGTTAGAGTATTAACAAAATATGGAATTAGATTGTCATTATCGTATAAGAAAAATTCAATTTCATTCTTTATTTTATTGTTTTCTATAACTACAATTGTTGTATATGTTGTGGCTTCAAAAGGTTGAAAATGCTTTAAATCAACAATCTTACTTAACTTATTCGTTCTAAATAAATAATTTCTAAAGCTACTGCCTGCAATACTATTATAAAATGAACTCGGAGTAATATAACCTAATTTACCATCTTTTTTAAGCATATTAATACCTATTTCATAGAAGACAAGATAAATATCTGTCATCCCAGAGGAGCAGAAAGAGAATGTTTTAAGTCTATCGTACTGTTCTTTCAAATTATGAACTCTTACATAGGGAGGATTTCCTACGACAAAATCCATTTGTCCATTATATCTATCTACATATAATGTATCATTACAGCAAATATCCCAGTTCACACCTATAAGATTATATCTTGCAACTAATAAATCTACTCTTTGTCTACATTTTTCTACTTCGTTATTATCTATTTCTATACCATGAATATATTCTTCTAAATCTTCTTTTAATCCTTTTGAAGATGAGTTTTCTTTAATATAAGCTTCGCAATACCTTTCAACAAATTCAACAATAAAGGCTCCATCACCACAACTATTATCTATAATGTGTTTTTTAATAATATCATTACCGTAATAACCGACTAAATCCAAGATATTTTTCACAATATAACTTGGGGTATAAAATCTGCCATGTTGCTTTTTAACACTTATATTAGAATCTTCAACAAACATATTTTCAATTTACAATTTCACAATCTTATATTTTGCAAAGTTAAAAATAAATAATAACTTTATTTCAATTTCATATTAATAATTCTTAGCAAATGATTTATTTAATTAATATTAAAACTAATATTTCTCAAAAGAGATTTAAGAATAATTTATTGAGATTTGATTTGCACAAATTATATCTTAGTTATAATTTATTGAAACTTGATTCTAATTTATTAGAACTTGATTCTAATTTATTGAAACTTGATTCTAATTATATTATAGTTCATACTCAAGATAAAATACTATAAAGTAAGATAAACAAATTAGAATAGATTAGAATCAATTTTTAAGGGGATTATAATTTATTTTGATAAAATATGAAATTTACTCTATACGACTAAGAGGTTTGCTTATATTTTTATGATGAGTTTTATTTATATTTTATTATACTTAAATATATTGTTTTACAATTAATTAAAGCTTTTGATAAAGAAAAATTCTCAATTATTAGTTTATAAGTGTTTCTTTTTCACAATAAAAAACGTATTTTTGCAGATTATCATTAATATTTTTATTTTTTAATACTTTACAAATGGAAGTTCAAACAGAAAAAGCAGAAAAACCTTCATTGAATTTTTTAGAAGAAATTATTGAGAATGATCTCAAAAATGGCATTCATAAAAGTATTTTAACTCGTTTTCCTCCTGAACCTAATGGGTATCTACATATAGGTCATGCAAAGAGTATTTGTTTGAATTTCGGCTTAGCTATAAAGTATGGTGGCAAAACTAATCTTAGGTTTGATGATACTAATCCTACGAAGGAAGATGTTGAATATGTTGATAGTATTAAAGAAGATATTCAATGGTTAGGTTTTCAATGGGCAAACGAATTCTATGCCTCCGACTACTTTGAACAACTCTACGATTGGGCTATCCTACTTATTAAGAAAGGACTTGCTTATGTTGATGATCAAACCTTGGAAGAAATCCGTTTGAATCGTGGTACTGTTCAAGAGGCAGGAAAAGATAGTCCATTCAGAAATCGTTCTATTGAAGAGAATTTAATGCTCTTTCAAGAGATGCGGGATGGTAAATATAAAGATGGGGAAAAGATTTTAAGAGCTAAAATAGATATGGCTCATTCTAATATGCATATGCGCGACCCTATTATGTATCGTATTTTGCATTCTGAACATCATCGCACCGGAAACAAATGGTGCATTTATCCGATGTACGATTATGCACATGGCGAATCGGATTCTATTGAGAAAATTACCCATTCTATTTGCACCTTAGAGTTTGATGTTCATCGTCCTTTGTACGATTGGTTTATTGAGAAATTAGATATATTCCCTTCTCATCAATATGAGTTTGCTCGTTTAAATCTTTCCTATACTATAATGAGTAAGAGGAAGCTTTTACAATTAGTTAAAGAAAACTATGTTAATGGTTGGGATGATGCTCGTATGCCTACTATCTGTGGGCTTCGCCGAAGAGGTTATACGCCTGAAAGTATTAGGAATTTCTGTGATAATATTGGCGTGGCTAAAAGGGATAATGTTATTGACGTTGGGCGTTTGGAATTTGCTTTAAGGGAAGACCTAAACAAGAGAGCTAATCGCGTTATGGCTGTTATTAACCCTGTGAAATTGATTATTGATAATTATCCAGAAGACTTAGCAGAAGAGCTTGAGGCAATAAACAATCCTGAGGACGAAACTGCTGGAACAAGAATGCTTCCTTTCTCTAAAGAGTTATTTATTGAGAGGGACGATTTTATGGAAAATCCCCCTAAGAAGTATTTCCGATTATCTATTGGGCAAGAAGTAAGGCTTCGTTACGCATATTTTATTACCTGTACTTCTATTGAAAAGGATAGTGATGGAAATATAACTGTCATTCATTGCACCTACGATCCTGCTTCTAAGGGAGGCAATTCGCCTGATGGAAGAAAGGTTAAGGGGACTATACATTGGGTTTGTGCTAAGAGCTGCTTGGAAGCTGAGGTTCGCTTATTTGACAGGCTATTTAAAGATGAAATGCCTGAAAAAACAGAAGAGGGAAAGACATTCTTAGATAACTTAAATCCTAATTCCTTAACAATTGTTCCTAATGCTAAAATAGAGCCTTCTTTGAAAAATGCTAAGCATTTGGATAAATTCCAATTCGAGCGACTTGGATATTTTAGTGTTGATTATGACTCAAAAGAAGAGAAATTAGTGTTCAATCGTACTTGTACCTTAAAAGATTCTTGGACAAAACAAAATTAAATTTACTATGAAAAAGATTTGTATTATATTATTAGTTTCCTTAGTTTTTTTAAGTCAGAACTTATTTTCGCAAGAGCGTCATCGTTTAACAAGAAGTAAAGAACCATATGATATTTTCTATACCTTTAAACCCTATTATTTAATTCCTAAGGGAACTTTCTTACCTAAAAACTATAATTTAGGAGCTGGAATGAATTTTGGCTTAGAGTATCAGTTTCAAGAAGCACAAATAGGTCTTGGAGTAGAGTTAGGCTATGCTTACCTCAATCCAAATACCTACAAAATAAGGTATCTACCTAAGAAATATTTATTTGCAGCTCATCAGGTGCCTTTTTCAATTTATGCAAATGCTTATTTTCATAATCAAGAGTCTTATTATAATTTCTGGGATAGATTAAAGCCTTATTTTGGATTTGGACTTAGTGCTATTTGGGGGCGTTACGATTATAGTTTAAGTAATAGCGATAATAGGCAAGACGATGTTTTTGGATACTATTTAAGAGATTATGAAGGTCAATCAGGAATTCGTGTTGGTTTTTTGCAGAAATTGGGTCTTTTGATTGCAGGAGACAATCAGGCTTTTGGCTTTGAATTTGGATACCAACACTATTTCGCTTGGGATAGATTAGAGCCGCAAAGACATATTACATATGGATTTACTTATATCTATATAATACAATAGCTAATGTTTCAAGCAATGATTTTTGCTGCTGGACTTGGCTCGCGGCTTAAACCTTTAACTCTTTCCCAACCAAAAGCTTTGGTTCAGGTAAATGGTGTTAGCTTATTGGAACACAATATAAAGAAACTAATTGACTATGGTTGTAAGCATATAATTATCAACATACACCATTTTCCTCATCTTATATTAGAGCATATAAATAAAAAGCATTATAAAGCTGATATATTTATTTCAGATGAAACAAATATGCTACTTGATACAGGCAAAGGATTAGTAAATGCTAAACATTTGTTTGATTTTTCTAAGGATATACTTATTCATAATGTTGATATAATTTCCAAGATAGACTTTTCTCAATTCTATAACTATCATAAAACAAGTGATGCTTTGGCAACCTTAGCTGTAAGTCAAAGAGAGACTTCTCGCTATTTACTTTTTAATAAAGATAATCAGCTTTGCGGTTGGCAAAACACTAATACCAACGATTTGATTATTTCAAGAGAAGATAACGATTTAACACAATTTGGGTTTAGTGGCATTCAGTTAATAAAGCCTGAACTTTTGGATTTAATAGACAATAAAGAAGAAGCCTACCCTATTATTCCTGAGTATTTAAAACTTGCTACAAATCACTCTATCCTTTCCTTTGTGCACTCAAAAGACATTTGGGTGGATGTTGGTAAGATGGAGGCAATACCTATTGCAGAAGAATTATTATTAAGAATTTAAGCTTAGATTTTCAAATCAAGAGTTAGAAAATTAGAATCAAATTCCAATTTCTTAGAATCAAAAGATAAGATTTTAGAATCAAGTTCTAATAAATTTGAATCAAGTTAGAGAGAAATCAAACTTGACTTAGAGAAAAATATATTGGATTTAATTCACAAAACTCCTTGTTTATCTTTACATTAAAAAGGTTTATTATTATTAAATTTCAATTGTCAAGCCATCATAAGCAAGAGAAACATTTGAAGGGAGTTCTTTTTCCACTTCTTTATTCAGACCTAAATTATGACTTATATGAGTTAGATAGGCTTGTTTAGGATTAATTTTTTCTATTAATGCCAAAGCTTCCGAAAGAGTAAAATGTGAGAAATGCTCTTCTTTTCTTAGTGCATTTAAAACCAAGAAATCAACTCCTTCCAACTTCTTTTGCTCTTTCTCAGAAATAGTTTTACCATCTGTTATATATGCAAAATTTTCAATCCTATAACCTAATATTGGTAGCTTATAGTGCATAACTTCTATCGGTGTTATTTCTAATTCTTTTACATTGAATTTCTGGTCTTTATCTATATTACAGAGTTTAAAGCAAGGAAGTCCTGGGTATTTTGTTTGAGAAAAAGCATAAGAGAAAGCCGATTTGATTTCTTTAAGAGCTATTTTATTTCCGTAAAGAGGCATTTCTATGTCTTGGAGATAATTATACGAACGCACATCATCTAATCCGCTGATATGATCACGATGAGAGTGTGTTATAAGAATTGCATCCAACCTATCTACATTATAGGTTAGCATTTGTTGTCGAAAGTCTGGTCCAGAGTCAATGCTTATGATTGTACCTTTTTTAGATTCTATCAAACAAGAGGTACGAAGACGTTTATCTTTTTTGTCATTAGACGAACAAACCTCGCAATGGCACCCAATTAAAGGCACACCTTGCGAGGTTCCTGTTCCTAAGAATGTAATCTTTAAATTGCCCATTTCAACCAGATTGCACCCCAAGTAAATCCTGCTCCAAAAGCCGTAAGGATTAAGTTATCTCCTTTTTTGAATTTATCTTGGTTTTCCCACATTAATAAAGGAATGGTTGCAGAGGTGGTATTACCGTACTTCTCTATATTTATTAGAACTTTGTTTGGATCTAAACCTAATCTATCTCCTGTTGCTGTTATTATTCGCAAATTGGCTTGATGAGGAAGCAAATAAGCAATATCATCAGCTGTTAGTTTATTTCGTTTAAGTATATTTTCGGTTGATTCAGCCATTTTAGTTACAGCCCATTTGAAAACTGCTTGACCTTCTTGATATATATAATGTTCCCTATTATCTATTGTCTGATGAGTTGGTGGTTTTATACTTCCTCCTGCTTTTTGATGCAAATGCTGTCTTCCGATACCATCAGCGCAAAGAATACCATCCATATATCCAAGTTCATCTTCCGTTGCTTCCACAAGAACAGCTCCTGCTCCATCACCAAAAATAGGACAAGTGGCTCTATCTTGATAATCAACAATAGCAGACATCTTTTCAGCACCAACGACAATTGCATTCTTTACAAATCCACTCTCAATATATTTTGCAGCTGTTGTCAATCCATTTAAAAAACCTGAACATCCTGCATTTACATCAAAGCCAAAGCCGTTCTTGATCCCACATTTATCAGCAATTATATTAGCTGTTGCGGGAAAAAGCATATCAGGAGTAACAGTACAACAAATGATAAGTTCAATATCAGAGGGATTAATTGATTTATTCTTTAATATATTCTTTACAACTATTTCTCCTAAATCCGACGAACCTTTACCTTCTTCCTTTAAAATCCTACGTTCTTTTACACCGATTCTGGTCATTATCCATTCATCGCTTGTATCAACCATAGTACTTAGCTCTTCATTAGTTAAAATATAATCAGGAAAGTATCCTTCTACTGCTGTAATTGCAGCTCTTATTTTTTTCATAAATTGTAATTTTAGAGTGTACTCTTTAAAACTTTACCAATATGTTCGTTTATTTTAGAATCATATATTGTCTTTGATTGTAGAATCATCGTTTTTATAGCTCTTTCGTTGGAAACGCCATGTCCAATAATCACAACTCCATTTGCACCTAATAGCGGTAAACCTCCATAAATTTCGTAATTGCAACGCTTAATAAAATCGTTAATCATTCCACCTTTAAGCATAGTTCGTGCAAAGGCTTCAGTATGTTTCATAATCAAATTACCTACAAAACCATCACAAACTATAATATCAAAATTGTCTTTAAAAATTTCAATTGGCTCACTATTACCAAGAAAATTAAAATCCTTAGAACCCTTCATCAGTTGAATAGTTGCTTGCGATTGAACATTACCTTTCTCTTCTTCTTCACCTATATTCAACAAGCCAACCTTTGGATTATCTATCCCTAAGGCATACTTTGCATAAATGCTTCCTAAGAGAGCAAATTGATATATATTCTCTGGCTTTGCATCAGGATTAACTCCAACATCTACTAATACAGTTACTCCTCCTTTTTCTTTTGGAAGCAAGGCTGCAAGACAAGGACGTAATATGCCTTCTAACACTCCAACGCTATACATTGTACCTATAAGCATAGCTCCTGTATTACCTGCACTTGCAAAAGTATCTATTTTCTTATCTTTAAGGTAAGAGAAACCAAGAGCTAATGAAGAATTGGGTTTATGAGTAAATGCTTTGATAGGCTTATCGTGCATATCTATCACATCCTCTGCATTGATTATTTCAAAACAATCAACAGAAGCACCATTTTTAAGGATTTCTTTTGTGATAATATCTTTATTGCCAAAGAGAACTATTTTATCATCATCTGCAAGTTCTTTTTGGGCTAAAATAGCTCCTAAAATCGTAGCCTTAGGTGCGAAATCGCCACCCATTACATCTAATCCTATCCTCATAACTTAGAAGATTGAATTATGCTGTTGCTCCTTTTTCTATCGCTAATTTTCCTCTGTAGTAACCGCATTCAGGACAAACTCTATGGCTTATTACTGCTGCACCACAATTGCTACAATTTGAAAGTTGCACTGCTTCTACCTTATCGTGCGTTCTTCTTTTTGCTGTTCTCGTTTGAGAGAATCTGTGTTTTGGATTTGGCATTTTTTTCTATTTTTTAAATGTTATTATTCAAACTTTATATCTTTAAGCGACGACCATCTTGGATCAATAATCTCTTGTATGGTCTCACTTTGTTTACTTATCCTTTCCAACATATCCTTATTGCAATCACCCTCCTTATGAATAGATCTAATTGGTTTTTGCAGTAGGATATAATCATAAATATATTGTGTAATATCTATTTTATTCTCTTTAACCGGAACAATTATAACATCATCATCTTGCTCTAAAAACTCCTGTCCAAACTTTACAAACAACGAATTAGTAGATTTAATGTCAATATCCAGTGGTTCCAAACACCTATCACACAACACCCTCATTATTCCTTGAAAATGAAAATAGAAACTTAGCATTCTTTCTTCCTTCAAAACATTTAGCCTTAAAGAGATATTTGCTTCAAGTATATCCTCATTCTCATAACCTTCAAAAAACTTCTTATCAACTTTAAAATCAAGCTCATTCTCTCCCATTGAAAGGGAAGAAAAATTAATGATATAATCTTTTTCTAAGCCTGCTTCCAAAGCCATATTACTGCGTTTTGAATTTGCAAAGATACATTTTTTTTTATTATTAAGTATAGTAGCCTTATTTTTTTACCTTTTTTATCCTAAAACCAATATTATTAGAACTTGATTCTAAATTATTGAAACTTGATTCTAATTTCTTAGAATTTGATTCTATTTTCTTAGAACTTAATTCTGATTTATCTTATTTTACTCTCTTATTGTACAAAGGGTGATAAAGCAGAAGGGTTTCTTTTAAGTGTTTGGTGTTTAGGTGAGTGTATATCTCTGTTGAACGAACACTTGCGTGCCCCATAAGTTCTCTGACAACCATAATATCTGCCCCTGCGAGAATTAGCTCTGTTGCAAAACTATGTCTAAATGTGTGTGGATGAATATTTTTATTTATGGATGCCTTTTCTGAAATTTCTTTTATGGCTTGATAGGCTGCAATCCTCGTTAGCTTACCTCCTCTTTGGTTTAAAAAGACTATTTTTTCACAACCTTTCTTTGGCTGAATTTTTGAGCGAGAATGATTAAGGAATAAGTCTATTTGTTTGAATGCTACCTTATTTAATGGCACCCATCTCTCCTTATCACCCTTACCAATAACTTTTATTAGTTCTTGTTTTTTGAATATGTCTGTTGTTTTCAAATTTAACATCTCCGAAATTCTCAATCCCGCACCATATAAAATCTCTATCATAAGATTTGTCCAAGCTCCACGATAGGTTGATTTATCAATTGAATTAATCATTCTAACTATCTCATCATTGGTCAAAACAACAGGTAATTTACTATCTAAACGAGGTAATTCAATTAGCTCTGTGGGGTCGTTCTCAACAATATTCTCAATCAGAAGATATTTATAAAAGGCTCTTATGCCCGAAACTAATCTCTTTTGAGTACTTATTTTCAAGATTTTATCCTCATTATCTTTGGACGGAGTTTGAATTGTTTTTAGGAATTGTTGAAGATGTTTATAGGTTAAATCTTTTACAGAAATTCTTGGGTAATTCTCATTCATAAAATTAAAAAGACGCCCACAGTCTCTAATATAAGCATCTTTTGTGTTTTCAGAAAAGCCTCTTTCTAATATAAGATAAGACTTAAATCCCTTTAAATAAGTTTCCCACATTATGTATTTTGTCTTTTCTAAACCTTTTTAGGATTTTTCTTCTTTCGTTTCTTTTCAATGGAAAAGCCAAAAAAACCTAATTTCTCCCCAATGGAATAATATTTTCCGTGTGAGTATGCTAATAGATTTGCTTTTTCGAGTTCGAAAGCATTGGTCTGAGGGTCTATAAGCTTATTGTCGGCATTTACATTTACAACCCTTGCAATAAACATATCATGTGAGCCCAATTCTTTTATCTCCACAACTTCGCATTCAATATTCAGGGGGCTTTCCTCTATCATTGGAGCCTTCACTTTTAAGGCTGGAATTGGTGTAAGTGCAGTTTCTTTGAATTTATTATAATCTCTCCCCGACTTAACTCCACACCAATCAGTTGCCTTTGTCAAATCTTTTGTTGTAAGATTGATTACAAAAGCCTTGGTTCTTGATATTATTTCGTGCGAAAGCCTTGACTTGCGAATAGAAATATAGCACATCGGAGGCTCTGAACAAATGGTTCCCACCCAACCAATGGTTATAATATTATATTCTTCTTCCGATTCTCCGCAACTAACCATAACAGCTGGCAAAGGATATATCATTGTTCCTGGCTTAAAGCTAACTTTTGACATATTAAAATTTTAGGACTACTTATTAAAATCTTCTACTATTTGCTTTGGAACAAACTTTTTCACATCCCCGCCAAAAGAAAGTATTTCTCTAACAAAAGATGAGCTAATTGCAGTATCTTCTGGTTTTGTTAGCATAAAAATTGTTTCTATTTCGGGATAAAGTTCCTGATTGATTAATGCAATATTTCTTTCATACTGAAAATCTACCGAATTTCTTAATCCTCTTAAAACATATTTAGCTTCTTTTTGCCTACAATAATCAACAAGTAGGGATGAAAAAGATTCCACTCTGACTTTTGAATAATCCTTAAATGTTCTTTCTATCCAGTCCAAACGTTTACTCAATGAGAATTTTTCTTTTTTAGCAGTGTTTTCACCAATTGCAACTATAATTTCATCAAAAAGAGGTAATGCTCTTAAAACAATTGATTGATGACCTTTGGTAATAGGGTCAAATGAACCAGGGAATATTGCTATATGTTTCATAAGCTAAATCTATTTGTTAGAAAATTTATTATTAATACTGGTCTCTATTAATACGGCGGTCTAATTCACTATCGGAGCGTTCATTGATAACATATATTACCCTAAAAGTAAGCACATCATTATAGAAATTCCTTTTCCATGAAGCAAAATCGCTATGAACAGGAGGCAAACTATTAGTATACATTACTTCTTTTCTAATAGGAGCCATTGATCTTTGATATCTGAAATTAAATTTAATCTTTTTCCATACCCTAAATCTTACATCTACTACGAAAGAAAAATCATCTCTTGAAAAATCATTTACTGGCAAAACCGGACGATCCATATATTTTATTGTATCTGGCAAACCCCAATCTTCATTAAATTGCACTAATCGTGAGTATTGAAATCCTAATCCAAAGGTAAGCCCTCCCCTTCTGTCTTCATAATGAAAAATTAATGGTATTGAAGCGTAGCTCAACTTAGTATTGTATTTGAATGGATCTTGCGACTCTTTGGCTCCAATCTGATTGTATAGCACTTCCATACTTATTAAAAAATTACGTTGATTATTCAAAGGTGCCATCACTCCTACGCCTGTATTTACGCCCACTCTCTTATACCCATAAACTTGGTCACCATTAATTTGAGAGAAATTCCCTCCCGCAATCAACATACCTTTAAATATCTGCCCCTGCATAGGAATAGAAAACAATATTAGCATTAAAGCCAAATAGACTATTTTAAAACCTTTAATCTTCATATATAAAATAAATATTATATTTTGATAATAACATATAACCTCAAAAACATAGGTTTTATTTTACAAACAACTAAGTTTTTAAAGTTAATAATTATATTGCAAAGATAGTAATTCTACAATGATTGTATTGATTTCATTGAATAAATATCCGTTTACATATTTGTATTATCAAATAAACATAGCCTATTAGCTAAGTTTAAATTATTAGAATCAAGAGATAATAAAATAGAATCAAGAGATAATTTTTTAAAACTAAGTTTTAATTCTATTAAAAGAGAACTTGGAATTTTCTATCTAAGAGAGATGTTTCTAATTGTACTATACATAGTAAGCAAAAAAAACATCTTACACCCGAAGATGTAAGATGTTTTTAGGATAAAATAACATTAATTATTATTTCTTACCTTTCTTAAGAGTTTTTAAACCAGAACCTGGTTTGAACTTAACAACTCTTTTTGCAGCAACCTTAATTGGTTTGCCAGTTCTTGGGTTACGTGCAGTACGTGCTGGTTTATCAACTACGTTGAAAGAACCAAAACCGATGAAACTTACTCTTTCACCTGTTTTTAATTTGTCTTCTACAACTTTTAAGAAAGCGTCATAAGCTGCACCTGATTGTTTCAAATTTAAACCTGCCTTAGCAGACATTAAATGGATAAAATCTTTTTTTGTCATTTCAATTAATTTTTTAAATGGTTAGTGCTGCAAATGTAATAATAATTTTTAATATTGTGCATTTTTATTTAAAAAAAATGAAAAAAATATTATTTCACTATAAAACTGCTACCCAATCTATTGCCTTTCAAAAAATCTTTTGTCTTCATCCTCTTTTTTCCAGATAGCTGTAAATCAAGTATTTTAATAATTCCATCTAAGCAGTAAACAATCAATTCTTCCTTTGTATTTACTTCAACTAAGCCATTTTTTTTATTATGTGAAATTAGCGAAAATTCTACCTCAAAAACCTTCAAAAAGACCTCAAATTTTGTTTTTTCATCAAAAAAAACCGCTCTTGAACAAGGAAATGGAGACATTCCACGCACAAAATTCTCTATTTCTGACCCTTTTTTATGCCAAGGGATAAGGGTTGTTTCCTTAAAAATCTTGGGAGCTAAACTTGGAATTATACCTATTTTTGACTGAGGAATTGTTTTATAATTTCCTTTTTCTAATGCCTGAGTAGTTTTTACAACAAGTTTTCCTCCTTCTATCATCATCCTATCATGCAAACTGCCTGTGGTTTCTTTATCTTTAATTGTTATTTTCTCTTGAAAGAGAATCTCACCCTCATCAATCTTATCGTTTAAAAGAAATGTTGTAAGCCCTGTTTCTTTCTCTCCGTTTATAACTGCCCAATGAATAGGAGCCGCTCCTCTATACTTAGGAAGCAAAGAGGCATGAAGATTAAATGTTCCTAACCTTGGCATAGCATATACCTCCTTAGGTAACATTCTAAATGCAACTACAATTTGTAAATCGGCATTTAACTCTTTTAATTCTTTAAGAAAGATTGGATCTTTTAAATTTGTTGGTTGAAGTAGTCTTAGTTTATTTTCTAAGGCATACTCTTTAACTGCTGAAAATGTTATTTTTTGCCCTCTATTAGCTGGTTTATCGGGCATGGTTACAACTCCAACAATATTATATCCTGCTTTAACTAAGGCATCAAGTGAAGCTACTGCAAAGGAAGGAGTGCCTAAAAAGACTATTCTCATAAAGAAGCCATCTTCAAAGCTGTTATTGCAGCTTCAACTCCTTTATTTCCGAATTTACCACCAGAACGCTCTATGGCTTGTTCTTGTGTGTTGGTAGTAAGTACTCCAAATATAACAGGAATATCCTTTTTTAAACTAACAGTCATTATTCCATTAGCAACTGCATCACAAATAAAATCAAAATGTCTTGTTTCTCCTTGAATAACACAACCAAGACATAATACTGCATCAAACTTTTTCTTATCTAATAATTTTGAAGCTCCAAGTGGTAATTCAAAACTCCCTGGCACATATTGAATATAGATATCTTTTTCTTCTACATCTTTTGCCTTTAATGTTTCTATTGCTCCTTCCAAAAGCGAATTAGTAATCTCTGAATTCCATTCAGAAACCACAATACCAAATATCCCACCTTTACCCGTGGGGACTTCATCCATATTATAAGATGATAGGTTTTTTAATGCTGTTGACATTTTTCTATTTTAAATTTTCAGAATTATTGTTTTAGAACCTTTACAAATTATTATATAAAAGGTATTACATAAATAAAATATTATCTTACACGAATCTTAGTATTAGGTTTTAACACCTCATCTTTGAGTGAGTTCATCTCAATTATTTGTCTTGGAGTTACATTAAACCTATCGGCAAGCTTTGTTATTGTATCTCCTTTCCTAACTCTCCAGTATCTCCATGTTGATTTGTCTTCATGATTTATTTCAATAAGCTTTTTAACAGGCTGATTACCCCCCTTAGCTAAATAACGGACTTCTGCTTGTGGCCTATACTTTTCCTTAAATGAATAGTATGGCTTTCCTTCAAATGTTGTGTGAACCTTAGATAAAGAAGTTAGTGGTTGGCGTTTGTTTATTTGTTTTTCTGCTCTTTCAATTCCAAAAAATGTTTTCTCAATATTAATTCTATCTGTTTTAAGAGTCCTATTCTCTACATCTAAAATCCATTCGGGGTCAAAGGTCTGATACAAACATCTGCATTCAAAATGTAGGTGAGGTCCTGTTGAGAAACCGGTATTACCACTATAACCTATCACATCACCTGCCTTAACAATCTGACCTACTTTAACTTTTATCTCATTTAAATGCCCATAAAGTGTTTCAAGGTTATTATAATGACGAATTAAAACCATCTTACCATAGCCTCCATTTACCTGAGCAACTCTTATAACTCCATCAAAAACGGCATAAATTGGCTCTCCAACATCTATTGCAAAGTCAATTCCACCATGAGGACGCCCCCACCTCCAACCATAATGTGAAGATTTTCTTCCATTTTTGCAAGGAAAATGAAAGCCTTGTTCTTTCTTATGATCAATCAATCTTATCTTAAATTCATCAGGAAATTCTCCAAAACGAAATGAAGGCATCTTTACTTTATTAGTGCACCAAGTATTATTGTAAAGCGTTTTGCAAGGAGCATCTCTAAATTCAATAACTATTTCTTTTTCACAATCCTCTTGTTCAGTAAGAATGCTATAATTTAAAGATGTGGTCTTTATTGTATCAGTAAAACTCTCAGTCTTTTTAGATAATGTGTTTCCTTTTGTATCCGATTTGGACATACGCCCACTATTAACAGCATACATAGAATCTGCAAATCTTCTATTTGCACTCCTTGTATCTATTTTATTATGCTGAGCAAATGAAATACAGCATAAACCCAACAAGAAATAGGATAATATAATTAATTTTTGGTTCATTAATACTATTCTAAACTATGTTACAAACTGCAAATTTAGTAATAATATTTTATATTATGATAATTATTATGATTGTAAAAAGAAATACTTATCTAAACAATTATCCGTTATTGATTTAATTTCTAAATAAATACACATTATTTATTATCATAAACAGGTGAAAAATAAAAAGAAAATCGTTAATTGGGAGTAAATCCTTTGGTATTATATCCCTTTATGTAAAAACAGAGTTGAGATTAATAAAATTAAAGTCGATTTAATTTTAACCTAATCTAATTTAATTGAAACTTGATTCTAATTTATTAAAACTTGATTCTAATTTACTGAAACTTGATTCTAATTTACTAAAACTTGATTCTAAATGGATTTATAGAAGTAATACCCAGAAAATAGTAAATATAGTTACAAAACAACCTATTATGTAGTTATTAAGAGTTTCTTTTGGGGTGCATTTTTTTGTTATTTGATAAGAATAGAGTAATAATCCAGACAAAAGTATGGATAATAAGAACGGGTAGATAGGGAATATATAGGAGTATTCTATTGTTAGAATTAAAGAATAAGAGGTTATGGCAGCCATTACTATAATATCTAAGAATAGTTTTAGCTTACTCTTAAATATTAACACTACAATAGTTGAAACAAATGGGATAAGCAATCCTATGTTAAACCATGCAGAAATATTTAACATTGAAAAGTATTGGTAAGAAACTATATAAGAAATACTTATTACTATATAGGTAATATTAGATTTTTTGGCGTTTTCCCTTATATTTACATAGGAATTATTATTTAAAATATATAAGATAAATAATGGAGAAAGGCACGAAACTAAAATATATAGGGTTATTGATTTAATGAATATGGCTGCTGAATTCTTATACCCGTTGTATTCTACCATTAATAACATATAGTAAACAAAAGCATAGATAGAAACCAAAAAGAAGTTAAGTAGTATGGATATTTTATTTGCTATCCTTTCTTCCTTATTCATAATCTAATAATTATAAGACGGATTTCCTTAAACGAGCAACTGGAATTTCTAAACCTTCTCTGTATTTAGAGATAGTTCTTCTTGCTATTGGCAGACCCTTTTCTTTTAAAATACTTGCCAACTCTTCATCAGTCAGAGGCTTGGTCTTATCTTCTGAATCTATTGCCCTAACTAATTCATACTTTATTTTATCAGTTGATACTTGTTCTCCTTTTTCATTAAGCATAAAATTAGAAAAGAAATCTTTAAGCTTATATATTCCGAAATGAGTTTGAGCATATTTATTGCTCACTACCCTTGAAATTGTTGAAACATCCATATCAACCTTATCGGCTATATCAACCAAACGCATAGGCCTTAGTTTTTGAATATCTCCGTTTAGGAAATAATCGTATTGATAAGTGATTATAGCTTTCATTATCAAATAAAGTGTATCGTTTCTCTTATTTATAGAATCTATGAAAATATTTGCACTTTCTAATTTCTCTTTTAAGAAGTTGGCTGTTTCCTTATCAGAAGGTGAGTTGCTTTTAAGAGTATCTTTTAAAAGATCTTCGTAATATTTGTTTGTCCTAAGCGGACGAAAGCCAACCTTATTTACTTGAAACTCTACCTTAGAGTTTTGTTGCCAAACAATAAAATCTGGTATAATAGATATGGTCTGGTTAGTATTAGAAGAAAGTGAATTGCCTGGTTTAGGGTTTAGTTTGATAATTTCGTCTATTGCCTTTTGCAAATCTTCTTGAGTAACTTCAAGCCTTTGCAGTATAACATTATATTGTTTTTTCTTAAAGTACTCAAAATAATGTTTTAGTACTTTATTGGCAAGTTGGATATCTTTATTTTGTTGTTGTTTTTGAAGTTGAATTAATAAGCATTCTTGTAAATTTCTTGCTCCTACACCTGTTGGGTCAAAGCTTTGTATAACTGATAGTACCTCTTCTATTTCTTTTTCTGTAACTTCTATGTTATGACGAAAGAGAAAATCATCTACCATAGAGCTAATGGAGCGACTTAAATAGCCAGCTTCATCAATATTTCCAATTAATTCCAAGCCTATTAACTTTTGCTTTTCATTTAAAGGTTTCAATTGAAGTTGGGCGATTAAATCTTCATAGAAGGTTGTTTCGGAAACAAATAGTTGGTTTTTATCTAATTTATCGTGGTTATCATTATTCTTATACGACACTATTTCATCGTCATTAGGAAACATTTCCATATCCCCAAAGACATCATCTGATGAATTATCTTCTTCTTGATTATCGGTTTGTTCAGAAATATTATCTCCTTGTTCGGAGTCATCTTCTTCAAGAGTTGGGTTCTTTTCAATTTCTTCTTTAATTCTTTGTTCCAAAGCAAAGGCAGGGAGTTGGAGCAATTTCATAAGTTGAATTTGTCCAGGGGATAGTTTTTGTTGTAATCTTTGAAGTATTTTATTAGATATCATTTTCCTAAAAGAATATTAATTGCTTGGTTTTATTCTTAAAACTCGGCAGAATGTGGAGTGCGAGGGAAAGGAATTACGTCTCTTATATTGACCATTCCCGTTACAAAAAGCAACAATCGTTCAAATCCTAAGCCAAATCCACTATGTGGTGCCGTTCCGTAGCGACGAGTATCCAAATACCACTTCATATCATCTGGATTTATGCCTACTTCTTTCATTCTTGCAACCAACTTATCTAAATTTTCTTCCCTTTGACTTCCTCCAATGATTTCACCAATCTTAGGGAAAAGCACATCCATTGCCCTAACAGTCTTTCCATCGTTGTTTTGTTTCATGTAAAAAGCCTTTATTTCTTTTGGATAATCTATAAGGATTACTGGTTTCTTAAAGTGTTTTTCTACCAAGTACCTTTCATGTTCCGATTGTAAATCAACGCCCCAAGCGATAGGGAACTCAAACTTTTGGTTGGCTTTTAACAATATTTCAATAGCATCTGTGTATTTTAGACGCATAAAATCGTTTTCTACAACAAATTTAAGCCTTTCTATCAATTCCTTATCGTACATATTTTGTAGAAATTCTAAGTCGTCTTTGCAGTTTTCCAAAGCATAAGAAACTAGATACTTTATAAAGTCCTCTGCTAAATTCATATTATCTTCCAATTCATAGAAAGCCATTTCGGGTTCTATCATCCAGAATTCAGACAAATGACGAGGGGTATTTGAGTTTTCTGCCCTAAACGTTGGTCCAAAAGTATAGATTTTACCCAAAGACATTGCACCGAGCTCGCCTTCTAATTGTCCAGATACAGTTAATGATGTTTCTTTCCCATAAAAATCCTTAGAATAATCTACTGAACCATCGGGCAAAAGAGGGAGATTTTTCAAATCTAAGTTCGTTACCTGAAACATCTCTCCTGCACCTTCGGCATCAGAAGCAGTGATAATTGGGCTATGCCAATAGAAGAAACCTCTATCATTATAGTATTTATGAATTGCAAAAGCCATTGCATGACGCATTCTAAATATTGCTCCAAAAGTATTAGTTCTTGGTCTAAGATGAGCTATTTCTCTTAAAAACTCTAAGGTATGACCTTTCTTTTGTAAAGGATAGGTGTCCACATCAGCCTCTCCATAGATTTCAATTTCGGTTGCTTGTATTTCGACATTCTGACCTTGCCCCATAGATTCAACTAATTTACCATTAACTCTTAGACAAGCTCCTGTGGTTATCCTTCTTAATATATCTTCATTAAATGCTTCTAATTCAACAACAATTTGAATGTTGTGAATAATTGTACCATCATTTAATGCTATAAATGCAATATTTTTGTTCCCTCTCTTAGTTCTTACCCATCCTTTAACGCATATTTCCGTACCAATTTGGGCGTTAGCCTTGCCTTGCAAAAGCTCTATAATTTCAATCCTCTTTATATCTTTCATCTTAATAAATAGAAATATTTTATCTTTTATAAATAATTTTGTCCCTTTTCTACTTCAACATCTGTAACAAACTCCTTAATTCGTTGCTCTTGACTACTCTGACAAACCATTAAAACATCTTCTGTATTGACTACAATATAGTCTTTCAAGCCTTGAAGCACAAGAAGTTTATTTGTAGCGTTATTAATTACACAGTTATTAGTGTCATAAAGCATCACGTTTTTCCCTACAACACTATTGAAAAGCTCATCTTTCTCTCTGACTTGGTGTAAAGCCCCCCAAGTTCCAACATCACTCCAACCAAAGTCAGATGGAATTACATAAACATTTTCAGCTTTTTCCATAACGCCATAGTCTATTGAAATAGAAGGGCAAGAAGTATAGGCTGTTTGAATAAACTCTTTCTCCTTAGAAGAGTTGTAAATATCCTTACCATTAGCAAAAATGTTGTACACCTCTGGTAAGAGTTCCTCCATAGATTTATTAATACTCTGCAAAGACCAAATAAACATACCACTATTCCAAAGGAAATCACCACTATCAATAAACATTTGAGCCATTTCAAGTTCAGGTTTCTCAGTGAAAAGCTTAACTTTATTTATAAGCTGATTACCATTAAGAAACTCAGAAGTCTTGTATTGAATGTAGCCATAGCCAGTATTAGGATAAGAAGGTTTAATTCCAAGCGTAACCAATACATTTTCTTCCCTACTTGCCTTTAAGCCCAAGTTTAAGGTGTTTAGAAATTTTTCCTCATTAACAATGAAATGATCTGATGGAGTAACTATAATATTAGCATTAGGATTAATCTTTTCTATCTTAAAATTAGCATAAGCAATACATGGAGCTGTGTTTCTTCGAGCTGGCTCACCTATAATTTGATTAGGATTAAGGTTAGGAATCTGTTCATTTACCAAATCTGTATATATAGCATTAGTAACAATATATATATTTTCTCTTGGACAAATCTTCTCAAAACGGCGGAAAGTTGTTTGAATAAGACTCTCTCCTACTCCCAAAACATCAATAAATTGTTTGGGTTTTGCAGTTTTGCTAAGAGGCCAAAACCTTGTCCCTATACCTCCTGCCATTATTATACAATAATTGTCTTTGTTCATCTCGTATTTAGTTTTATTAACTTCACACAATAGTGAAATTGTTTTAAATAATTTCAAGCAACAAAATTACTAATAGTTTATAGTATAAACAAACAAAAAAGTAAATATAACTACAAAATTAATCTAAAATATTTTTCCTTACTGCCTACAAATAGTCCAGTTTATCTAATGCTTTTAGGAGTTCTGATTTTGGCAAGGCTACATTTATTCTCATCTTATTTTCGCCCTCTTTTCCAAATATCATCCCATCATTTAGTCCAATTTTACAATCAAAGGCTAATTTATGCGTAAGTTCTCTATGCGTATAGCCATAAGCAGAAAAATCAAGCCACGGCAGATAAGTAGCTTCGTGATTATAAGTCCTAATTTTTGGATACTTATTATGTAAAACATCATTCATTGAATTTATATTGAATTGAATATATTGCCTTAACTCATCAACCCAATTAGCACCCTTTTCCGAATAAGCGGCCTCCAAGGCATAGGCTCCAAGTGTATTTCCATTGTACATATGAAGAATCTTGTGCATATAATGAATGTATTTTTTTCTTAGCCTTAAATCCGGAATTATTACCTCAGAAGTGGTTAATCCTGCTATATTAAATGTTTTGGAAGGAGCCATAAGAGTAATTATATTAGCTTTTTCTTCTTCTGTAATAGCACTTGTGAAAGTTGGATTATGACTAAAAGATGGCATAGTTAAATCGGCATGAATTTCATCAGAGACCAAAATGCAAGAATACTTCTTACACAAAAAAGCAACCTTGGCTAAGGTTTCCTTTTCCCAACGCCTACCAACAGGATTATGAGGATTGCAAAGCAGCATAAGCTTTACTCCTTTTTTAAGTTTATTTTCTAAATCCTCAAAGTCCATTTCGAAGGAATTATCCTTTTCAACCAAAGAATTTCTAATAATATTTCGGTCTTGACTTTCAATTGCGTAATAAAAGGGATGATAAACAGGAGACTGAACCAATACATCATCCCCCTTTTCTGTGTATATCATAACACAAAGCCCCAGTGCAGGAACAATACCTGGCGAAAAAATAATCCAATCCTTCTCGATAGTCCAATTATGCCTATTTCTCATCCACCACAAAATGGAATCATAATAACCATCCCAGTATTCCCAATAACCAAGTATGGGATGTGATAATCTTTTCTTTATGGCATCAATAATAAAATCAGGAGTTTCGAAATCCATATCAGCAACCCACATAGGTTTTATATCAGTGGTTCCAAAGATTTCTTGACAAATCCCATATTTAAGAGAATCTGTTCCTTTTCTATCAATAATCTTATCAAAATTATATTCTTTCATACCTTTTTATTTTGCATTAAAATTAAAGGCAAAAATAAATAAAATATTTTGTTAAAATATGATTATAGCTAATCTTTGTTTGAGAAAACTATCTTTTGATTCTAAAAAATTATCTTTTGATTTCAGAAAATTATCTTTTGATTTGAGAAAACTCTCTTTTGATTTCATTTTGCCTAATCCTTATTTGAAAGAATTAAAAGCTTTTTATCCATTTTGATGAATAAAAATATAGTGAGAATTTATTGGCATAACTTGATATGAAAACGTTGGGCAATTGCATTTCTTTTTCTTTCGTGGTTTCATGGTTGTCTTTCTTGAAGAAGAACACGAAGAAAAAACAAATGCAACTAAGATAGCAAAAAATAATATCCTTAAATATTCTTTCTTTATTTTCATTACCTATTTTGTCTATTTAAACTTTTGACATAATTATTAACTAAAACTTACTCCTAATTATTATCTTCAAGCACATAACTTTCTATTATCTCTAATATATCATTACCATATTCCACCATTTTCTTTTTCCCAAATCCTTTAATTTTTAAAAGTTCTTTCTCTGTTTTAGGAGCAGCATTTACAATGTTTATTAGAGTCTTTTGATGTAAAATCATAAAGGCAGGAATATTTAACTCATCTGCTCTCATTCTTCGCCACTCTCTAAGAGCTTCAAAAAGCTCTTCATTTAGAATTTCTTGCGTTAAACCTTGTTGTGATTTTATTTTTTCCTCCTTTGGAATATCTGCCTGCTTACTTATAGTTTGTAAATAGCTTTTAACAAATAGTTTTGGTTCTTTAATTAAGGATTTGTTTTTGTGGTTAAGGTATTTAGCAAATGAAAAATCTGATGTAATAGCTTCAAAAAATGTGAGTTTGAGATAAAGTTCATAGGAAATTGAAAGCAAATTATCTTCCCTTTTATCTTCTATTTGTTTATTGTCAAACTCCATTGAAGATATTAGTTTAATTATATCTTTAACTCCCTCTAATTTAGAAGAAAAATAATCCTTTGCCTTGATTAGTCTTTCTATGGTATATTCATTAATTTCTTTTTGCAAAAGAAGTCGTATTTGATTTTCAAATCTTAAACTTACCTCTAAAACCTCTGTTTCAAAACTGCGTATCTTTTCATTAAGCAAATCACTTGCTTTTAAATATAGACCGAAGTAGTGATTATTGTTCAAATTCTTTAACTCATCTAATGCCCACTTCAATCCTTTAAAGCTATAAAGTTCTATGATATTATGTAAAATATATTGTAGCTTATCTTCTTGAAGTTTTTCATTTGTTGGAGCGTTTTCTTCTTGTCTAAGGTCAAATTCATCAATTTGAGGGTCTTTTATAATAGAATTTGGGTCAAAAGGTGAAGTTAATATGATTCCTTCCAAACTCTTGCAACGGCTTAATGCAACATAAACCTGTCCAGCAGCAAAACTCTTATTAGAATCAATAATTACCTTATCAAAGGTTAATCCTTGGCTTTTATGGATTGTTATTGCCCATGCGAGCTTTAAGGGATATTGCTCAAAAGTCCCAAGCACTTGTTCTTCTATCTCATTTGTGGTGTGATTAATGCTATAATGATAATTGTTCCATACATATTTCTTTACCTCAATATCTTCTTCATCTCCCTTACATCTAACAACAACACTATCTTCACTTAAATCAACAATCCTTCCTATTTTTCCATTATAATACTTTCTTTCATTAATTTCTCCAACGTCATTTTTCACAAACATAACTTGGGCATCTTGTTTGAGTTCTAAGTCAAACTCGTTGGGGTAAGAAGATTCGGGAAATTCTCCTTCAACCACTGCTGTAAATTTATAAGAGGAGAAATCTATTTGACTAAGCTTATTTTCATTTATTCTATTAGCCTGATAGTTGTGTGTGCAAAGAATTACATAGCCATCATCTTCCGAAGGGTCGTAATCAATATTATTTCTCTCGTTCAAAAGTTCTATGGATTTCTCATCTAATTTGTTATTCCTAATCTTATTAAGGATACTTATGAATTTTTCATCTTTCTGACGAAATACTTTTTTTAGATTAATGGTAATAAAATTAGATCTTTTCAAAGCAAGTGATGAGAAAAAATAAGGTGTATCGTACCTATAAGAAAGCAATCCCCATTCATTGTCTTTGCAAACAGGAGGTAATTGTTGTAAATCTCCTATCATCAAAAGTTGAACTCCTCCAAATGGCTGGTCTTTTTTGTCTTTTCTAAATTGACGAAGGCGAAAGTCAATAGCATCTAAAAGGTCTGCTCTTACCATTGATATTTCATCAATAACAACTAAATCCAAACTTCTAATGATTTCTTTTTTTATTTTAGAAATCTTAAATTTACTATCCTTGTCCTTTTGTTCTGATTCTATAAAAGGCCCGAATGATACTTGGAAAAATGAGTGAATGGTTACTCCTCCTGCATTTATTGCTGCAACTCCTGTGGGTGCAACAACAATCATCCTCTTGGAAGTGTTTTCTCTTAAATTTTTAAGGAAGGTTGTTTTTCCTGTACCAGCTTTCCCTGTAAGGAAAATATTGGTATTCGTTTGCTCAACGTATAATTTTGCTAAATCAAGTTCTTTATTGGTTTCTAACCTTTCTTTTTCGTCCATTTCAAATGCTAATGACTAAATACTAATCATTATTGATAACAAGTTTATTTATCCAAGTCTTTTCGCCAGAATTATATCTAATTATATAATGTCCTGAACTAAGATTTTGAGAAGAAATAGAGTGATTAGTCTTATTAGCAGGGATAATTTCAGATAATATTATCTTGCCTAAATGGTCGTAAATGGTTACTTTGGTTTCGGTTTTTTGTGCAGAAAGGGTTATGTTTATAATGTTATTAGCAGGATTAGGAAATATCATTGATAATGTCTCTTCTTCTTTTAATACATCTTCAAGTGAAACCGTAATATTATCATCTCCATTTAGCTCCATTACTCCTGTGTTACGCGGGTCTAACCATGGCTTTAATTGAGTGTTTGCCGTTGTTCCATTCTGATTCCAAGCGTAAGAAAACTTACCATAATAATCTAATTTGCTTGCAACCGGTGCAAAACAAGAGGATGAGCCTCCCGTTAAGGTTCCAACTATCTTGCTTGAAGAATTAAATAATGGACTGCCTGAGGAACCTCCTTCGGTTATTCCAAAGCCATTTGCAGTTTTAACCCATTGTACTTTCCAATGAACATTTGCGGTATAACCAGGATAACTTGCTGTGGTTAGTGTGGAGTTGTATGTTGAAATCTTTTTAACATCTCCTTGTGGGTGATGGATACCTACCCCACTTGTTGAAGCAGAAAGTGTTCTTGTCCAACCATTCCAATAGGCATTAAAGTATGAAGGGATAGCGTTATTTAGTTGGAAAAGCACAAAGTCTGATTTTGTCCCTTTTGCTTTTACAATTGTTCCTGTAAGAGTTCTATAACCAGGTTCAGATACATTGGTACATCCGGATGTTTGGTAATTGAAGTAGAATATAAATTGACTATAATATACTGCTGACTGAACATTCTCAACGCAATGGTGAGCTGAAAGTAAGTATGGAAGCAAATCCCTATTAGTATTATTAACTAATGAGCCCGTACACCATCCAGTTGAGGTTTCATTCATCCTAATTTGAATCCTTGCAACACCTCTTTGAGCCTGCCTATAATTATTCCCTTCCGAACAATTAGCATTAACATTACAAGAGCCAGAGGAACCATACTCCCCAAATTTAATATCATTTATCTTAATTTGGCAATCCCTATATGCATAACCTAATTCTGTGATTTCAATACTTGCCTGTTCTGTTATTGAATTAGGCTGAAAGTACTCTATAATCATTTCATCTCCATATATAAGTTCTGTTGCAAAAGTTTTTAATTCAATATTATTAATGGAAGTAAAAGCTCCTATTACCTGAGAATGGTCAGGGTTATATATGTATAATTCTCCTCCTTTTGGTAAATAAAAATTGCTCGAATACAAGCTTAAAGCCTGAGCTCTTGAAGAGGATAGTTTCAATATCCATAATCTTCCATCTTCTACTTCTGCCATATCTGCCTTTTCAAAGAAATCAACTTTTACTGGAATTATTACTCCAAATCTTCTTATTTTATTCATACTTTCATCTGAATTATCCTGCTTAATAATAGTATCTAAGTCGGGTTGCTCAACTTCAATTGATGCTGTTAGCAAAACCGCTAAGTCTTTATACAAAAAAGACTTTGGAGTTCCTTCAATGCTCAATTGAGCAAAGGAAAAATTACACATTAGCAGTGTAATTACTAAAATATAAAACTTCTTCATAATAGTTTATTCTTTTTGTTTTATTTTATTATGTATTTCTAAAATTTGAGGCAATAGCATAGTCTTATTGTCGTGAAAGATGATAAAGTCAGCTCTCTTACATTTATCTTCATTAGAAAATTGATTGCTCATTCTTTTTTCAATATCCTGCTTTGAAACCTTATCTCTTTTTAATGCTCTTTCAATTGCTATGTCTTTTGGTGTGGAAATGCAAATTGTTTTATCAAAATATTTTTCCCATCCTATCTCAAATAAAATAGCACTTTCTAAAATAACATAAGGTGCTTGTCTATTCTTGCTCCAAAGCAAGAACATTTCAAGCACCTTAGGGTGAACCATAGAGTTTAATTTCTCTAACTTTTCTTTATCATTAAAAACAATGTTTGCTAAAATATTCTTATCTAGGACTCCTTTGTTGAAAACTTCTTGTCCAAAAACAGATACTATCTCCTCTAAAAAAGAAGTATCTTTATATAATTCCTTAGCATAGTTGTCTGAAAGAAAAACAGGAATACCCAAATGTTCAAAAACAGAACATATTAAGCTTTTGCCACTTCCGATTAAACCTGTAAGACCAATTGTTTTCAATTGTTTTTATTAATAAAAGAGTTCTGTTAAGTTATCTCTTGACATTTGCCATATCAATAGCAACTGCTGACTTTTCTACTTCTATCTGAACATTATTAGCTATTTCAAGGATAATAGTTGTCTCTTTAACTTCAACAACTTTCCCGTGAACACCACTAATAGTAATTACATTTTGCCCTTTTTGAAGACTTTCTCTGAACTGCTTTTCTTTCTTCGCCTTAGCACTTTGAGGGCGTATCATAAAGAAATAAAATATTACAACAACTGCAACAAGCATCAAAATTGAACTCCAACCAGCTCCCGAACCACCTCCTTGAGATGGCTGAGACATAAGTAGAACATTTAATAAATTCATCATTTTTTCTTTTTAATTATTATTTACGTTATTTTAATTTATATCTGCAACAATTCTCAGTTTTGTAGTTGCTGGAGTAGTATTAGCCAATACTGAAATCTCCTTTACAACCCTAAACTGATTGGTCCCTTCTGAATCATATCTTACTGTTATCTGACCTTCTTGATTTGGAGCAATGGGAGTTCGTGGATAGTCTGCCACTGTACAACCACAATTGCCCGTAACAGAAGAAATAATCAAATCGTTTTTGCCAGTATTCTTAAATTTAAAACTACAAGTAACCACTTCACCAGAGGAGAGTTTACCGAAATCAATCAAATCCTTTTCAAATTTAATTAAGGTGGAGTTTTCAATCAAACTCGCTGTAACCTGTTGCTTATCCTTTGAACAAGAAACAAAACTAAAGAATAAAGCAGTAATTACTATTAATGTTAAGTATCTATTTTTAGACATAATACTTCAATTTTAAGTTAGGACAAAATCAGTCCTCTTTATCCATTTACTATTCGTTAATATCTTCTTCTATTTTCTTAATCTTTCCCTTTGCCTTCAAATCAACCATCAATTTATCCAATAAACCATTGACAAATAACTTACTCTTTTGAGTAGAAAACTCCTTGCTTAACTCTACATATTCGTTCAAAGTTACATTAACAGGTATCTCAGGACAATATATTAACTCCGAAATACCCATTTTTATTATAATTGTATCCATTAATGCAACCCTATCAAGATCCCAATTCTTTACTCTTAAATGAATCATTTTAGTAAACTCTTCATCATTAATAATAGTATTTCTAATTAAACTTTCAATAAAGTTCTTATCTAAATCATCTAAATCATCAAGAATTAATTTGTCTTCACATTCCTTTAACTTCTTCAAAGATAGCTGAGCTATCAAATCATAATCACTTTCCCAAGAAAGGTTATATTCGCATATTAAATCAAAAAATTGTTCGTTTGCAATCAAATAGTTCTTAAACAACTGCACGACAATCAATCTTTCTTGAGCTATTGACTCCTTTATGCTAAGCATATAATTCTTATAACTCGCAGAAAGAATAAACTTATTAAATATAGATTTTAAGACATCTCTTTGTTCAAAGAAATTAATTTTTAAAGCATTTATCCTCTTTTTTAAATCGTCATTTTCTATTAGAATTTTAAAGAAATCGTTTTCAACAAATTTTAAATTTGGGTTCAGGTCGCTTTCAGTAGGCAGCATCTTTTGTTTGCTTTCTTCTATCTTCTCTTGTGCAATCTTATGCATTTCCAAAAGAGCAGCGAACAAATAAACCTGTAAATCGTTTAAAGAATAGCAACTATCAATTAGTTTTTTGCAGTGAACATCTACATTAGATGAGTCGTTAATTTTAGCAGCATAAAGTTCTTGAAGAACCTTAGACCTAAGAAAATGTCTATTAAGCATATTTTTCCAATGAAAAATTATATAAATAAGATTGCAAAGATAATAGATTTTTAGATTAAATAGACTAAAAAAGAAAAATAATCTATTCTAAAAATAAAGAACGTTTATTTGGATTATTCTCTGAGATAATTTTATTTTCCTCAAATCTAATTTTAAAAAGAGTTGAGCTATTTTAAATAAATCAGGTTTAATTTCAATAAAAAAGCATAGACTAACCAAAATTAGTTAATCTATGCTATTATAGTTTTCTTACGTTTAAGGAAAAAGATTATTTTGCAGCGTTTGCTTTTTGGAAAGCAATAAACTTCCATATTCCTGCTGCTAAGGCACCTCCTGCAAGTGGTGCAAGGACAAATATCCATAGTTGTTGTAAGGCAACTCCGCCTTCAAAAAGAGCTGGACCAACACTTCTTGCTGGATTTACTGAGGTTCCTGTAATTGGAATACAAACAATATGCACTAATACTAAGGTTAGTCCTATTGCTAAGCCTGCAAGTGATGAATTGCCTTTTGCACTATCGGTAACTCCCAAAACAACAAGCACAAAAATAAAAGTAAACACTAATTCAGCAATAAATGCCATCGCTATTGAGGAATTTGATGATACTGCATTGGCTCCTGTGGAAGTTGCGTATTCTGTTTGAGTTCCTGTGGAAACCAAAAGATAAATAATTGCAGAACCAATAAGAGCTCCGATAACTTGGAAAAGCATATACATTGCTGCATCTTTGCCATTCATTCTTCCTGAAAGCCACACTCCAAAGGTAATGGCTGGGTTAATATGACAGCCTGATATTCCTCCAATTGCATAAGCCATTGCTACAACTGAAAGCCCGAAAGCAAAAGCTACTGTTAATACTTGTGCAGTTGTACCAACTCCACCATTAAATACTGCGGCTCCACAGCCCATTAGAACTAATACCATAGTCCCAATCATTTCTGAAATGTACTTTTTCATATTCATGATAATTTAATTTTAATATCCCAAAAGGATTGTTATTAATGGTGCAAATATAATAAAATTATTATTGAATGGTATAAATTTTATGTTAATTTTTGCTCAAAAATAATTTTACTATCTTTGCAGTCTTGTTTTTATTCATTATTTATAAGTGATGGGGAAATTTAATATTGCAGACGTTTTTCAACCAAAGTTCTTCCAATTAATTAAGAATAGAGCCTATTCCAAAGAACTTTTCATTCAAGATTTTATTGCAGGTGTTATTGTTGGGATTGTTGCCATTCCACTTGCTATTGCTTTTGGGATTGCATCGGGAGTTTCTCCTGAGCAAGGGCTTATTACTGCAATTATAGGAGGTTTCATTGTTTCTTTCTTAGGAGGTTCTCATATTCAAATTGGAGGCCCAACAGGAGCTTTCATTGTTATTATTGCTGGTATTATTGCTGAGTTTGGCTTCACAGGACTTATTATTGCAACCGTTTTAGCTGGGATAATGTTAATAGCAATGGGGCTTTTCAAATTAGGAGATGTAATTAAGTTTATGCCTTTTCCTATTATTGTAGGCTTTACCTCTGGGATTGCAGTTGTGATTTTCTCAACCCAAATAAAAGACTTCTTCGGACTTACCTCTGTTGCAGGAGGGGAATTGGTTCTTCCTTCTGAGTTTTTAAGCAAATGGGCTGTTTATTTCAAAAACTTTTCAACCATTAACCCTTGGGCAACTGCCCTTGCAGTAATTACTGTTGCCATAAGCTTTCTTTGGCAAAAGGTAACTAAGAAAATACCTGGCAGCATTATAGCAATAATAATATGTACCATTATTGCCATAATACTAAAAAATCAGTTTGGAATTGAGGTTACAACTATTGGGAGCAAATATCCAGAACTCTCTGGGGGTTCTCCTTTACCCAAACCCATAGCTCCTCAAATAGATATGCATGCTGTTCGTATGCTTATTTCTCCTGCTTTTACCATTGCAATGCTATGTGCAATTGAAAGTTTGCTTTCGGCTATGGTTGCAGATGGGGCAACAGGGAAGAAACACCATTCAAATACTGAGTTAATTGGGCAAGGTGTAGCTAATTTAGTTGTTCCTTTGTTTGGAGGGATTCCTGTTACTGGTGCAATTGCAAGAACAATGACCAACATCAATAATGGAGGGCGTACTCCTATTGCAGGAATTGTTCATGCGATTTTTCTTTTTCTTATTTTCTTATTTCTTATGCCTCTTGCCGCTTATATTCCTTTTGCTTCCTTGGCAGGAATCTTGGTTGTGGTGGCTTATAATATGAGCGAGTGGAGAAGTTTTAAAGGCTTACTAAAAAACCCTATATCAGATGTTATTGTACTTTTGGTTACCTTCTTTTTAACTGTTATATTTGATTTAACTATTGCTATTGAGATAGGACTATTAATTGCAGCTATAACCTTTATTAAGCGAGTTATGGAAACATCCAGCATAAAGGTAATTGAGAATGAAATACAACGAACCGAAAATCAAGAAGACTTAGACTTAGAATACGAAAAGCTATCTAAGAAACTTGAAGTTTATGAAATAGATGGGCCTTTCTTCTTTGGCGTTGCAAACAAATTTGATGAAATTAACTACGAAATAAAGAATAAGCCAAAGGTTAGAATTATTAGAATGAGAAAAGTTCCTTTTATTGACTCAACAGGAATAAAAAACTTATCAAATCTTTGTAATAAATCGAAAAGAGAAAAAATACAAATCATTCTTTCAGGAGTTAATTCCGATGTTTATAATACCTTAGAGAAGAGTGGTTTTATTGATAAACTGGGAAGAGAATTTGTTTTTGACCACATAAGTAAAGCAATGGATAAAGCAAATCAAATTATAAACCAACAGAATCAAGAGATAAAAAATTAGAATCAAGTTTCAGTAAATTAGAATCAAGAGATAAAAATTTAGAACTAAGAGATATGAAAGACATTATTTGGTATTGTATTTTGGGATTTTTGGTTCTATTTCTTATGTTCTTAGGAGTATTTTGGGGAAGTGTTGATGTTATGAATTTTGATGAGAACTCTCTTTACATTATTCAAAAAATACGACTCCCAAGAGTTATAATGTGTGTTTTATGTGGGGCAGGGCTTGCCGTTTGTGGAAGTGCATATCAAGCCATATTTCAAAACCCCCTCTCCGACCCTTATATCTTAGGCGTTTCATCAGGGGCTTCTTTGGGAGCTTCCATTGCAATTGTTTTAGGATTGGAAAGCGTTTTCTTTGGAGTTGGAGGCTTCGCTTTTTTGTTTGCACTACTTACCGTTTGGATAATAATCCGTATTGCTTCTGTTGGCAACAAACTCCACACAACAACCTTGCTTTTGGCAGGAATAAGTATAAATTTTCTTATGGCTGCAATAATATCAATTCTAATGGTTGTTAGTCAAGAGAATATGAGTAAGATTATCTTTTGGACTATGGGTTCAATGAGCGGTAGTAAGTTCTCTGATATTTGGATAGTTCTTATATTTGTTTTTATTGGAATTGCCGTAATTAGAATTTATGCAAAAGAGCTCAATGCTATACTTACAGGAACAGATAGTGCAAAGAGCTTAGGTGTAAACGTTGAAAAGACAAAAAAAATCATACTTTTGTTTTCTACTCTTATGATTGGAGTAATTGTTTCTTATTGTGGAGTAATTGGTTTTGTTGGTTTAATCGTTCCTCATATTATTAGACTAATGGTTGGTTCTGATAATAGGAGAATTATTCCTTTTTCTATTTTTGGAGGTATGATATTTATGCTTTTGGCTGATATTCTCTCCAGAGTTTTAATTGCTCCAAGCGAGCTCCCTATTGGAAGCATCACGTCCTTAATTGGTGCTCCTTTCTTTATATACTTATTATATAATGCTAAAAAACAACTTAACCCTTAGGAATATATGGATAAAACTATTTTAGAAGTTAAAGACTTATCGTATTTCGTAAGGGAAAAGAAGATTATTGAAGATATTACTTTCTCCTTACAAAAAGGGGGCTTCTACTCTGTGGTTGGAACTAATGGAAGTGGGAAGACAACTCTTTTAAAATCTATTTCTAATATAATTGAACCAACAAAGGGTAAAATAAAGATTAATGGGAAGAATTTGAATAAGTTTTCTCCTAAACTTTTAGCCAAAGAGATTTCTGTAGTTTGGCAACATAACGAGTTTTTGTTTGATTTCTCTGCTTTTCAGATTGTAATGATGGGAAGAATGCCCTATCAGAAACTTTTGCAAGCCGATTCAAAATCAGACTTATCTATTGTGGAGCAGTCAATGAATAAAACCAATACTTGGCATTTAAGAAATAGGTCTATTAAACAACTAAGCGGAGGCGAGTTGCAAAGAGTTATGATTGCAAGAGCTTTGGCTGGACAAACCCCTCTTATGCTCTTGGACGAGCCTATTTCATCCTTAGACATAAAACACCAGCTTGATATAATGGAACTTCTAAGGAAGATAAACAAAGAAAATAATACTACTATATTTATTATTCTTCACAACCTCTCATTAGCATTGAAGTATAGCGATAATATATTAGCTCTTAAAGAAGGAAGACTTGTTCATTTTGGAAATACTAAGGATATTCTAAATAAAGAAAATATAAAAGAGTTATTTGATGTTGAAGCAGAGGTAATAGATGGCGAAAACATTATTATTCATCACCAATAAAACAGAAAGCAAATTGTGAGATACAGAAATATAATTTTATTAATCGTAATCCTTTTTAGTTTTCTTTCATTCTCTTGTCAAAAAGAGAATAAAATGAAAGAACTCAACTATATTATATCTGAGAAGGCTCCATTAAAGAAAACACCTATGAGGGTTGTTTCTGTGTCGCCTGCGATTACTGAAATAATGTTTTATTTAGATTGTGGAGACAGATTAATTGGGAGAACAGAGTTTTGTAACTATCCTTCTCAAACAAAGAATATACAATCAATTGGAGGGATTAATAATGCTAATTTAGAAATGATAATTGCACTCAAACCCGATTTGGTAATAACATCTTCCATCTTTACTAAGAAAATGTTTGAAACAATTGAAAATGCCTCCATCCCTATTATGTCGTTTCAAGAAAGAAATTCAATTGAGGGAATGTATGAAATAATTGAAATAATAGGAGGTATTATGGATAAAGAAGCAAAAGCCCAAGAGATAATTAATAATGTAAAAGATAGGCTTTCTAAAATAAAACAAGAAAGAGAAAAAAACCTTAAAACCAAAGGCGTAACCTCTTTACCAAAGGTTTATTATGTGGTTGGCTTTGGTGCAGGTGGTGATTTCTCAGCAGGAAAGGATACTTATATAGATGAAATTATCCACTTGGCAGGAGGATATAATATTGCCAAAGAAAGCATCAATTGGTCTTTTTCTAAGGAAGAGTTGTTTGCTAAGCAGCCCGATTTTATTTTTGTAAGAAAAGAAGACTCGGCAATCTTTGTGAACACCCACCCATACAATGAGTTAAATGCTGTAAAACAAAATAGAGTATTTGGGATTGAAAGTAGATTAATGGATATTCAAACTCCAAGAACAATAGATGCAATTGAATACATCTCTAATATTATTTCTACTGCTTCTCATCTTTAAGCTGAATTGTTATTTGCGAACCATACTTTAAGCCAAAAAGCTCAGAAGCATTTGCCTTATTAATTGCTATCTGCATATGACCGGTTGAAGCAACTGTAAGCAAAGGATTATTCTCTTTAACATTATCGTAGGAACTTGATATTTTAGTTATATTATATCTATCCATCTTTATACTAAAATTTTTCTTGCCAAGCCCTTTTTGGAATTCATTAATAGTGATATTCAAGAAAACATTCCCATAACTATCAATATGAAAGACAGTACATAACATTAAATCACTATATATGGTTGGAGTAAAAATATTTCTTTTAACTAATTCTGTTTCCTGCTCTCCAAACTCATTAATATCGGTTTTATCTGAAATTAATGTAGCCACATTACAAAAAAGGTCTAATGCAGGAAAGGTGTAAAAGCTTGAGTCTTGGAGCACCTTTGTTATATTAATAATTTTTATTTGTTCCAAATCCTCAAAAATCAAACTTGGCATCCCATTATTAGTGCATATAAAATACTGCTCATTATAAACTATCAGAACATGCTTATAATCGTTCATTCCACCTTCATTGCAATCAATATCAATAATATGTATAGTCCCTTTTGGAAATTCCAAGCATGCATTCCTAACAACAAATGCCCCTTCCATCATATTGTATTTCTCAATAGAATGAGTAATATCCACCACTTGACAATCCTTTATTGTTCGGTATAATTTAGATTTTACTACTCCAATATAATGATCTGAATATCCCCAATCGGTTGTAAGGGTAACTAATTGCATATTTAATATTACTGAAATTTATTTATGCAAAAATAATAATAAATAATTCATATATTGGGTTTAGAATTAAAATTAATCAAACAACATTATTAATCACCTTATAATCAATACATTTTTCAAACTCAAAGCATAATATTTTTAAATGTAACTTTCAATGTTTTTAGAATCAAGTTTCAATAAATTAGAATCAAAAGATAAAAAATTAGAATCAAGTTTCAGTAAATTAGAATCAAGTTTCAGCTTACCACAATCAAATCTTGGCAAATAATTAACAAATCTTAGTAATAGATAAATAAATCTTGAAGGAAAAAGAAGAAAATATAAAATATCTTAACCCTTTATTCGTTTGGTTTGTAAAATAATATCTATCTTTGCAACTTATGAATTATAGACACTTATCAATTGTTTTAGTATTAATTTCTTTATTATTAGTTTCTTGTGCAAGTAAACACAAAAAACTATTAAAGAGTAATGACCACGATGCTAAATATGTAGCAGCCGTGAAAGCATACGACCAGCAAGATTATTTTCATGCTACCCAGCTCTTTGAGAACCTTCTGCTCTATTATAGAGGACGCGATAAGGCTGAAAGCGTGAACTTGTATTATGCAAAGAGTCTTTTAGGTTCTAAGGACTTTTATTCGGCAGGCTATCAGTTTGAGAACTTTGTGAAGTGGTTTCCTTTCTCCAAAGATGCAGAAGAGGCTCTTTTTCAAGCTGCTTATTGCAAGTATTTAGAGTCTCCTAAATATTCATTAGACCAACACCTAACCAAAGAGTCCTTTGCTCAATTCCAAGCTTTCATCAATAAATATCCTAATTCGCCAAAGGTTACCGAAGCTAATAAGTATATGGATATTCTAAGAGAAAAGCTCATTCAAAAAGATTATGAAACTGCATATAATTATTATAAGACTGGCAATTACCAATCTGCACAATTTGCTTTAAAGGCTTTCTTAAACGAATATCCTGATGCAAAATATCGTGAAGAAGCTATGTATTATATAATCTTAGCAGGACATAAATTTGCCTCCAATAGCATAGAAGATAAGAAGAAAGAAAGGTATCAGTCTGTAATGCTTGATTACCAAAAGTTCGCCTCATTATATCCTTCTTCAAAAAAATTAAGCGAACTCCAAAAGATTAATGACGATTGTTTGAAAATACTAAAATAAAATTTATATAAAAATGGATTATAAAAGAACAAAGGCGGACAAAACCACCGAAACAAGAGATTTGAATGATTTTAATGCACTCACAGAGAATATTTACGAAACTGTTAGTATGCTTTCAAAACGTTCTAATCAAATTGCACAAGATTTGAAACAAGAGCTTTATCGTAAGATTGAGGAGTTCGTTTCACAAACAGATAATCTTGAAGAGGTTTTTGAGAACAGAGAGCAAATAGAAATAACTCGCTTCTACGAACAATTGCCTAAGCCAACTTTAATTGCAATACATGAATATCTTAATAACGAATTGGTTTATCGTAATGATGAAAACGGAAAAGGTGTTATTAACGATATGATTTTAGAATTGAAGACCGCACAAGCAAATAAAGAAAACAAAGAAAAAGGAAGAAAACAAAAGAAATAAGCTATGCTTAAAGGTAAGAATATTCTTATTGGCATAAGCGGAGGAATTGCTGCTTACAAAACTCCTTTATTGATTAGAGAATTGATAAAGAGGGATTGTAGGGTCAAAGTAATTGCAACGCAAAACGCCTTAGAGTTTGTTACTCTTACCACCCTTCAAACGCTTTCTCAAAATAATGTCTATTATAATATGTTTTCGGATACCCAAGAGTATTCTACAGAACATATTTCTTTAACCGATTGGGCAGATTTATTTATTATTGCTCCTGCAACTGCAAATATAATTGGAAAGTTTGCCTCAGGGATAGCTGATGATGCTCTTTCAACATCCTTTTTAGCTTTCAATAAAGAGATATTTTTAGCTCCTGCAATGAATACTAAGATGTTTAACAACGCCATAGTTAAAGCAAATATCAAGACATTGGAGCAAAATAAGGTTAAAATCATTTCTCCAACCAAAGGAAACTTAGCCTGTGGCTATGATGGAGAAGGAAGAATGGAAGAACCAATTGAAATAGTTCGCAAAATAGAAGAGTATTTCTCTTTGTCACTTCCTTTATCTAACCAAACCATTATGGTAACGGCAGCAGGTACACAAGAAAAAATTGATGCCGTTAGATATATTGGAAACAATTCATCAGGAAAGATGGGATTTTGTATTGCAGAAGAATTGGCAAACAGGGGAGCTGATGTAATTTTAATTACAGGCAAGACTCACCTTCTTACAAATAATCCTAAGATAAAGCGTATTGATATTATCTCAGCAGAGCAGATGTATAAGGAATCTATAAAACACTTCCCTGAATGCTCTTGTGCTATTCTTGCAGCAGCGGTTGCCGACTATAAACCAAAGACTGCCGCAAAGAATAAAATAAAGAAAACAAAGCAAGACCTAACCCTTAACCTCACTCCTACTATTGATATTCTTGCTTCTTTGGGTAAGATAAAGCAACCTAATCAAAAGCTAATTGGATTTGCATTAGAAACCGATAATGAACAAGAAAATGCAACTAAAAAACTAAAAAGCAAGAACCTTGACTTTATTGTATTGAATTCTTTAAAAGATAAGGGAGCTGGCTTTGAAACTCCAACAAATAAGATAACTATAATTGATAATAAGAATAAGATTGAGCAATATCAACTCAAATCAAAAGAAGATGTTGCAAAAGATATCGTAAACAAATTGCTTTCATTATGAAATATATACTTGTAATACTTGTCTCGTTATTATTATCAACTACTTTATTTTCGCAAGAATTTAAAGTACAGGTGGGAGTTAGTGTTCAGATTACAGGTACCGATAGGAAGATTTATGATGCCATACAAGCAGACTTAAACGATTTCGTGAACACTCGCAAATGGACCAACTACAATTATAAGACAGAGGAAAAGATTGAAGGCTTTATATCTATTTTAGTTAAAAAGAGAGTTTCTCAAACCGACTTTCAGGGAGATTTGAATATACAATTGAGACGTCCAGTTTACAACTCTTCCTACACAACCACAATGCTAAACACACAAGAATTAGACTTCACCTTCAAATATCAAGAAGGTACAACCCTACAATTTGAAGAGAATACATATTATGATAATCTCACTTCAACCATTGCTTTTTATCTTTATTATTTTCTTGCTATTGACGCCGATTCTTTTAGTTTAGGTGGTGGTATTCCTTATTTTAAGGTTTGTCAAAACATAGTTACTGCGGCACAAAAGTCTGCCCAAAGAGGATGGAAGTCTTTTGAGAACGAAAAAAATAAGTATTGGATGAGCGAGAACTACAATAACGCTACTTATAGATATATGCACGATGTTTGGTATAATTATCATATGATGGGGTTAGACAAAATGCACTCCGATGCCCAAAGTGAAGCACGCAATAATATCTTTTTAGCCTTAGAGTCTTTGCAAAGAACTAATCGTGAAAAGTCTCAACTAATCTGTGTTCAACAATTCATTGATGCCAAATCAGATGAAATAATACAGATTTTCAAAGGTGCTCCCGATAATGAAAAAGAAAGAGTAATTAAGATAATGACAGAAATTAATCCAGCAAATACTAATAAATACGAACAAATAAGAACAAATCAAGGTTCTAACTCTGGACTTAACACTCCTTTGAATAACGATAACAACCTATTCAATCCTAACCAACCAAGATAAAGAGTAAAACTTTTAAATTAATATATCATCAACACAAACAAATTATGCAAAATATACCATTTGAAAGAAATCTCATTGAAGGGATTTTAGCAAAAAACAAAATTAAGAGCGTGGGAGCTGCCTCTATTCGTGAAGTAAAGAAAATTATTGATGACATTGAAGGAGCTACTGGAGAAAAATTCATTCGTATGGAAATGGGGATACCAGGTTTACCTTCTACTCAAATAGGTTTAGATGCACAAATACAAGCTCTAAAAGACGGAGTAGCTGCCAAATATCCAGACATATACGGCACTAAGGAATTGAAGCATCAAACAGCTTTATTTGTAAAGAACTTCATAAATATAGACGTTCCTGACGATTGTTGTGTTCCAACAGTTGGATCTATGCAAGGGGGTTTTGCTTCATTTTTGACCCTTTCAAGAATGAACCCTGCAAAAAGCAAAGTGTTATTTATTGACCCAGGCTTCCCTGTTCAAAAATCACAATGTAGGATATTAGGAATAGAAACAGAACATTTTGATGTTTACGATTATAGAGGCGAAAAGCTAAGAGCAAAACTCGAAAGCTATCTTTCTAAAGGCGATTTTGCTTGTTTGCTTTACTCCTCTCCAAACAATCCAGCATGGTTTTGCTTCAACGAAGAAGAATTACAAATTATAGCAGAGGTTGCAAACAAATACGATGTAGTAGTCATTGAAGACCTTGCATACTTTGGAATGGATTTCAGGAAAGATTACTCCAAACCAGGTGTTGCTCCGTTCCAACCATCAGCAGCCAATTGGGCAAAAAAATATATCTTAATGATTTCTGGTTCAAAAGCATTCTCTTATGCCGGGGAAAGAATAGCTGTTATGATAATTAGCCCTGAACTTTATGAATATGAGTCTGAAACCCTACAAAAATACTTTGCACAAAAAAGCTTTGGTAGAGCATTAATCTTTGGTTCTCTTTACGCTTTGACATCAGGAACAGCACACTCACCGCAATATGCTTTGGCTGCAATATTTAAAGCATGTAACGAAGGTATATTCAATTTTAGAGAAGATTTATTGGAATATCAACGCAAGGCTAATATAATGAAGAAAGCCTTTACAGACAACGGCTTTAAGATTGTTTACGATAAAGACTTGGATGTTGAAGTTGCTGATGGGTTCTATTTCACTTTCTCTTACCCAAATATGACAGGAGTTGAGATGCTCAACGAATTAGTTTACTACGGCATAAGTGCAATTTCATTAGACATAACAGGAAGTAGCCGAACAGAAGGAGCAAGAGCTTGTGTTTCTTTGGTACCTAATGAAATGCTCCCAGAATTAAACGAAAGATTGAAGATATTCAATAAAGACCATAGTAATAAATAATAATGGTTTAACATTAAAAATAATGGTTCTTTTTAAAAAGTACTAAGATTAATTTCTCTTAGTACTTTTTTTTATTTGAGAATATTAGAATCAAATTCCAGTGAAATGGAATCAAGTTTTAAAAAATTAGAATCAAGAGTTATAAAATTAGAATCAAATAGACTATAAACCAATATAGAATCTAATTATTTTATAATAATAATACTTACTCAATTGCCTTATACATCCAAATAAAACCCCTATCCCAAAAGAAAAATTCCAAATTCTTTTACTATAAAAACTAAATTTTATATTACCTTTGTCCCTTGTAATATTCTAAAAATAAATTGTTATGAAATCAAGAATAATTATTCTAAGTATTTTATTAATTGGCTTGGCAGTTAGTTCCTATGCTATTCCAGCAGATAAGAGACTCCTCACTAAGAAACAATCTAATGGTAAGAGCATTTCCTTCACCCTTAATGGCGATGAGTTTATTGCTTGGGCAAATTCCATTGACGGCTATACATTGATAGGAAATACAAACGGAGAATTGGTTTATGCTATGCTTAATGAAAAAGGAGATTTGGTTGCATCAAGCTATTTAGCTACCAATCCGCAAGAAAGAACACAGGAAGATAAGCTGTTTTTAAATACAATAAAGCCTAATTTGTTTTATAGCAATAGTCAATTAAGTGTGTTTAAGCAAAACAGACAAGAAAGGGCGGAATCTCTCTCCATTGAAAGAGCTCCAACAACTGGAACTCCTAATTTCCTTGTTATATTAGTAAGCTTCTCCGATATTGCTTTCAATCAGAATAATGCAACCACAATGCAGAACCAAATAAGTCAGACCAACTACACAGCAAATGGAGCAACAGGAAGCGTAAAAGACTATTTCTTTGATAATTCTATGGGGCTTTTAAATGCAAACTTTACAGTTGTTGGCCCTTATACCTTACCTCATTCTCGGGCTTATTACGGAACTCCTACAATTTTTGATCCCGACACTTTGCCACAACAGATGGCTTACGATGCAGTTAATTTAGCTAATAATGCTGTGAACTTTGCCAACTTTGATAATGATAATGACGGATATGTTGATATGATACATATTGTTTATGCAGGTCTGGGACAACATAATGGTGGAGGAGCAAATGCTATTTGGGCTCATGCTTGGGTTTTTGGTCAGGATGTTACCCTTGACAATACTAATCTATTTAGATATTCTTGTTCTCCTGAGTTGAAAACAGCAGAATTAGTTGATGGAATTGGAACTATGTGTCATGAGATGGGGCACGTGTTGGGACTTCCTGACTTCTACGATACTGATTATGCTAATTCAGGAGGTTATTCTGTGAACTTAGACGATTGGGACTTGATGTCATCAGGTGGTTATAATAATGGAGGAATGACCCCTCCTTCTCTCACTGGATTGGAAAGAGAAATCCTCAATTGGATTACTCCTACTGAGCTTAATTCAAACACTTCCTGTACCTTACCTGCAATATCCGATAGTAATAAAGTATATAGGATTAACCTAACAACAAATGAGTTTTTTATGCTTGAACATAGAAATAAAAAGAAATGGGATGCCTACACTTCTGGTAAAGGAATGTTGGTTATGCATGGAGATATGAATAAAATTAGTGCTTATTATGGGATTAATACCGACCCTAACGATAGAGGTTTCTTTATTGTTCCTGCTTATGGTGATTCGGCAAATATTACTTCTACTTCAACAACGTTTCCTGGAAGTATGAATGTAAGCTCATTTATCAACTCTAAGCTCAAAAATGGTACGCCTACAGGCAAAGCATTAAGTAATATTCAGTATGGAACTGACTCTGTTATCACTTTTAACTATATTAATAATTCTGTTGCATTGATGGTAAACCCTGCAACAAATATTACTAATAATTCTGCAACCCTTAATGGCACTGCAACAGGACAAGGCATTAGTTCAATGGGCTTTGAGTATAGAGTTACAGGCACTTCCAACTACACACAACAAATAGTAACCTCTTCTCCTTTGTCTTATAACCTCACAGGACTTAATACAATGACTACCTATGAGTATAGAGTTTTTGCCATTACATCATCAGGAACATTTTATAGTGTTACCGAGACCTTTACAACAGGATGCGGAACTGCCATACAACTTCCATATAACTATGGATTTGAATCGGGCTTAACTTGTTGGATAAGCGCTTCATCTAACAATGATTTCATTACAATAGTTTCTTCTTCCTCATACCCTAATTGCAATCCTCATACAGGTAATAGTATGATAAAATACAATGCATACAATATTTATGATGGCAATTGGGCATCTATTGCAAGCCCAATCATACATTTCCCTCATCAGTATTATAAAGTAGGACTATGGGTGTATAGGTATAATAGTACGTATTCAAACAATAACGAAGGAATAGAAATATACATAAACTCAAATCCAAACCTAACCGGTGCAACTTTAATTGGATTTATTTCAAATGATAGAACAGCCCCTCCAATAGAAACATCTGATGGATGGTATAACTATAACTTTAATGTTCCTGCAAATACTATCGGCAGTAAACATATTATATTAAAGGCAAAGTCTAATTACGGCTATAATATATATGCAGATGATCTTTCCATAACCTTATCTCAAACAGTAGCGACAATGGTTAATGATGTAGCTATTTCAAGTTTAAGTGGAACTAATGCAACCTTCAATTCTTCTTTTGTGCAAGGCACGGATACTGTTCTTTCTTGTGGATTTATGTATAAACCCTTAACCTCTACAAATTGGACAACTATCAATTCCGCAAACGTATCTTCATCTTTCTTTGCCTCAGTATCTAACTTAACACCTGGTACAACCTATCAAGTAAAAGCATTTGTAAGCACAACATCTTCCTCATTAACCACAGGTCAAACCTTAGATTTTCAAATACCACCAATGATAAACTTGGGTGTTGTCGTAACAGATACGGTTGTATGGGAGAACGCTCAATTTGCACGCCTACAAGGAGAAATCATAAGCACAGGAGGAGCCACAAATAATATAGAAATAGGCTTTGTTTATTCCAAACAACCTAACCCATTAAGAAATACCGCCAACACACAAGAAGTTATAGTTCCTTGGTCGAATGGTATGATTTCATTTAATGCAGGAATAAATACAGAAAATCTAACAACCTATTACTACAAAGCCTTTATACATAACCAAGCAGGGATATCTTATGGAAATGAAATTACCTTTGTTTATTTAAATGATTTGAATGACATAAGTAAAGAAAGTATAAATATTCAACTTTACCCTAATCCTTCTAATGATGCAACCACCTTGTTGATTAATGGAGCAAAAGAGGTCTTAGAATTAAAACTCACAGACCTTCAAGGTAGGACATTAAAAGAAGAAAAGCTTACCCCAATTGACTCAAAAGCAAAAACTCAAATAGATATTTCCAATATTTCACAAGGTATATATCTTTTAAAAGTTACTAATTCATCAATCAATCAAACCATCAAATTGATTAAGAATTAATAATCCCTATTTGTGGAGTAATTTAGATTACTTATATAATTTTTCGCTTTACATTACAAAGAATAATCCGTAATATAATATTGTAGTGATAAAATAATGAATATCGGATTATTAAACAAGCTGAAAATAACTCTTGATTTTAAAAATTTAAAATCAAGTTCTAAGGAATTAGAATCAAGAGTTAGAAAATTAGAATCAAGAGTTATTAAAGCAAATATATAATAAAGATTTAATGCAATACATTAAGAGAATTAATAGAATAAAATAAAGCATTTCGTTTTACTTGATGTTACACTCCGTTTTATAAGATAACACAAAGCGTTTTATAGTATAATACAGGGGTGTTTTATAGTATAAAACGGGTCATATTATCAAATAAAACGACACGTAAAATACTATAAAACGAAAAGTGTTATTTTAATTCTATAATCATAATTTTATAATATTATTTGGAGAATTGAATATTATTTCTTTACTTTGCCATCAAATTAATGTTGAAGGCAAGGTTATGAAGAAACTATTAAGCTATTTTCCTTCTTGGCTTATGATTCCTCTTTTCGTTATTGGAGGAATTGCTGCTGGTCTTACTGCCTATTCTGTTTATATGTCAAGGTTCCATTCCTACCTTTCCGATGACCCAGAAACCTGCATCAATTGCCATATTATGGCTCCATACTACGATACTTGGTCGCATAGTTCGCATAGGACTTATGCCAATTGTAATGATTGCCATGTTCCTCACAATAATATTTTCAATAAATACTACTTTAAGGCAAAGGACGGCTCCTACCACTCTGCTGTCTTTACCTTTCATGCAGAGCCTCAGGTTATACGTCCAAGAAATGCAAGCTATAATGTTATTATGGGCAACTGCATACGTTGTCATGAGCATTTGAATACGGCTTTGGTAAACACAGGGATGTTTAGTTATGACGATACAAAAAAAGGTATGGCTAAGGCTTGTTGGGACTGCCATACTAATGTTCCGCACACAAAGATAAGCAATATATCCTCCTCTCCAAACTCACTTGCACCACTTCCAAAGTCTCCTCTTCCCGATTGGTTAAAGAATAAAACAAAAAAATAATATTATGATTATCAAGAAAATCTCAGAAGCAATTAAGAAAAGACCCATAATTGGTTGGGGTATATTTGTTACTGTAATGGTAATGGTATTTCTTTTAGGATTATTGGCAGCCTCAATAACAGAACGAAGGGCTGAAATTGCTACTCTTTATAGCAATAAGAAGGTTGAGATTAAGGGTATTAATCCTCATTCTTCAGAGTGGGGCATTAACTATCCAAGGGAATACAATACTTGGCTTAAGACCAAGAATATGGATTTTCAAAGCAAGCATAATGGGAATATTAAGCAGGATGTTTTGGAACAAAGACCTGAAATGGTTGTTTTGTGGGCAGGTTATGCTTTCTCTAAGGACTATACAGCACCAAGAGGACATTCCTATGCCATAGAAGATATTCATCATACACTTCGTACTGGAGCTCCTCAGACCAGCACCGATGGACCTCAACCCTCAACTTGTTGGACATGTAAGAGTCCAGATGTTCCGAGAGTGATGAATGAGATAGGGATTGAGAAGTTTTATAATCAGAAATGGGGAGCCTTAGGGAAGGAAATCGTTAATCCAATTGGTTGTGCCGATTGTCATGATCCAAAAACCATGGCTCTAACCATAACACGTCCAGCCCTAATTGAGGCTTTTGAGCATCAGGACAAAGATATTAAGAAAGCAACCCCTCAAGAGATGAGAACCCTTGCCTGTGCACAATGTCATGTGGAATATTATTTTGCAAAGGATAATAACTATCTGACCTTCCCATGGGATAAGGGTATGAGCGTTGAGGCTATTGAGGAGTATTATGATAATTCCAATTTCTACGATTGGACACATGCCCTAAGCAAGGCACCTATGTTGAAGGCACAACACCCAGACTACGAACTATTCTCCGTTGGACCGCATGCACAAAGAGGATTATCGTGTGCTGATTGCCACATGCCTTATGTTTCGGAAGGAGGTATTAAGTATTCAAAACATCAGGTTATGAGCCCTCTAAACAATATTTCCTCAACCTGCCAAACCTGCCACAGAGATAGCGAAGAGAAGCTAATGGGTTATGTTTATGAATATCAAGACAAGGCTAACGAGATTAGGGATAGGTTGGAAAAGGAACTTGCTAAGGCTCATATTATGGCTAAAATAGCTTGGGACAAGGGAGCAAACGAAAAGGAAATGGCAAATGTTTTGAAACTTCTTCGTCAGGCACAATGGCGTTGGGATTATGTTGTGGCTTCACATGGTTCGACCTTCCATGCACCGGTTGAGGCTCAAAGGATTTTAGCACATAGCTTAGACAAAACAATGCAGGCACAGCTTGAAGTACAAAAGGTTTTGTTCAATTATGGAGTTAAGGATGTAGCAATGCCAGATATTACTACAAAAGCTAAGGCTCAAAAGTATATTGGGCTTGATATGGCAAAAGAAAACTCTCAAAAAGAAAACTGGATTAAGAACACCTTGCCAAAATGGTTGGAAGAGGCTAAGAAGGCCGGAAAACTATCAAAGCTATAATGGAGAAAAGGAAGGTTATATGGCAATTACCATGGGGCTATAGGGAGAGTATAATCATTGTTTTGGGGATAATCCTTGTTGGGTTCTTACTTCAAATTAGTTTGGGTAGGTTCGACTTCTATCTCCTTAGCTTTCCTCTAAATCTCTATTTTGGAATCCTTTCCCTTGGTTTTATTGTCTTGTCTGTCTTTCTCAAAAAGAAACCTTTTTTTGTTTGGTTTACATCACTTTCTTTTTCTGTTTCACTTCTTGGAGCAATAACCCTTCTTTCAATAATTATGGGACTTACTAAGCAGGTTCCAATGAATGATAATACCAATATTTTCACTCTTTTGGGCTTTAATCAAATGACCTCCTCGTGGGCTTTTGTTTTGGTTTACTTGCTAATTCTACTCTCACTTGGTTCTATTATTGCAAAGAGAAAGCCTTGTCTTAATAAGAGATATTTTGTATTTATTCTTAACCATATTGGGCTTTGGCTTATACTCTTCTTTGCAGGCTTGGGCTATGCGGATTTGAACCGTTATATTATGTATGTTGAGATTGGGGAAACACAGTGGAGGGTCTATGATAAGGATTCAAAGGTTGTGGAGCTTCCAATTGCAATTGAGCTAAATGATTTTAATATTGAGGAATATGTGCCTAAGCTTGCCATAATCAACCAAAAGACAGGTGAGGTTTTGCCAAAGGATAAGCCTCAATATCATCAAATAGATACAAGTTTTAAGGACGAAATAGTATTTAATGGCTATAAGTTTAGGATAAAGGATTATATTCATAATGCGGTTAGGAGCAGCGATTCTTCCTATAGGGAGGTTCCAATGAAAGCCTCCTGCCCTGCAGCATTGGTTGAATTGGAAACTAAGAATGGTCTTAAATCTCATTGGATTTCTGCTGGAAACAAGATGCAATCTCCTATGTTTTTGGATATTGATTCTAATTTGGCTTTGGTAATGACGCCTTCGGAGACAAAGAGTTTTATTTCGGATATTGAGGTTTACACACAAGATGGTGGCTACTATAAGGAAGAAAGACTAATGGTTAATTATCCACTAAGGGCTGGCAATTGGAGGATTTACCAATATGGTTACGACAATGATATGGGCAAGATGTCTTCCTACTCGAGCTTTGAACTGGTTTATGACCCATGGTTAATTATGGTTTATATTGGGATTGGACTATTGGCTTTGGGTTCTTTTTTATTAATAATCTTCGGTAAAAACTATAGGAAATGAGTTGGGATAGTTTTATTTGGTTTGCATTGCCCTCAGTCCTTTTATGGATAGTTGCATCACTGCTTGTTTACAAAACTAAGTATGAATTAGTTTCCAATATTCTCTTCCTTTTAGGTATTTCCGTTTTTCTACTCTTTATCATCCTGTTTTGGCAACATATAAGCCGTCCTCCATTTAGAACAATGGGAGAAACTCGCCTTTGGTATTCTTTCTTTATAACCTCAATAGGGTACATTACTTATAGGATTTGGAAATACAAATGGCTACTTTCCTATACGGCATTGGTCGGAACAGTTTTTATTCTAATAAACTTACTAAAACCAGAGATACATTCAACCAACCTAATGCCTGCCCTTCAAAGCTATTGGTTTATACCTCACGTTACCTCCTATATTATTTCCTATTCAATGTTTGGAGCAGCAACCATTGCAGCAATAATTCTTCTTAAAAAACTTCGTACTCAAAAGGAGGATTTGAAATTGGAGAATCTAATAGATAATTTGGTTTATGTGGGCTTTGGATTCTTGGCTCTGGGAATGCTTATGGGTTGTATGTGGGCAAAAGCAGCATGGGGAAACTACTGGTCTTGGGATCCAAAAGAAACATGGGCTTTCCTAACAATAACAACCTATTTGGCTTACATTCACTCAAGAATACAGAGAATAAACCTAAGAACTTCTCTATGGATACTTATTATTGCACTAATACTTCTTTGCATAACATGGCTTGGAGTTAGCTATTTGCCCTCAGCACAAGAGAGCATACATGTTTACTAAGAAATAAGAAGAATTGAGATAATAAACGATATAAGCGGTTCAAAGATTTTTTAAATTGGTATTTGCCTATTTACTTTTTTATGTTTTCTTTATATAAGACCTTTGTCGTAATCCACTATATCGCACCTATTCATATCTCTTCCACAAAGTAATACTGCTAATCTTAACATCTAATCTTGCATAAATAATCTAAAACAAAACCATAAAATACCCATTACTCACGATATTAATCTGTTTATTTCTTTAATATATCGCATTAAATCTTTATTATATATTTACTTTAATAACTCTTGATTCTAATTTTTTAAAACTTGATTCTAAAAATTTATCTCTTCGTTATATTATAATAGAACTTTATTTTATTTTCTAGCTTTATAATCAATGCTTTTTACAATTATACAATCTAATCCAAATCTGACATATTAGCATTACGTTTCATCGGATTATTAATTTATTATTTTAAAAGACAAAATTAGAAGAAATATAATTGAATAATAGACTAATGATTAAAAAAAATTATTATTTTTGCTGATATTTTAATAATTAACAGCTATGAAGAAAGCATTACTTGGTTTTATCTTTTTATTGGTTTCGCTTTGGGGTATTGGTCAAACAACGATTAATACCGGCTCAGATGAAATATTTGGGGAT
>DHPF01000006.1 GCA_002407855.1 Bacteroidales bacterium UBA5371
AAATAAGTAGCCACTATTTTTTTACACCCTTACAAAACTAAAATCAAAAGACAGAAAACTGAAATCAAGATTCAATAAATTCTTTTCAAGAGATAGAAAAACTAAATCAAGTTTAAGTGAACGGAAGCACCAACTTTCTAAATTTAACTCAACTCCTTTTTGCGAAAGAGTTGGTTTAATTTTAATTATATAGTAATAATTTTAATTCAAAAAGAGGATTTAAAATTCTTTTATACTAAATAATTAATCCTTAACTTTGGTAAAAATGTACTAAATTAGTATATTTGCAAACTAATTTAAACATTAAAACTAATTAAAAAACAAAAAGAATATGGGACAAATTATTGGAATTCATTCAAGACAAATTCTTGATTCAAGAGGTAATCCAACCGTAGAGGTGGAAGTTTATACTGACCAAGGGGCTGTTGGTCGTGCTGCTGTTCCATCGGGAGCATCAACCGGAGCATACGAAGCATACGAGCTAAGAGATAATGATAATAATTATTATTTAGGAAAAGGGGTTTTGCAAGCAGTAAATAATGTGAGAACAACATTAAATGAGGAACTTAGGGGTTTTCAAATAACAGAGCAAAATGCTATTGACGCTAAGATGATAGAGATTGACGGCACTGAAAACAAGAGTAAATTAGGTGCAAATGCAATTCTGGGTGTTTCTTTGGCATGTGCTAAGGCTGCTGCTATGGAAACAGGTCAGGAGCTTTATCGTTATATTGGTGGAGTTAATGCAAATACTTTGCCTATCCCTATGATGAACATATTAAATGGAGGTTCACATGCCGACAACTCAATAGATTTTCAAGAGTTTATGGCAATGCCTGTGGGAGCAACATCTTTTTCGCATGCACTTCAAATGGGAACAGAAGTTTTTCACAATTTAAAGGCAGTACTTAAAAAGAGAGGTTATTCAACCAACGTTGGCGATGAGGGAGGTTTTGCTCCAAATCTTAAATCCAACGAAGAGGCAATAGAAGTTATACTTATGGCAATTGAAAAAGCTGGTTATAAGGCAGGTAAAGATATTTACATTGCATTAGATCCTGCATCAAGTGAGTATTATCTTCCTAAGGAAAAGAAATATCATTTACATAAATCAACAAAGGAAAAGCTTACATCTGCTCAAATGGTTGATTATTGGGCTTCTTGGGTTAAGAATTATCCAATTATTTCAATTGAAGATGGTATGGCAGAAGATGATTGGGAAGGTTGGAAGCTTATGACCGACAAATTAGGAAAGAAAATCCAGCTTGTTGGAGATGACCTTTTTGTAACTAATCCAGAGCGTTTGCAAATGGGAATTGACAAAAAGGTTGCTAATTCAATTTTGGTGAAGGTTAATCAAATAGGTACTCTTACCGAAACAATAAATGCTGTAAATCTTGCTAAGATGAATTCTTATACTGCTGTAATGAGTCATCGTTCAGGAGAAACAGAAGATACCACTATTGCAGATTTGGCAGTTGCTCTTAACACAGGGCAAATTAAAACAGGTTCTGCTTCTCGTACAGATAGGATTTGTAAGTATAATCAACTTCTTCGTATTGAGGAAGCTCTTGGTGAACAAGCTTTGTATTTAGGAAAGAATTTTAAGTTTGCAAAATAAATAAAACTAAAAACACCTAAAATAATTAATCCTTATTATATTTTTTAATGGAATAAGGATTGTTTTTTATTTTAAATGCTTCATTTTCTTTCTTTTTATTTGTAGATAAAAAGAAATAGTTGTACCTTTGCACCCACTTTTTAGAGAAGGGCTGCTTACTCAACCCAACTATTTCCCAAGAGAGTGTAAATCAAAATATTGTTTAACCCGATTTAGTAAGGAGTCAAATAAAAAAAATCATTTTTTTAAAATGAGAAGTACAAAAGACATTCAACCTCTACAAGACTTCGATTGGTCTTCTATTGGAAAGAAAAAAAGTGTTTATACAGAAGATGAACGCACAAAATTAACCGAAAGCTACGAAAACACTTTCAATCAATTAGCAGAACAACAGGTTGTTGAGGGAACAATTGTTTCAAAGAATAGCCGTGAGGTTGTAATTAACATAGGCTTTAAATCTGATGGCGTTATTCCAGTATCGGAAATTCGTTATAACCCAAACTTTAAAGTTGGTGATAAGATAGAGGTTTTTGTTGAAAGCCAAGAAGACGCAGGAGGACAGCTATTGCTTTCTCACAAAAAAGCCCTTCTTCTTAAATCATGGGATAGAGTTAATGCTGCTTTTGAGTCGCAAGAAATTGTTAAAGGTTATGTGAAAAGCAGAACAAAGGGTGGTTTGATTGTTGATGTGTTTGGCATTGAAGCATTTTTGCCAGGCAGTCAAATAGATGTAAAACCAATCAGAGACTATGACGTTTATGTGGATAAGGTTATGGAATTTAAGGTTGTTAAGATTAACCACGAATATAAAAACGTTGTTGTATCTCATAAGGCTCTTATTGAAGACGAAATTGAATCTCAAAAAGCAGAAATCATTGCACGCTTAGAAAAAGGACAAGTTCTTGAAGGAATTGTTAAGAATATCACTTCTTATGGAGTATTTATTGACCTTGGTGGTGTTGATGGACTTGTTCATATTACAGATCTTTCATGGGGAAGAATTAATCATCCAGATGAAATTGTAGAATTGGATCAAAAGATAAATGTTGTTATCTTAGACTTTGACGAATCAAAAAAACGTATTGCATTAGGTCTAAAACAACTTACACCTCATCCTTGGGACGCTTTAAGTGCTGACTTAAAGGTTGGAGATAAAGTTAAGGGTAAGGTTGTTGTTTTGGCAGATTATGGTGCTTTTGTTGAAGTTGTTCCAGGTGTTGAAGGTTTAATTCATGTTACTGAAATGTCATGGAGCCAACATTTGAGAACTGCTCACGATTTCTTAAAGGTTGGAGATGATGTTGAGGCAATTATTTTAACTCTTGACCGTGAAGAAAGAAAGATGTCATTAGGAATTAAACAACTTATTCCAGACCCTTGGACAGATATATCAACTAAATATCCTGTTGGAAGCAAACACGAAGCAACCGTAAGAAACTTTACAAACTTTGGTATATTTGTTGAATTAGAAGAAGGTGTTGATGGATTAATCCATATCTCAGACCTTTCTTGGAGCAAGAAAATTAAGCATCCAGCAGAGTTTACTAAGGTTGGAGAAAAAATACAAGTAGTAGTACTTGAAGTTGATTCTGAAAGCCGTCGTTTAAGTTTAGGCCACAAACAACTTGAAGAAAATCCTTGGGATGTTTTTGAAACTATATTCACAATTGGTTCAGACCACAAAGGAACAATTATTAATATGAGCGAAAAGGGTGGAGCAACAGTTTCTCTTCCTTATGGAGTGGAAGCATTTTGTCCAAAATCGCAATTGCTTAAAGAAGACAAAACAATTGCAGCTCTTGAAGAACAATTAGATTTTAGAGTAATTGAATTCTCAAAAGAAAACAAGAAAATAGTTGTTACTCATTCTAAAACATGGCAAAAAGACGAACCTAAGGACGATAAAAAACTTTCTTCAGAAGAAAAAACAATGAAGAAACTAACCGATAGTTTAGAAAAAACGACCTTAGGTGATATTGATGCATTAGCTAATTTAAAAGAAGAAATGACAAAGAATGAACAAGAATAATTCTTAATAAAATTTCTTTTAACTAAATAGAAACGTCTAAACTTTTATAGTTTAGGCGTTTTTTATTTGATAAAAATAATAATTAGTGTAACTTTGCAGCTGCTTAATTAAGCACCATAAATTTAATATTTAAACATTATGAAACGTATTTTCTTATTATTGGCAATTATTCTTGCACCAATTATTTCTTTGGCACAAGGAATAAATGCCCTTTATTCGTTCTCGACATTTGATATTCCGTCAAAGAAACCTTATGTTGAAATCAATACCTCAATAGACGCAAAAAGCCTTTCCTATGTAAATAATGAAGCCATAGTTGAATTAGTAGTAATTATTCAACAAGATTCCTCAGTACTATATGTTGAAAAAAGAGATATTAAAGTTAATAAAACAGATGATAATACCTCGATTATAGATATTCAAAGAGTAGAGCTTGATAACGGAAAGTACGTTGCTATATTTGAGTTTAAAGACAAGAACCTTTCAAATACTCAACCTCTAAAAATTGAAGATAATTTTGAAATAAACTATACAAAGGACCAAATAAATATTTCAAGTGTTCAGCTTATTGACTCCTACCAAAAGATGACAACACAAAATATTCGTTCAAAGAATGGTGTAGACTTAGTGCCTTATTTGTTTGATGCAGTTACGGAGTCTAAAAATAAAGTAACCTATTACGCAGAAATATATAATTCCGACAAGCAATTTGGAAAGGATGCTTACTATATAGTTTCGGTAGTCTTAGAAAACATAAGCACAGGCAAAAAAGTAGAAGAAATACAAAAGATAAAAAGAGAAAAGGCAAGCCAAGTAAATGTAGTAATGGGGACTTTGGATATAGAAAAACTACCACAGGGCAATTATTATTTGGTTGTAGAGGTTAGAGACGGCAAAAATATTCTCTATGCATACAATAGGACAGCATTTCGTAGGTATTCCAAAATTAAGGAACAAGACCAAACAAATCTACCTCCAAATGCTTTTGTGCATATGATAACTGAAAAGGATATAGATGAGAATATGTACTGCCTTATGCCAATAGCAAGCGAATCGCAAAAGTCATACATTAAACAAATATCTAATAACATACCTTTTGAAGAAAAGAAGTTCTTCCTATATAATTTTTGGAGAAATATAAATCCAGAGAATCCTAATGGGGAATGGGAGCATTATATGAAGGAAGTGGAATATGTAAATAGTAAATACTCAACAAATATTAAGAAAGGCTACGAAACAGAAATGGGAAGGGTGTATTTGGTATATGGAAAGCCAGATTATGTTATTGATGAGAAGTTTAAATCAAGTTCAGGAATAAGAAGCCGAACCGCAGCCGACAAAGCAGGAAATCCATACGCAACAAACACAGCCATAGGAGCATTTGCCTATATGCCTTATCAAATATGGAAATACAAAAAAACTCCATTTGGCGAGGTAAATAGAGGATTTGTATTCTACGCCCTACAAAACAATCTTATGGAATACTATCTTTTGCATTCAGACGCAAAAGGAGAGCCATTTGACTATAATTGGGAAAGTCGCCTTGCAAGAGGACATTTGCCAGAAGGAGTAGAGGGTGAAGCTGGAATACAATTTAGAAGAGGGTATTAAATGAAGGTGTTAATTCCTAAAACAGCTGTTGTAATCTTAAATTGGAACGGAGAGAAGTTACTAAAAGAATTTCTTCCATCAGTAATACAAAATTCCAAAGAAGCCGAAGTAATTGTAGCCGATAATGGTTCAACAGACAATTCCATAGAGTTTCTTCAAAAGGAATTCCCACAAATAAGAATAATAGACAACAAGGAAAATCTTGGATTTGCACAGGGTTATAATAAAGCCTTAGAAGAAGTACAGGCAGACTATTACGTGCTCCTTAATTCAGATGTTCAGGTAGGTCCTAATTGGATTAGCCCAATTATAGAGTTAATGGAGAAAGACCCTCTAATAGCTTGCGTTCAGCCTAAACTATTATCCTATATGGAAAGAACAAAGTTTGAGTACGCAGGAGCAGCAGGAGGACATATAGATTATTTAGGCTATCCATTTTGTAGAGGAAGAGTATTTAATTCTTTGGAAGAAGACAATGGGCAATACGACGATATAAAAGAAATATTTTGGGCAACTGGAGCTGCTCTTTTCGTAAGAGCAAGCATATACAAAACTCTTGGAGGCTTAGATAAAGACTTTTTTGCACATCAAGAAGAAATAGATTTTTGTTGGAGAGTAAAGAATGCAGGCTATAAGGTTTATTGTCATCCTCAATCTGTTTGTTACCACCTTGGTGGAGGTTCTTTAAACAAAACCTCACCCTACAAAACCTTTCTTAACTTTCGCAATAACCTCTATTTACTATACAAAAACCTTCCTTCAAACCTTCAATACAAGGTCTTTTTTATCCGTTTCTTCTTAGATATTATAGCTTCATTCTCTTTTTTGTTTCAGGGCAAAGCAGGAGAGTTTGCCGCAGTATATAAAGCATATATTGCGTTCTGTAAAACCAAGCACCTTATAAAGCCAAAACGTAGCCAGATTATAACCCCAAACATTAAAGAAATATATCCAAAGAGTATAGTTTTTGCCTATCATCTTAGAGGTAAAAAGAAATTCACCGACTTAAAATTCTAAAACTTCTTTCTCAAACTAAGAGATAGAAAATTAGAATCAAATTCCATTTTGTTAGAACTTGATTCTATTTTGCTGGAATTTGATTCCAATAAACCTTTATTTACCTTAGTAAAAAATAAAGGAGAATTACGCAAAAAAGAGTTGAGGAAAGTTTTATTAAAGGCAGGCTATTATTGTCTATTAATAATAGTGTAGGCAATATGTCTATATACTACAAGTTTTTATACTAAGAACGACTCTAATGCAAGGGCGTATCCTTTTATTCCAAAGCCAAATATAGAGCCTTTGCAATTAGGTGCTATTAGGCTAATATGTCGGTAAGACTCTCGTGCAAGAATATTTGAAATATGTACCTCAACAACAGGTGTCTTGATGCTTTTAATGGCATCGGCAATGGCAACAGATGTATGTGTGTAACCCCCAGCATTAAGTATTATACCATCGTAAGTAAAACCTATCTCTTGGAGCTTGTTGATTATTTCACCTTCTATATTTGTTTGATAGTACTCTAATTCTATGTGAGAAAACTTCTCTTTTAGCAATTGGAAATACTGCTCAAAGCCAATATTACCATAGATTTCTTCCTCTCTAATGCCCAAAAGATTTAGATTGGGTCCGTTAATTATTATTATTTTCATCTTAGTGTGCTTTTTTTATCCAATCAAATAAGGGCTTCTCCTCATGAAAAGAGCCAATTATATATTTGTCTTTATCTAATATAAATAGAGTGGGAAGGGTTTTCAGATAGGTCTTAATAATAATACCATCGTTTTGGTTCCAAGAGTTTATCCAATTCTTAGGAATAAATTCAGCTTTATCCAACCAATATTCTTTCTCAACATCAGGCAAGATTGCTAAAATAGTAATCCGCTTTTCGTTTATAAGTTTGTTCAGAATTTTATTTTTAGAAAGTTTCTTTTTTAGCTTTGTGCATTCTTCACATTCTGGGGAGTAAAAATAAACTAATGTATAATCGGTACTAATAGAATAAAGATTGTATTCTTTGTTGTCCGATATTGTTATATAGTTAAAATCTAAGAACCTTTCTCTATCTTGTGAATAAGAAAAAAGAGAGTTTATCGCAAGGAAAACTAATAGAATAAGACCCTTATAGTATAAGTTTAGTCTTTTCATACCTTTCTTTATACTATTACTGCTTCTTGTTTTGAAGGGATATATACATTATTGTATCCGTTCGCTTTGAGAGTGTTTGCGAAGTTTATTTGCGTTTGTTCTTCTCCGTGAACAAGGAATATCTTTTGTATTTTCTTTTTGTTTTGGCAGGCAAGAAAACGTAACATTTCTTCATAGTCAGCATGAGCAGAATAGGAGTCAATGCTCCTTATCTCAGCCTTAACTATATGCTCTGTACCGAAGATAGAAACAGTTTTATCGCCCCTGAGTATTTTAGCTCCTAAGGTTGTAGGTGCACAATAACCAACAGCAAGTATGGTAGTTCTTTTGTCTTCAATATTATTTGCGATATGGTGCTTTACCCTTCCTGCCTCCATCATACCTGAGGCTGAGATAATAATCATTGGGCGATGAATGGAATTTAAACTCTTAGATTCCTCAGTAGAACGAACATAACGCAATCTATCAAACCCAAATGGATCTTTATCATGTTCCATATATTTCTTTATCTCATCATTAAAACATTCTGTATGCAAACGCATAATGTTGGTAGCGTTTAAACTTAATGGGCTATCAACATAAACGTCAATATCAGGTAATAAACCGCTTCTTTCCAACTTATCTAAGGCATAAATTATCTCCTGCGCTCTTCCAATTGCAAAGGACGGAATAATTAACTTGCCCTTCTTCTTACAGCAAGTATCAATAACAGCATGCAAGAGTTTCTGCTCCGATTGGTCAATATTATCATGTAGTCTATCGCCATAAGTAGACTCCATTATAATAAAGTCTGCCTGTGGAAAAGCTTGAGGCTCTTTAAGGATACGTTTAGAATAACGTCCTATATCTCCCGTAAATGCAAGCCTAAGTCTTCTTCTTCCCTCCTTAATACTCATATTTATGGTTGCACTTCCAAGTATATGTCCATTATCTGTAAACTTAACTGAGATGTCAGGGTCAATAAAGAATTCCTTCTCATAAGGTATAGAGATGAAATACTGCATCGCCTCTTGGGCATCAAGCATGGTGTAGATTGGCTCAACAGGATCTAAGCCTTGTCTTGCTCGTTTCTTATTAAATGTGTAGGTGTCCTGCTCTTGTATATTTCCGCTATCAGCCAACATAATGGAACAAAGATCCCTTGTTGCTGGTGTGCAAAAGATAGTTCCTTTAAAGCCAAGTTTAACAATATATGGTATTAGTCCAGAATGATCCATATGTGGATGCGAAAGTAAGAGATAGTCAATCTCTGAAGGGTTAAAGCCCAAATTTCTATTTAAACTATCGGTTTCTAAGCCTTTACCCTGAAACATCCCACAATCTAAGAGTATCTTTTTCCCTTTGCTTGTTGTGATTAAATGCTTGCTTCCAGTTACTTCTTTTGCAGCTCCTAAGAATTCTATTGTCATAAGTTTACGTGTTTAAAGATTAGCAAAGATAATAGTTTTTTTATAATCCTTATTTATTTATATCAAAATAATAAGAAGTTAAAACCTTATTTTTGCTTTATGGTATATCTTTTTACAACCTTGCGAAATCTTCTATAATAAAGTATGGCAGCAGTTAGTAATCCCACTAAAAATCCTGCAAATATACTCCACGAACCTAAGTTTAGAACAAATCCACATATATAAGCAAAGGGTAAAGCAACAAAAACATATGATATGAAAGCATACTTCATAGGCTTTGCTACATCGTTGATGCCGCGTAATGCACCAAGTACGGATACCTGTGAGCCATCAATAATTTGGAACACACCAGCAACAATAAAAAATTGGTTTGAAAGCTCAATTACCTCTTGGTCAATTGAGAATATCATTGCAATATATCTTCCTCCAAATATCATAATAATTGCCATACAAGACATAGTAAGTAAAGAAAGTTGAAAGCCGGTCTTAAATTGTTTGTTAAGCTCTTTCATATTATTGCGGCCAAACTCTTGACTAATTAGTATGGTTGTACTATTAGCTACACCCGAAGCAATCAGAAAGGTTGTGCCAACAATGGTTATCACTATTTGGTATGCAGCTAAGGCATAAGCTGATACCCAACCCATCATTATGGTTACACCAAGCAAGGAAAAGAACTCCAAAAACATCTGACCCGCAATAGGAATACCTAACCTTAGAAGTTTGATGTGATAGAATTTTGAGAGGTTGGAAAGAGCAAAAAACGAGAGGTATCTTCTGTAATTTTGCTTCAAGTATAAGTAAATAAAGAAAGCAATGGGCATAAGTAATCGTGATATAAAAGTTGCTATTGCAGCACCTGTAACTCCCATTTGAGGGAAGCCAAACTTACCATAAATCAAAAGGTAATTGAGAATAATGTTGAGGATATTTGCCGATATGGTTATTGCCATAGAAGGTTTTGTAATGCCGATACCTTCCATAAACTGCTTGAAAGAAAGGAATATAAGTTGAGGTAAAAAGGATATTGTAATGATGAGATAATAAGGTTTGCATATATCAATAACCTCTTTTGGTTGCCCGAAATAGTCCAGAAAAGGCATTAAAATCAAAAGAATACTCACAATAATAAGGGAGATAAGGGTATTTAAAGATAAAGAATTTTGGAGGAGAATAGCAATATTCTTATACTCTTTTCTTGCAAAACTCTGTCCTGTAAGAGGGGTTAGAGCCATTGCAATACCCATTCCGATTACTAATGCATTATAAGAAATTGTTCCTGCAAAAGCCACTGCGGCAAGCTCCAGAGTACCCAAACGACCCACCATCATTGTGTCCACCATTTGCACAAGACTCTGTCCCATAGAGGCTAATATTATGGGCAAAGCTAAGGTGAAATTAGCTTTATAATAGGATTTATCTAAAAACATTTGTCTAAAAATTTTTGCAAATATACCTCTTTTTCCCCCAATCCACCCATCCCAAACTTTATTCAACTAAGAGCAAAACTATAATTTGTTTTTATTCAAATTTTTGTTTTCTATTTCATAAGTATTGATTTTATAAATTAGTTTACTCCATAAAAATTTATTGAAGAAGGCATTTTACTTCTTAGGATATTTAAGAAATATGGGTGGTTTTTCTATGTATATCAGGTTTTTTTTGTACTTTTGACAATTATTAATTATTAAACACTTAATTACAAAAATACAATTTTTAATATATGCACACTATTTTAATACTTGATTTCGGGTCTCAATACACTCAGCTTATAGCCCGTAAAATAAGAGAGTTAAATGTTTATTCCGAGATACATCCATTCAATAAAATACCTCCAATAACTCCCGACGTTAAAGGGGTTATTCTTTCAGGTAGTCCGTATAGTTGTACTGATAAGGATGCTCCAAAGATTGATTTATCTTCTTTTCAAGCTAAGGTTCCTATGCTTGGAATCTGTTATGGGGCACAATATATGGCTTATGTTTCGGGAGGAAAAATTCTTCCTTCTCAAATAAGAGAGTATGGAAGAGCTAATCTTAGTTTGGTGGATTCTGAGTGCAAATTACTTAAAGATGTATCCCCTGGTTCGCAGGTTTGGATGTCTCATGGAGACACTATCTTGGACTTACCTTCTGGGTTTAGTGTGATTTGTTCTACCGATAATGTTGGTAATGCAGGCTACAAAATAGATGAGCAGGATACTTATGCTATTCAGTTTCATCCTGAGGTTACACACTCTCAAGAGGGAGTTAAAATATTGAAGAATTTCGTTATTGATATATGTAATTGTAGTTCTGATTGGACTCCAAAGAGTTTTGTGGGTTCAACAATAGAACTTTTGAAAGAGCAAATAGGTAATGACAGGGTGGTCTTAGGTCTCTCTGGTGGAGTGGATTCTTCGGTAGCTGCCATACTCTTAAACAAAGCTATTGGAGAAAATTTACACTGTATTTTTGTTGATAATGGTTTGCTTCGCAAGGGTGAATTTGAAGATGTGCTTACATCTTATAAGGGAATGGGGCTCAATGTAAGAGGAGTTGATGCTAAGCAAAGGTTTTATTTAGCGTTAAAGGATATTACCGACCCAGAGCAGAAGCGTAAAGCAATTGGCAAGACTTTTATTGATGTTTTTGATGCCGAATCCTCAAAGATTGATGATGTAAAATGGTTAGCGCAGGGCACTATTTATCCCGATGTGATAGAGTCAATATCTGTAAAGGGACCTTCGGCAACTATAAAATCGCATCATAATGTTGGGGGTTTACCTTCTTATATGAGGTTAAAAATTGTGGAACCACTAAGGAGTTTGTTTAAGGATGAAGTGCGTAAAGTTGGTAGAGAATTAGGCATTAAGCAGGAGTTATTAGGGCGTCATCCTTTTCCAGGACCAGGTTTAGCTATAAGAATACTTTCAGATATTACACCTGAAAAGGTAAGAATACTTCAAGAGGTTGACCATATTTTTATTCAAGGGCTTAAAGATTCGGGCTTATATAATAAGGTTTGGCAAGCGGGAGCAATACTGCTTCCCGTTCAGTCAGTTGGCGTTATGGGTGATGAAAGAACTTATGAGAATGTTGTTGCACTTAGGGCTGTGGAGAGTAATGATGGTATGACTGCCGACTGGTCACACTTGCCTTATGAGTTTCTTGCTGATATATCTAATGCAATAATAAATAGAGTTAAGGGGGTAAATAGGGTAGTTTACGACATATCCTCTAAGCCACCTGCAACCATTGAATGGGAATAAACAAGTATTGATAATATTATGAAACGGAGTATTCTTTCTTTAACTTTTTTCTTATGTTTATTTAGCTTAGGCTTTGTTAATAGTTCTTTTTCTATTGAGAGAGCTAAGAGTGTTTCTCCAGACAAAACCTTAGCTTTTAGTAAGAAATCTTTAAGAATAGCTATGGTATTACCCTTAGCTTATGATAAGATACCAGAACTTAACTTCACTAAATTTAATATAGAAGACAAGAAAAGAGTTAAGTATCGCTGTTTTGAATACATAACTTTTTATGAGGGTGCAAGGATAGCTCTGGATAGGTTAGAAAAGGAAGGTTATAGTGTCTTACTTTATGTTTATGATGTTTCAGAGGAAGATACCAATGAAATGAAAAGGGTCTTAGCTAAGGAAGAAATGAAAACTATGGATTTGATTATTCCTTTGGTGTTTCAGAAAAACTTTTCAATTGCCGCTGAGTTTGCTAAGGATAATCATATCCCAATAGTAAATCCCATGAGTTCTAATGCTACAATAATTAATGACAATCCTTTTGTATTTAAGATACAGCCCTCTTCTATTGCTGAGGTGGAAACACTAACAAGATATATAAAGAAGAACTTTTCTAATCCTAATATAATCTTGCTTTTCACACCAATGGAAAGACCGCTTATGGAAATGTACCAAAGGGCTTTTGAAAGAGAGAAATGGACATGGACGGGTATAGATTACAATAAATATTCCACTCGTATATTTGAGAAGATAGATATTCAAAAAGAGAATATATATATATCAATTCTTGATAAAACTAATCAAAGAACTAATGAAGCATATGTCAATGGTTTATTATCGCAGCTCAATTATAAGAAGAATTTACCTATAATTAACCTAATTGGGCAGTATAACTGGTTAGACTATCCTTCGGTAGATTTAACACTTTTGCAGAAATTTAACTTTCATTTTACTCTTAGTTATTTCAATGATTACACCAATCTTAACTTTGTTGAGTTTGTGAAAGAATACCGCAATCACTTCCGTCAAGAACCCGATAAGATATATGCAGCTTTGGGTTACGATATAATGATGTACTTTGTTCCAAATATGCAAGAAAAGGGAATAGACTTTGTTAAAGAGCCAAATTTAGATAGGTCAAAATCTATGATTAATGCTTTCTTTTTTGACAGAAGAGACCCAAAAGATGGGTGGCAAAATCGTAGAACAGTGGTATATAAGATAAATGATTATAAAATAATATCGGTAGGGCGATAAATAATTTTGCAAATGAAAATACTTAAATTTATTCTTTTTGTTCTTTTATCTATATGTACTTCTTATTTGTTTTCTCAAACCAAGGAATTAAGTTTTACTACAAAAGATGATGGTAGTTTAAGAGCTAATGGTCGCAGAGTTATTACTTTCTCTTCCTTAAATCAGGAAGAAATAATGTTCAATTGCGTCTTATCTTCTCTTGGCTCCAAGCAGTTATATTCTTTGCGGTTGCAATATAGTTTAGATAATAAGAAATGGGAAGATGTATTAGATAGTAGGTCAAGGAAAATAGAATTTAGAACAGCAAAGAGAGCAAAAAATAGCAGCTATAAAGTCAAGCTTCCTTCGGAGTGTGATAATAAAGATACTATATGGTTATCATGGAAATCCACAAGACTAAAAGGTAAGGGACGTTATCCTCAAATTAACATTAAATCCATACAAATACTCTCTCAGGAGGATAGGTTCTTTGGACATTCTCCTGAAATAAAGGTCAGATTAAAGCAAGAAGACACAAGTAAGTATGTAAACGAACTAAGATTTAATCATACTCCAATACCATATACATATCCTCAAACTAAAAGACTTATTATCTCAGGACGTTTTATTAGAGAAGAGATAAAGCTAAGTTTGTTGGGTAAAGATGCCAATTATTTTAAGGTAGATAATAATAAATTGAAGATTGATTCTTCTGGTTTTGGAATAATAGCAATTAATTATGCCCCATTGAAAGTTGGCTCTCACTCTGCTCAATTAAGCATTAATACTAAGAAATTAGGCAAACCTATAACTATTAACTTGTATGGCTCTTCTGATAAGATGCTTTCTTTTGATAATAATCTAATAAGCGATAGCATAACGCAGATTAAAGATAATATGCAAATTGATATTCCTGTTTTCTCAGAAATGGATTATCATTTTCAGTTCTCATATCTTAATTCTAATATATCGCAATCAGGTGTAGTTATAGAATACAAATGGTTTAGAGGCTCGGAGTTAATATTTGATATGGAAGATGAAATCTTTATTAATGAAGATATTGACCAGGAAACAGACTCCTTTTTATCCTCTTATTGTGTTCCTTTAACTTCTCCACAATATGCCAACTCACTACAAATAACATTTAGCACATTAAATAATGTTTTAGATATTGAAAACTTATACTTTGGCTCTCCAACATTAAAACGTTCAGTTGCCTCGGGCTTATGGTCAGATGAGAATATATGGGAGCCAAAAGAGGTTCCTGTTATGGAAGACTTTGTTTATATTTCTCCAAAACATAAGATTAGAGTTAATGATGATGTGGTATGTTCTATGCTAATCTTAGGAGATAGTTCTAATGTTATGATTGATGCTTCAAAGATGTTTTATATCTCAGGTGATATTGTTTATGGTAGGGGGTCTTGGTTTGTGGTTCATCAAAACCTTCTTCCAAAGAGATGGAACTATGTCTCATCGCCTGTCAATAATGCAAGAGCTCTAATTTACTCTATGCGTAAAGATGATAACGAAACTTGGCTTATGCGATACAATACAGGAGTTAAGAGTAAGCTAAAAGACTATTGGAGTGATTATATAGTTGACCCCAACTATTGGTTGGTTCCAGCAAGAGGTTATGCAGTCTATACTAATAATCCATTAGATGTTATTTATGAAGGCATACTTTGTGATAGCAAGGTAAACTATCAACTTGAATATTCTGAGGAGGATAGTTGGAATTTAGTTGGGAATCCTTTCACTGCTCCACTGAGTTCAAAGAAAATATTTGAAGACATAGACCAGAAAATACAGGGCAATGCACTTTTCTTCTTAGATAGTAAGAATGGAGTTTATAATCCAATAATAATAGATGGTAAGGAAGAAGTAGTATTACCGTCAATGGAAGGTTTCTTTGTTGAGAGTTTGAGGGAAAATACAGAAATATCTTTCCAAAGAAAACATCAATACATTCCTAAATCAACCTCTTACCATTGGTCAAATCATAATTACCTTACACTTACAATCAGTAAAGATAATAGGAGTGAATATATATTAATGGGAATGGATGATAACTCTAAATATGGATTTGATAATTATGATGCTCACAAACTCTTTGGTTCATCAGAAGATATGCCAGAGCTTTATTTCAAGATTGGTAAGGAAGAATTAGCTGTTAATGTCTTTCCTTCTTATCCTGCGAGCTTTGATTTATGCTATTATATAGGCAAGGAGTCTGATTTAAGCTTATCAATAGGCAACCTTTCTGTTTTGCCAATGAGTATAATCCTATTCTTAGAAGACAAACAAGAAAAGAAGTTTTACAACCTTTGCATAGAATCACAAATTGAGTTCAACGCAAAGAAAGGAAGCACAGAAGACAGGTTTAAACTGCATATAATTAAAGCACAAAACAAGTATGTTGATAACGAAAAGCTAAGTGATATTTATCTTTGGTCTGATAAATCAAAGGTAATGTTTTGCGACTCAAAGGAGGATACTTATAAATCAACAGAAATAAGGGTTTGGGATAAAAGAAGATTAAAGGTTGTGCAGCAAAAGTATACAGAAGGGGTCTTAGAGCTTGATTATAAATTTCCGCAAGGATGGTATTTAGTAGATATATTAATAGATGATGTTTGGGTTGAGAATATTCCACTTGAAGTTAAGTAGCTTAATTTTTTGCTTTTCCCTTTTGCTTTCTGCTCAATTGAAGGCACAGAATCCTATTGCTGATGCTTTGAAACAAGCTTACAATTCAAAGAGCGTTGAAGCTTTGAATAAATTCATTGAAACCTATCCTAACCATACGGAATATGTACAAGAGGCAATAAGGGTTAGAAATCAGATAGCCTTTGATAAAACACAACAAGAAAACACTATTGAAGCATACCAAGAATACATAAAAACATATCCCGAAGCCTTACAAACCATAAAAGCTAAGCAATGGATAGACGACCATTATCAAGAAGTATTAAATGCAAATCATGAAAAGGATTACGAATTAGCAAAGGAAAACAATACCATATCTTCCTATACAGCCTTTATTGAGAAATACCCTTTGTCTAAATACTATAACTACGCCAAGGATAAGATATACCAACTTCAATTCAAAGAGAATATATCAACATATTCAATAGAAGAGCTCTTGAATTTTTTAAAACTTTTCCCCCAAAATCCAAAGCATAAATTCATATACGATACATTAATCATAGAAACCCTTAAATACTTGTCTTATGATGGGCTAAACTATATTTCCAATAACCAATTATACGATATAGACTTTGAAGAGTTTTTGTTGAGCTTTACAAACAACTATATTCAAAATGGAGAAGTGGAGTCGTTTAATAAACTTCTAAACGAATTTACTCAACTAAAATCCAATAAAGAGCTAATAAAAAAGTATAATGAGGCAAAGAAAATAGAAGAACTACTAAAATTAGATATTATTTCTGCAAACACATATAATAATAATAAGGATTATTTCACGACCATAAAGAATGATAAATCCTTTCTCCTCATTAAGAAATATCTAAGTCCACTTATTGCAAATAACAAAACAAAAAACATAAACTCAAATTTGCAACCATTATTATATGATTTTAGAGTTGTGCAGTTTGAACAAATGCTAAAACAGAACACCCCTTTAAAGCCAACTCAAAATAAAATATCATACAATCAAGACAGCACCATAAGACTTATGCTTATGAATAACCCTAACAGATATGGTAATGATGATATTTACATAAGCCTAAAAGAAGGAAACTCTTGGCAAGAACCATTCATTTTACCTAAACCAATCAACTCAATTTATAATGAAAAAAGCCCCCTAATAAATAAAGAAGGGGATGTACTATATTTCTATTCAAATAGAGATATGACTAATTCCGAATACGATTTATACTTATCCTTTAAGGTTGGAGATTGGACATCTTGGACACAGCCTTTGAAAGTGTCAAATATATATTTGGAAAATACTAAACAAGATTATAAAATAGGTTCAGTAAAAGACCAAGACCAAAAACCAATGGAAGCCATGGTTTATATTGAAGATGCTCTTACAGGACAAAGAATCTTTACAACTCAATCAAGTAAAGAAGGGTATTTTGCTTATCCTAAACAAAGCATAGACCATAATATTATTAGTGTTAATAAAGGCTATATTACCAAATACCATAAAGATAGCGAACCATTAGAATTAAGGCAAGACAAGATAGAAGATATTTTCTCTAAACACAAACTCATAACTATAGAATCCATATTCTCCACAAGCACACCCGATAAATTCACTCTCCCAGCAGAAAACTATATAACCTATCTTGCTAAGAGCCTTGAAGGAACAAAATATATAGTAACCATATCAGTACACACTCAAAATGGATTTAAGAAAATGAGTGAAGAAGACCTTTCTTGGCAACAAGCAACTCTGATAAAAGAAAAACTAATATCATTGGGGATAAACTTTCAAAACGTAGTTGCAGCAGGATATGGGAAGAAAAATCCACTAATAGGCTGGGAAGACAAAGATAGAATAGAGATAGGTTTTATGCTTATAGAATAAGTTTTTAATTCTTTTTTATTCTTTGAGGATGAGATTTAATGACGAAGAATTGTCTTCAAGTTTTAAATTATTAGAATCAAGAGATAAAAAAATAGAATCAAGAGATAATTTATTAAAATCAAAATCTAAAACAAAGCTAATTTAATACAATATAAAAGGGTTTAAATCACTAATAACTCCAACTTGCAATGAAAAGAAGACCCATACTTTTCGTTTTAATTCCATTTTGTATAATAATTATTATAGTAGAACAATTTTGTCCAGTGTTTTTTGTCCGCAATCACTACTCTAAACATATAGAAGACGAACAGTACTATAAGATTCTTATAAAAGAAGACCCTCAACTAAGAAATAAAACCATACGCTACAAAGCCAAAATAACCCATTATCTTAAAGAAAATAGCTGGCATAAAACCACGGGCGACATTATGCTCTATTTCTCTAAGCAAGATTCAGCTTACAATCTAAAATATGGAGATATAATAACGACCAATTCTTTATTAGTACCCATACAAAATTTCTCCGACACCTCTTCCTTTGATTATAAACGAATGATGCAAAGGCAAAGAATATATCATAATATTTTTGTTAGAAAAGGTTCATGGAAAAAGATAGAACAAGAAAAAGGCAATCCTCTAAAAGCAAGAGCAAAGAAAATAAACCAGCATTTGGTTAAGAAGCTACTTAAATCTGACCTTCCCAAAGAAGAATCTGCTCTTGCAATAGGAATGCTCTTAGGCGACAAAACCTATATAGATAAGCAAACAGAGCAAGAGTTTAGAACAGCTGGGCTAACCCATATTCTTGTTGTTTCGGGAATGAATATAGCCATCATATTATTAGTATTAGAATCTTTTCTCAAATTTCTTATTTTCGGGAGATATAAACTCATAATTGTAAGAAAGATAATCTTATTAATTTCAGCTTTCTTACTTTGTTTAATAGTTAGTCTAACGCCATCAGCTCTAAGAGTTGCCATAATGATGACAATACTTTTTTTTAGCAAATATACCAATAGGGGCTACGACTCTTTAAATATATTCTGGGTAACGGTCTTTGTATTTTTGGTCTTTGACCCCTTGCTGCTTTTTAATTGGAGCTTTCAGTTCTCCTTCTTAGCAGTTTTAGGAATAATAGTATTTGCAAAATATAGAGAGAAGATAATGCCAAAGTATAAACATAGTTATGTTACAAGTCAAATAGTTTCGGCAGCTGGTATGACCCTATCTGCCCAAGCTTTTTTATTCCCAATCCTTTTATGGCGTTTTAGAGTAATTCATACATATATCCTCTTAGCCAATATAATAGTTGTGCCGTTTATGTCCATAGTCTTAGTAACTATAATACTTTTTCTCTTCTTTGCCGATATAACCCTTTTAGGTACTATTACCCAAACTATACTCCATTGGGAGCTTTATGCTTTCAAATATATTATAAGTTTTATAGATTCTTTACCCTATTCAACCATACCAATATAGTTCCAGAGTTTTTTTGTATTTATCAGGAGCTTAAAGCTTCCTTACATTCTTTAATATTAGAAGATTCATTGGGTTTGAAGATAGGCCTTCTGTGTTTTTTTGAGAAAAGCGAAGCACTTGGTCATAATATAAAACTATTATTGGGGCTTCTTCCATTATAAGCTTATCCATATCTGTATATAGCTTAGTTCTCTTTTCGATTGAAGGTTCTTTCTGTGCTTGTTCGTATAATTTGTCAAATTCTTTATTAGAGAAATGTGTGTAGTTAGGTCCTTTTGGGCAGAAGTTTGGTGAATAGAAAAGGGATAGATAGTTCTCTGCATCGGGATAATCTGCAATCCAGCTCCCTCTAAACCACATTGTTTTTGATTGTGCTATATGTTCTCTTAATGCTCCTGGTGGATTCACATCTATCTTAATATTAAACCCTAATAGGTTAAGTTGTCCTTGTATGTATTTGCAAAGGTCAAGATATGTTGAGGTGGTTGCAAGTGAAATGGAAGGAAGCCCTTTTCCGTTAGGATAGCCAGCTTCTGCTAAAAGTTCTTTGGCTTTTTGAGGATTATAGTTATATCCAATTGAGTTACTTGTGTCAAATCCTGATAATCCTTTTGGGATAATTCCATTTAATCCTGCCAATCCGATATTGTTTCTTAGGTATTTTATCATCTTTTCTCTATCAAATCCATAATTAATGGCTTGACGTATTTTCTTATTCAAAAGTGGATTATCTTTTGGACTTTTCTCTTTATCAATCATAAAACCCAAGTATTCAGTGTTGAGATATGATTTGGTGGTAAGGTTTATTTTATCTTTATACTTCTCTTTTAGGGTACCACTATTAGTCAATACTTCATCTTTATAGTTGGCATCAATTCCTGAAATGAAATCAATATTCCCTTTAACAAACTCTAAGAAAACAGATTGCTTATCTATAATAAATGTAATATTAACTGCATCAAGATAAGGTAGAGAGTTACCTTTTGAGTCTTTTTCAAAATAGTCTTCATTTTTTAGAAACACTAATTTAACTCCTTCTTTCCACATCTTGAAAACGAATGGTCCTGTGCCAATAGGGTTTTTGCGAAAGTCTTCTTTGTAATACTCAACTATTTCTTTTGGAACAACCGAAGCATAAGGCATTGTTAAAAGTCCAAGAAAAGGGGAAAAGGGATTTTTGAGTTTTATTTGAAAGGTGGAGTCGTTTATTGCCAAGAAAGAATATATAGGTTCGTTGGATTGATTGTTGTTTTGAGTTTTTACCAAATTAAATATCCATGCTCCTGGTGAAGCTATCTTTTTATCAACTATTCTATTGAAGCTATATACGAAATCGTTTGCCACAACCTTTCTTTTCTTTCCCTTAAAGATAGAGTGGTCGTGAAAATACACATCATCTCTAAGATAGAATGTATAAGTTAATCCATCAGATGAAATCTCCCAACTCTTTGCTATGCAAGGCTGAATATTTAGCAAAGTATCTAACTGAACAAGTCCATTAAAGAGTTGAAGGTTTGCCCATATCATTGCTTGGTCTTTTGCAAAAGCAGGGTCAAGAGAAGTTATATTGGCACTTTCATTATAGCGAAATATTTTTATATCTTCTGGTATCTTGTTTTTTTGACAAGCAAAAAAGAATAAAACAATAATTAATATAATTAATAGGTTTGAAAATTTAAACCCCAAGGAAGATAAAGATAAGTTATTTAAGTTAGGCATTAATCCTTATGAATTAATTTTTAAGAGTATCAAAGTTCTTTCCAAACACTCCTTGAACCTTATCAACAGAAATAAAAGCATCAGGGTCTAAGGCTTTTATTGTTCGCATTATATCCACTTTGTCTTGTTTTCTTGCAATAACCAAAATAACTTTTTGTTCTTTCTTTGTGTACCAACCCTGAGCATCAATAATTGTAACTCCTCTTTTTAAACCACTGCCAATAGCATCTGCAATTTGGTCAGCTTTGGTAGAGAATACCATTATTTGATATGATTGTTTGTTTCCCTCAATAGTTAAGTCCAAAACATAGGTAAATACAAACATTACCACATACCCATAAACAACATTAGTAATTGTCATACCAGGGAGTAAAAAGGCAGAAGCAATAATAAATATATCAATATAAAGTATTACTGTTCCAGCAGTAATATTCTTATACTTAGTAATAATTAATGCAATAATATCTGTTCCTCCCGAGTTTCCGCCATAGTTAAATGTGGTTCCTATACCAACTCCTGAAAGCCCCGCACCAATAATTGCACACATAAAAGGTTCAAATTGGGTTGCAACAATTATACGTTCAATATGAATAACCTGCTGCCAAAGAATAAAGCTAAGCGAAGCTACTACTATGCCAAAGACAGTATTTATCCCAAATTTTGAACCAAGAGTTTTAATCCCAATCAATAATAAAACAATATTGATTGCAAAATTGGAGATACCCACAGGTATTCCTGTTCCAAGAAATATAATTGAAGAAATACCAGCAACCCCTCCACCAACAATTTTCTGAGGGATAAGAAATACAGCCCAAGCAAAGGTGTACATTAGAATACCAATAATAATCATTAGATATTGAAATGCAATTTTGCCTGTTGAGGTTTTTTTAATGGAATTAATCGGATTAATGTTTTGCATTTTATTTGTATGTTTATTGTGCGAATATTTCGCTCAGTGTTTGTATTAAATTTTCTCCTCTTAGATTTCTTGCGATAATATTTCCTTGACTATCAACCAAGATATTTTGAGGAATTGATTCTAATTTGTAAAGTTTAACAACAATACTGCTCCATTGCAATAGGTCTGAAACATTCTCCCAAACCAATCCATCATCATTAATTGCTTTTACCCACCTATTTTTATCCTTATCCAAGGACACTCCAAGAATATCAAAGCCCTGTGAGTTGAATTTATTAAAAGCTTGAACTAAATATTTGCTTTCGTTTCTACAAGGAACACACCACGAAGCCCAAAAATCAACTAAAACAAATCTCTTCCCTTTTATAAAATCAGATAGTTTTATATCTATTTCATTAGTATTTGGAAGAGTAAAATCAATAATCTTCTCTCCAAGTTGATTCTTTTGTTGTAAGTCATTAATATAGTCTTGAAGTAGTTTGTATTGATACATTCTTTTTGCATCATTATTTAAGGTAAAGAATAGTTCCGTTAGGTCTTTGTCAGAAAGATATGGAGCTAAATAATTGCTTATTAATAGTGGTGCATAGAAAGTGTTAGGATTGCTTGAAACATTATCCATTAAACATTGCAAAGGATTTTTTGAACGATTACAATCATTAACCACTTTTGTGTAATAATCATTTTGAGGAGAACCTTTAATAGAAATATTATCTAAATTATCTTTTGAGCCAGTAATGAAAATATCATTGTTTTCCATAAAGAAGCTAAAATCACCATTTCTTGTCGGGAGCTCAATTTGGGCAACAGAAACAAAATTAACTACCCCTTTAAACTCAAATTGACCATTTCTTATCTTTGTTGTATAGGTTTGTTTCTTGCCTCCTTCTTGCAGAACACTTAACTTAACTTGCCCATCAGGAATAGATGCAACATTACCTTTTATATAATATCCATAAGTCTCGGTTAGTTCTTCTAATTTCTTAGATAATTCCTCGCCCTTCAAATCTCTTGCCACAATAATCCCTTTATCGTTAATCAAAACATTGTTTGGAATACTTTTTACAAAGTATTTTTTTGCAACTTCTCCTTCCCACATTTTTAAATCAGAAACATTAGCCCAAGTCAAATTATCTTGCTTAACAGCATCTTTCCATAGAGTTTCGTCTTTATCCAAAGAAATACTCAAAATGCTAAATCCTTTTGATGAAAATTTTTGATAAAGAGCCACAAGATTAGGATTTTCTTCCCTGCAAGTCTTGTTCCACGAAGCCCAAAAGTCAATTAAAAGGAATTTCTTCCCATTCAAATATCTATATAAGTTAATAGATTTACCATTAACGTCTTGTAAAGTGAAATCAGGTGCTCTTTGACCAATAGCCAAAGTAGAAAGCCTTTTTTCTGCTTCTCTTAACTTTAAGAAATGATAGGTTTGAGTTGCAGGCTTACCAAGAGTGTTTAATGTGCGATAAAGCTCTTGATAATCCCAGTTATATGCAAGATAAGAAGAAATAATATCGGCACAGAATATATGGTTAGGATTATTCAGTATCCAATTATCTAACCTCCTTAAATGAACATCAAAGTCTTCATTCTTCAAAGGAGTAGTAACCTTTTGCCAAGAATCAGTCCATTCAGACCCCTTTATGACAATTGTACTTGCTTTTTCAGCATTTAGAGTAATTGTATAAGTTGTAGGTTCAAGGTATATGCGAAAATCTCTCTTTCCATTAATGGTCAAAAGAGCAGGAATAACCTCTTTCAAAGGAGAACGAAAAGTAAATTTCCCATTCTCAATATAAGTAGTATCAACTCTTTCATTTCCATCCCTAAAATAAGAACGAAGAGTAACAAAACCTTCTTTCTCTTGTTTCAACTCTCCATTAATTATATAGCCCTGACCAAAGGGAATGGTCTGAGAAAATGAACTAACAACGAAAAGTATTGCTAAAACCAAGCTAATTAACTTCCTAATCATAATAAGTATATTTTTATTATTTTAAAATCTCTTTTTTTCTTTTAATTTTTTATTAGAATATTATTCTTTAATAATTCTTCTTCATTAATCTATCCAATTCTCTTTTGGACTCATTTTGTTTAATTGTCTCTCTTTTATCGTAGGAGTGCTTACCCTTTGCAAGAGCTATTTCCAACTTGGCGTATCCTCTACTATCAATAAACAATAATGTAGGTATTATAGTAAGTCCTTTTTCTTTGGTTTTAGTTTTTAGTTTACGTAGTTCATTTTTATTGAGGAGCAATTTCCTTGCTCGTTTAGTTTCGTGATTATAATAAGAACCAAATCTATATTCTGCAATATGAAGATTGTTCACCCACAACTCATCATTTACAAAACTACAATAAGAATCTGTCAAATTAGCCTTTCCTTCTCTAATAGATTTTATTTCTGTTCCGTATAATTGTATTCCAGCAGTAAAAGTTTGTAAAAAAAAGTATTCAAAAGCCGCTCTCTTATTCCTAATATCAATTATGTGTTTTTCTTCCATTGCCATAAGTTGCAAAGATAGTAATTTTCTAAAATACTAATAGAAAAAATATAGGTAAAACCAAAAAAAAGATATTCCTACCGAGGTAAGAATATCTTATAATTAGGTTTTAGTAAAATGGATTCAAATTACAATTTATTAGAATCAAGATTTAATTTTCTCAAATCAAGTTCTAATTTACAATAATCTTTTAGGCTTAATATCCAATTTAACAGGTTCAATCATATTCTCAGGAAGTAATATGGTATCAAGGTCTTCTTTTGAAAGAATGTCGTGTTCCAACACTAATTCATAAACACCCCTACCAGTAGCCATAGCTTCTTTTGCAATCTTTGTTGAGTTCTTGTATCCAATTATTGGATTAAGAGCAGTAACAATTCCTATTGAATGTTTAACTTGACGTTCGCAGTTTTCAACATCGGCTCTAATATTGTCAATACATTTCTCTCTTAAAGTATTAAAACCATTAGTTAGAAGATAAATTGAATTGAAAAGAGCATAAACCATAACTGGTTCCATAACGTTTAATTCCAATTGTGCATTTTCACTTCCCAACATAACAGTTGTATCGTTACCAATTATCTTATAACATACTTGGTTCATCACTTCGGAAATAACAGGATTAACTTTTCCTGGCATAATGGAACTTCCTGGTTGCATTTCTGGGAGAAATATTTCGTGTAATCCTGCTCTTGGTCCTGAACCCATCAAACGAAGGTCATTACAAATTTTAATTGTTTTTAAAGCAATACGACGCAATTGTGAAGAAAGTCCAACCAGAACAGAAGTATCGTGAGTTGATTCAACTAAGTTTTTAGTAAGCTTTACATCCCATCCAGTTATCTTTCTTAGTGCTTCAATACATAATTTGCTGTATCCTGGTTGAGAACAAATGCCTGTACCTATTGCAGTAGCTCCCATATTAACTGTTAAGAAATGTTTTTTCTCTTCAATCAATCTCTCTTTTTCTACATCTAGCGAATCGGCAAAAGCTTTAAATGATTGTCCCAAAGTCATAGGAACAGCATCTTGCAATTGAGTCCTTCCCATTTTAATTACGTGCTCAAACTCTTTTGCTTTTTTGTTTAAGGAATTAACAAGCTTTTCTAAGGCTATAATTAACCCTTCTGTTTCTAAATATAGTCCGAAATGGAAAGCAGTTGGGTAAGCATCGTTAGTTGATTGCGAACAATTCACATGGTCATTTGGGGAAAGAAATTCATATTGTCCAGATTCTTTACCCATAATCTGCAATCCACGATTTGCAATTACTTCGTTGGCATTCATATTCATAGTGGTGCCTGCACCTCCTTGAATCATATCTGAAAGGAATTGGTTGTCGTGTTTTCCTTCGTAAATTTCATCACAAGCTTGGCAGATGGCATTAAACTGATCATCTGTTAAAAGTCCTTGTTGGTGATTAGCCATTGCAGCCCCTTTTTTGGTGATAGCAAAACCTTTAATAAAATTAGGGTATTCGCATTGGTGCTCATTTGAAATTTGAAAGTTCTCAAAACCCCTCAGCGATTGTATTCCATACAATGCTTCAACGGGTATTTCTTTTGACCCTAATAGGTCAGTTTCTGTTCTTGTTTTTCCTGAATATTTAAGTTTTTTCATGTTATAATTATGTTTTAATAATAAGTTGCAAAGATAAGAAATTTATAATTATAATGAAGAGATTAGGTTTGTATGTATAAGTCAATAGAGAAATAACAATAGAATATATTAACAATTGAATATTTTAGTAGCCAAGGATTTTTAGCATTGACTTATGGCTTTGTTCTTTTGCAAAAAGCTTGGTGTACCATTCTCCATTTTCGTCCTTACCTAAAATAATATGCTTAGGTTGAGGAATTAAACAATGCTGAATTCCACCATAACCTGCCAACGACTCTTGATATGCACCCGTATGGAAGAAACCAATGTATAACGGCTCGTTATCATCATTACTATATTTAGGTAAGAAAACAGCATTAGAATGAGCTTCTGCACTATAATAGTCTTGACTATCGCAAGTTAAGCCTCCTAAAAATACTCTTTGATATTCGTTGTCCCATTTATTAATTGGCAAAAGAATAAACCTTTGACCAATTCCCCAAGTGTCAGGAAGTGTGGTAATAAAAGAAGAGTCAATCATATACCATACCTCTCTATCGTTTTGCCTCTTTTGATCAATAATAGAATATAAAATACAGCCTGACTCTCCAACAGTGAAAGACCCAAACTCCGTAAAGATATTAGGTTCTGTAACCTCTTGCTTGTTGCAAATATCCTTAATCTGAGCTAAGATTTCTTCTGCCATATACTCATAATTGTAAGAAAATGCTAAGGAATTCTTAATAGGGAAGCCTCCTCCAATATTTAAAGAATCTAAATCAGGACACACTTTTTTTAATTCGCAATATAAATTCACACATTTCTGCAATTCATTCCAGTAATAAGCAGAATCTTTAATTCCTGTATTAATAAAGAAATGAAGCATTTTTAGTTTAAATTTAGGATTTGTTGCAATATTGGTCTTATAAAAATCAATAATATCATTATATCTAATACCCAATCGTGAAGTATAGAAATCAAACATAGGTTCCTCTTCGGCTGCAATTCTAATCCCGATTTGACATTCTTTGTTGATGTGTTCGTTCAAAAGCATTATTTCTTCTTTGTTATCAATGATAGGAATAACGTTTGTAAAATCATTCTCAACCAATTCTCCTATATTTTCAATATATTGAGGTCGCTTAAACCCATTGCAAATTATGTATTGATCCTTGTTAATCTTGCCTTGCTGATGCAATTCATTAATTAAATTAATATCAAAAGCTGATGAGGTTTCTATGTTTACATCGTTGGCTAAGACCTCTTCCATTACAAATGAAAAATGAGAGCTCTTAGTGCAATAACAATAGTTGTAGGTCCCTTCGTAGTCCACCTTTGCAATAGCCACGTTAAACAACCTTTTAGCTCTTTGAATTTGAGCACCAATCTTCGGCAAATAGGTTATTTTTAATGGAGTTCCATATTGCTTAATTACGTCCATAAGAGGAATGTTATGGAAATTCAATTCGTTGTCTTCAACAATGAATTCTTCTTGAGGAAACTCAAAAGTTTGCTCAATCAAATCAATATACTTATTTTTCATTTTGCTAATCTAATTTATATAAATACCTAATTTTATACTCATTTAAGTGAATTAGGTTGCAAATATCCGACAAATCTATTTAAGATGAAAATATTTGGTATTAATTTTTTGTAAAATATTGACTATTGCAAAGAAATAATGATTAATTTTGCAAACTTGTTTTACTAATACATTAAACAAGATAATAAGAAAAACACTATACAATATAATATATTGTAAAAATATAGTAGATTAAGCAAAAATAGAAATTAAATAACAAATAACAAAAAATAAAATGAAACAAATAGTTTTAAAATCCGCTGTACTTATAGTAATGATATCAACAATATTTACAGCTTGTTCACAAAAGAAAGAAGTATCAAAAGGAGATTTAAAGAATTTAACCGACTCGGCATCCTATTGCTTGGGAGCTAATATGGGAATGCAAATGAAGCAAGATGGAATTGAAATCAATCCAGAGGTTTTGATGAATGCTTTTTATACAACATTTGAAGGCGACACTAACTTTATTATTAAACAAGAACAAATGCAGGAAGTAATGATGAAGTTTCAGCAAAGCATACAAGAAAAACAAAAATCAGATGCAGCAGAGAAGGGGAAAGTTAATCGTGAAAAGGCAGATAAATTCTTAGCAGAGAATAAAACCAAAGAAGGAGTTAAAACCACTCCATCGGGTCTTCAAATCAAAGTTCTCAAACAAGGAAGTGGCAAAACCCCAACACTTCAAGATAGGGTTAGGATACAATATCGTCTCAAATTATTAGATGGAAAAGTTGTAGAAAGCACCTTCGAAAGAGGACAAGACCCTGTTATTATGGGATTAAATGGCATAATACCGGGTATGGCAGAAGGTTTACAACTTATGCAAGAGGGAGGCTCATATCAAATTTGGGTACATCCCGACTTAGGTTATGGAGATATGGACTCCCCAGAACTACCAGCAGGAAGTTTACTTAGTTTTGAAGTAGAGCTAATTGAAGTAGTGAAAGATGCTCCACAAAAATAAGTAACACATTATAATAAAAATATTCGATAAACCTGATTTATTTTTAGTAATAAATCAGGTTTTATTTATTACTATAATTTTAACTACCTAATAATAATGTATTATATTAGGTAGTTTTGTTTCCAAGTCATTCATATTTAGACACAATAGAATCAAGTTTCCGTAAAATAGAATAAGGATTCATTTTATTGAAATAAGGAGTTGATAAAATTAAACCTTATTTACATAATAATTAATGTAGTTTATGTTCAATTAAACAAGGTTTGTTTCTAAGTAAATTGAATTGTGTAATAGTTAATTACTATTGATTGAGGTATGAAAGTCTATTAGGACTTTACTCCCTTAAACAAAAACCTATTATCAATTAAACAATATTTATATTAATAATACATTTATTATCAAATGGTTTAATGCGAAAATTGAATAATTATTGTTAAATTGCTTGACAAAAGTTGTTTTCGGTATTATCTTTGCATTTTTGTTGTTTTTCCTAATTAAGAATTAACTTTATAATATATTTATATGAAACTTTCCCAGTTTAAGTACAATTTGCCAAAGGAGCTTATTGCAGAAAAGCCTATTCCAAGTAGAGATGGCTCTCGTATGATGGTCATAAATCGTAAAGAGCAATCCATCCAACACAAAATGTTTACCGACATTTTAGAGTATTTTGATGAAAATGACCTCTTTATCTTTAATGATACAAAGGTGTTTCCTGCTCGTTTGTATGGAACAAAAGAGAAAACTAATGCCAGAATAGCTGTCTTTTTACTCAGAGAGATAAATTCCGATACACGTTTATGGGATATTTTGGTTGATCCTGCCAGAAAGATAAGGATAGGAAATAAACTCTATTTTGGTGATAATGATGAGCTTGTTGCAGAAGTGATTGATAATACAACTTCAAGGGGAAGAACCCTTAGATTTCTATTTGACGGCACTCATGATGAGTTTCATAAGGTATTACATAAATTAGGAAATACTCCAATTCCTGATGATTTACTAAAAATCAGAGATATTATACCTGAGGATAAAGAACGTTACCAAACTATTTATGCAAAAAATGAAGGTGCTGTGGTTGCTCCAACTGCTGGTTTCCATTTCTCAAAGCAACTCCTTAAACGTTTAGAAATAAAGGGTTGTGAGTTTGCTTATGTAACCTTACATTCTGGTTTGGGTAATTTCCGTCCTATTGAGGTGGAAGACTTAACCAAGCATAAGATGGATTCCGAAGAAATGCATGTCAATCAAGAAAATGCAAATATTATCAACTCTGCCATAGAGAGAAAAAGTAAGGTTTGTTGTGTTGGCACAACAACTATGAAAGCTTTGGAAAGTTCAACAACCATCTCTAATAGGATAGTTCCTTTTTCGGGTTGGTCCAATAAATTTATCTTCCCTCCTTATGATTTTGGGGTGTCTTCATCATTTGTTACTAATTTCCACCCACCAATGTCGTCCATGCTTATGATTGCAGCTGCTTTTGGAGGATATGAATTAATTATGGAAGCCTACAAACAGGCAATAAGTGAGAAATATAAGTTCTTAACCTACGGAGATGCAATGCTTATCATCTAATCCTTACTATATGATTTTGCTTGGAGCAGGCAAAGGACTTAGAATGGAGAATGATATTCCAAAACAATTCCTTCCTCTCTTAGGTAAACCTATTCTAATGAGGACAATTGAGAGAGTAAACCAAGCTCTTGAAGGGATTAATATTATTTTAGTTCTTCCAAAAGATTTTATAGGGTATTGGAACTTACTATGCAGGGAATATAGTTTCAAAATAAAGCATAGTGTTGTTGAGGGTGGACAGCAGAGGTTTTTTTCGGTAAAAAATGCTTTGGATACAATTACAAACGATAATGCAATTGTTGGTGTTCATGATGGGGTTAGACCTTTGGTTTCTGTTGATTTAATTAGAAATTCTTTTTTTAGGGCAGCCAATAATGAAAATATTGTATCAGCAGTTAATCCTTATGAAACTATAAGAGTTAGCAATACCGATAATAATAGCGAAACCACAACTCTTGATAGAAATAAGGTTTGGCTTGTTCAAACGCCTCAATGTTTCAATATTAAAGTTTTAAGAGAAGCTTATTCGCAGGATTATCAAGCCAAATTTACTGATGATAGTTCAGTTGTAGAGAGTTTAGGCTATGAGATTAGTTTGATTCAAGGTAGCAGAGAGAATATTAAGATTACTAACAAAATAGACTTTGCTTTGGCAGAGTTATTATTAGAAGAAATCAGAGATAATGGAATTAGAGATTAGAGATTTATTTTTAAAGACTTTTTCTTGTGAGATTGATAGCATGGAACCCATATCGGCACATGGCTCTTCACGGAAGTATTTCAGATGTTATTCGCAAAAAATTACTTGTTTGGCTGCTTTTGGTAATGATAAAAAAGAGAATATTGCATTTATAGACTACGCTAAACAACTTTTTGAAAGAGGCATTTCTGTTCCAAAAGTTTATGCCGATAATTTAGAAAAAGGTATATATCTTATTGAAGATTTAGGCAATACAACCCTTTTTGATTTAATAGTTTTGCAACAAGAAGGAAAGTTTTTAACAAAGGATTTGAAGCAAATATATTATAAGGTTATAGAAGAATTACCAAAAATTCAAATTAATGGGGGTAAAAATTTTGATTACTCTAATGCTTATCCACGAAAAGCCTTCGACAAACAATCTATTGCATGGGACTTAAACTATTTCAAATATTATTTTCTAAAACTTTCTGGTATAGAATATGACGAACAGGATTTGGAGAATGATTTCCTTGTTCTGACCAACTTTTTGCTTTTTGCAGATGATAAGTATTTTCTTTTTAGAGATTTCCAGTCAAGAAATATAATGGTAGACAGCTCTAAGATTTCTTTTGTAGATTTTCAAGGAGGACGAAAAGGTGCATTACAATATGATTTAGCTTCTTTACTTTATGATGCTAAAGCTAATCTCTCACCTGAATTTAGAGAAGAATTGCTTGAAAAATATCTCATGGAGCTTGAAAAATACTTAGAATTTGATAAAAAAGAGTTCAAAAATCTCTTCTATGGCTTTGTTTATATTAGAATTATGCAGGCAATGGGAGCTTATGGATTTAGAGGTTATTTTGAAAGGAAGGAGCATTTCTTAAAAAGTATTCCATATGTTTTGGATAATTTGAAATGGCTTGAACAAAACATTAAGTTAAATATTAATATACCTACTCTTAAAGCTATTTTCAAAGAGATGATACTTTCTTCTAAATTAAGAGAAATTTCTACTCAAAAACTTAAAGTTACAATAAAAAGCTTCTCTTTTAAGAAGGGTTATCCCTATGATTTATCGGGAAATGGCGGAGGTTTTGTCTTTGATTGTAGAGCCATTAATAACCCCGGACGTTATCCTGAATTTAAGTTCCTAACAGGTAAAGACCAAGCAGTAATAGATTTCTTAGATAAAGAAAAGGATGCTCATACTTTTTTTGAAAATGCTTTGAATATGGTTAATAATAGTATTTATACTTACACAAAACGCAATTTTACTCATCTAATGGTATGTTTTGGATGTACGGGAGGACAACATCGCTCAGTTTATTTTGCGGAAAAGCTAACAAAAGTCCTTTCTCAAAATGTTGATATTGAAATTGTTTTAGAGCATCTTGAACAAAATAAATAAAATAATAGTTCTAAATTAGGTCTTTTTCAAGTAAAATATCCTAAATTTGCAGACAATTACAGATAGTTTTTTTCTTTATAAAATAAAAATGTATTAAAAAATATGAAACCAAGAACCATTATCTCAATTGTACTTATTGCAGCAATACTTGTATTAGCCTATGTTTTATATGCAAGCATACTGCGTCCAGTTAAGTTTGAAAATGAATACGACAAACGTTCCGAAGAAGTTATTAACAAACTAAAAGATATTAGAACGATTCAAGAAGCCTTTAAAAGCACTAATGGAAGATATTGTAGCGATATAGACTCCCTTATGACATTCCTTGAAGTTGGTAGAGTTAATATGGTAAAGAAATTTGGTGTAGTTCCAGATTCATTAACAGAAGCACAAGCTCTGAAAGCTGGCATTATAAAAAGAGATACTGTGCAAGTAAATCCATTAGAAATGCTTATTGAGGAAGGACGTCTAATAACTCATAAAGACCAATTAAAGAACTTGAAATATATCCCTTTTTCTGACAATCAAGTTTTCGAAATTAGAGCAGATATAATCCAAAGAAGCGGTATCCCTGTTCCTACATTTGAAGCAACAGCTCCAATAATGACCTATACAAAAGGTATGAATGAGCAAGATGTAATCAATTGGAAAGCCGATTTAGAAGGAAAAGACCGTTATCCAGGTTGGAAAGTTGGGGACGTTACCCAACCAATAACTGATGGAAATTGGGAATAAAATATAATTAGATATGGATACTTTTAAGCTAATAAAATTTCTTAAAACAGATGAGAGTATTCTATCAGAAGATACAGATTTATCCATCTGTTTGAGTGCAGATGGATTTTTCTTTTCATTGATAGACAAAAGATATCGTCTGAAAGCAATAGGAGAATTTAAAGTAGATTTGAATTCGGGTATTACAGCAGTTATGTCAAATCTAAGAAAATGCTTTGCAGAAGTAGATATTCGTTTGTTTAACTTCAATAAAATAAGAATAATAACTCCAACAAATAAAAATATTTTTATTCCACACAAACTCTACGACAATACAAAATCAAAAGAATACCTTCGTTCAGTTAGCCTAATAACAGGAACAGACACAATTATTGAAAGCATATCAGATCGTTTAGATACAGTTTCAGTATTTGCGACCCCAATGTACCAAAATTCAGGTATAAAGATACTTATGCCAAAGGCGGAATTTCTTTCCCAACATCAAATAATGGCAGAATATGGCTTTGAAATATCTAAACTAACCAATAATACCGTAGTACTTCATCGCAGAGAAGAGGTATGTGATATTGTTATTTACAAAGGCTCACAATTCGTACTAAGCAATTCTTTCAACTTCACAAATGAAAATGATATGATATACCATATCATATTTACCTTAGACCAATTACAGATAGACACTGCAGAAGTAACTTTTCTAATAACGGGTAGTTCCTATACCTTGGAAGAAAAACAAATGCTAAGCAAATTCATAAAGAATGTATCGTATGCCAATCCAATGGAAACCATAAAGGTAGGGATAGAATTTGATGGCTTAGATATTCAGAAATATTTCCTTGTGCTCTGCAAATGAGAATAATTGCAGGCCAGTTTAGAGGAAGGCGAATAAACACTCCACACAATCTTCCGGTTAGACCAACAACCGATTTAGCAAAAGAAAGTCTTTTTAACATCCTCCGAAATCAAATAGATTTCGAACAAATATCAGTTTTAGACCTTTTTTCAGGTACAGGAAGCATCTCTTTTGAATTTATCTCAAGAGGAGCTCAAAGAGTTACATCAGTGGATAAAGACGAACGATGTATTGAATTTATAAAAAAAACACAGGCCGAATTAAAAATAAATAACCTTTTTGCTCTAAGACAAGATGTATTTGTTTTTTTAGGACGCTCTCAATTGAGCTTTGACTTAGTTTTTGCAGACCCACCCTACGATTTAAAACAATTTCCAATAATCCCTAATTTAGTTTTGGATAATTTTGTATCTACGGGAGGATTATTTATTTTGGAACATCCAAAAGAGTATTCCTTTAAAGATAATCCAATGTTTTTAGAACAAAGAAATTATGGTAAAGTTAATTTTACTTTCTTTGAGAAAAAAGAAGTATTAATTAGATAATACTAAAACAAAGATTCGTTAAATTAAAACGAAGTTTCAGTAAATTAGAATCAAGAGTCAATAAATTAGAATCAAGTTTCAGTAACTTGAAATCAAGTTTAATTAAACTCAAACCAAGACAGCTAAATTTTATAGAATAGAGAAATATTACTATCTAAAAAAATCATTGATTTTGGATTTTAATATCTTTTTAAATTTTGAAGGATTGCTACGTGCATACGAAAAAGCATCCTCTGTTAAATCAATAAATTCTCGTTTATCTTTTTTGTTGTAAATAACTAAAAGCGTTGGAGTTTCTATTTCGTAAGCTTCAATTATGGAGCTATTAGCTTTGTCTTCATAATCAATACTTTTAAGCTTTATATCCCCTTTATTAAACTCTTTCTTATAAGTAGAGCCTAATACGGAATTTATATTCTCTTCAATAGCATTACAAGTTAAGCAACGCTCTGTTCTATGGAAATAAAAAATCTCAATAAAATCTTTCTTAACTTCTTGCGAAAACAGACTTGTTGTAAGGAATACCGAAATAATGATTAGTGTTAATTTTTTCATAAGGCTATAATTTTAATTTAATTTCTATGTTAATACAATTTACAAATATAGTTATTATTTTGAAATCCTAAATCTTAATCCAAAATTAAATTGTCTGCCAATTATTGGGGCATAAATAATTGAGGAATCAAAATATTGTCCAAATGGATTTTCGGAACTAAGTATTGGATTCTTTTGTGTGTAGTTCAGAATGTTTTCGCAGCCGATGTAAGCTTCAATACGCTTGAATTTTCTTGTGATTTGTGCATGTAAAATAAAATAATCGGGACTTCTTTTTCCTAATTGATATTCTACTGGATTGTTTGAGGTGTTAGGAAGTGAAGTTGTGCCATGATATTGCGTTGTAAATGAAAATTTCCATCTATCAAATTTGGTAGAATAGTGCAATGAAACAAGACCTTTATGCTTTGCTGTTAGAGGCATTTCAACTAATTTATCATCAATTGTTATTCTGGAATTGCTAAACACATAAGCTATTGTCGTTTCAAACCCTTCAATTGGAGTAATTGAAACCTCTGCCTGGAAACTATTTGCAAAGGATTTACCTTTTAGATTATAGAAGTGAGCCTCTTGGGCACTTCGCTCCAAATCAATTATAACCCTGTCTGTAAAATCAGTTCTGTGGAAATCTATTAAAAAAGCTATGTTTCTTTCATTAGAAAAGAAAAATTTATGAGTATAAGATATACCATAATTCCAAGCATCTTCCAACTTTAATTCTTCATCAAAATAAAGCATTCTTGAAGAAGTTAAAAGGCTTATGTTTTCAGGCAAAATATTAACGCTATGTAATCCTCTTCCTGCTGAAATTCTAAATGCCGAATTTTCAAAAGGTGAGTATTTTGCGTGAAGCCGAGGAGTTAGAATAGTTTTTTCGTAGAATGTATTATAGTCTGTTCTTAGCCCTGTCATAATAGTCCATTTTTCCTTATCGTTAAAAGTATATTCTGCATAAGCTCCCAAAACCAATTCCTCTTTATCTATGGGTGAGCCCGAAATATAATTCTTGTTTGAAAGACTTTCTTTTAATTTATCGTAGCTTGAATTTAATCCAAGATTGATTTTATTTTTGTCGTTCCAGAGGTCAGAATTAAGAATTATATCAAAATTTCCACTAATTTGAGTAGGATTATATTCTCTTAGCCCAAATTGAGAGTTGAATTGATGATATACAAAATTACCATTAACTCCAATGCTACTATTTTTTGAAGAGTTAAGGAGGAAACCTGTGTTCTCAAAAATTTGTATTCTTTTGGAATTTATAACTGCTCCATAATAATTAGTAGTATTAAAATCTTTTTCTTTATCAAATCGTTTATCTCCACCAATTCTATCTTCGTACAAAACATCAACGCCAAAACGACTCTTTATCCTTTCTTTATAGTTATAGAAATAACGATTAGAGCCAATTAATAAATTAGAAAGTGGAATATCTAAAAAGTTATCATTATTTCTATCTGTTTTTATAAATATTTTTCCTCCATGTAGCAAAACAATAGACTTTAAATATTTGTTTATATTAAAAGAAGTATTTAGATTTACTTCTTGTTTGAGAAAGTCATTTGTGAAATATTCAAAATAAAACTTCTCTTGGTTTTCAGGTTTCTTTACATCAATATTAATTTGCCCTGTTAGGCTTTCATATCCCTGCGAAACTGATGCTGTACCTTTTGAAATTCCTATCCCCTCTAACCAAGGCCCTGGAATATAATTAAGACCATAAGTAGAGGAAAGAAGTCTTATTGAAGGTTGTTTCTCAACTAAAATTTGGCTATAAATACCTGCCAAGCCCAACATCTGAATTTGCTTGGCTCCTGTAACAGCATCCGTAAATCCTACATCAACTGCTGCATTGTTTTCAAAGCTTTCTGCTAACGAGCAACAAGCTAATCGTTTTATTCTTTCTGCTGAAATATATTGATTAAATACTGGCTGCTGATTATTTGTTATTGTACCAGTGGCTTGCTCAACAATACTTACATTTTTAAGCTCTTTTGCTGCTTTGGATAAAGCAAAAACAATATATTCCTTGTCTTTTGGGATATATCTCAACTCTTTCTCATACCCAACAAAGCTTACCTCTATAAATAAACTATCAGTAGTTGTATGTTTTATTGAAAACATCCCATTTTCATTTGATGTTACTCCAATACTTGTACCTTTAATTGTAATATTTGCAAAAGGGATTACTTTATTTGTTTCTTTATCAACAACCTTCCCGCTTATTTCTTGTGCAAAAGATAGAAGAGGGAATAAGATGATAAATAAAATGATTAGTTTTTTCATTTTTAAATCAGGTTTTTTATTTAATTACATTTATCTATATTATCTTTTAAAGCAGAGAAAAAATCATTAAATGTATCTTTGGCAATTTGCCAATTCTCTCTATTAATGCAATATTTAACCTTTGTACCTTTAATTTCGCCTTGAATTAATCCTGCCTCTTTTAATTCGGTTAGATGTTGCGAAACTGTTGCTTTTGCAATTGGTAATTCATCGTGAATTTTTCCAAAATAGCAGGTTTCTTGTTGTGAAAGAAAAATTAAAATACTTAATCTTGTGGGATTTCCTATTGCTTTGGCAAACTTAATCAAGTTATTTTGCTTTTCGGTCAAGATATTAGTTTTAGTCATAATCAATATTCCATAGTATAGTTCGCAAAATAACGAACAATATTTTAAATAGCCAAATTTTTATTGATAATTCTTTATTGTAATATATGTTTTCTTATCTTTGCAACTTAATTTTATCAAAAGAAAAAGATGTTAGATAAGAATACTATTATTGGTTTAGTACTTATTTTTGCTGTATTTATTGGTTATGGCATTTGGTCAGCACCTTCCGCAGAGGAAAAGGCAGCAATGAAAGCTAAACAAGATTCAATTATTAGGGTTGCAGAACAAAAAGCCATTGAGGCAAAAGCCCTTCAAATACAAGATTCAATTAATCAATTATCAAATGACTCCATAAATGTTTTAAATCAAGATTCCATTAATCTTTCTTCATTTGGAGCATTTGCACAATCTTCTATTGGAAATAACGATACAATCACAATTTCAAATGATTTAATTGAGGTTAAGTTTTCTTCCTTAGGGGCTATGATTAAGCAAGTAACCCTTAAAAATTATTCAACTTATAGCAAACAACCTGTAAGGATATTTGATAAGAATAATTATGGATTAAATCTTTCTGTAGGACAAAATATAGTACGCACAGAAGATTTGTACTTTGAACCAACAATAAATAACAAACCAATAACTCAACCAATCAGTGTTAAGGGGAAGGATTCTGTTGTAATAGTTTTTAGAGCTAAGGTTCTAAGTGATAGTTTGAAAGAGAGCTTTTTGGAATACAACTATGTTGTAAGAGGAGATGATTATAGGGTTGGGTACAATATTCTTTTCAATAACTTGCAAGGAATTGTAACAGACCAAGGTTCCATTGAAATGTTATGGAATTCTGATTTGAGAGTACAGGAAAAAGACGCAAAGGTTGAGCGTAATAACTCTTCTATCTATTATCTTTTGAAAGATGAGGTTGATTACTTAAAAGAAAATGGTACAGATGATAAGAAAGATGAAAACGGAATTCAAATTAAATGGGTGTCTTACAAACAGCAATTCTTCTCAACTGCCATTATAACCAATAGTATTCCTTTTGCTTCGGCAACAATGCAAACTAAAACTGAAAACCGTCCTGCAAAAGATTCCACCTATCTTCGTTCAATGCAATCATTACTAAATTTACCTTTTGACGGAGATGAAAAACAAAGCGTATATAATATGGACTTTTTCTTTGGTCCTAATAAATATGGAATAATTAGTGATTATAATATTGATATGGAAGAAATTATTCCTCTTGGATGGGGCTTTTTCCTTTTGCAATGGGTTAATCGTTTTGTAATTATTCCTGTTTTCGATTTCCTTTCAGGATTTGGTTGGAATATGGGTATTGTTATTCTTGTGCTTACAATATTAGTAAAGATTATTCTTTTCCCACTTGCCTATAAATCTTATTCCTCTTCGGCTAAAATGAGAGTTATTTCTCCTGAGGTTCAAAAGCTAAATGAGAAATATCCAAAACAAGAACAAGCAATGGAAAAACAAAAAGCTGTTATGGCTCTTTATAAACGAGCAGGGATTAATCCAATGGCTGGATGTTTGCCAATGCTATTACAATTCCCAATACTTGTTGCAATGTTTCGTTTCTTCCCAGCCTCAATAGAGCTTCGTCAACAGTCATTTCTTTGGGCAGACGACCTTTCAAGCTACGACTCCATATTAAATCTGCCTTTTGAAATTCCTTTCTATGGTTCTCATGTTTCTTTATTCTGTTTGCTAATGACTATTGCCCAAATCTTCTATACTCGAATGACAATGAAACAGCAGCAAGGTACAACTCAAATGCCAGGGATGAAAGTAATGATGTATTTGATGCCAATCTTTATGCTTTTTATGTTAAATAAATTCTCATCAGCACTTAACTACTACTATTTTATTTCAATGTGCTTTACCTTCTTGCAAGTTTGGGTTATTGGAAAAACAATCAATGGACAAAAGGTTCTTGATAGATTGAAAGCAAATCAAAATATGCCAATTAAGAAATCAAAATGGCAAGAAAGAATGGAAGCATTAGAAAAGCAAAATCGTACATTAGTAGAGCAGAGACAAAAACAACAAAAAAGAAGATAATAACAATTAACTTAATACATTAACAAAAAAAACGAATATGAGTATTTATTTTGTACTTATGATTATAATCTTTGTTCTTGGATATTGTGCTATTGCATTGGAACATCCAATAAAGATTAGTAAAACCGCATCAGCTTTATTGCTTGCAGTAATTTTATGGTCAGTTTATGCTTTAATGGGACCAGGATTTGAACACGAAACAATCCTTATGCACTTAGGCGAAACGGCTGAAATAGTCTTTTTCCTTTTAGGTGCTATGACGATTGTTGAAATTGTGGATAGACATGAAGGGTTTAGAATTATCACTGACAAAATTACAACAACAAGTGAAAGGAAACTATTATGGATAATAGGGATTCTTACATTCTTTATGTCTGCTGTTTTAGACAATATGACAACTGCTATTGTAATTTGTGCACTGCTTCGTAAATTAATTGCAAACAAACATGACCGATGGTTTTTCTGTGGTATTGTAATTCTTGCAGCAAATTCAGGAGGAGCATGGAGCCCAATAGGAGATGTAACCACTATTATGCTTTGGATAAAAGGAAATATCACTGCATTAGGAATTATTACTGAAACATTTATTCCTTCATTAGTTTCTCTTTTGGTTCCTTTAATTGCAATAACATTTATGCTAAAAGGAGATGTTGAAAGACCAGAAATAAACGATGATAGTGAACTTTCAACCATAAGTTCAAAGCAAAGTCTTTTGATTTTATGTCTTGGAGTAGGAGCTCTTCTTTTTGTTCCTGTATTTAAAACAATTACTCATCTCCCTCCATATCTTGGAATTTTATTTGGTTTAGGTATGCTTTGGGTTGTAACTGAAATTATGCATGTTTCAAACAAAGAGAACTATTCAAAACTTAATGTGTCATCCATTATCACTCGTGTTGATGTTCCTTCTGTACTTTTCTTCTTAGGAATATTAATGGCTGTGGCAAGTTTGCAAACAGCTGGACACTTAGAACTTCTTGCAAAATCTTTAGATAAGCTTGGAAATATTTACATTATAGATATAATTATTGGTTTGGTTTCATCTGTTGTGGACAATGTGCCACTTGTAGCAGCAGCCTTAGGTATGTATCCTGTTGCTGATGCCGCTCAGATTGCTGCTAATCCAGAACTTTATCATTTTGCTGTTGATGGAGCATTTTGGGAATTCTTAGCCTATTGTGCTGGAACAGGAGGAAGTATATTAATTATTGGTTCTGCAGCCGGTGTTGCAGTTATGGGAATGGAGAAAATTGACTTTATATGGTATTTAAAGAAGATTTCTCTTTGGGCACTTATTGGCTACTTTGCAGGTGCAGGTGTATTTATATTGATAAGTAAATTTATTTTACACACCTAATCCATAAGAGTTATATCTATATTGATTTTGTTCAAAGATTCTCTTTTATCCATAAAGGGTTTCTTTGAACAAATTTTTAATGCATTTATTAACTTAAACAAAAATAACTATGAGCTATTTTATCTTAATGATTATATTGTTTGTTTTGGGCTACACTTTTATAGCCTTAGAACATCCACTAAAAATTAACAAATCTGCATCTGCACTATTGTTGGCAGTTGTGCTTTGGAGTGTCTTCTCCCTCTTTGGAGATGGATTTGAACATTCAGAAATTATTTCACATTTAGGAGAAACTGCTGAGATTGTTTTCTTTCTTTTAGGTGCAATGACAATTGTTGAGATAATTGATTCGCATCAAGGTTTCAGAATAATTACAGAGAAAATTAATACAACCAACAAAAGAAAACTTTTATGGATAATTAGTATTCTGACTTTCTTTATGTCGGCAGTATTAGATAATCTTACAACTGCAATTGTTATGTGTGCTTTGCTCCGAAAGCTTATTGAAAACAAGCAAGACCGTTGGTTTTTCTGCGGAATGGTGATTCTTGCTGCAAATTCAGGAGGAGCATGGAGCCCAATTGGAGATGTAACTACCATTATGTTATGGATTAAAGGAAATATTACAGCAATGAAGATTATTTTAGAAACATTCATTCCTTCTTTAATTTCAATGTTGGTGCCACTTTCAATCATTACTTTCATCCTAAAAGGAGATGTGAAACGCCCTGAAATGATTTCTGAATCAAGTAATGAGGTTACAATTTCAACAAAACAAAGTAATTTAATCTTTTTCTTAGGAGTAGGTTCACTTCTTTTTGTACCAGTATTCAAAACCATTACTCATCTCCCTCCTTATTTAGGAATTTTCTTTGGATTAGGGCTTTTGTGGGTAGTAACTGAGATTATGCATAAGACTAACGCAAATAATTACTCCAAACTCAATGTCCCTTCAATTCTATCTAAGATTGATATCTCTTCAATTCTATTCTTTGTTGGGATACTTATGGCAGTTGCTTGTCTACAAACAGCTGGACACTTGGAACTTCTTTCAAAAACATTGGATAAGATAGGAAATATTTATGTGATAAATATCCTAATTGGTATCATTTCTGCAATAGTAGATAATGTTCCATTAGTAGCTGCTGCAATTGGCATGTATCCTATTGCAACTCCTGAAATGATTGCTGCTAATCCAGAGCTTTATCATTTTGCAGTTGATGGAGCTTTTTGGGAATTCCTTGCCTATTGTGCTGGAACAGGAGGAAGTCTTTTGATTATAGGTTCTGCTGCGGGTGTTGCTGTAATGGGAATGGAGAAAATAGACTTTATATGGTACTTAAAGAAAATTACTCTTTGGGCATTGATAGGCTATTTGGCAGGAGCAGGAGTTTTTATTCTTATTAGTAAATTTGTTTTGCATACATAAAAAGATTAACTCTAAGATGGTATTGTCCTTGAGATTTATATAATAAGGCTTAATCCCAAAAATAATAGGTAATATCAACTAATTCTTCTCCCTTATTAATTCTATAAAGTTTTTGGTTGGTTTGTTTAGATTTTAAACCTCCAAGCTCTTTTTTGTATCCACCTAATTTGATATAATTAAAATACTTCAAAGGAAAGTCTTCTGGGAGAGTTTCCTTGCCAGAATACCAAGCTATCTTTACAGGAAATATGTTTTGATTGTTTAAGTAAATAGCCAATTGCTCAATTTCTCTCACAAAAGCATCTCCTCCCATAAAACAAACACATGTTATATTGTTTTTATACTTTAATAACAATTCTTGTAATACAGCTTGATTTAAATATTCTCCGATATCATCCATTAAATATGGACTATGACAACCAACACATCTATTAGGACAATTAGAAATATTAAAAGCAAGAGTTGTCTCATTAGGTACTTCACTAAAAACAATGTCATACCCTACATATTTTATCATTGTACTAATTCTTTGGATTTATTGTAATATCTTTTTTGTGCCTCTTGTTGCCTTTGATATGAAAAATTACTTATGCGTTTCATATATCCTATAACTCTTGTGAGATAATCTATATTTTCACTTTTACATTTAGGACACGCTTTCAAATATCTTTTGTCAATATGATTACATTCATTGCAGATAGTATTAGGAATATTAAAGGTAAAGTAATTACATCCTTCAATAACGGCAACCTTTAATAAATGACGATATTGAAGGAAACTTAAATGTTCTTCTAAATTTAGATGCAAAGCAGAACCACCAGTTAGATGTTCTATGTATTTTTTGCCATGAAGACGAAATTTATCTAATATGTTTAAGCTATTATCTTCAACGATATAAAAATAACTATTATAACAATCTCGTTTTACAATATAACCATCTTCTTTATCCCATTTAGAATGTTTTACTCCAACATTTTCAGCTGGTATCATCTCGCAATTAAATAACAAATCTTTGGTTTTATATCTTTTATTATAACGTTCAATTAAACCTAAAACATTCTGTACAAATTCTAAGTAATTATAGTTATCACTAATTTCTATTCCTAAATATTCAGCAGCTTCAACTAAGCCATTAACACCAATTGTTAAGTATTGTCGTCCAATGTCTATATATCCGGCGTCAAAAAGAGGGAGTATGCCCTTTTTATGTAGGAGTTTTAAGTTTTCATTATATGCTAACTGCACCTTATGTACTAAATCCACAATATCTTCTAAAAATAATAAATAATCTTGTCCTTTTGTTGAGGCTTCTTGAATACATCTGTTAAGATTAATAGTTAAGACGCTTTTTGAGCCTGTTGAAACTCCGCCTGCTCCAAGCGTATAGCTAAATTCATTGTCTTGTATTTCATTTCTAAGCCTACAACAACTGCTTAATGAGTCTGCATTATTGCTTGTATAAGTAAAGAAAGAATGACCTTTACTATACATTTCAGCGGTAAAGTCTCCATATTCTTTGTCCATAAGGTCAGAATCTTTGCTCAATAAAGCCATTGTTTCTACAGGGAAAGTAAGAGGAGTTTTGTTTCTTTCTTGATTGAACCAAATCATAAAGTATTTTTGCAGCCAGCTAAGAGATTCCCAATGAGGTTTACTCCCATCAGGGAAAAAGAAATTGCCAAACAAACTTTCAAAATAATACTTATCATAGTATGAAATATTCCAAAATACAGCTTGAAAATTTCTTGCTCCTGTTGGTTGATTAATAGAATAAACTACTTGTTCAAAACAATCAGATATAATTTTGCCAATAGTACGCTTTTTATTTGATAGGTCAACCACCTGATCAACTCTTAGATAGTAATCATTACCATATTCTAAACCTATAAAGTGGTTCATGTACATCAAAAATTCAGGTGTAGCACAAGCTCCACTAAGCATACTTGCAACCATAAATACCATATTTACAAAACCTCCGCAAAACGATTTTAAATTGCTTGGAGCTGTTGAATTACCTCCAATAGAAACAGTTCCGCCGATAAGCCAAGGGTACATAGTAATACTTGCACAATAATTAGCCAAAGAAGTCTCATCATTTTTATAAATAAAATGCTTGTTTAATAATTCTAAATATTTGTCTGAAATCTCTTTACCAAACATTTCTTTTATTTTATCACATAAGAATCTCCTATTAAGACGTATGAAATTCTGCTTAGGTATTTCTCCGATTAATGTTGCTATGTTTTTGTTATCAACATTTGCATTTGCATCATATTTGCTACCAATTGCAGGATTTTGAGCATTACAATAATCTATCAGAAACTTTAATTTGTTTTTTGTATCTCTATCCTCTCGTTGTCTTTCTCTGTAAAGCATGTATGATTTTGCAACACCATAATAGCCCTCGCTCATAAGTGCAATTTCTATTTGATTTTGTATTTCCTCTACACTTATCCCATTATATATATTTAAGCGACTAAGAATATCGCTTAGGATTTGTTCTGTTGCAAATCCACCAACCGACAAAAAAGCTTTGGATATAGCTTTCTTAATTTTGTTAATAGAAAAAGATACCTCTGTTGCATCTCTTTTGATAATAAATAATTCAGAACTATTCATATAGTATAATTTTTATGAAGGCTTTTCCCGAGCCGACTAATTAATAATAAAACAAAGAAAGGCAGGTTTTCTGACTTGTTTTGGTTTTAAAAGCCTTCCCAACTTTTTATGGTCAGTGGCAAAAGATAATTAAAACCCTCCTATTTCTAAGAGATAAAAACTTACAGCAGCGGGAACTGTTGCCGAATTTCACGACATTCCCTTTTAATCTTTAAACTATAAATAAGTTTAAAAGAACCATATCTTATGGTTGCAAAAGTAGTAGTTAATTTTATTTATAAGAGAATGATAAAAAGAAGTTTTCAACAATGAGTGTTAATTAGAGTCACTTCTGTCTTTATTCTCTAAATTTATTTTTTGTTTGCGCTTCAATAGATTTGACTTATGAATGTGTAAATCTAATTTCAGTAAATTAACTCTTGATTCTAATTTATTGAAATTTGATTCCAATAAATTATCACTTTATTCTGTTTTTACTTTATTTATGAAAATGTTTTTTTATCTCAAAAGGTTTAGCTAATTTTGCAAGTCAAGTTTAAAAAATATCAAAATACAAGGTACAATATTATGAAACACTCTACATATAAATTTGTTACTCCCCAAGAGGCTGTAAAGGTAATCAAATCTAACGACCATATTCACCTTTCTTCTGTTGCTTCAACTCCTCAATGTTTGGTTGATGCTATGTGTGAAAGAGGACGGAGAAAAGAATTTGAAAATGTAAGAATTCATCATCTTCATACCGAAGGAGTAGCTCCTTATGTGGAAAAGGAATTTGAAGGTATATTCTTTCATCAAGCTTTTTTTGTTGGGGCTAACGTAAGAAAGGGTGTTCAGGCAGGTTATGCTGATTATATCCCTATTTTCTTGTCGGAAACACAAAAGCTATATCGTGGAGGATATATTCCTGTTGATGTGGCAATGGTTCAAGTTTCTCCAATAGATAAGCATGGTTATGTTTCCTTAGGAACAAGTGTTGATGCCACAAAGGCTGCTATTGAAATGGCAAAAACAGTGATTGCTGTCGTAAATCCTTGTGTGCCTCGTGCTTTGGGTGATGCGTTAATTCCTGCTTCTATGATTGATATCTTTGTTCAAGATAATACTCCTTTAATACCCGCACATTTTTCAGAGCCTACTTCTGAGGAAATTCTAATAGGAAAACATTGTGCTGAATTGATTGAAGATGGTGCTTGTTTGCAGATGGGTATTGGGGCAATTCCTAATGCGGTGCTTTCGCAGTTAGGCTCTCATAAAGACTTAGGAGTTCATACCGAAATGTTTGCGGATGGAGTTTTGAATTTGGTGGAAAAGGGAGTTATAAATGGTAAAAACAAGAAACTTGATAATGGCAAAATAGTTTCAACATTTTTGATGGGTTCACAAAAAGTTTATGACTTTATTGATAATAACCCAATGGTTCTTATGATGGATGTTGGCTATACAAATGATCCTTTTATTATTGCACAACAGCCCAAAATGACCGCAATTAATTCTGCATTGCAAATAGATATTACAGGGCAGGTTTGTGCTGATAGTATTGGAACAAAGTTTTATAGCGGAACAGGAGGACAGATAGATTTTATTCGTGGTGCTTCTCGTTCAGTAGGGGGAAAACCAATTATTGCAATGCCTTCAATGACAAATAAAGGGATTAGTAAGATTGCAAATACTCTTACCTTGGGGGCAGGTGTTGTTTCAACAAGAAATAATGTACATTGGATTGTTACTGAATACGGAGCTGTTAATCTTTATGGAAAGTCATTACAAGAAAGAGCTCGGTTGTTAATTTCAATTGCTCACCCTTCTGCACAAGAAGAGTTGGAGAAGGCTGCTTTTGAAAGATATGGCCCTCATTTTCTTCGTATAAAATAATATGGGCAGATTAATGGCTATTGATTATGGCAAAAAGCGTGTTGGTTTGGCTGTTAGTGATAATCAAAGAATAATTGCGACTGCTTTAACCACTGTTGCAACAGATAAACTCTTTGAATTCTTAGACGATTATCTTAAAAAAGAAACTGTTGATGAATTTATTGTTGGTTTAGCAAAGCAGATGAACAATACTTTAAGTGAAAGTAGCGTTTATATTGAACCTTTTGTCTTAGAATTAGAGAAGAGATATCCAGAAAAAAAGATTATAAGAGTTGATGAGCGTTTTACATCAAAGATTGCTTCACAAACCATACTTCTTTCTGGAGCAAAGAAAAAGCAGCGTCAAGATAAAGCATTAGTAGATACTATAAGTGCTGTTATTTTGTTGCAGAGTTATATGAATTAAGAAAAAGAATAGAAGACAATATGATACTACCAATTGTAGGATACGGCAATCCTGTTTTAAGAAAGGTCGCAAAACCAATTGAAAAGGATTATCCCCAGCTCCAAAGTTTAATTGAGAATATGTTTGAGACTATGTACAATGCACCGGGCATTGGTCTGGCTGCTCCTCAGATAGATTTATCAATTCGTTTAATTGTTATTGATGCCGATGGCTTAAAAGAAAACTATCCAGAGGCAGAGGGTTTTAAGAAGGTATTTATTAATCCAGAGATTTTAGAGGAAAGTGGAGAAAAATGGTCTTTTGAAGAGGGTTGTTTGTCTTTGCCTGAACTTCATGAAGAGGTTAGCCGCTATTCTAATGTTTTAGTTCGCTATTATGATGAGAACTTTAATCAGCACGAGGAGCTTCTTTCGGGAGCAAGGGCAAGGGTTTTCCAACACGAATATGACCATTTGGAAGGAAAGGTCTTTGTTGATAGGCTTTCTTCTCTTAGGAAAACACTATTGAAAAGGAAGTTAAATGATATTTCAAATGGGAAGATAGCAACAAGTTATAAGATGAAACGTCCGGTAGTAGGAAGAAAATAAAATTTAAAAAGATGAAAAAATATTTATTATTAGCAATAGTACTTTTTGTTTTTATTGGTTGTAAGCCAACAAAAGAAAGTAGATTGGAAGAAATTAATAAATTGGAAAAGCAAACCCTAATTGATGCTAAGGCAATCTCACAATCAAGAGCAGATTCTTTACTTAATATGTATGATAGTTTTATTGAAGATTTCCCAAAAGATACTAATGCTATGACTATTCTTTATAATGCTGCAGATATTTGTACTAATGTTAAATATTGCGATAGAGCAATTAGTTATTTAGAGCGATTAATTGACGATTTCCCTTCTTCACAGATTGCCGAATTAGCGAAGTTTAAAATGGGTGTTGTTTATGAACAAGCTTGTAATAATAAAGAAAAAGCAAAAGAGGCATACATTTTATTTAAGAAAGAATATCCTAATTCTTCAATGTCAAACGATGCAGATATTATGCTTTATATGTTGGAAATGTCAGACGAGACAGAAATAATAAGAGAGTTTGAAGCAAAAAATACAGAAACTCCATCAACAGAAAACTAATATTATTGATATTTTTTTTATTATTTCTTGGTAAATCAAAGATAATTAGTAATTTTGCAACCGAAAAAGAAGTAAGAGAGGGGGCTATTTAGTCCTCTTTTTTATTATAGTTAGAGTTTAAATGATTGATAAAGAAGTAATTTTAAAGATAATTGAAGAGCAAGTTAAAGACTCTGATTTGTTTCTAATAGATTTGAAAATTGGAAAAGATAATAAGATTTCTGTTGTTATTGATGGAGATAATGGAGTTAAGATTCAAGATTGTATAAATTTATCTCGTTTTGTTGAGAAACGATTAGATAGAGAAGCTGAAGACTTTGAATTAAATGTTTTATCTTCTGGTGTTGGAGAACCGTTGAAACTTATGCGTCAATATAAGAAAAACATTGGAAGAAATATAGAAATAACAACCTTTGAGAATGAAAGATTTGAAGGCGAATTGACTGCTGCTGATGAAGATAAAGTTCTCATAAGGTTAAAAACAAAACATAAAAAAGATATTGCTACTGAAAAACAAATAAGTTTTAGTGATATTAAAGAGGGAAAAATAATAATTTTATTCTAAAAATATAAGTATAGTTTTAATTATGGAAAACTTAAATTTGATTGATACTTTTTCGGAGTTTAAAGAGTTTAAAAATATTGAAAGAGAAACCTTAATGCGTATTTTGGAAGATGTTTTTAAAACATTGATGGCAAAAAAATATGGCTCTGATGAAAATATTAGTGTTATTGTTAATATTGATAAGGGAGACTTGGAAATTTGGCGCAGTAGGGAAATTGTTGAAGATGGTGCTGTTGAGGATGAAAATATTCAAGTAGCATATTCAGATGCAATTAAGATAGAACCAGACTTTGAGATAGGAGAAGAGCTTTCAGAAGAAATTAAATTCGCAGACTTTGCTCGTAGAGACATTCTTGCAATTCGCCAAAACTTAGCTGCCAAAATTCAAGATTACGAAAGAGCAAATATATTTACTAAGTATAAGGATAAAATAGGTGAAGTTGTAGTATGTGAGGTTTATCAAGTTTGGAAAAGAGAGATAATGGTATTAGACGAAGAAGAGATAGAATTATCGCTTCCTAAAACAGAACAAATCCCTGGTGATTTTTACAGGAAAGGGGATACGCTCAAAGCAGTTGTTTTGAAAGTTGAAATGCGGAATGGAGTTCCTCAAATAACTCTTTCAAGAACCTCACCTGTTTTCTTGGAGAGACTACTTGAACAAGAGGTGCCAGAAATTTACGATGGGCTTATTACAATTAAAGATATTGTTAGAGAGCCTGGTGAAAGAGCTAAGGTTGCTGTGGAATCATATGATGATAGGATAGATCCTGTTGGAGCATGTGTAGGGATGAAGGGAAGTAGGATTCACGGCATTGTTAGAGAGTTGAGAAATGAAAATATTGATGTTATTAATTTTACTCCAAATATAGAACTATATATAACTAGGGCATTGAGTCCTTCAAAAGTAAGTTCTATTTCTTTGGATAATGACAACCATAGGGCAGAGGTCTTTATGCATCCTGACCAAGTTTCATTAGCTATTGGTAAGGGAGGAGCAAACATTAAGTTAGCAAGTAAACTTACAAGGTACGAAATAGATGTGTATAGTGATAGTGATATGGATTATGAAGATGTGGATTTGAATGAATTTGCAGATGAAATTGAGGAATGGATAATTGAAGAGTTAAAATCTATTGGTTGTGATACAGCTAAAGATGTATTGGCATTAAGTGCAGAAGAATTGGTTGATAGAACAGATTTGGAGGAAGAAACAATTGAAGAAGTATTAAAAACTTTAAAGGCAGAATTTGAAGACTAAGTTTTTTTGATATAATAAATATTATAATTAAACCATTCAACAGAATACCAAATAAGAAAATAATAAATGTCAGAAGAAAATAAAACAATTAGATTAAGTAAGGTAGCAAAAGAATTAAACGTTGGGATATCAACATTAGTAGAGCATCTTGCCAAGAAGGGTAAAAAGATAGACAATAATCCTAATACTAAAATTGACGACGAGCTTTATAATATTCTTGCTTCTGATTTTCAATCTGAGAGAAAGGTTAAGGAAGAGGCAAGCAAGTTAAATTTAGTTGCTCCTAAAACTACTTCCACAATTGTTGAGGTTGAAGATGTTTTTGCAGAAGTTAAAACCGAAGAAAAATATGATGATCATTCCTCAGAGGAGATAATTATTAAGACTAATACTATTGAGTTTTCTGAACCAAAGAAAGCAGAAGAGATTGTTGAGGTTGTTTCCAAAAAAGAGAAGACTAAAAAAGAAACGAAGTCCGATATAGAAGAAGTAAAGCAAGAAAAGCCAAAACCAACAACTAAGGTAAAACCACAAAAAGCAAAAGAGGAGGTAAAACAGGAAAAAGCTCCTGAAAATAAGGAAAAAGAAGAAAAGAATGATACCCTTCCATTCAATATTGTTGGAAAAATAGATCTTAGTGCAATCAATTCTAAAACTAAACCAACAAGGAAGTCCAAGGAAACTCTTGAAAAGGAAAAACAAGAGAAAAGAAAGATAGAACAATCAAAAAAGAAAGAACAACAAAAAGCAATATCTACAACAACAAAAGCTACAGATCCTAAAAAAGAAGTAGTATCCAAGAAGAAAGAAACTCCAAAAAAAGAAAAGCCATTAGCTAAAAAAGTAGAAGTTGTAGAAGACAAACCTATTGTAGAAGAGAAGCCAATTGTAGAAGAAGTTAAAGAAGTTTTAGAAGAGAAAAAAGACAACTTTATTCAAACAGAATATGTGGTACTTTCAGGACCTAAGGTATTAGAAGAGAAAATAGACCTTACTCAATTTAATAAACCCAAAAAACAAATTGTTACAGCTGCACAACAAAAGGCAGAAGGAACAAGCTTAGAACAGAAAAATAAGAAAAAACGCAAAAGAATAAAACAAACTCCAACTCAAACTAAACCTTCAGGGCAAGGACAAACACAACCTACATCACCAGATAGTACGAAAGCTAAACCAAAAAGAGATGATAGGAAGTCAAAGTTTAGTAAACAGAAGAAAGAGTTAAAGAAGGTTGAGATAAATAGTGAAGAAATAGAAAAACAAATTAAAGAAACTCTTGCACGTTTATCTTCAACTGGCAAATCAAAAGCATCAAAATATAGGAGAGAGAAAAGACAAACTATTTCTCAACAACACCAACAAGAATTTGAACAAGAATTAGAAAATCAAAAGATATTAAAGGTAACTGAGTTTGTAACAGCAAACGAATTGGCAACAATGATGGATATTCCTGTTACAAAAATTATCTCATCTTGTATGTCCTTAGGAATGTTTGTTTCTATTAATCAACGTTTGGATGCAGAAGCAATTCAATTAATTTCAGAAGAATTTGGATTTACAACAGAGTTTGTTAGTGCAGATGTAGTTGAAGCATTAGAAGAAACAGAAGAAATAGATAGTGAAGAAGATTTAATTACAAGGTCTCCAATTGTTACAGTAATGGGACACGTTGACCATGGTAAAACCTCTTTGCTTGACTATATAAGAAAAGCTAATGTTATTGCAGGTGAAGCAGGAGGAATAACCCAACATATTGGAGCTTACGAAGTAAAATTGGGTGATGGAAAGAAAATAACATTTTTAGACACTCCTGGCCACGAAGCTTTCACTGCAATGCGTGCCAGAGGAGCAAAGATAACAGATATTGCAATTATTGTAATTGCCTGTGATGATAGAGTGATGCCTCAAACCATAGAAGCTATCAATCACGCACAAGCCGCAGGAGTTCCAATAATATTCGCTTTAAACAAAATAGATAATCCTAACTCCGACCCAGAGAAGATAAAAACCGAATTAGCTAATATGAATATATTGGTAGAAGAATGGGGAGGTAAGTATCAAAGTCAAGAAATATCAGCTAAGAAAGGTATCAATATAGATGCTTTATTAGAAAAAGTACTTTTGGAAGCAGAGATTTTAGAGCTGAAAGGTAATCCCAATAAGAGGGCAAAAGGAACGGTTATAGAATCTTCTTTGGATAAAGGAAGAGGTTATGTTGCTAAGCTTTTAATTCAAGATGGCTCAATGAAACAAGGAGATTTTGTTTTGGCAGGTTCCACCTTTGGTAGAGTAAAAGCAATGTATAATGAAAGAAACCAAATGATAAAAGAAGCAGGTCCATCAGCTCCTGTGCTTCTTTTAGGACTTAATGGAGCACCACAAGCAGGCGATAATTTTAATGTCATGGCAACCGAAAAAGAAGCCAAAGAGTTAGCAACACGTCGTACTCAGCTCCAAAGAGAACAAGGTTTAAGGACACAAAAGCATATAACACTTGATGAAATAGGTAGAAGAATTGCAATAGGAGACTTTAAACAACTTGATATAATTGTTAAAGGAGATGTTGATGGTTCAGTTGAAGCATTATCAGATTCATTATTAAAATTATCAACCCCAGAAGTACAAGTAAACGTTATACATAAATCAGTAGGACAAATTACAGAGTCAGACGTGCTTTTAGCAACAGCTTCCAATGCAATTATTATAGGTTTCCAAGTTCGTCCATCCTTAGGAGCAAGAAAGCTTGCAGAAACAGAGCAGATAGATATTAGACTTTATTCAATTATTTACACAGCCATCAATGAAATTAAAGACGCAATAGAAGGCATGCTTTCACCAGAAATAGAAGAAAAAATTGTTGCCAACTTAGAAATTAAAGAGATATTTAAAATAACTAAGGTAGGAACAATTGCAGGCTGCGTATGTGTGGATGGAAAGATAAATCGTAATACAAAGGTTCGTATCATTAGAGATGGTATTGTAATTTACACAGGAAAGTTAGCATCGTTAAAGCGTTTTAAAGACGAAGTCAAAGAAGTTGTTATTGGACAAGATTGCGGATTGAATATAGAAAACTTCAACGATATAAAAGTTGGGGACATTGTTGAAGGTTACGATGAAATAGAAGTAAAGAGAAAACTATAAAAACTTTAAAATAATAAGTTCTGCCCCTGTAGTTCAACGGATAGAACGGAAGTTTCCTAAACTTTAAATAGCAGTTCGATTCTGCTCGGGGGTACTAAATTAAAACCATAACTCTTATGAATGGAAATAATTCAAATAACGAATTTACAATGAAGAGCTCTATTAGCTTTGTTTTAAAACATAAAATTATTCTGATAATAACTTTTTTTGCAAGTGCAATAGTTATTGGATTTATATCTTTATTACTACCGAACTACTATAAATCGCAAGTTACTATTATGCCAGCAGAAACAAATGCTGTTTCAAAGGCTGTCCTCTCACAAATGGATAATTACGATGCATTGGGATATGGCAAAGAAAAAAATGCAGAACACCTTTTGGAACTCCTCAATTCCAGCACAATTCTTTCAAAAACAATAATTAAGTTTAATCTCGCAGAGCATTATGGAATAGATGTAGATAATCCTCAAACTAAAAGTGATAAGCTTAGTCAAAAACTCTCAACTAACATTAAAATAAAAAGAACAGAAAACTTAGGAGTAAAACTAACAGTTTGGGATACCGATCCATTTTATGCTGCAAACATTGCCAATTTTATGGTTTCTGAGATGCAGACACTAAGAAACGACATTAAAAAAGCTAAGATGGATTCTTTGCTTAGTGCCCTTACGGTTTCCAGACAAAAACTTAAAGCAGATATAGACTCCTTAGCTAAGGAATTTGCTGATTTATCGATGCAACATAAGATTTTTGATCCAGACAAGATGTCAGATAGAATGAGCCAAGAATTAGCTAAACAAATAGCATCAGGAAATCAGGGAGCAATTTCAAGATTAGAAAACAAAATATCTGAAATTGGGCAATATGGTCCAAATATAATTGCTTTGAAAGTCCTATTAGAAAGAAAGACAGAAACTCTTAAAATTTGGGATGAAAAACTCGAACAAGTCAGAGTTGATGCACAAAGCAATATTCCAACAGATTTCATTATCGACTCAGCGTATGCTTCTGAGCTAAAAGACAAGCCAAAACGCTCAGTTATAGCATTAGTTGGAGGAATTTGTTGCACCCTTTTGGCAATATTTGTTTTAATACTTAGAGACAAAAAAACATCTGCCAAGAAAGAAGATGCAAATTCTTAATAAAATATTATCTTATCTCAAAAAACTACTTTCTCCAATTTCTTTATTGTGGGGGAAAATTAATGATAAAGCACAAACAAGCATTATTATATTTACCCTTTGTGTATTATTCATAGCAATAGGCTATTCCTATATTGAATACGAATACTATGCTTATGCCTTTATTCCAATTGTACTTTTAGCCCTGCTTATTTATTACTATAAATTAGATAAAGTTCTTTATCTCATAGCACTTCTTACTCCGTTATCTATTAATATGCTTGTGAATGAAAACACAGTAATGACTCTCCCAACCGAACCCCTTCTAATTTTATTCACCCTTGCTTTTGTCCTGAAAACACTGATTGACGAGAGCTATGACTTCCGTATCCTTAAACACCCAATAACACTTGCTATTTTTTTCTATTTGTTTTGGATGCTTATAACCTCTTTAACAAGTGTAAGACCAATGGTCTCAATAAAGTATTTTGTATCAAAAATATTGTATATAATACCTTTCTTTTTAGCAACAATACCTTTGTTTGCCAAGTTTAAGAATATCAAAACAATGTACTTATCATACGCTGTGGCATTAGTAGTAGTAGTGATGTACGCCTCAATAGGATTTGCCCTTAAAGGATTTGAATTTGACTACTCTTTCTATATAATGCAACCCTTCTACAACGACCACACAGCCTATGGAGCCATACTTGCAATGTTTCTAACAATGACCTCTTATTTCCTGCTTTCCAAAACAACAACAATTAAAGGGAAACTCTTCTATTTTACCCTCTTTGCAATATTCCTTATGGGTTTAATTCTTTCCTATTCAAGAGCAGCATGGCTTAGCGTATTACCAGCAATAGGAATATATTTAATCCTCAAATTTAAAATCAAATTCAAACTAATCCTTACAATACTAATAACAGGACTATTTCTCTTTTTTGCCTTTCAAACCTCCATACTCCAAATACTTGAAAAAAACTCTCAAGACTCCTCAGGCAACATAGCCGAGCATATAAGCTCAATATCCAACATAAGTACCGATGCCTCCAATGTAGAAAGGCTTAACCGTTGGTTTTGTGCTTTTAGAATGTTTGAAGAAAAGCCTTTCTTTGGATGGGGCCCCGGTACCTACCAATTTGAATACGCTGGCTACCAAAAGTCATATCAACTCTCAACCATAAGCACGAATGCCGGAATATTAGGAAATGCCCATAGCGAATACTTTGGAGCATTGGCAGATAGTGGAGTCTTCGGAATGCTATCAGTTATTATTCTTTTTAGTGTTGTAATTTACACGGGCATAAAAGTATATAAAAGAGCACAAGATAAAACAGAAGGCAAATTAGCAATATTTATAACAATGTCGCTTGTAACCTACTACACACATGGTATATTAAATAACTTCTTAGATACCGATAAACTCTCGGTTCCTTTTTGGTTTTTTACCGCAGCCATAGTTGCCTTAGACCTTTACACCAAAAAGAAAGAGAAAATTCAATAATATATTTCTTAGCTTAGATTTTAGTTTAGAGTATATCAATACACCTTCAACCAAATCAGAAGATAATTTTCTGTCTTCTGAAGATAATTTATTAGAATCAAGTTTCAGTAAAATATAATCAAGTCTTTTTTCAATTAAGTTAAGTTTTTTTGAAAAAAGATTGCTTTCTGGATTAAAATATTATACATTTGCAAGATTAAATTAAAAACTATTTATATGAAAAAGTTATTATTTGTTTACCTTTTATGTTTTGCCACTTTCACTTCTAAGGCACAAACTTTTAATCAAACATATTTAAGTGATAGTGTTCAGATAAAAGAGTTAAGTAATAAGCAAGGGCGAAATTATAAAATAATAAATTATGATAACGATAATTATTGGTCAAAGGCAGCTAATAATTATTTTGTTAATTATAATGATTCTTTAGAGATGATGAATGTTCTTGAAATAAATAATAGAGATTATGCATTTAAATTTGGGAATAAGCTATATCTTTTAAATACTGCTTTTCATTATGATTATGATACAAGCTTTAATCAAATATTTATTACCGATTCAATCTCATTTATATATTATGATATTGTGAATAGGACTGAGTCTTATGTCAATATAGATGATAGTTTTATTTACTTGAATAATCGTTATCTATTTTTTGAACAATCAAAAGAGATTGCAATTGTTTCAACTCCTCGTATAGAAATGATGGATGAGAATAGTGTATTGAACTCAAATTCTTTTAAAATAACAATATTGGATACTCTTGGGAATGTTTTGAGGTATAATAAGATTGACAAGCGATTACATCAGTTTTCATTTGAAGAACAAGGAGATAATATTTTAATTAGTGGAGTGGCTTATGGGACTAATACAACACAATTAGAGTATAAATTATATTATATCAATAAAAACTCATTGGAGTTAGTAGATAGTATTAATGTAGATAAAGACTATATGTATATTAAAGCCATTAATGATTCAATAATTTGTGGGATTAATGGTATATATGGTGTTAATATTGATATATAACACGAGAGATAAAACTGTTATTAATAATTATTACAATATTAATTCTTCTATGATTCATTGGATTAATGCAGAGCTTTATCATAATTTGATGATAGATTTTGTTAATGAGGATTCAATATTTTTTGTTTATCAACTTATAGATGCTAATCCATATAATTATGCTTCTAATGGAATAGAGATATTTAACTTTAAGATAGATGGCAGTTTAAATTATAGATATACTTTTAATGATTATCAACCCAATCTTCGTAGAGAGATAAATGGGGTTACTGCAACAAGAGATGGAGGAGTAATTGTTGATGTATCTTCAACAATTAATTATGATATCTCTAATTCTTGGCTACTTAGATACTCTCATAATGGGAATTTAGACTTATTGAATATTGAAACAAAAGAGAAAGAAACAATAAATCTTTATCCTAACCCTGCAAAGAATTATGTTTGTGTTGATATTGAAGCGACAAACTTCTCAAAGGCAGAAATTGAGCTTTTTGATATGCAAGGCAAGTTGGTTAAGAGAGCAAAGCTAAGTGCTATGCAAGGCAATAGGGTTGATGTTTCAAATCTTAATGCAGGGGCTTATACTTATAATATATCTCTAAACGGCAAAACCATTAGTGGAAAGGTAATTATCCAATAATAATATCCATTCTTTTATCCTCAAAGCATTAGATACTTTAAATTAGCTTAACTTTTTTCAATATTTTTTTGATAGTCATTAAAATAAGCCTTGTTTATTTTGAGATATCAAAGACTTTTGTATAACTTTGCACCTATCAAATCAAAATATTTTTATTATGAAAAAGTTATTATTCCTTATACTTACGTGTTTTGCTGTAAGTGCAAATGCACAAACCTATACAGAAATTTACCGAAATGATAAATTTAAAGCAAATGAATTTACTGGGGATATGCCAGAAATTTCTTTAATAAATAATTATGATGACGATACTATTTGGGTATCATATTTTGACCAAACCCTTGAAAATTCTAAAATTATATCGTTAGATAAAGATTTGAATATTATTTCAAGCACAATGATAAATTACCCACCAATTGTATTAAAATCTCTTGAAAATAAAATTAATGATAAATTTTATCGTATAAGTTTTTTACATGATGATACATTAAAATTTAGATGTTTTGATAGAAACGGAAATAATATAATTGATAAAGATTTATGGGTTAAAAACAATGGAGATTCTCTATGGATTAACCGGAACAGTTCTGTAAGCATTAGTTATAGGAAATTGACCAATAATAAATTTTTAATTGTTACACAAACTAAATACCCTTCCAGTGAAGGTGCGGATGCACTTAAATTCATTCTTATTGATACATTAGGAAATATATTGAATTCAAAAATTTACTCTCTTAAAGCAAGAGGAATACCATTTCGTATTTGTGAAGTAGGAGAACATTTGCTTTTAGAAAAAGTTGCAAATTTACCAGAATATCTTGATGGTTATTTTAATTATGATGGTATTTCATATATTAATAAGGAAACCTTAGAAATTGAAGATAGTATTCCAAGAGGTCCATTTTTTGATACTATATCTACAGGTATAGTTATTAGTAATCTTCCCATTAGCATAATAGCAATAAATGATACAACTTTTGCAGGTCTAATCGAACTTATAGGTAAAGTAAAAATTAATATATATAATAAAAATACCAAAGAAATTATTAGTACAATTATTCCTCCTTATAATATAACAAATGAAGTTGATATACAAAATAATGAAGATTTTAGCAAAGATAGATTTGTATTTAATAACACCGATTCCATTTATACTCACTATGTAGATAATGGCTTGACATTATTAAATTTTAGTTCAATAGGTAATATTAATTTTCAATACAAACTTACATTTCCAAGTGATTATATAAAAGATAATTATGTTAGAGGGATGAAGATTACAGATGATGGAGAGGTTATTATGGCAACAACTGGTTATATTTTTTCACCTTATAATGTAACAGCATGGCTAATAAAGTTTAATCCAAAAGGTTTAATAGGCTTAACTAATATTGAAACAGGAGAGAAAGAACAAATAAAGGTTTATCCTAATCCTGCAAGGGATTATGTCTATGTTGATATTGAAGCGACAAACTTCTCAAAGGCAGAAATTGAGCTTTTTGATATGCAAGGCAAGTTGGTTAAGAAAGCAAAACTAAGTGCTAAGCATGGAAATAGGGTTGATGTCTCAAATCTTAATGCAGGAGCTTATACTTATAATGTATCTCTTAACGGCAAAACCATTAGTGGAAAGGTTATTGTTGGGAAGTAGAAAAGTATATGCTTTAATTTCTTAGAGTTTATTGGATATAATTAGAGAAGTTTTATTACTTTTGCCAAAACAAAAAGAGGAGCTTTGATAATATTTTACATTTACTCTCTAATTCTAATTGCTCTTACTTTGATATCTATTCTAAGTGGAATGGTTTACTATTTTATTAAAAAAGATACTATTATTCTTAGAAACGCCCTGCAAATATTCCTTATAAATCTTACAATAGACAAGAATAAGAGTGTTGTTTATGGCATTATCACTATAATATTGCGTCATACTTGGGAAATTCTGCAAACTTGTTTAGGCAATATTTATTCGCAAATTAAAAATATTTTTTGGCAAGTAGATAAGGTGGAGTTCTTTTGTGGAGTGGGGTATATTATAAAGTATAATCAACATTATAACTTGGGTATATCACTTGGTAACTTCATTAATATAAATACTTTCAATCGACAAGAAAACTCCTTTAAGAAAGAGGTTATTTCTGAGCCTTTTTTTATGCATGAATATGGTCATACAATAGATAGCAGGCTGTTTGGAGTGTTTTATTTGTTTGCAATAGGGGTTCCCAGCCTGATAAGTGCAATAAGAGCTCATCAAATGGCAAACGAGCCTTCGGGTGTTAGTTCGCACTACTACTCGTGGTCAGAAAGACGGGCTAATAAAAATGCTATGCAGTATTTTAGTAAATATTTTTCTGTCAATTGGACTGCTTCCTATAAGGGTTATACTATTGAAACATTTTATAGATTGGTAAAGAATACTTAAAAATCTTATTCAAAAATTCTCTTTATCTATTGTTTTATTGCTTATTTGTCAAAACTGACAAATAAATATGTTATTTTTGCAGATTAAATTATAAGGAATGGTTTTTGTGAAAATATAATATTTTACATAGATAATAACCAATTTTAGAAACAGATAACAAACTAACTGAAAAATAAATCAAAATGGCAAATTTTCTTGCATCATTATTCGGTAATAAGTCTCAAAGAGATTTAAAAGAATTAAAACCAATCTTAGAAAGCTGTTTAAAGGCTTACGAAACAATCAAAACACTTTCCAATGATAATCTTAGGGCAAAAACACAAGAGTTTAAAGATATTATAGCTTCTGAAATTGAAACTCAGGAAAAAGAGGTTTCTGTAATTAAAGAGAGATTAGATAATGAACTTGATATGCCCGTTAGCGAGAAACAGCATCTTTACGATAAATTAGAAAACTTAGAAAAGGAAATCTACGATAAAACTCAAAAGGTTTTGAATGAAATTCTTCCAGATGCTTTTGCAGTCATTAAAGAAACGGCCAAACGTTTTACTGAAAATGATAAGGTAGAGGTTACAGCAAGTGATTACGATAAAGACCTTTCGGCAATAAAAGATAATGTGAATATTGTTGGTGATAAGGCTTATTACGATAATACTTGGATGGCAGGAGGCAATATGATTAAGTGGGATATGATACATTATGATGTCCAGCTTATTGGTGGAACTGTTTTGCACCAAGGAAAGATTGCTGAAATGGCAACAGGTGAGGGTAAAACTCTTGTTGCAACCTTGCCGTTGTATCTTAATGCACTTGCTGGTAAAGGTGTTCATGTTGTAACTGTTAATGACTATCTGGCAAAGCGAGACTCTGAATGGATGGGTATGTTGTTTGAATTTCATGGTCTAAGAGTCGATTGTATTGATAAACATGAGCCTAATTCCCCAGAAAGACGCAACGCCTACGAAGCAGATATCACCTATGGAACTAATAATGAATTTGGTTTCGATTATCTAAGAGATAATATGTGTAATAATCCTTATGAAATAGTTCAAAGGAAACATAATTACGCTATTGTGGATGAGGTAGACTCTGTTTTAATTGATGATGCTCGTACACCACTTATTATTTCTGGACCAACGCCAAAGGGAGATGACCAAGAGTTTGATAGATTTAAACCTGTAATTGAGAAATTATACAATGTGCAACGTAGTTATGTTACTCAAATTCTTGCAGAGGCAAAGAACTTACTTAAAGAAGGAAGAAGCCAAGAAGATGAAAGAGAAGGAGGAATATTGCTGTTAAGGGCTCATCATGGACTTCCAAAAAACAAAGCCTTGATAAAGTTTTTAAGTGAGCAGGGAATGAAATCACTCCTTTTAAAAACCGAAAATCAATTTATGCAAGACCAAAGTAAAGAAATGTTCAAAATAGATGACCCTCTTTACTTTATTATTGACGAGAAAGTAAATTCAATTGAGCTAACTGATAAAGGTATTGACTATCTTGCCAATTTGGGAGAAGACCCTAAGATGTATATGCTAACAGATGTTGGAAGCGAAATAGCAGAACTTGAAAAACAAGAATTAACTCCTTCTGAAAAGGCAGAAAAGAAAGATAAGATACTCCAATCCTATGCTGTTCAATCGGACAGAGTACATACCATAAATCAATTGCTAAAAGCCTACACTCTATTTGAAAAAGATATAGAATACGTTGTAATAAACAATCAAGTAAAGATTGTTGATGAACAAACAGGACGTATTATGGAAGGAAGACGTTATTCTGATGGATTACACCAAGCAATTGAAGCAAAAGAAAAGGTTAAGGTTGAAGCTGCAACTCAAACTTATGCAACAATTACACTCCAAAACTATTTCCGTATGTATAAGAAGCTTGCAGGTATGACAGGTACAGCAGAAACAGAGGCAGGAGAGTTGTGGAATATTTATAAGCTGGATGTTGTTGTAATCCCAACCAATCGTCCAATAGCAAGAAAAGATAGCGAAGACTTAATATATAAAACCAAGCGTGAGAAGTTTAATGCAGTAATAGAAGAGATAGAACGTTTGATAGGAGAGAACCGCCCTGTTTTGGTTGGAACAACTTCTGTTGAAACATCGGAACTCTTGGGTAAGATGCTTACAATGCGAAAGATTTCTCATCAAGTTCTCAATGCTAAATTACATAAGAAGGAAGCAGATATAGTTGCAGAAGCAGGAAGAGCCAAAACAGTTACCATTGCAACCAATATGGCAGGACGTGGAACTGATATCAAATTGGGTGAGGGAGTAAAAGACGCGGGAGGGTTAGCCATTATAGGAACAGAAAGACACGAATCTCGTCGTGTAGACAGACAGCTAAGAGGACGTGCAGGACGTCAAGGAGACCCAGGAAGTAGTCAGTTCTTTGTTTCGTTAGAAGATAATCTTATGCGATTATTTGGTTCTGATAGGATGAGTAAGATTATGGATAGACTTGGACTTAAAGAAGGAGAGGTTATCCAACACTCAATGATGACAAAGAGTATTGAAAGAGCACAACGCAAGGTGGAAGAGAATAACTTTGGAACAAGAAAGCGTTTGTTGGAATATGATGACGTAATGAATAATCAAAGAGAGGTAGTCTATTCAAAAAGAAAGAATGCTCTATATGGAGACAAACTTGCAATAGATATTTCTAATATGATATACGATGCCTTAGAATACTTGGTTAATGAATATCATAACACAAGCGACTTTGAAGGATTTAAGTTAGAATTTATGAAACTTACAGGTATGGAATGTAAGATAGAAAGCGATAGAGCATTTCTCAACGCCCGTAAGTCAGAATTAGTTGATGACTTATTTGAAGAAGTATATAATAACTATAAGGCGAGAATGGAGAAAATAGCACTTCAAGCATTCCCATTTGTCAAGAATATATATGAGGCTAAAAACTACCGATATGAGAATATCGCCTTTCCAATTTCTGATGGGGTAAAGATGATGAACGCCATAGCTCCAATAGAGAAGTCATATAAGACTAAGGGAAAAGAAATATCTCTTTCTATTGAGAAAAGCATAACTCTACATTTGATTGATAATGCATGGAAAGAACATCTTAGAGAGCTTGACGATTTAAAACAATCGGTTCAAGCAGCCTCTTACGAACAAAAGGATCCTTTATTAATTTATAAGTTGGAGTCTTTTGGATTATTTGAAAAGATGATATCAGAACTTAATAGAGATATAACTTCTTTCTTATGTAGAGCTTCCCTTCCAATAGAGCAGCAGAATGTAAGGGAAACCGAACTTCCTCAATCCGATAGCAAAAAAATGAAGACTTCAAGAGAAGAATTAAAAGCCGATAATCCATCAGAGCCTCAAAAAATACAGCCTGTTCACGTAGAGAAGAAAGTGGGAAGAAACGACCCTTGTCCTTGCGGAAGCGGCAAAAAATACAAGAACTGCCACGGTAAGAACTAATTATTTATTCAAATAAACCTTTTTATTTGGAGATAATATTAACTTTGCACAATAAATTACAAGAACAATAAGATTATGGCTTCTAAATATAAAATTATAAGTATTGCAATCCTATTAATAGGATGTATTGGGTTGTTTTATTCTTGTGACCCAATAGAATTATTAGATCCTCCTCATAAGGCATATAGCTATGTTATCAACAACACACAAGATGATATAATTTTAGAAAAAGACTTTTTCGGTACAAGTTCAATAATAATTAAGAAAGATTCTATTAAGAAAATCATCTTTTTGGAAATAGGAAAAGATGATACTTCTGGATATTTCTTTGCTTCACAAATATTCGAAGATGATAATTTTTCCGTATCTGTTTACTCAAAGGACAGAAATGTGCTTTTAAAAACATGGAATCGTTACTATACTGACACTACCCAAAAGCAATTCTTTAGAGAAAGTGATTGGATAAAGAAAGAGTACGAAAAAACTCCATATATATTCCATGAATATACTTTTACAATTAATCAAGAGGATATTAACAAATAAAATTTAATTTATCATGAAAAAAGCATTTTTAAAACCAGTTCTTTGGCTTATTGCAATAATGTTTATAAGCCCAATGTTCTTAGCATCAAGTTGCAATAATACTGATGATGACCAAGACCCAAGAGTAACCGACCAAACAGCAAGAAATAAAGAGCTAATTATTGGTTATTGGGAAAGCTATAAGGTTGCCGAAGTTGAATACTTGAACGGGCAAATTCAAAGTGCCGACACGGTATTAACACCAGTAGATCATCCAGATTATACTTTTATAAATTTTACTTCTGATGGGAAGGCTGTTGAGGATAATGAAGAAGTTGGGAATTATTTGATTGAAGATAATAAACTAACTATTACTTCTGTCGAAGGAAATGAAACATTTAATATTCTAACCTTAACACAAGACAAACTTACTCTTTCTTATGACGAGATTAGTAATGTAGGAGGGCAGAACAAGAAATCTACCTCAACTCTATTTCTTGAAAGGATTTCACTCACAACAACTAAATCTAAGAAATAGATAGGTGGTTTCTGTGATATTTTAGAGAAGAAGTGCTAAGCAATTAGCACTTCTTTCTATTTATACTTGATTGCAATTCCAGAAACATTAGGCCACCAGAATTGATAATCAAACCTAATGTCAATAACAGCATCGCAACCCTCTTGCTTAGCCCTTTGTTTAAGTTTCTTGATTAGAGTTTTTGAACTGTGAAAAACACTACCGTCAGCTTGAATAAACATAATTTCTTCGTATTCACCGCTTGGCTTTTTAGAAAAGAACATTTCAACATCGTTTGCAGATTCTTTCTTTGTGTTTGTTACTTGTGTTGTTACGCAACTGGTAAACAAAAATACTATTGCAACTAAAACACTTAATTTTGCTAATCCTTTCATAGTCTTAATTATTTATCTTCTAAACGAGTTCTAAAACATAATATTATGGAGAGATTAAATTTTGATTAAGGTAAAGAAAATTAATTGCCGAGATATAAAAATTTTTCTCTGAGATAATTTTATTTTTCTCTGAGATAATTTCAATTAAGTCCCATTTTATTTTTGGGTAAGTTTTCTTTATTTCAAAATAACCTTAGTTCATTTTTCTATAATCAAATTCCAGCAAATTAGAATCAAATTCTACGAAATTAGAATCAAGAGATAATTTTTTAGAATTAGGAGTTAGCAAATTATTGTTTTGCTTTAATTTTAAGCAATATGGAGGTTATTTGTTCAAATGATAATTTTGGACTTAATTATCAGAAATATAATGTAGGTACAATTAATAAATGTGTATTTTTTTTGGTGTAAATTCTTGTTTGAATGGAAAATTGTTGTACTTTTGCAAACTCTTTAAAAGAGAAATAATTAATTTAATAATCAAAAACACAAGTACCAAATGGTAAGACAGTATGAAACCGTTTTCATTATGACTCCCGTTTTATCTGATGAACAGATAAAGGAAACGGTAAAAAAGTATCAGTCCTTATTGACTGAGAATGGGGCAGAGATTGTTTACGAAAACAATTGGGGAATGCGTAAATTGGCATACCCTATCCAAAAGAAATCAACAGGATTCTATTATCTAATAGAGTTTAAATCGGAAGGAGAACTTATTGCAAAGCTTGAAACAGCTTACAAGAGAGATGAAAAACTTCTTCGCTTTTTAACTGTTTCATTAGACAAGCATGCAATTGCCTACAATGAAAAGAAACGTTCAGGCGGCATGAGAAAACAACAAGAAGCATTGGCTAACAAACAAGAAATGTCTAAGGCTGAATAATCACAATTAAAATCTAAGAAACAATGGCAAACGAAACAGAAATAAAATATTTAACCCCAATTGCGGTTGAAACACAAAGAAAGAAATATTGTCGCTTTAAGAAAAGCGGAATCAAATACATAGACTATAAAGATGCAGATTTCCTTTTGAAGTTTGTAAATGAACAAGGAAAGCTTCTTCCAAGAAGACTAACCGGAACTTCAAACAAATATCAAAAGAAAGTATCGCAAGCAGTCAAAAGAGCTCGTCATATTGCATTAATGCCTTACGTAGCAGACTTATTAAAATAAAAAGGAGGAATTATCTATGGAAATTATATTAAAACAAGATATGAGTAACCTCGGTTACAAAGACGATATCGTAAAGGTTAAAGATGGTTATGCAAATAACTACCTAATACCACAAGGATATGCAATGATTGCAACTGCTTCAAACAAAAAAATGGTAGCAGAAAACCTCAAACAAAGAGCTTTTAAAGAAGAGAAAATGCGTCAAGATGCAGAAATATTAGCAGCTTCATACGCTAAGATAGAAGGCTTGAAGATAGGAGCCAAAGCATCAGAGAATGGTAAGATTTTTGGTTCTGTTAATTCTATTCAAATAGCTGACGCCATTAAGTCGCAATTTGACATAGAGGTTGATAGAAAGAGAATAGAAATTGTTGGAGAAGCAATTAAGGCAATAGGCACTCACAAAGCAACAATTTCAGCTTACAAAGGAATTAAAACAGAGATAACATTTGAAGTTGTAGCTGAATAAAGACAAGAGCAAAATAAACATAAAAAGACTTTTGAGATACATTCTCAGAAGTCTTTTTTATTTTACTAAACTCAACCTATTGCATAAAAAGACTTATTTTTGCAAAAACAAACATTGCAAATGATAAGTAAAGCACAAATAAAGAAAATAGCCTCATATAAAGAAGCCAAGTTCAGAAACCAAGATAAAGTATTTATTGTGGAAGGTGTTAAAATGGTTGATGAACTAATTAACTCCGCATTTGAAATAGAATTTATATGTGCCTTACCACAATGGATAGAAGCCAATAAAGCAATATATAAAAGAGCCAAAAATATATTAGAGCTCAGAGAGGAAGACCTCAAAAAGCTAAGCACAATGAAATCTCCCAACCAAGTCTTAGCAGTAGTCAAGCAACAAACTCCCAAAGAGATAATTCTTGAAGATAGATTAGTAATAGTTTTAGACCAAATCAAAGACCCAGGCAATTTAGGAACAATAATTCGCCTTTCTCATTGGTTTGGTATAGAGGATATAATATGTTCTGAAAATAGCGTTGATATATATAATCCCAAGACCATACAATCCACAATGGGCTCTTTTTTTAGGGTCAATATAACCTATACAAACCTAAAGAAATACTTGAAATCCTTGCCAAAGACTTATCCTGTCTATTGTTCAGTTTTGGAAGGGGGTAAAAACATATATAATGAAACCCTAAGTAGCCAAGGATTGATTGTAATAGGTAGCGAATCGCATGGCATAAGTAAAGAAGTCCTTTCTGAGGCAACTCATCTTATAAAAATACCTAATTTTGCCAAAGGGTCGAAAGCAGAATCCCTCAATGCCTCAATAGCCGCAGGAATAATAATCTCTGAATTTAAGAGAAGATAATTCAACTCTTTTTATATCTATATATTAAAGAAAAGATAAGAATATTTAGCAAAGGATTTCTATATTAATTGCGGCACTATTTGAATCAAGTTCTAATCTATTATAATCAAGTTCTAATTTCTTGTAATCAAATTCTATTAAATCATAACAAAGATTCCGTTTCCTATACTACTTATGGAAGGTTTTAACATGGGACAAACTTAGTATATTTTGTTTTAATGTCTGCCTCTTATGTTGTTTCTGCGTTTAGATTTTAATGGTCTTTCTGAGTTTACTTGTATATGATATTAGAGTTAATAACCCTAATACAACCAATGTAAATACTTTATTTTTTCTTGTATTTAACAAATGGTTTTAATAAATATAATTTTGAGCCTTTACCTGAACATATACACTATTTCCCCACCAAAATAGCCTGTGGTTGCAATTAAGATAGCACAAGCAAGATATAAGATATATCCTATTATTCTTGTAGTTTGAGAATGTGTTATAAAAATATAATATGTGTAGTAGATAACTGAAAAGATGCTTAATGAAGCGGTTATAATTGCAATGGTCAGATGGGTGTTTCTTATTTCTTCAAGTACTCCTTCCATTTCGTATGTGAAAAGAAAGCCACTCAAAACAGCAATTATGGCACTTAGAGAGCCAAGAACCAATAAATAATAGGCTGTCTTCTGAATTGTGATAGGTTCAATTACGATGTCTTTCCATTTAAATTCTTTATTGCATACCAATTCTATTGTTGCAAACAAGAATCCTGTAATCAACAATGCTATTGGAAAATGAACAATCATAGGATGTATATTCATAATATTCTAATTAAAGGGTTAAACAATTGTACAAAAGTACTTTATGTCTGGGTGCAAATATACATATATTTTCTTATTAAGAAATTTTTATATGCTAATTATTTGTGAATACCTATTCATTATCAATCCAAGAAGCATAGGTAGGATATGCGTTGGATATTCTTTTAACTGTGCCTTCCAATCGTTCTGGGTCAATATCTTTTACTTTCTTGGCTGGTATTCCTGCATAAATGGAACCACTTTCAACGTGGGTGTTTTCCAATAAAACTGCTCCTGCTGCCACAATTGAATTGCTTTCAATCACACAACCATCCATCACAATTGCACTCATTCCAATCAAAACATTATCCTTAATTGTGCAGCCATGAACAATTGCGTGATGAGCAATTGAAACATAATTCCCAATTATTGTTGGATTGGTTTGGTGGGTAACGTGAATACATGCACCATCTTGAACATTGACGTAATTACCCATTTTTATGTAATGCACATCTCCTCTAACAACGGAGTTAAACCAAAAAGAGCATTTCTCCCCAGCTTCTACATCTCCTATAATTGTTGCATTATCTGCCACAAAGCAGTCTTTCCCTAAGATAGGTTTCTTACCTTTTACCGATTTTATTAATGCCATAATTTACTTTATATATGTTTCCAAAATACTTATTAATCCCTTTGGCTCAATGATTGTTCCTTCTGCAATGGCAGGAATTAAGAGGGCTTGCCCCGATTGAATGCCTATTTTATGACCAAGAGAATGAATTACACCACTACCTTCAATGCATAAATACACAACAAAACTATCAAGTATAGAATAATCCTTGCGAATATTTTCAGTTGCGTGAATTACATTTGTTGTGAAATAAGGATTAGAAATTAACCCTAATGTTTTGTTTAAGGAATAATCGTAATTGCTTTTTGCACTAATATCAATTGCTTTTAAATCTAATGCTTCAAGGGCGTCTTGTACGTGTAGTTTTCTTGGTTTACCATTATCGTCTTTTCTATCCCAATCATAAACCCTATAAGTTATATCGGAGCTTTGTTGCACTTCTGCTAAGAGAACCCCAGAGCCAATTGCGTGAATTTGCCCTGCGGGAATGAAGAATAAATCTCCTTTTTGAGTTATCTCACTATTGAGAACTTCTGCAATACTATTGTTTCGCAAACGATTAATAAACTCAGCCTTAGTTATGTTTTTATTAAACCCGCTTATGATTTGAGCATTTTCATCGGCTTGAATAACATACCACATCTCTGTTTTGCCGTTTTGCATACCCTTTCTTTGAGCCATTTTATCATCAGGGTGAACTTGAACCGATAGTTTGTCTTTTGCATCAATAATTTTGAAAAGTAAAGGGAAGTTCTCGCCAAACTCTTCATAGCATTTCTCTCCTAAGAGTTCGTCCATATACATATCAATTACTTCTCTAAGGGTACATTCTGCCAAATAACCATTTTCAATGAGGGTTTCATCACCTTCAATTGCCGATAAAGCCCAAAGCTCTCCGCAACGCTCCAAGGGAGAATAGTCAATGCCTATAATATCTTTAATTTTGTTTCCTCCCCATATTTTATCCTTAAACAAGGGCATAAATTTTAATGGATATAATGTTTGCTGCATAACAAATTAAAAGTTTTTGCAAAAGTAATGTATTTTTTATTACCTTTGCCACGTAATTAATACTAAATGAAATTATGAGAAGATTATTTAAACCATATTCATTATTTGCAATTCTTTTTATGTTATTTGCATTTACATTAAACGTTAATGCACAAGAAAAGAAAACAGATGATGCTGTTTACACCGTTGTAGATAGTGAGGCTCAGTTTCCAGGGGGAATGGATGCCTTAGCCAAATTTTTGGCAGAAAATGTAAGGTACCCACAATTAGCTCAAGAAAAAGAAGTACAAGGAAGGGTAATGATTTCTTTTATTGTTGAAAAAAATGGAACTCTTTCCGATATTAAAGCTGTAAGAGATATTGGAGCAGGATGTGGAGATGAAGGAGTGAAAGTTGTAAAACGTATGCCAAAATGGATTCCTGCAAAAAAGAATCAAGAGAATGTTAGGCAGCAGATTTACTTGCCAATTTCATTTAGTTTGCAAAAATAATTCACCCCTTTCACTTACTTTTTTACATTTTTGGTTGTTTATAGGGTGAAGACCTTTTATAAAAGTGATTTTGTAAGAGAAAAAAGAGGTAATAATAATGTTAAAATTTAATACTTATGAAAAAGAAATCGTTATTAAGTGTAGTTGTATTTTTTATAGCAAGTGCATTATCTTGGGGAGCAATGGCTCAACAAGAAGACAATCAAATCTATGATGGAGTTGATACTCCTGCTATGTATTCTTTAGGTAAAGAAAAATTAGTTGAAACCATTATTAATACAACAATTTATCCACAAGAAGCAATATCTTCTGGAATAGAAGGCACTGTTAGGGTGTTGTTTGTTGTTGAAAAAAATGGCACAATGTCAAATTTTGAGATATTAGATAGTTTAAGTCCTGTGTTGGATGCGGCAGCTATAAACATCATTAAAGCACTGCCTGCCAATTGGACTCCTGCAACAATTGAAGGACAAGCTGTACGTTATAGGATGTACATACCTATTGATTTCAAATTACCAAATAATTAATCAAGAGTAAGTAATAAGATACAACTATATATAAATAGTCTAAAAATCTTTTAATCCTATAACCAAAAGACTTCGTTATTGCAATAACGAAGTCTTTTTTCTTAAAGACAGGGTCTTTTAATGACATTCTGTCATATTTTCTTATTTTCTGAGCAAAAGGCATATTTATTGACTAAATAAGGTTGAAAACTTATATAGATAACAAATAAATAATTAAGAATATGGGAAAAATAATTGGAATTGACTTAGGTACAACAAATAGTTGTGTCTCTGTAATGGAAGGTAACGAACCTGTCGTTATTCCTAATAGCGAAGGAAGACGTACAACCCCTTCCATTGTTGGATTTATGGCAAATGGCGAAAGAAAAGTAGGAGACCCTGCAAAACGTCAAGCTATCACAAATCCACATAACACAGTTTCTTCAATAAAACGTTTTATGGGAGAAACATGGGAACAAGTTCAAAATGAAATCAAACAAGTTCCTTATAAATTAGTAAAGAGTGATAATAATACTCCACGAGTTGATATAGATGGAAGATTATACACTCCACAAGAAATTTCTGCAATCATACTTCAAAAAATGAAAAAGACAGCAGAGGATTATCTTGGTCAAACGGTAACAGAAGCAGTTATCACGGTTCCTGCTTATTTTAGCGACTCACAACGTCAAGCAACCAAAGAAGCAGGCGAAATAGCAGGCTTACAAGTAAAGCGTGTTATCAACGAACCAACAGCAGCAGCATTAGCTTATGGATTAGACAAAAAAGCACAAGATGTTCACGTAGCAGTTTTTGACCTTGGAGGAGGAACATTTGATATTTCTATTTTGGAATTAGGAGATGGAGTGTTTGAGGTTAAATCAACAAATGGTGATACTCACCTTGGAGGAGATGATTTTGACCAAAAGATAATAAATTGGTTGGCTGAAGAGTTTTTGGCAGAAAAGAATGTTGATTTAAGAAAAGACCCTATGGCTTTGCAACGTTTGAAAGAAGCAGCAGAGAAAGCAAAGATAGAGCTTTCTTCTTCAACTCAAACCGAAATAAATCTTCCTTACATTATGCCAATTGATGGAATACCACAACACTTGGTTAAGACTCTAACAAGAGCTAAGTTTGAACAATTATGTGATAGCCTAATTCAAGCAACCTTAGAACCTTGTCGTAAGGCATTATCTGATGCTGGGTTAAATAAATCAGACATCAACGAAGTAATATTGGTAGGAGGTTCAACACGTATTCCTGCAATTCAAAAGATTGTTGAAGATTTCTTTGGAAAGGCACCATCAAAAGGAGTTAATCCAGATGAAGTTGTAGCAGTCGGAGCAGCAATTCAAGGAGGAGTTTTGACAGGAGAAGTAAAGGACGTATTGCTTCTTGACGTAACTCCACTATCCTTAGGAATTGAAACCTTAGGAGGAGTAACAACAAGATTAATAGAATCCAATACAACAATACCAACAAAGAAATCTCAAGTTTTCTCAACAGCAGCGGACAATCAACCATCAGTTGAAATACATGTTTTGCAAGGAGAAAGAACAAGAGCAACTGACAACAAAACCATTGGACGTTTCCACTTAGACGGCATACCACCAGCACCAAGAGGAGTACCTCAAATTGAAGTAACATTCGATATTGATGCAAATGGTATCTTGAATGTAAGTGCAAAAGATAATGCAACAGGCAAACAACAATCAATTAGGATTGAAGCGTCAAGCGGATTGACAGATGATGAAATCAAGAAGATGAAAGCCGAAGCCGAAGCAAATGCCGATGCAGACAAGAAACTAAAAGAAGAAGCCGACAAGATTAATTCAGCCGATGCCATGATTTTCCAAACAGAAAAACAACTAAAAGAACTTGGAGATAAGCTAACAGAGGATAAGAAAGCTCCAATTGAAGCAGCTCTAACAGAACTAAAAGCAGCTCACGAGAGCAAGAATATTTCTCAAATTGATGCAGCAATGGAAAAGATTAATAAGGCTTGGAGCGAAGTGTCTCAAGACCTCTACAACCAACCAGGAGCATCACAAGGTCAGGACGGACAAGCACCAAACGAACATAATAATTCATCAAATCAAGACGGCGAAGTAACAGATGCTGACTTTGAAGAAGTGAAATAAAATTAGTGAATAGCTAAAAACGAAAAAAGAAAAGTTTTAAGTTAATAACTAAATAGGCGAAAGCCAAACCCAACCGCAGTAAATTAATTTTTGCTGCGGTTTTTCTTTTTAAAATTCCAATGACTTAGTTTGTTTTTAGTTTTCTTTATTAAAAGCAAAATATTAATTATCTTTGCAGATGATTAATGCTAAAGCTTGCTTTTGTATTTGATTATTAATTGTAAGATGAGAATAGCGATAAGTTGATTTGTTGAGTATTAAATAATGAATAAACATTCAAAAATATCTATACGGTTTTTTGATGACCGCGAGGTGCGTGCTGTTTGGGATGAAGTGAATTCCAAATGGTGGTTTTCTGTTTTGGATATTGTTGCTGTACTTACAGATCAAGATGACTACACAAAAACTCGTAACTATTGGAAATATCTTAAAGCTAAATTAAAGAAAGAGAATAATGAGTTGGTTAGCGACACTAACCAACTGAAACTTTTAGCTAATGATGGGAAAAGATATTTAACAGATGTGCTTGATTATAATGGTATTATTTCCTTAGGTAAACAATTCCCCAGCACCAAAGCGAATAGATTTATTGAGTGGTTTACTTATAGCGATGAAACTATTGACGGAAAAAGTAAAACAAAGGCTTATGCGTTGTTTGAGAGTTCATTTATTGATAGTATAGAAGCGGGAACTATTAAAGGTTTGCAACAAATTCATGCTTATCTTTTTGGTGGACTTTATGATTTTGCAGGACAGATTCGTAAGAAAAATATTTCAAAGGGTGGTTTTAAGTTTGCAATGGTTCAATATTTAGACAATACTTTAAAACAAATTGAGCAAATGCCCGAGAGTACATTTGAAGAAATTGTAGATAAATATGTAGAAATGAATATTGCTCATCCATTTATGGAGGGAAATGGTCGCAGTACTCGAATTTGGTTGGATTTAATCTTTAAGAAAAGGCTTAAGCTTTGTGTTGATTGGAGCAAGATTAATAAAAATGACTATATGAATTCAATGGTTAAAAGTTCAACAGACAGTTCAACGCTTAACAATTTGTTGAAAAATGCATTAACTGATGAAATCAATAGTCGCGAAATGTATATGAAAGGCATTGACTATTCATATTACTACGAAGAAAATTAGTGATTTCTCTATCTTCAATTAAATTATTTATTTCTATAATAGACAAAAATTGATAGTTATGTTATTATTGCTGTTATAAAATCCTTTATTAGCTTTTCGTTATTTTAGTTTTGGGATATAATTCACTATCCCTTGTATAAACCTTTGCGTATTACTTCAAAGACGTTGAATTGGGTAGTAAAAAAGTTATTTGATGGATGAGTCGATGAAGAGTGTGGTATTGGTGTGGAAAAATGAAAAATATCAACGTTTTAGGCCTTAGTGTTGTGGAAGGAATAAAAGTGACAATGTTCATTTACGCACCAAAGTTTAATCGAAGAAATGTCGTTGATTTTAGCACTGAACAAGCCATTTTGCCAAACTTCTGTTGTAGGCTGTGCTTCCTGTATTTCCGTTAGTTCTCATCTATTAGATTATGTGGTATTAAATATAGGTTGTTTTTTGTTCTTGATAGTGCAACATACAATTTGTTCTTTGTTGTCGGTGGCAATTCGTGCAGTTTTCCTTTGCTGTACTTGTCAAGAGTTGATTTGTTTAAAACCACACAGACGTCAAAGTATTTGTCTTCTCCTTTGCTGTCACCCCAATTTCTTGAAAAGCAATCGTATTTGTAATGTTTTCTGTAAAAGAGCTTCACAATTGAATGGTCATTAAATATTTGTCTTGCTGTATTTAAGTCGTCTATGTATTGAACTAAGGTTTCATCTTCTCTCTGTGATTCTATTGCAATTGCTAAGCTTTCTGTTATGAATTTGCAAATATTTGGACTACATCGAAAACTTTTGGAAAGTGTATTGACGTCAGGAGCAACCCCGATTTTTTGAAATTCCTCTAAATATTTCCCAAAATCATCGTGAAGTTTGGAATTAGTGTTTCCGTCTCTACTTGTATCAAAAGTGTGTTGAAAAAAGTCTCCTACATAAATGTGATTTACATTGGCTTTGCTAATTTCCTTCAGTAAATTGAAATCGTTTCCACCAAAATCTTGTATTTCATCAATAAACAAATGGTCGAAATACTTTGATATTCTCTCTACAACATTTCCTTGCTCATTTGTTGCAAAAAGGATTTTGGAAATTCTTCCGCTATATAGCCTATTGAATTTGTCTATGTAATACTCTCTTGACTTACTTTTTGCAAAGCGATGAGGCATTGAGTCATAGTTTATGCCATTTGTCTTTAGTTTGTCATGTAAAAAGGGTTTATAGCAAATCCCATAAAGAAAGGAGTAATAGGAGTATAATTTAATGTTGTTTGGGAAGTAACCAAATTTTTTAATAATGCCCGTTCTTAAATTATGAACGTTGTTGTTAGTGTATGTAACAAGTAAAAACCTGTCAGTTTCATTTAACTGATTGATTAGAAAAGTAGTCTTTCCTGAACCTGCAACAGCAAAAATCACTCTTTTATCCATTCAATTGCTTCTTTAATGTAGGTAGGAATGGTTAATTCATTTGACTTTTTGTCAAGGAGTTGAAAGGCTGCTTCCGCTTTATTATTAAGCATATACTGTAACGGTGTCAGTGTTTTTCTACCTGGTGAAAATAAGTCATAGCATATCTTAGTATTATTGCAATATACAGAAATTTCAAAAGTTGAAATTTCTGGGTCGGTTTCAGAGAAAACCTTAATGAAATTAAAACTACTATAGTCTGAATAATTATCTACACAGTTTGCTTGATAGTCTCCGTCATTGTCTCTAATTATTGCAGTTTTTATGTTTAATACCTTAGCAATTTCTAAATATCGTTTAAAACTTGTTCCATCAACGGAAATTATATGAATGTCCGATTGCTCAAAATCCATTGTGGTAATTGCTTTAAAAAATGATTCCATTAATAGAAATTCGGCATCCCCTTCAACAAGAATCACTTTTTTTGAAAGGACAAATTCAAGGATATTGTTGTCAGGAGCCTTAATGAAAAATTTTGCCGTTTCTTCATCAACACTTTTTAAATGGACGGGAATATTGCTATTGCTATTAAGTAGAATTGAATTTCTTAAATTAAGCCTGCTACTTATCAAATTACTATGAGTAGAAATGATAATCTGCTTCTTTTCTGACCCTTCAATTTCCTTAATCAATTTTTTCATATTTATATGACTAAGGTGGTTTCCTGGCTCTTCAATTAAAACTACATCCAAATTTTCTTCTGCTTTGCTTAGAGCAAATTTGGTTTTTATAAAGCATTGAATGCCTTTACCCTTATTTTCAATGCTTATGCTTCCTTCCGAAAGCGTTAAATCCGTTTCTAAATTTGCTTTCGAGTTATTTCTTATTGAAAAATCGTAGTCTGGAACTTTAGAATTTAATCCTGTTAAGACAACATTCTTAAAATTCTCTTTGTGCTTTCTATATTCATTTTGGTGTTTGCTCTTTTCTAAAGAATCTGCATAAGAATTATACATATCCTTTACATATTCTTTTATTGCATACTCGCTGCTTATCTGGCTATTATCAACAAGGATATGTCTTAAATACTTTTTGTAGCCCGAATATGCCTCACCTGAAAAAGTTGAGAATTTAATACTGTAAAATTCATAAGGGAATACTGGTTCACTTTGAGAAAGTATTGATTTAATATCTTTGCCAAAATCATCATTTGGAACAATCTCGAGTTTTAGTCCATCACATACAATTTCATCTGAATTGTTTTTCCCTGAAAGTTCAATGTTATGTTGTTCATTGAAATAAGCTTCGATAAACACATTCGGTAGATTTTCATATTTCTTGTCGGAATCTAGAAAATTACTTACTGCTTTAGAGTTAAAAATATTTTCTAAGCCCGTTGTTTCCACTTTGCTTCTACTACCACTTAAAACGAGGCTAATTGCTTCTATTAAACTGGATTTTCCCGATTCATTATCGCCTACAAGGATATTTATTTTGTCATCAAAGTCGCCTGCAAATAAGTCGAAGCGTTTGAAGTTTTTTAATTTAAGCTTAGTTATAAATTTCATTGTCTATGTCTTGTTGTGTCTTTTTTAGCATTCCATAACGCTGATTGTCGCAGAACTTTAATATCCTAATGCATCTCTTAAACTGTCCATGTCTCCTCCTCCTTCTTCCCATTCATCATAGTCACCATATAGTCCATCAGTTAATGCATCGAAAGTGTCTCTTTTATAATCAGGCTCATCATAATAGTCATAAGAATCATCGTAAATATTAAGGTCAGAATCTTCTTTATGGTTGTCAGATTTATCTTCAATAATCTCTGCTTTGAAATCATCTGAACTATCGATACTCCGTCCATTAACAAAACATTTTTTTAAGAATTCATTTGTTGTTGTCATAAAGGGTAATTCAAGTATGGTATCTGCAGATATTCCTTCAGAAATATCTCTTTTTCCCCCATATTGTGCAATGTATGATCCAATAACTACTTTATTGTTGTTATCATCATTTAAGAAAATAGATTGAAGTCCAAAGTTCTTTAATATGGCAACTACAATAAACAAATCTTGGAAGTCAGTCTTTTTACCAAAATGCAAATCAAATCTCTCAGGTGGATCTGCTGTCACTGTGTAATATTCATGTTGAATCTTATATTTTTCAAATAATTTATGAATTCTGTCAAAATGCTTGATTTTACAATTGACTCTTATTGAAATGTTGTTTCCTGTAAAAATTCCTGCTATCTGAATTGCTTTAAAGATATCAATTGACCTCTCTGTGTTATTTTCATTATTAATAATGTTGTTTATATTAATTGCCCTCTAATTCACAAATATATTAAATCAGCCGAGTATATTCATCCGAATTGGCATTATCACTCAACCAATTTCAATCCACAAATATACAAAGCTTTTCTAAACTCCAAATCATTTTCCTGTAAAATCTTATAAATTTTTCAAAAATCATCAAAACAATCATTTATTAAAAGAAGTTTACACTCTGCAAAGGTATAAAAAACATAATTGCAAATTTTTTTCAACCCACCCAAACAATATTTTCAAAGCATAATCGTATTATTAATAGATTAGTTTAATAGAGTTATTAATTTATTGATTTTATTTTTATGCTACGAAAGTTTTTTAAGGTGGGAGTGATGCTCTCTCTGCTTTTTGCTTCTTCGGCTATGGCTCAGGTGGGTAATAATTTTCCAAATGTGAATTTGCTTGACGCTTACTCAAAGCCTACCTCTATGCCAAGTATTGGGGAGAAGGTTTTACTTGTCTATTACGTTGACCCTGATGTGTATGAAAACTATTCTCCTGTGGCTGACGAGGTCTTAAAGAAAGATTATTCATCTAACGATTATCAAAATATTGCCATTATGAACCTTAAAGAAACTTGGGTGCCGAATTTTTTGATTATTTCAGAGTGTAAGAAAAACCAAAAGAAATATCCGCAAGATAAGATATTACTTGACAAAAAGAATATCTTCTCTAAGGCTTTGAAGGTTGATGTCCCCAATAATTCAATTCTTATTGCTGTGGTGGGAAAGGACTCTAAGATTAAATTATTAGAGATAGTAAAATCTAAGAAAGAGGCTCAAAAGATTGCAAATAAAGTGGTTGAAACAATGAACTCTTTGTTTAAATAATCTTTTTCCTTTTTCAAAAACCCAAAAGCTTTTCACTCTTTATTGAATCCTTATTTTAATTTACTGAAACTTGATTCTAATTTATTAACTCTTGATTCTAATTTACTGAATCTTGATTCTAATTTTGTAGAATAAGGTTTCTCTGAAATCAAGAAAACTTAGTAAAAAATAAACTATACCTGTTTAAATTTTTCTCTGAGAAAAATAAAATTATCTCTGAGAAAAATTTAGAAACTCCCTATTTAATTTCGGTAAGGTCTTATTTGTGCTTTATCAAAGCCTTTTAGTCTAAAATTTAATACGCTTTTCGGTGTTTTTGAAAATAAATATGTAAATTTGTCTTTTATTTTTGGATATTAATGATTGTATATGGGTAAGGTTATTGATGGTGTTACTCCTTTGATGAGGCAATATAATGCAATGAAGGCAAAGTTTCCTGATGCTATTTTGCTTTTTAGGGTAGGGGATTTTTATGAAACTTTTGGGCAAGATGCTATTGAAACTGCGAAGATTTTAGGTATAACTCTAACAAAAAGGGCCAACGGAAAGGATAAAGACTTAGAACTTGCGGGCTTCCCTTATCATGCTGTTGATACTTATTTGCCGAAGCTTATTCGTGCGGGAAAACGTTGTGCGATTTGTGAGCAATTGGAAGACCCTAAAACTGCCAAAGGTATTGTTAAGAGAGGGATTACTGAGGTTGTAACTCCTTCGCTTTCATACAACGATAAGACTGCCGACCACACTCAGAACAATTTTCTTTCAGCCATTCACACCGAAAAGGATAAGATGGGTGTTGCTTTCTTGGATATAGGCACAGGCGAGTTTTATATCTCACAGGGACAAAAGCAAGAAATAGAAAAATTACTTCAAACTCTTGCTCCCAAAGAGGTGATTGTGCAAAAACAAAGGTTAAGGGAGTTTCAAGAAGGCTTTAAGAAGGATTTTTACACCAATACTTTTGAGGATTGGGTTTTTTCTTCTGATTTTGCAAATGACATTCTAAGAAAACATTTTGATGTTAATTCTTTAAAGGGTTTTGGAATTGAGGATTTGAATCTTGGAATTATTGCCGCAGGAGCTTGTTTGCATTATCTCAACGAAACAGAGCATAAGGAGCTTTCGCATATTCAGAAAATTTCACGCCTTAATAACAGCAATTATATTTGGTTGGATAAGTTTACTATTGCTAATTTGGAGCTTATAAGTTCAGTTAATCAAAATGGAGCAACGCTTATAAACATTCTCAACCGCACACAATCTAATATGGGTGCAAGACGTATGCAGCGTTGGATTGTTTTGCCTCTTATTGATAAGAATGAGATTGAAAAGCGTCAGGATGTGGTTTCTCTATTTGTGAAAGAGGATATTTTAGCTGAAAAGATAAGAAATAATGTTAAAAGAATAGGCGACTTGGAACGTTTGGTTGCTAAGGCTGCTTATGGAAGGATTTTGCCTAACGAACTTGTCCAATTGAGGAATAATCTTAAAGAAATAGGCAATATACAATCAAGCTGCAAGGGAATTAAAGAATTGGAAGCAAGACTAAGTGAGTTAGATGTCTGCTTAGAACTAATCAATAATATTTCTACAACTCTAAATGATGATGCACCTAATGCAGTTGCAAAAGGCAATGTTATTGCAGAGGGAGTTAATAAGGAGCTTGATGATTTGAGGGAATTGGCATATCATGGTAAAGATTATCTTGCCAAATTACAACAAAGAGAAGTGGAGCAAACAGGTATTACTTCCTTGAAAATAGGGTTTAATAATGTTTTTGGCTATTATCTTGAAGTTACAAATGCTCACAAAGACAAGGTTCCAAACTCTTGGCATAGGAAACAAACCCTAACCAATGCTGAACGATATATAACCGAAGAGTTAAAAGAATACGAAACCAAAATACTTGGAGCAGAGTCCAAGATACTTGAAATAGAGAGCAATCTTTATAATGAACTATTGTCTAAAATCTTTCCTTTTATTGCTAAGTTACAAAAGAATGCTGAAATAATCTCTGAATTAGATTGCTTATTATCCTTTGCCGAAGTTGCCATTGAGAATAGTTACGTTAGGCCAACCATAAATGAGGGTTATAGTATTAAGATCGTTCAAGGACGACACCCTGTAATAGAAAAGATGCTACCAGCAGGCGAAACTTATGTTGCTAACGATGCTTTTTTGGATAAAGAAACCCAACAAATAGGGATTATTACAGGGCCAAATATGAGTGGAAAGAGTGCTTATCTTCGTCAGAACGCTCTAATAGTTCTTATGGCTCAGATAGGAAGTTTTGTTTCTGCCAAAAGTGCTGATATTGGTATAGTAGATAAAATCTTTACTCGTGTTGGGGCTTCTGATAATATTTCTTCGGGAGAGAGTACTTTTATGGTAGAAATGAATGAGGCTGCAAACATATTAAATAATCTTTCCGACAGGTCATTAGTGCTTTTAGATGAAATAGGTAGAGGAACAAGCACTTATGATGGTGTTTCGATAGCTTGGGCAATTGCTTCCTACATTCACGACAATACAAAATACAAGGCAAAGGTGCTTTTTGCAACACATTATCACGAGTTGATAGATATGGAAGAGATTTATCCACGAATAAAGAATTTTCATATCACAGTAAAAGAAATCGGTAAGCAAATTATCTTCCTGAGAAAGATAGCCAAAGGAGGCAGTTCGCAAAGCTTTGGAATACACGTTGCACGCTTAGCAGGAATGCCAAAAGAGGTTTTGAACGAAGCCGAAGATATGTTGGAAAACTTAGAAAAGAGGCAAAATACAAGTAAAACCAAACCTATTCTAAAATCAAGAAAGAAACCCCAAGACCCTTATCAGTTAAGCTTTATTCAGCTTGACGATCCACTTCTTTTGGAGATAAAAGAGGATATACTAAACACAGATATAGATAATCTTACACCAGTAGAAGCTCTACTAAAACTGCATGCCATAAAGAAATTAATAGAAAAAGTTTAGAAAAAGTTTGGTAGGAATAAAAAAGTTAGTATTTTTGCACCTCCAAACAAAAGCGGAAATAGCTCAGTTGGTAGAGCACAACCTTGCCAAGGTTGGGGTCGCGAGTTCGAGTCTCGTTTTCCGCTCTTCCTTTTTAGGAACGCTCTGGTGGTGGAATTGGTAGACACGCAGGACTTAAAATCCTGTGAGCATTGCGCTCGTGCGGGTTCAAGTCCCGCCCGGAGTACGAAAGTTAAGACGTAAAGTGTTTAAATATATACTTTATGTCTTTTTTCTTTTAAGTACTTGCACAACATTTGCACAACATTCTAAATTCTCAGAAATAGATTGCCTCATAAAAATTTCTTAATACCTAAAACCAAATTCAAACCTCAGTAAAATAGAATCAAGTTTTAATAAAATAGAATCAAGTTTCAGTAAAATAGAATCAAGAGTTAATTTATTAGAATCAAGTTTTAATAAATTAAAATCAAATCTCCATAGAAAAAGACTTAAATTTCTTGGCTCACTATATTATCTAAGTCTTCTATTTGTAAGGCATCTTCTAAGCGAAAGTCTCCAATCCTGGTTCTTTTTAATACGCTTAGATATGCTCCTGTGTTGAGTTTTTCTCCAAAATCACGAGCTATGGAGCGAATATATGTGCCTTTTGAGCAAACTATTCTAAAATCCACGTTGGGAAGGTCTATATTAGTTATCTCAAAATTCTTTATCTCTATTTCCTTTGGAGTTAATTCCACTTTTTGTTCTTCTCTTGCCAATTTATAGGCTCTTTTGCCATCAACCCATTTAGCTGAAAAGATAGGAGGAACTTGTTTTTGCAAACCTATAAATTCTTTTGCGGTTTCTATGATTTCTTCATTGGTTATATGATTGATAGGGTAGGTCTTTTCAACTGGGTGTTCAAGGTCGTGGCTTGGGGTTGTTGCTCCCAAGTAAAATGTGCCTGTGTATTCTTTTTCTGCGGCTTGAAACTCTTCTATGCGTTTGGTAAACTTGCCTATACAAATTATTAATAAGCCTGTGGCTAAGGGGTCAAGGGTTCCGGCGTGTCCAATCTTAATTTTCTTACCATAATGACGAGTAAGCTTGAATTTAACCTTTTTTACAACTTGAAAAGATGTCCAAGTGTATGGTTTGTCAATTAATAAGGCAGAGCCATTCTCTACGTCTATCATTAGTTTACGCTTAGATTGTAGCCCATTGTCATTAAAGCCAAAATCAGCATCCCTACAATTATTCTGTAATATCCAAAGGCTTTGAAGCCATATTTTGTAAGAAAGGCTATAAAAAACTTTATGGCGAGCATTGCTACAATAAAGGCTACTACATTACCAATTATTAGGGTAGAAAGATTGTCTGTGAGCATTTGAACTCCTCCTTCTTTTGTGATAGCTTGCAATAGCTTGTATCCAGAGGCTGCAAGCATTGTGGGAACAGCCAGAAAGAATGAAAATTCTGCTGCTGTCTTGCGAGAGAGTTTTTGTGTCATACCGCCGACTATTGTTGCCATTGAGCGGGAAACACCTGGTATCATCGCAATACATTGAAAAAGTCCTATTATAAAGCTCTTCTTATAGGTTATGGTTTGGTCTTCTTGTGGTTTGTTAAACCATTTGTCGCAAAAAAGCATAAATACTCCTCCAAGAATAAGCATTATTGCAACAACTATTACGTTTTCAAGCATTGAGTCAATAAAATCTCCTGCCAGAAAACCTATTATGGCTGCTGGAATAAAGGCAACCAAGAGTTTATAATAGAAGTTCATTGATTGAAGAAAGCGTTTCCAATAGAGAACTAAGACTGAAAGGATGGCTCCAAATTGTATGCAAACCGTAAATAGCTTAACAAATTCGGTGCTTTTTATTCCTAAGAAGCCTTGTGTAATAATCATGTGCCCTGTTGAGCTAACGGGTAAAAATTCTGTTAATCCCTCAACAATGGCTATTATTATTGTTTCAAGAATACTCATCTAACCTTACTCTTGATTAGAAGTATTTTCGCCCTTATTCTTAGGCTTTAAGAGTATTGCATAAATCTCCACAGCTATTCCTAATACCATAAGAATAGGAGCAATTACAAGACGTCTTGTATCAAATAAAGAATAGTTAAATTCATCAGGGGTTTTTGCTCCTCCTCCTACTAAAAGGATATATCCTAAGATAAGTAGAGCAACTCCTACTAACATCCATATATAATTTATCCTCTCAAATGCAAAGTCAAATCTTGGCTTATTTGTAGTAGGCTTTGCGGATGTTTTTGTATTTGTTGTTGGGCTTGCTTTTTTTTGAACTGCCATAATATTTATTGTTATTTGTTATCTATATAATTTCTCGGTCTTTAAATACATTAATCTGAACATTGAAATAAATGTACAAACAAATGATAGTAGTATTCCAAAGACTAAAACTGCAACTAAAATTATTCCATACGTTTGGTAGAACTCTGGACGAATGATTTGAGAGAATGTTTTTCCAACCCAAAAGATTATACCTATTAATAATACGTCTGCAATAAGTCCTCCTATTAATCCAAACAAAAGTCCTTTTAATAGGAAAGGTTTGCGGATAAATCGTGGTTTAGCTCCCACAAGCTCCATTGAGCGAATTAAAAATCGTTTAGAGAAAATGGTTAATCGTATAGTGTGGTTGATTAATGTTATTGCAATTATCAGAAGGCAAATTATGAAAGCCATTCCAAAGGCTGAGATATTATAAACTGCATTATTAATATCTTTAACCAAGTCTTGACGATAATCAACATTATCTACTATTTCTTTTGCTTCTACATTGGTTATAAACCTACGAATTGAGGTTGGGTTGAGTGATTCTGCTTTTAGATTAACATTAATTGAAGCTGCATAAGGATTAATTGAACCTAAAACTTCAAGATGATTGTCTCCCATAACGCTATTCATTATTTCAGCAGCTTTTTCAGGAGAAATATATTCTGTGGATTTAACAATTGGGTTTTGTTTTATTTCTTTATCTAAACTTAATGCACTTTCGTTATTGGTGCCTTCAACCAAATAGATAGTAAAAGATACATTTTCTTTAAGAGAATTGGAAGCCGTTAGTGCGTGAAAAATGAAAAGCAACATAAAACCAAGCATAAACAAAACAAGTGCAATACTCAATACAGTTGAAAAGTTAGCACTCCAAAGCGATACAGGATTAAAACTTAATTGTCTTTTAGCCATATTACAAAATATCAATTTGATGGCAAAGGTACAAAGTTTTTTATTATTTTTGCAGTTAAATACATAAAATCTATGACTGAAATCTTTGTTGAAAAGTTTGGAGGGGCTTCCGTAAATAGTGCTCAGGCCGTAAAAAACGTAGCATCCATCTTACTTTCTAACCAAAAGAAAAGGCTTGTTGTAATTTCGGCAATGGGCAAAACAACAAATAATTTAGAGACAATTGTAAACCATTTTTTCAAATATTCAAAGATAGATTATAAAACTATTGAGCTTTGTAGAAATTATCATTTGGACATAATAAAAGAACTTTTCAAGGATAATAATTCAGAAATAGAAGCCTTCATAAACGAAACCTTTGAGCAGATAACCAATAAACTACTCCTTAATATCAATAACCCATACGATATGATCTACGATATGATTGTTTCTTATGGAGAAATAATGTGTACTAAGATAATTTCATGCTATTTTAATTCAATTGGCTTTAATCACAACCTACTCTTAGCAACCGATATAATAAAAACCGATAATTCGTTTAGAAGAGCCAAAGTGTTATGGAAAGAAACCAATCAAAATGTTAATGATTTGGTTAAACCAATGTTTTTAAACACCGATACAATAATTACTCAGGGTTTTATAGGTCAAGCTACGAGCAACGAAACAACAACACTTGGTCGCGAAGGGTCTGATTTTACTGCCTCCGTATTTGCTTATTGTTTAGAGGCCAAAAATGTTACTATCTGGAAAGATGTTGCTGGTCTTTTGAATGCCGACCCTAAATACTTTGAAAATACGAAGAAATTTGAGAAAGTACCATATAGCGAAGCCATTGAACTATCTTATTATGGAGCATCAATAATCCACCCTAAAACAATCAAGCCATTAGAAAATAAAAACATACCTTTACTTGTCAAAAGCTTTCTTGTGCCCAATCAAGAGGGAACAAGGATAGATTGTTGCTCTAAAACAAAGCCTCTAATGCCAAGTTATATCTTTAAGGATAATCAAACCCTGCTTTCAATCTTTCCTAAGGACTTTTCGTTTGTGGTTGAAGAAAATCTTTCTAATATATTTGCACTCTTTGTGAAGTATGGAATAAAAATGAACCTAATGCAAAACTCTGCCCTAAGCTATTCTGTTTGCTTTGATAAAATAAATGAAGATTTACTCAAACAACTAATTGATGAACTCTCACCAAACTATTTGGTTAAGTACAATAATAATCTACGACTCATTACCATACGACGCTATACCGAAGAAGCAATACAAGAGTTAATTAAAGAGAAAAAAATAATAATAGAACAGCGTTCACGCCTTACTGCCCAGTTCTTAGTGGTTAGCCATTAAAACTACTGGTCAAAGTCTTCAAATTTCTCAGGTAAGGTTTTCATAGTCTTAACTCCTAAATCTTTTATGTCTTGTGCTTGTTTGATAAGATTTCCTCTTCCATCTTTGAGTTGATTATATGCTTTCTTGTAAGTTTCATCAGCTTTGTTAATCCTCTCACCTATATTCTCAAATGTTTCTAAAAATACCATAAACTTATCATACATTTTGCCTGCATCATCCATTATTTTCTCGTAATTCTTATTTAATTTGTCCGTTCTCCATAAATGAGCAAATATTTTAAGACTTGACATCAATGTAGTGGAAGAAACTAAAACAATTTTCTTGTTAAAGGCAAAATCCCACAATTCTCTATCGTTTTGCATAGCTATCAAAAATGCCGATTCAATAGGGACAAACATCATAACAAAATCAAGACTACCCTTTATTTCTTCATACTTCTTTTGACTAAGTTCATTAATATGATGACGCAATGAAGCAATATGTTTTGTCAATTCATTGTTTTGTTTCTCTTCTGTCTCTGAGGAGAAATAATTATCATAAGCCACAAGCGAAACCTTTGAATCAATAATAACCTTTCTCTCATTGGGCAAATTCACAATTACATCGGGAATAATTTTCTTATTCTCTTCATTATAATTAACATCTTGTGTAATGTAGTGAATATCTTTTTCCAATCCGCTATTTTGAAGTATTGTTTCTAAGACCTTTTCTCCCCAGTTACCAGCTTTTTTGTTCTCTCCTTTAAGAGCCGAAGCTAAGTTGTTGGCTTGCTGAGAAACTAAATTAGTTTGCTCCATAATTTTCTTTATCTCTGCTTCTAAGGAAGTCCTTTGCTTGGTTTCTTCGGTAAGGTTTTTATTGACGTTTTCCCTAAACTCTTTTATGCTTATATCTAATGGTTTGAGGAGGGTCTCTATGTTATTCTTATTCGTCTCTGTAAATTTGGAACTCTTCTCATTTAATATCTCGTTAGCAGTTTTCTCAAACTCCAATTTAGCATTCTTTTGCAACTCCTCAAACTCTCGTTTTATGTCTTTTTGTTTCTCTTGCAGAGCATCGTAACTTGCTTTTAGTGCAGTTTTTTCATTCAAAAACGAATTAGACTTAGCAGTCTCTTGTTCTAAAAGCAAAGATAGTTGAGAGGATTTCTCTTTCTCTTCTTGCAATCTTTCTTCTCTGTTACTCAAATTAGTCTTTAATGAAATGTTCTCTTTTTCAACAAGATTAGATTTTGATTCTAATTCAATGGATTTTGATTCTAAATTTTTATAATTTGATTCTAATTCGCTATGTCTTGATTCTAATAATTTATAATTTGATTCCAATTCTGTTAATCTTATTTGCTTTGGGTTTTTCTTTACAAGTAAGAAAGCCATCACAATAATTGCAATTAATGCAATCAAAACAACTATTATAAATGTTATTTCCATATTGTTTTATTTGAGTTTAAACCTTGTTTTTAATTTTCAAAGGTAAGACTTTTTTACCTATTAAGTAGAATTTTATTTGAGAATAGTCCCTTTATGACAAAATGACATATTGGGCTAATTGGTATAATGATTGATAGTTATGAAAGAGAAGAAAATAATAATAAACTAAAAATAAATAACAAGAAAACTATGAAAGGTAACATTAATGTAAAGACCGAAAACATCTTTCCAATAATTAAGAAGTTTCTTTATTCCGACCACGAGATATTCCTAAGAGAGATTGTGGCTAATGCAGTTGATGCAACCCAAAAGCTAAAAACCTTATCCTCACTTGGACAATTTAAGGGAGAATTGGGTGATTTGACAATTGAAGTAAAGATTGACAAGAAGAAAAAAACGCTTAGCGTAATTGATAAAGGTATTGGGATGACACAAGATGAGGTTGATAAATATATCAATCAAATTGCATTCTCGGGAGCAGAAGAGTTTGTAGAGAAGTTTAAAGGTAAGTCTGAGTTGGAACAAAATCAATTGATAGGGCATTTTGGACTTGGTTTCTACTCTGCTTTTATGGTGAGTAAGGAAGTTGAATTTAAGACCAAATCCTTTACAGATAGTCCAGCTGTTCGTTGGTGGTGTGATGGCGACACTGAATACACCATTGATGAAATTGAGAAATCGGACAGAGGAACCGAAATCATAATGCATATTGATAGCGAAAACAAGGAGTTTTTGGAAGAGGGAAGAATACTTGAGATATTAAAGAAGTATTGTAAGTTTATGCCGATTGCAATACGTTTTGGAGACGAAACAATATGGGAAGATTCACTCACAGAGAAAGACGATAAGGGTAATCCAAAGCGAGTTCAAAAAACTCAGCCACGAATAATTAACAACACAGAGCCTCTTTGGAAGAAAAAACCTGTTGATATAAAAGAAGAGGAATACTTAGACTTCTATCGTGAACTTTATCCTATGAATTTTGATGAACCTTTGTTCCATATTCATCTTAATGTTGATTATCCTTTTAACCTTACCGGAATACTCTATTTCCCTAAGATAAAGAAGAATATTGACCCATCCAAAGATAAAATACAGCTCTATCAGAACCAAGTTTTTGTTACCGATAGTGTTGAGGGTGTTGTGCCAGATTATATGATGTTGTTAAGAGGTGTTTTAGACTCTCCTGATATACCGCTCAATGTTTCTCGTTCCTATTTGCAAGCCGATGGAAATGTAAAGAAAATATCATCGCATATTACTAAAAAGGTGGCAGATAAATTAGACGAAATATACAAAAATGATAAAGAAAGCTATCAAAAGAAATGGGATGACTTAAAAGTGTTTATTCAATACGGAATGCTATCTGACGAGAAATTTTATAAAAGAGCTGAAAAGATATTCCTTTTTAAGAATATAGAAAATGAGATGTTCTCAATTGAGGAGTATGGTAATAAGATAAAACCACTTCAAACTGATAAGGATAATAAGGTAGTCTATCTCTATGCCAATGATGTGGACAATCAATACACCTATATTCAAGCTGCCAAAGACAAGTCTTATGATGTGTTGCTTATGGACGGCATATTAGACAATCATTTTGTAAACCTAATGGAACAAAAGATTAATGATTGTAGGTTTGTTAGGATTGATAGCGATGTAATTGATAAGCTTATTCCGAAAGATGAAGTAATTCCTTCCAAACTCAACGAAAAAGAGATAGAGACTTTAAAGTCATTGATTGAAGAGCAGGTTGATAAACAGAAATTCACTATTGTAATGGAGAGTATGAACGAAACCGAATCGCCACTCACCATAACACAAAATGAGTTTATGCGAAGGATGAAGGAAATGAGTGATATGGGTGGAGGAGGAATGGCTTCGTTTTATGGGGAAATGCCTTTGTCGTACAATTTGGTTGTAAACACAAATCACCCTCTAATGACAGAAATTCTAAAAGAAGAAAGCTCCGACAAACAGAATGAGATAATATCTCAACTCAAAGACCTTGCCCTACTAAGTCAAGGACTTCTTAAAGGTGAAGCTTTAAACAATTTTGTTCAACGCTCAATAGGGATAATTAAATAGAAGAAGCAATATTTTACTAAAAAGCTTCGTTTGTTTTAACTATACAAGGTATTGTTTTTAAACTTATCCTTGTTTTGCCAATGAATAAGAAATTAAATATAACTCTTTTAGTGTTATGGACGGGGCTAATTGCTTTTGCAGTTTTAGCCCCTTCCAATTCGCTCCCTAAAAGTATTGGCTTTTTCTCCTTTATTCCTCATTTTGATAAATTGGTTCACTGCGGAATGTTTGGAGGATTTGCATTTCTGTTGTTTTGGCTTTTCCCTATTAAACAATATTTGATTTTTTCTGCTCTTAAAACCTTTTTAATTTCCTTTGCTTTTGCTTTTATAACTGAAATATTGCAACTTCTCTTAGCAGAAGTTATTCAAAGGAGTTTTGAATGGTGGGATTTATTTGCTGATGTTTCGGGTATTGTTTTGGCAATAGGTTTATGTTGTATTATTGCAAGAAATAAACCTAATATAAAAACCAGAAAATAAGGATTAAAGTAAAAATTTTTAAATAAAGTCTTGCTAATAGAAAATTAATTTCTATCTTTGCAAACTCAATTAGTGAAAAATTAAGATAAAGTATAAACAAGTAGGTATTAAGATATGTATTTAGAAGCCGAAAAGAAAAAAGAAATTTTTGCTCAATATGGTAAATCAGAAAAGGATACTGGTTCAATTGAAGGGCAAATAGCATTGTTCACATATAGAATTCAACATCTAACTCAACATGTGCGTGGAATGAAAAACGATAAGTTCACAGAACGTTCGTTAGTTAGATTGGTTGGAAAGAGAAGACGTTTATTAGATTATCTAAAAGATAGAGACGTTGTTAAATATCGTGAATTAATCAAAGAATTAGGTATTAGAAAATAAAAATTCAATACTTATACAAGCACAAAAAAGGCAATTAGCTTCTAATTGCCTTTTTTTGTATATAATATAATTGTGGAGCAAATCTAAAATAAAGCAAATAATAAATAAGACAAATCTAATTTAGCTCCAATTAGAAAGAGGTATGTAATAATAAGAAAAAAAGATGCAAGTAATTAAAAAAGTCTTTACCATAGAAGATGGAAGACAAATTGAAATTGAAACAGGCAAATTGGCAAAGCAAGCTGATGGTTCGGTAGTAGTAAGAATGGGTGATACAATGCTTTTGGCCACAGTTTGTGCTAAGAAAGAGGCAGGAGAGAATGTGGATTTTATGCCACTAACAGTAGAATATCAAGAAAAGTATGCAGCAGTTGGACGTTTCCCTGGAGGATTCTTTAAAAGGGAAGCACGTCCTTCAGAATATGAAATATTAATCGCTCGTTTGGTTGACAGAGCACTTCGTCCACTATTCCCAGAAGATTTTCACGCAGAAGTCCAAGTACAAATCACTTTAATTTCAGGAGACCAAACAACTCCACCTGATGCTTTGGCAGCATTGGCAGCATCAGCATCTTTGGCAGTATCAGATATTCCTTTCAATGGACCAGTGTCAGAGGTTAGAGTAGCTTATATTGACGGGAAATTAGTAATTAATCCATCCATTGAAGACTTGTCAAAAGCTGAATTAGACCTTATTGTAGCTGCTACAGAGGATAATATAATGATGGTTGAGGGAGAAATGAAGGAAGTATCGGAAGACGTAATGCTTGAAGCCCTTAAAGTAGCTCATCAATCAATCAAAACACATTGCAGAGCAATAAAAGAATTGGAACAAATGGCTGAAAAAACTCAGAAAAGAGAATACTGCCACGAAACCAATGATAAAGAACTTGAAGAAAAGATACATCAAGCAACTTATCAGAAATGCTACGACTTCGCAAAGCAAGGTATAGCCAATAAATCACAAAGAGCAGATGGCTTTGCAGCAATTAAAGAAGAGTTTATAGGAACTCTTTCCGAAGAAGAAGTATTAGAAAAAGCATTTCTGATAGATAAATATTTCCATTCAGTAGAAAAAGAAGCAATGAGAGATATGGTGTTGAACGAAAGAGTACGCCTTGACGGAAGACAATTAAATGAAATCCGTCCAATATGGGCAGAAGTTAATTATCTTCCAACTCCTCATGGTTCAGCAGTATTTACTCGTGGAGAAACACAATCTCTAACCACATGCACACTTGGAACAAAGCTTGACGAGCAAATAATAGACGGAGCAATGATTGAAGGAAAGAACCATTTCATTCTACACTATAATTTCCCAGGCTTTGCAACAGGAGAGGTGAAAGGAAACAGAGGATTGTCCCGAAGAGAAGTTGGACATGGAAATCTTGCAATGAGAGCTTTAAAACAAGTTCTTCCAACGCAACAGCAGTGTCCTTACACCATAAGAATTGTTTCCGACATTTTAGAGTCTAATGGCTCTTCCTCAATGGCAACAGTTTGTGCAGGATGCTTAGCTCTTATGGACGCAGGAGTTCAAATAAAGAAGCCAGTCTCTGGAATAGCAATGGGACTAATTGCAAAAGACGGGAAATGGGCAGTTCTTTCTGATATATTAGGTGATGAAGACCATTTAGGTGATATGGACTTTAAAGTAACAGGAACAGTTGATGGTGTAACAGCTTGTCAAATGGATATTAAATGCGATGGACTTTCCTACGAAATACTTACTCAGGCACTACAACAAGCCAAAGAAGGACGCTTACACATTCTCAATATAATGAACACAGCTCTTGACAAACCAAGAGAAGACTACAAGCCACAGGTGCCAAGAGTTGCTCAATTAACTATTCCAAAAGAATTTATTGGAGCGGTAATTGGACCTGGTGGAAAGGTAATCCAAGAAATGCAAAAAGAGACCCAAACTACAATAGTAATTGAAGAAAAAGGTGAATTTGGAATAATAGATATTTTCTCTGTTAATAAAGAAGGAATAGATGCAGCTTTGGCAAGAATAAAAGGTATAACAGCCGTTCCAGAGATAGGACAAGAGTATGATGGTGAGGTTAAAAATCTTCAAACCTTTGGAGCCTTTGTTGAGTTTCTACCAGGGAAAGATGGACTCTTACATGTTTCAGAAATATCTTGGGAAAGAGTAAATAATGTTGAAGATGTATTAAAGGTAGGTGATAAGATAAGAGTTAAATTGATAGAAGTAGATAAGAAAACAGGCAAATACAAACTATCGCATCGCGTTCTTACTCCAAAACCAGAGGGATACGTTGAAAGACCACAAAGAGAAAGACCAGAGCATTCTAACTCCAATCGTCCTAACAACCATAGAAATAACTCCGACAGACCAAAACCACAAAAGCCAGAGAGACCCTTAGACGACAATTTCTATGTATAGAAAAATATAACTAAATTGAAAAAGGGGATAAGTCGATTAAGATTTATTCCCTTTTCTTTTGTATGATTTTAACCCTTGGCATAACGCCCCCTCAAAAGCGATAAAGCATACAAAGTATTATTTTACAATGTTTTATATAGTATAAGATAGTGTTTCTTTGCCCTTAAATTTTTCCTTATTGGGATAAGCATTTTTCTAACGCCTATTGAAATTTATTTCAACGCCTATTGAAATTTTTTCTAATAACTATTAGAATTTTTTCTAATAAGCGTTAGGATTTTCTCTAAAAACTATTAGGATTTTCTAAAACGGCGTTAGAAATATTTTCAATAAGTGTTAGGATTTTTTTCAACGCCGTTAGAAATATTTTCAATAGGCTTTGAAATAAATTTCAAACGGCGTTAGGATTTTCTCTGATAGGCATTAGAATAAAAAAATAAGGGATAGACCATAGGCCAATCCCTTACAAATTAGATTTATAGATTGGTTTATAATGCTAATTTCTTTTTCATTTCTTTTGATAAAGCATTCTTGTTTATCATAAAGTCAATTGTTTTGTATTTCACGAATTGTTCCGAAGCAAAGAAATAACCATCATACTTGCTTTCGTCGCCCCAAGAGTTCTTTACTTTGTAGAATTTGTTTCCGTTTTGGTCTTTTGCAATTCCAACTATAACCATTCCGTGGTCGTCAGTTGTGTTGAAATTGTCAAAAGCCTCCTGACGCATCTCTTGAGTTATTGCTTTCTCTTTTGCGGTGCCATCAAAACTGTATGCAGATTTTGCTTTTTCGGCAGCAGTTAGCTTTTCCCAACGATCACGCTCTGTTCCTGAAAGATCTGTCTTTTCTTCATCTGGAACTATTGCAACTGCATTTTTCCAAGAGAAACCTTTTTCGCTTACATCTGCTCCCCAGCCAATAGTGTAACCATTCTCTATTGCATTATCAATAATTTGCATCATCTCATCTAATGGAACATTATAAATGGAACCCAATAGCCAGTTGTCAGGAATTTCAATTATGAAAGTAGAATAGAAAGGGTGGTGAGTGAAAGAGCCTATTTCTATATAGTCATCCATATTTAATCCCAAGCTTTGTGCAAAACTCTTAGGTGTATATTTAACTCCTTTATAAGTGAAGTCCTCTGGCATTTTGCCGAAATAAGCATCAAGTATTGCATTGAAAGCTGTTTTCCATGCAGGAGATAGAGTTTTTTGAGCAACTAATGACTTACAGAAACCTTCCAAAACTTTATCAATTTCTGCATGATTATGCTTTGTTTCTCCATAATTTAGTCCTGTGTATGCTTCTTCTGGAACAATACCATATTTCTTAATCATTTCAGTTATGTCGTGGAAGCCTCCACCAGCTGCAAAATTGATTGAGCCATGAAAACGTATATAACGTTCTGCCTTTTCCATATAAGCGTTTCTTACAATCCACATCTCTGAAAGGTCATATTCACCTTTGCCATTTTTAAGTAGCTCTGATTCCAATAAACCTATTCCAGCAAAGCTCCAACAAGTGCCAGAGCGAGATTGATCCTTGGCAATAGTTGCAGGGTTTTCTTTAACAATTGTGAAGGTGTAACCCTTGCTTTCTTCTTTTTTGGTTTCTTGTGCAAAAACTCCTCCTGAGAGTAGTAAGGCACAAGTTATTAACATTAGAATTCTTTTCATCGTAGTTTTCTTTTATTATTATTTCTTATTTATTAATTAGCTAACATAACAGGCATCACAAGCATAAGAATTGATTCCGCAGTTGGCTCTGCACCTTCCTCGTAAGGATAAATTATTCCTGCCCTATTAGGTTGCGACATCTCTAAAAGAAGATATTCTGTTTCAATATTGTTTATCATTTCCAATAAATACTTTGCATTAAAACCTATCTCTAAATTGTCGCCTGTATAATTGCAAGAAAGCCTTTCTTTTGCGGCATTTGAGAAGTCGATATCCTCTGCTGAAATAATCATTTCGTTTCCCTCTAAGGTCAAACGAACCTGCATAGTAGACTGATTAGCAAATAAAGCAACACGTCTAACTGAGCTAAGGAAAGCTGCCCGTTCTATGATTAATTTATTTGGATTTTCTTTTGGGATAGCTCCTTCATAGTTTGGATATCTACCTTCAATTAAGCGACATACAACATTATAGTTCTCAAATTTAAAAGAAACATTCTTAACATTATACTCCATCAAAACATCAGCATCTTCCTTATAAGTAACAAGAATATTCTTCATTAAATTGAGAGGCTTCTTAGGTAAAATAAAGCTATTAGGCACATCATTAGAGAAGTCCGTTCTTCTATAACGAACCAATTTATGAGCATCAGTAGCCACAAAGGTTACGCTATCCTCTTTTTGTTCGCATAATATACCAGCCATTTGTGGTCTTGTGTCATCAGTTCCTGCTGCAAAGATTGTTTTAGAAATAGCATTCACAAGCAAAGAAGAAGGAATTGTTATCTGAGAAGCATCATCAATGGTTGCAACTCTTGGGTAATCCTCTGCCGGAACTCCTGTCAATTTGTATTTTCCCTCTCCCGAAGTAATTTCAATGGCATAAGTATTTTCGTCAATCAAAAAACTCAAAGGCACATTTGAGAAGGTTTTAACAATTTCCGATAAGATTTTTGAAGGAATTGCAATTTGATTTAAGCCATCAGCCTCAGCATCGGTCAAATCTAAGGTAACCGTAACTGTTGTTTCAATGTCAGAAGCAGTAATAGATAGGGTTTTACCTTTTAATTGAAAAAGAAAATTCTCTAAAATAGGCACAGCATTACTGGTTGTAATAACGCTATTAATTGATTGTAAGGAACGTGATAAAGTTCCTCCATGAACAATAAATTTCATATCTCTTATTATGTATTAAAAATTAAAAATCATATTAATTAGCAAAAGTAGAACCTTTTCTCTTATTATCCAAAGACAATGAGAATTATTTATTAACAATTTGTTTTAAAAACAATTTCCCTCTTAAATATTCCTTAGCAAGATTACTAATTGGTTTTATTTAAAAACAGAATAAAAAATTAGAATCAAATCTCCACAAATTAGAATCAAGTTCTGTAAGATTAGAATCAAGAGATAAAAAATTAGAATCAAGTTTCAGTAAAAATAAACAAGACTTAAATTTTTTAAGCCTTGTTTGATTTTGATAAGGATTTGTTTTTACTAAAATACTTATCTCTTTGCAATGATTGAAAAGAAGAAGTTATTATTTTTAGTTTTAATTATTTCGTGAAAAATAGTAAGAGGCTGGTTTTAGAAGGTTGTCAAAGGCAAAGTATTGCAATACTAAGGTGTCTTTGCTTCCGTCCATAAGTCCATACATTCTGTTAATGTCAAATATCTCGTAGAAATTATCCTTATCGTTCTCACTTACCCAAGTTCCTTCGTTGAGCTTCATAAATGTTTTAAGACTTTTGGTTTTGCCTTTTTTATCAGTAACAGTAAAAATAAAACTTGGCAATTGTGAAAAGATAGTGTCAGCTTGAACCTTTGGGATGTCTTTTGCTATATTCTCGAAGTTAAGGTCGGTAAAGCTGGATATTAGGGCTGTAACCTTTATGGTGTCAAAGCTTGATAGTTGTTTGTTGGTTTGAAGAAGCCTGAAATGGAAGGTATTCCCTTGACCATACAATTCAAAACTCTCTTCGGGAAGTTGAGGTATCTCAACCTTGATTGAAGCAATATCATTAGGATTATACTTAAATATAGTATGGGTTTTCCAATCGTTTGCCTCAGCAGTAAAACGAGAAGAAAGATAACCTCTAAAATTAGGAATACTAACAATGCAAGGGTTTTCAGTTCCCTTTATAAGCATATATGTTCCCATATTATCCATTGTCTGGTCGCCAACATAAATAGATTTCTCTAATTTCTCTCTTTTAAAGAGTTTAATAAAGCCTAAGTTAATATAATACTTTTGTACGAAAATATCTAACCTCACATTCCTTGCCGAGAGTTGCTTTATGATGTTTACATGAGCAGACTTGGCAACAGGTTCTCTAACTCTCATTTCTCGTAAAGTCTCCATAAGAGTTGAAACCATCATTGGAGACGCTTGAAAGTCGTTATTTACTATCCAAATGCTGTCATTACTTTTTTTAAGCTCTGTTTTTGCACCATCTCTATCCTCTAAAACCATCCTAACTATGTTGTTTGTCTTTTCAATATGGAAATTCTGCTCCAAGGTAGAACTCTTCTGATTAGAAACAACAATTAGGATTATCCCCAAAAGCACCACGATAGACCCAATAATAATAAAATTTTTCTGTCTTCTATTTAACTTCTTCATAGTTTCTGAATATCTCTAATTCTTATTTGTTTTATTTATTTTATTTGCAGTTACTCTCTTCGATAATTTGAAAGGATTGGTCTTGATAACATATTTATTTTTGCGTAATAGATGAATAACAAATCCTATAATCACAATAATCAAAATAGGTAAACCAATATTCACAACTTGCCAAAATGATTTCTCTCTTTCGGCCTTTACGTTATCTAACTTTCTCATTGCAACCTCCCTTGAACGAATAGGTATCATATCCTCATCACCACAAAGATAGTTTACGCAGTTAATCAAGAACTCTTTATTGCCATACATATCACGAGTATATTTATCATAACCCAAAGGCAAAGGGTTACCGCCCGAGAAGTCATTCCTTATGATATCCCCATCGGCAACAACAATCATTGAGTTTATTGTATCGCAATTCTCTTTAAATGCAATCATATCGTTGTTTTCCATTTCAGGAGCCAAGCGATGTTTGAAAGCAGAGGTAAATATTCCTTCCAAAAGCATTGCAACAGGGAGGTTAGAAAGGTTGAAAAGTCTTGCGTCTTGTCGTTGTTTGAGCATTTCCAAAGAAACAACAGCAGGAGCATTCATAATACGAGTATTTTTAGAACTTATAAGCAAAGGGGTCTTTTTAATGTTATTTTGAATGGTATCAATACTGCTTACAAACTGCATCTTTACAGGGTTTATCTTATCAGTAATTATATGATTGGAATTAGGACTAATAATAGGGAAGAAGTTCCAAGGGAAATAAGAATATTGAGGAGTATTATCCCCATAATAACCTGTAATAATAGGCACTTGAGAACATTGCATATCCATAACCAAATTAGTGTTTAATCTAACTCCATAACGAAACAATGGGTCATCAACTCCTGTAAAATTGGTAATAGCATAAGTTTCGCCCTTGTTTTGAATACTATCCATAGAGCAAAGCAAGGGATCAACGAGCCAAAGTATCTTACCTCCATGCATAACGAATTGATCCAATATATAGAAATCCTTATAGGAAAAAACCTTAGTTGGATTAGCAATAATTAAAGTCTTATAGATGTTTCTAAACTTTACCTCGTTAGGACGTAAAGAGTCATAAATTCTTTCTGTAACTGCATTTAGCTTTTCATCTAAGGTAACTGTATCTACTGCATAGAAATCATTTATGCTTGAAACAAAATCCCACATATAAGGTAAGTCCCACTCTCCATGACCTCTGATAATGGCAATCCTGTTTTTAAATGTAGTAGTCAAACCTCTTAGAGCCGAATAAAGATTATACTCAAGGTTTTGAATAGAGCTATTGAGTATCTCCGCTTCCCCTGTACCCTTAGTGCTAACAAGCGAAACAACCTTTGTCTCTCCCTTATAAGTTATCTCCAAATAAGGAAACATATATTGCCTAACTTGTCCGTCTTTTTGTGCAGAAGTCTTTAAGATAGGCCGAAAGCCTTTTTCAAACAAACGATGATAAAACTCTGCCTGCTCTTTCTTATCTTTAAAATCATTAGGGTTACGAAACTCAAACTCAATATTCTTATTGTAAGAGCGTAGTTGATTTATCATCTCACGAGTCTCGTTTCTCAAACGCTTATAGTCAGAAGGAAGTTCCCCCTCTAAATAACAACGGATAAAAACGACATCATCAATATTCTTTAATAAGCTCTTAGTGGATTTAGAAAGGGTATAACGTTTCTCGTTGGTAAGATCTAAGCGTGTAAAGAAATAATAGCCAACAACATTAAGAAAAATAATAATCACCAACCCAATTGCAAGCTGTAAGATATGAGAACGCTTAACATCAGTTTTAGCATCAGGCTTTGCAAATATCTTCTTTAAAAAACTAAACTTCATATCCCTATTCTCTTTATATTAAATCTCTTTTTTCTTTTAATAATTCTTTTGTCTAAATGTTTATTTATATTTTCTTATTTCTTCCAATTCCTGCTTTCCAAACTAATTTTGGTCAGCAAAAGAAAGAATGCCATTGCACTAAGATAATAAATAATATCCCTTGAATCAATAACCCCTCTGCTTATAGAAGTATAGTGATGATTTATTCCAATAGACTTAATGGCTAAATCCCAATTGCCAAAAATACCTAAGCTTGTTATGGCATCAAATCCAATATATGCAAAGGCAGACAATAAAACCGAAACAATAAAGGCTACAATTTGGTTATTTGTAATGGAGGAAGCAAAAATGCCAATACTCACAAAGACCCCGCCTAAGAATAAAAGTCCTATGTATGAGCCAATAATACCACCTAAATCTAAGTTTCCTTTCGGAGCACCAAGATTATAAATGGCGACAATATATACCACAGTAGGCAATAAAGAAAACACCACCAATGACACCCCTGCTAAAAACTTTGCCATAATAATAGAAATATCACTAAGTGGCTTAGTAAGCAGAAGTTCTATTGTTCCATTCTTTTTTTCTTCGGCAAACATCTTCATAGTAATGGCTGGGATAAGGAACAAAAACACCCAAGGCGAAAGCACAAATAAACCATCAATGCCGGCATAGCCAAATTCCAAGACATTAAACCCAAAAGGCAATACCCAAAGCAATAATCCCATCACCGCAAGGAAAACAATAATAGTAATATAGCCAATTAGTGAAGAAAGAAAGCTATTTAACTCTTTTAAAAATAATACATACATTAATCTTATAGATATTTATTGTAAAAATATAACTCTTTTGCAATTTGCAAACTTACGAATATTATTTGAAATATTATCTATCAAATCTCTATTTGTTATTGCTCTAAACCAAATCAAGTATCAAGAAATTAAAATCAAGAGTTATTAAATTAGAATCAAGTTTCAGTAAATTAGAATCAAGTTTGGTTAAATTAGAATCAAGAGTTATAAAATTAGTTTGAGCTTGAAACCTCCTTGCGTCATTGAGTTAGGATAAGAATTTGATATGTATGGTGTGTTGATGGTCATTTCAAAGAAAGCTGTAAGAAGGATTTTTTCTGTAATAGCATATTCTCCCGAAATGTTAAGGTTTAATACATCACTACCAGAGGACATTATGTTTACTCTTTGGTCTATTTTTCTAAGAATTGTTGTGTTCTTTGCCCACGAGAGGCTTGCTCTAAGGTCAATATCACTTTTTAATTCTCTTGATGAATTACCTGCTCGGATATTTAGTTGTACGTCTTTAAACCTATACCCTCCGCCAATAACATATTCTAATTGATTCAGTTCTGTCAGCTGATTATTAGAAAAGCTCAATGCAAGTCGTCGGTTTTTCCTTACTTCAAAGTTTGCTTGAAGGCTGTTTTTAAAGTTTGCATCTACCTTTATCAGAGGGCTAAATGCTTCCGAAATGGAGATATTATCTATCACATCTTTGGCAAGGTAGTTATTGTTTAGCTGGTTTCTTATCCACTCTGTTCCGTAGTCGTAGCGAGAATCAACCGGTACTCTTACATCTGAAGTAAATGCCCCTACGTTATATGTTGAAGTATATGCATTGGAAATAGTTATTGAGTTTATCCATTTCTGTAAAACTTTAACCTTACCAAGTCCGGTATAGTCTATCATCCAATTAGGAAGAGGCAGTTTGTTAAATGGATGAAGGGAACGTGAATTAGGGTCAGAGCCAGTGTAGGCTGCCAAAAAGGCTGGAATTAAGACTTGTTGAGACGTTGCTCCATAGCCATCAGGATAGTATTTCCCATTAATTGTATCTAAGAGCATATTACCGGTGTAGTTAGGATTAGAGTTTGCAAGTCGTGTTGCAATAATACTTCGGTATTCTAAAAACTCGTTGAAGGTTTGGCTTTCATTATCTTTTCCTAATGACCTAAAAAAGGTGGTAAGAGCTATAATTGAGGTGCTATAATTACCGGTTCTCATCGGAGAGGTAGGTCCAACGATTCCATCTACTGCATTGTCATATTTGTAGTAAGCAAGGTAGCTCTCCGATTGTGTTTGAGTGAACTTTAAGTTAATCCTGAAATCAGGGATAGGCTCTATATTGACTTGTCCGTTTAGGGTGGAGTTTTCTTTTCGTTGGAAGGCGTTGTTCATTAAAGAGTCCTTTGATAGCCAACCTCTTTCTATTGCTCTGTCCATTATGTTTGCTTGTGAGCCGAATATGAATCCAACACCCGGTGCCCAATTATTGTTTGGACTCATTCCAAAGTTCCGAGCAACAGGCATAAAACCAGGTATAAATGTACCCTGTGTGTTTGAGTAATTAAAGCTTGCAGTTTTAATACTTGTTAAGAGCCTTATAGAGTATTCCCCTATTACTTTAAACACCTTTGTTGCGGTAGACTCAGTTGAATCTTTCTTGTCATTGGCGTCTTTTTTTAACTCTGCTGACCTTTGAGTATCTTTCTTATTCCTAACATTAAGGTTTCTTTGTATAGGTTTATTAGTTTTCGGAGCAAGAGCTCTTTTTACAAATGGTATCTTATTATATATTGTAATAAAGCTTAGGTTAGTATTTATGGTAAATCTGGCACTATTTTCAATAGTATTTCCTAATCTTTCCATAGCTTGCGTTGAGCCAGTGAAGGTATATTCTCCGGTATAGGTAGTAGATACTCTTACCCAATCTAAGTAAGGAAGCTTTTGTATTGGAACAATCCAGCTAAGGTCTGTTTTTTGGGTATATATCTGAGCTCGTCCAAGGTCAAAAACAGATGTCCAAACGGAGTCTCTTTTTTCTTTGCTGTCAATTTTACCTTTTGGTTCATCAATTCTTGCATTCATGGTTGCATTATAGTTTAGTTTTAGGTTTTGAGTTATGTCGTGAGCAAAAGTATAGGCTCTATTCCAATAGAATTGCTTGAAGTAGTAAGGTTCCATTATAACTATTCCTTGGCTTTTTGGTCTAATTAATGTCTCTTCAAAATCGCGTATGGCCTCTGTTCTAAATGTTATGGTTTTTGGCTTATAGTTGAAGGTAAAGTCTCTTAATATGGCAAATGCTTTATATTTAAATATTTTTACTTTACTGAATGGTCTTATTGGTTTACTTTTGAAGTTGTAGTTATAGTTTATTCCACCACGTTGCTGTGTTTTAGAGTTATATTCAATATCAACATCTCTTCTGAAGATATTTGAGTAGGAGTAGGAGGCGTCAAAATTCTCTATACCCAATAAATATTGTTTAGAATCTGCTGTTTGGATTTTCTCTTTTCTTATGTTCATAAAGTTAAGATTAGTCCTTGCTGTATAGTCTTGAACCATATGTCTGATTGAGTCTCTTTCTTTCTCAGTTTTGTAGGTCATTAGGTCATCTTTCAAAAGTACGTCTGGGTCTAATGGATTGTAGCGAGGGTTGCTTATTTGTTGTGAGTAGTCAAAGTGCATTGGAAGACTTATTCCAGCGGTTTTTGGCAAGAACTTGCCTAATTGGATATTTGTTGAAATATCAAAAGTTCCAACGTTGTCTTGCGATATTTCTGAGATAGATTGTTCTAATGTTCCAAATCCTGCCGAACGATAAGAGCCCGATATAGCTAAATCTCCTAAGTCTGCCAAGTTTGTTCTTGCAAAACCCACCGCAGCAAAACCAGATGCCTTATTGAAGTCTGCTAATCTTAATTCGTTTATCCATACTTCAACACTTTTGGCTAACATATCATCGTTATCATTTATATGCACCTTTTTTGGATTTCTAACACCAATCATCATAACCTTAACATTACTAATGCTTGGAGAACCTAATACTGTAACCTTTTTCCCCTCCACAATTTCATAGTAAGGTATTAAGGACGAAACAGAATTATCACCCGAACGAACCTTTTTGTTTCTACTTTCTTTAACCTTTACAATCTTTTCCAAATCAAGTTCAACATTATTTGCCTTAGGCCATATAGCTTCTTCGTTAGAAGAACCAGTGTACCATGGAGTGAAATTAAGAGGAAGCTCGTATTCGTAATAGTTATGAGTGAAGTCTGAACCAAGACGAACAAATAAACTTACTTCACCATTTCTATAATTGTCTCCTTCGTTTACCTTTTCAGCATGAACAAACATTTGCATTTTTTTGTATTGTCTCATGTCAAAATCAGATGTCTTGTATATTGCTCTTGCATCACCGTCAGATAAATCGGTAATCTTCATACTTAGAGATTGTTCGTTTAATTGCTGAAAACTTGTTGAGCGATATTCTTTTTCTCTTTCAATGCCTGGTGGTATAACATAAGGTATTGGCGACCTTTTTCCATTCTCTTCAATATTTACTGAGGCCACTGTAAATGTTGTATTCTCGGTTTGAGTCCCCGAAATATACATTCCTTCTGTCATTAGATTATCAGTATATTTCCTCCAATCACCACTAACTAATTCAAGAGTTGCAAAACGCAAGATTACTGGCTCTTCAAACTCTTTTAGAAACATTCTAATAAAACGTATAGACTGGAAGCCTTGCATTGCTCCAACTGTCTTTTGAGGATTACGAATAGGAACTTTAAATTGATACCATTTGCAATCTGTATATTCTCCATTAGGTAGAGAAATGTTTTGTGCGTGTTGGATGTCTGTAATGTAGTTCTGCCCAACAACAAGATTTGATGGGTCTAAATCAATTATATATTCGTAATAGTTTTCTGCCTCACTTAAAGTATTATCTTGATTTATATCTTCTACATTAGGCAATGAAGTTTGTTGAGTAGGATAAGCCTCGGTCGTGTTATCAGATATTGCAGAGTTGCCTTCGGAATTATTATAATTTTTATACCTATCTGTAATCTTTACATTATTATTATCGTAGAAAGTGCTTCTAAAATAGCGAAAATCATCAGCCGAAGGGTCATTCTTTAAAGAAGCATAAGCGTCAGCATTCAATTGTCCTTGTGCAATTTCTAAGAAACGAGAAAAGAAACTTTCTTCATCTTGTGAAGATATGCCATCGTAACCTATGTCTTGATACTGCCTTGAAGTAGGGTCATTATTAAATGCATTTACTATTGATTGAAGCTTTGGAACTCTTCCCCAGATTGTAGTATCTACATCAACTACTGTGGCATTTGCAGGCAATCCATTTTCAAAACTCTTTCTTCCATCTCTAAGAATATCTTCTGAAATATCTCCTAAGTTAAAATAAAGTTTTCCTCCTCTTGCTGTTTCGTTATTAATAAAAGGATCCATTAACCAGAATTCAATGTATTCAATGTTGGCTGCTTCAAAGTCGGTTGCTTCCAATTTCCTCATTATACCAGCCCAACGAGTGTTAGGATTGTTTAATTTTCCATCAGGGCTTAATCCTGCAGAATACACACTTGTCGTATCATAATTATAAGGACCTCTTTCGGAAGGGTAAAAAGCAATATTAAATTCTCTAATATTAGTTGGCTGCCCAGAAGGAATTTCTTTATTAGGGTGAACTTCTCTTTCTAATATCTGACGAGCATAAGGTTGAGAGCGGTCTTCCTTGTTTATATTAGATGGCATATTTGAGCTATTATAAAAAATATCATCAATACTATACCATGCTAATTTTGCTCTATTGAAACCATATTCTAATCCTGTTGTTGGATGAGTTTCAGGAAATAATGCATTTGCAGAAGAATAGTCTTGAGGAGTACTTGCCAAGTGCCATGCTCCAACAGCTCTAAGGTCTATTGATATTTTAGCTGCTTCAAAGTCGTCTATATATGCAGTACCTGAATTACCAATTACGGAAGGATTACCAGGAATAAAATGAGCAAATTCACCATTAAGGGTAAGTGTGGAAGGTGCTTTTGTGGAATAGAAAGGAAGTAAATCAAGTAGTTTGGTTATAAAGTTTACATCTTTCTTGTAATTGAAATCAAAACCCCAAAGAGTATTACTCATTGGCTCTTCTTTGTAGTTTACTTTGGTGGTAATTGGACTTTCGTGAAGATTCATTAAGGTTGCTCCAATATTGAAATCTTTATTAAGTTCATAACTTGCCCTAAATCCCATCATTCGCTTAGTTGTAAGGTTCATAAGTTGATGCGATTCTGTTGAAACGGTGATAGGGGTTCCTGAACTCAAATAACCAGGGTTGATAATTTTAACTCTACCCATAGCGTAATCCACAGTATAATCTATTCCTTCTGTAAGAGTGATACCTCCTGCCATAACTTTAACAGAGCCCTTAGGTATATTTATACCTTTTAATGAGATTTCTGAACTTGACTCTGATTTATATCTACCCTCTAAATAGAATTTATTTTTATCGGGATATTGTTGAGCTTGCGAAAGAGTCAGAGTGTAGAGAGAGTCAAAGCAGTACTTACTCGCAATATCATCATCATTTAAAAGAGAACGAAGGTCCTTACCAAAAGGTTCAACATAAGGGAAAATGATCAGCCCTCTATCCGAAACGATTGTCCCTCCATTAACAATAGCATTATCAATATAGTCAAATACTCCATCAGGAAAAGGATTTTGTTGATTATCCATTCTATCTAAGCCAAAAACTCTAATAAGAGGAATCCCTTTTAAACTTCCTTCTCCAAAATATCCTGTTGGAATACCCTGCTCGTCTCCCTGATACAAAATATTCAAACGAAAATCTTCTCTTTGGACTTGATTTGCTTGAAGATAATAAATATTCTTCATCATTAGCTTCCACATAGGGTTTTTAACATTGAGAGAAGAGCTCTTTAATAGTTTTACAACTAAAGTATTTGGATCATTTATTCCTTCATCAGAGAATTCCCCTACCTGATATATTGTAGAGTCCCCAATTATTTGATAACGGAATGCAACAGCCAAAACTTGATCATTGCTCAAAGGTTGATTTAAAGAAATAAAACCTAAGCGAGAGTTAAAAGTATATTCGTATGGCGTTAGCTTTCGAGCACTTTCAATCTTTTCGTAAGTTTGTCCTGCAACAAAACCCATACTCTGTAACAATGAACTAATATTATTAATATTGCGTAAACTTTCAGAATTTACAACAGATAATAAATTATTAGATCTTATTCCATCAGGAAGATAAGAACCTCCAGGGTTCTCAATTGCAGGATTTTGTCCATAAGGTTTTTGTTCCCCAAGGTCAGAAAAAGCAACCAAGTTTCTATTTTCATTTATGGCAGCTCCAACATTTGTTCTCCAAACCTCAATCTTAATAATATTAACATTGGAGTTTATTAAAGGGAGTGAAGCCATTGCATTATTATAGTTTTCGTAAAAATACTGCGATAGAAAGTAATTCTTATTAGCTTCGTATTGGTCAGCTTTAAATTGGAATTCTCTTAACTCAGCACCACCTTCAATGGTTTGATGATTTGATTCTGACTTTTGTTCAGAAAAGACGGCATCCACAAATAGCTTTCCAAACTTCAAACGTGTTGAAACTCCAAAAAGAGTTTGAGAGCCTTGAATAAGAGATGTTGGTAAAGGAAATGAAATATGACCAACCTCAATTTTTTGAATTATATTATCTTCTTTACCTTCATATTTTAATTTAAGCTCATTTTCAAATGAAAAAGTAGCCTCTGTATTATAATTCAAATTAAAAGAAATAGCCTCTCCAATTTTTGCAGTAACATTTAATTGGATGCTCTCATCAAAATCAAATCTTGTAACACTACGTTGGTTCTCTTGTATAGATAAATCTTCTCGTTTATTGTTTACAATTGCAAATTTTAGTTCTGCACTACCAACAGGACGAATGTCAATTGTCTGACCACCAAAAATTGTTTCAAAGAGTTCGGAATTAATCCTTAGTTGAGGTATTAAATTATCTAAAACTCCATCATTTGAAGAGGTCATCTTGGCTGTTGAAGAACGATTTTTCCAATAATCGTTAATCATCTTATCCATATCATAGTTTTGATAATCGGAAAAAGATAATACCCTACGTTCTATAATTAAATCTCCAATGCGTTTAATAAGAATATACTCATTATTCTTAGCATCATATTCTATTTCAGTAGTTATATTAGTGGGATTTTGTAAGTGTAAAGGGCTTGTCCCATCAATCCCATAGCGAGTACTATCTGGATTAAACAAAGATGAGGGAGATACATTTGTATAACCCTTAGTAGTAAAAAATATAGAAATCAAGATAACAAAAAGACCTAAAAGCCCTCTGCTACTATTTTTTATCTTCATCAAGAAATCTTACTATAATACTTTTAATGCTTGTTTAATTAGCAGTTCTACACTTGCATCAGGAGCACTTTGAATAATCTTGTTCAAAGCTCTTTCAACTATTATTTTACTAAAACCTAATGTTTGTAGAGCTAATAACGCCTCTTCTTTATTTTTATTGCTTACAATATTTGTATTAATAATCTCAATATCTAATTTAGATAAAGGATCCTTTAATTCTAAAACAACCCTTTGAGCAGTTTTAGCTCCAATACCCTTAACTTGTCTTAAAACATTTATATCCTCTTTTACAATTGCAGTATGCAGTTCGCTTGTGTTCATTGAAGAAAGCATCATTCTTGCAGTATTAACCCCAACACCATTAACAGAAATCAAATAACGGAATAATTCTCTTTCCTTCGCAGAATAAAACCCAAATAATTGGTGAGCGTCTTCTCTTACAACATAATGAGTAAGAATTCTTCCAGAGTCTAAATTCTTAATTTCAGAGTAAGTAGTTAAGCTAATCTCAATATGATAACCCACGCCAGAGGTATTAACCACCACAAACGAAGGGTTTTTAATATCAAATTTTCCTTCAATAAACTCGTACATAATAAAATAAATTTAACGCAAAAGTACTTATAATTTCTCAATTTAAAGAGTTACACATTAAAATAAAAGAGTAAAACGTAATTTTGATTGGTTTTATTTCTAATTTTGCAAATAATTACCAAAGCAAAGAATAAAATGTCAGTAGCAAATAAATCAGATGTCAGAAAGATAACAGTACACGTATTGCAGTCAATGAAACTCAAAGGAGAGAAAATATCAATGCTTACAGCCTATGACTATACTATGGCACGTTTGGTTGATGCAGCCAATATAGATATCATACTTGTTGGTGATTCAGCAGCTAACGTAATGGCAGGTTTTCAAACCACCCTTCCAATAACCCTTGATAATATGGTATATCACGCAGCCTCAGTTGTGAGAGCGGCCGATAGAGCATTGGTTGTTGTAGACCTCCCATTTGGAACATATCAAGGTAACTCCAAAGAGGCACTCTGCTCTGCAATACGTATAATGAAAGAAACAGAGGCAAATGCCATTAAAATAGAAGGAGGAAAAGAGATATTAGAATCTGTAAATAGAATACTCTCAGCAGGTATTCCTGTTATGGGACATTTAGGGCTCACGCCACAATCTATTAATAAATTTGGGACTTATGTAGTGCGTGCAACCTCAGAGCAAGAGGCAAATAAGTTAATTGAAGATGCACATCTCTTAGAAGAGGCTGGATGTTTTGCCTTAGTACTTGAAAAAATACCGGCTGATTTAGCCCAAAGAGTAGCACAAGAACTTAAAATACCTGTTATAGGAATAGGAGCAGGTGGTGGAGTTGATGGTCAGGTTTTAGTACTTCACGATATGCTTGGTATGACACAAGAGTTTTCACCACGTTTTCTAAGGCGTTATCATCATTTAGGAGAAGACATAACCAATGCAGTAAAGCAATACGTTTCGGATGTAAAAAGCCGAGACTTCCCTAACGAGAAAGAACAATACTAAGAAAATATTCGTTATTAAGTTTTAAAAAAATATCTCTTGATTCTAAAATAATAGAATCAAGAGATATTTTTTTGGATTCAAATTCTAATTTTGGTTATTTATTAGCCTCTATTAGGATGTCAAGAATCTTTATAGCACATTCGGAAATGATTGAACCAGGTCCAAAGACTGCGGCGGCTCCTGCTTTGTAGAGAAAATCATAGTCCTGTGGAGGAATAACGCCTCCAACAATAACAATAATATCTTCTCTTCCAAGCTTTTTTAATTCTTCAATTACTTGAGGAACTAAGGTTTTATGTCCCGCTGCCAAAGAACTAACTCCAAGCACATGAACATCATTTTCCACGGCTTGCTTTGCTGCTTCCTGTGGAGTTTGGAAAAGAGGACCCATATCAACATCAAAACCTATGTCAGCATATCCTGTTGCAACAACTTTGGCTCCGCGGTCATGTCCATCTTGTCCCATTTTTGCCACCATAATTCTTGGTCGGCGTCCTTCCATTTGGGCAAATTTATCTGCAAGTTCTACGGCTTTTTTAAAGCTTGAACTATCTTTTGTTTCTGCACTATACACGTTTGAAATTAAGTTTATTTTTGCTTTATAACGTCCAAAATGTTTTTCCATTGCAGAAGAGATTTCTCCTAATGAAGCTCTCTTTCTTGCACAATCTATTGCGTATTCTAAGAGATTGCCTTTGCCCGATTGAGCTACTTCTGAAAGTTTTTCTAAGGCAGCTTGACATTCTGCTTCATTGCGATTCTTCCTTAGTTCTGCCAAACGTTTTAGCTGGGCTTCTCTAACCACTGTGTTATCTACTTCAAGGGTCTCAATTGGGTCTTCTTTATCCAAACGATATTTATTTACCCCTAAAATAGTATCACGATTCGAGTCAATACGAGCTTGCTTTCTTGCTGCTGCCTCTTCAATTCTCATTTTAGGAACCCCGCTTTCTATTGCTGTTGCCATACCTCCCAAGCGTTCTATTTCTTGTATGTGTTCCCAAGCTTTATGAGCAATTTCGTGAGTTAGGCTTTCAACATAGTAAGAGCCAGCCCAAGGATCAACACTTCTGCATATATTGGTTTCTTCTTGAAGATAGATTTGAGTATTTCTTGCAATACGTGCTGAGAAGTCAGTAGGTAATGCTATTGCTTCGTCTAAGGCGTTGGTATGAAGTGATTGGGTGTGTCCAAGAGCTGCTGAGGTTGCCTCAATACAAGTTCTTGCAACGTTGTTAAATGGATCCTGCTCGGTTAATGACCATCCTGATGTTTGGGAGTGAGTTCTAAGGGCGAGAGATTTAGGATTCTTTGGATTAAATTGATTAACTATCTTAGCCCAAAGCATTCTTGCGGCTCTCATCTTTGCTATCTCCATAAAGTGATTCATTCCTATTCCCCAGAAGAAAGATAGTCGTGGTGCGAATTGGTCAATTGTCATTCCTGCATTTATTCCTGCACGCAAATATTCTAATCCGTCTGCAAGGGTATATGCCATTTCTATATCGCATGTTGCACCTGCTTCTTGCATATGATAACCTGAGATAGAGATAGAGTTAAATTTTGGCATATTCTTTGAAGTAAATTCAAATATATCAGCAATTATTTTCATAGAAGGCTTAGGTGGATATATGTAAGTATTTCTCACCATAAATTCTTTTAGAATATCGTTTTGGATAGTTCCACTAAGTTTATCCATAGTAACTCCTTGCTCTTCGGCAGCAATAATATAGAAAGCTAAAATTGGAAGAACAGCTCCATTCATAGTCATTGACACCGACATCTTATCTAATGGAATTTGGTCAAATAGTATTTTCATATCCAAGATTGAATCAACCGCAACACCGGCTTTTCCAACGTCTCCCACAACTCTTTCATGGTCGGAATCGTAACCACGATGTGTTGCAAGGTCAAAAGCAACCGAAAGCCCCTTTTGTCCTGCTGCTATATTCCTACGATAAAAAGCATTCGATTCTTCTGCTGTTGAGAACCCTGCATACTGACGCACTGTCCAAGGTTTCATAACATACATCGTAGAATATGGTCCTCTAAGGAAAGGTGCAACACCTGCTGCATAGTTAAGGTGTTCCATGTTTTCCAAATCTTTTGGAGTATAAATAGATTTTACAGGAATTTGTTCAGGAGTTATCCAATCTTTTTCTCTATCAGACAATTCTCCCCATCTTTCAGAGCTGTCTTTTGGTTGAGCTTTGAAATCAATGTTTGAAAAGTTAGGTCTCATTTATATCTTTTAATTTAAGTTAAACACACTCTTATAAATCAAGTTGCAAAATTATATCATAATAATGAATTAACCAACAAAATAGTCTTTTTTTCTTTGTTTTGTGAAATTATTGTACTTTTGTAGCTTACTCAAACTAAAAAATATTTAGATATGGAAAACCCCAAAGATTATGGTTTTAGTTCACAATTAATTCATTATAGTGGACATAATGACCCTTACAAAAGTGCAACTGTGCCAATTTATCAAACCTCAACCTTTGCTTTTGATAGTGCTGACGATGGTGCAGAGTGCTTTGCAGGAACAAAACAAGGATATATTTATACCCGAATGGGAAACCCAACAGTTAAAGCATTGGAGCGTCAAATTGCAGTATTAGAACATGGATATGACTCTATTGCTTTTTCTTCTGGTATGGCTGCTGTTTCAACAGTTTATATGGCTCTGCTTAATGCAGGAGAGCATATGATTAGTTCAGCTGCTGTTTATGGAGCATCAAGAGTTATGATGGAACAACATCTTTCTCGTTTTGCGGTTCAGTCTTCTTATGTAAACACTGCTGATATAAGCGAAATCAAAGCTGCAATCAAGCCTAATACTAAAATGATATACATTGAGACACCTGCCAATCCAACAATGGACATCACAGATATAAGGGCTTGTGCTGAAATTGCACATTCAATAGGTGCCGTTTTAGTTGTAGATAACACCTTTTGCTCCCCATATTTACAAAATCCAATAGATTTAGGTGCAGATGTGGTTTTACACTCTGTTACAAAGTTTATCAATGGCCACGCTGACATAGTTGGAGGTATAGTTATCTCAAAGACAAAAGAACTTAACGACAAGATTAAAGGCGTTATGTTTAACTTAGGAGGTAATATGGATCCCCATCAAGCTTATATGGTTATTCGTGGAGTGAAAACACTTGCCATAAGAATAGAAAGAGCTCAAGAAAATGCCAAAAAAGTCGCAGAGTTCTTAGAAAACCATCCACAGGTTGAATGGATAAAATATCCTGGTTTGAAATCTTTTGCTCAAAAAGAATTAGCAGAAAAACAAATGAAGGGTTCAGGAACAATGATTAGCTTTGGCTTAAAAGGAGGACTGCAAGCCGGAAAAACTCTAATGAATAATGTTAAGATGTGTATTTTAGCTGTCTCATTAGGAGGAATAGAGACTCTAATACAACACCCTGCCTCAATGACTCATTCTAAGATGACACCAGAGGCACGTAAAAGTGCAGGAATTGGAGAAGGAATGGTTCGTTTCTCTGTGGGGATTGAAAATGTAGAAGATATTATCAATGATTTAAAACAAGCTTTAGAAAAAATATAATTTGATTTCGTTTAAATAGAACTTGATTCTAATTTATTAAAACTTGATTCTAATTTCTCAGAACTTAATTCTAATTTGAGCGAAACTTAATTCTAAATTAATGAAAAAAGCAATTCTTTTTGTTCTACTACTATTTATTGCGGTAGCTCCATCTTTTTCGCAACGCATACAAAAGGTGGGCTTAGTGCTTAGTGGTGGTGGGGCAAGAGGACTTGCACATGTTGGAGTAATTAAAGCTTTGGAAGAAAACAATATTCCTATTGACTACATATCTGGCTCTTCTGTTGGAGCAGTTGTAGGAGCTTTATATGCCTCAGGCTATTCGGTAAAAGAGATAGAGGAATTATTTTTGTCAGAAGAGTTTCAAATCTGGCTATCTGGCAATATGGATCAAACCTATTCTCTCTATTATAAAAAGAAGTCTGATAATCCAGCGCTATTAACCTTTTCATTTGATACCAAAGATAAGTTTCGCTTTAAGCTACCTTATTCGTGGGTAAATCCAATTCAGATGGATTATGCCTTTATGGAGTTATTTGCTGGAGCTTCTGCGGTTGCAAATAATAACTTTGACTCTCTTTTTATTCCTTTCCTATGCATAACTTCCGATATTACATCCAACAAGGCAAGTATTAGGAGAAATGGCGATTTGGGTCAAGCCGTAAGAGCTTCGATGACCTTTCCTTTATATTTTTCTCCAATCTCAATTGACGGAAAGGTTATGTTTGATGGAGGAATGTATAATAATTTCCCTTCGAAAGAAATGCACGAATTTTTTAATCCCGACATAATAATTGGAGTAAAGATATCGGGAAATTATCCTCAACCTCAGGAAGGTGATATTGTGTCTTACCTTCAAAATATATTCACTCGAGAAACAGATTACGACATTATTTGCCACAATGGAGTAATGATAGAGCCCGATTTAAAGGACTTTGGCATATTAGAATTTAGTAGAATGAAAGAGCCTTATGATATTGGTTATAGGGCAGCATTAGAGAAAATATCTAATATAAGAGAATTTTTGATAGATAGTGTTTCCGAGTTGCATATAGATAGTTTAAGAAAAGAGTTTAATAAAAAGAAACCACCCTTAGAAATAAAAGATTTTGTAATCAATGGAATAACCGATATTCAAAAAAGTTATATAGAAAAGGCATTAATGTATAAAAACTCCAAAGCTTATTCCACTCCAAAGCTAAAAGCAAACTATTTTGCGCTATGCCTTGACAATAACATCAAAGCCATACAACCTTACATTTATTATAATAACTTTTCCGACTCTTATGTTTTAAATCTGAATGTGCAAACAAAAAGATACCTTACTACTAAGATAGGGGGTTGTTTTTCTTCAAACCCTATATCTCACCTTTATATTGGTGCCGATTTCAATGTTTTAAGAAAAACTTCTTGGCTCTTTCAAAGCAATGTTTATTTAGGACGATACTATACTTCCTTTATGGCAAGTGCAAGATCAGACCATCAAACCACTTTGCCTTTCTTTTCCGAATTAGAATTTAATACAAATATGTGGAGTTATTATAATTTAAAGACCAATTTCTTTGATTTCTCACCCCTAAACTATATTGTTCAAAGAGAAAACAACCTTCAACTCCGTTTTGGAATACCATTAGGGACCAAAGATAAGCTTGTGGCAAATGTTGGCCTTGGTATAGTCAGAGATGATTACTTTAACACAGAGCACGCCTCAATTACCGACACCGCAGACAATACTAAATTCACACATATAGCAGCAGGAATAACCAGAACCTTTTCAACCCTAAACAATAATCAATATCCAAGCTCAGGAACCTTCTCTAAGATGCAAATTCAATACATAAGTGGTCAAGAAAGATTTGTTCCAGGTAATACGTCTTCCTTTAATGATTTAAAGAAAAAAAGTCATAATTGGATACAATTTACATTAAGACATAAGCAATTCTTTAATTTCTCCAAGTCCTATTCACTTGGATGGAATGCTGATATATTCTATTCTTTCCAAAACCTTTTTTCCAACTATACATCTTCAATTCTAAATGCAGGAATATACGCTCCAACCTTAGAAACCTTCACTCAATATATGCCAGAATACAGAACAAATCAATATTTAGCAACAGGGTTAGAAAATATATTTAAATTCAAGTTTTTTAGAGTTAATTCCTCCATAAGACTTAGCGGATATCTTTTCGCACCAATTTCACAGATTGTAACCTTAGAAAATGATATTCCAAGCTATTCCAATGACTTTTTCAAGAAAGTATATTATATATTTTCGTCTGCCTTAGTCTTTGAAACACCAATAGGACCTTTCAGCATATTAGGGGGATATCATTTAAGAGATGATAAAACTAAGAATCCGTTTTCTATATCCATCAACTTTGGATATGTAATGTTTAATAATAAGAATATAGATAGATAATGATAGAAGTAAAGAATGTTTTTAAATCTTATGATAGTTTAGAAATACTCAAAGGTATCAATATGAGGGTTGAGTCTTCTGAGATAGTGTCTATTGTAGGTGCATCAGGGGCAGGCAAATCCACCCTTTTACATATTATTGGCACCATAGACAAACCAAATAGTGGAGAGGTATGGATTAAAAACAATAATGTATGTACAATGTCAGATAAAGCATTATCCTCTTTTAGAAATAAAGAAATAGGATTTATCTATCAGTTTCACCATCTCTTAGCAGAGTTTTCAGCAATAGAGAATGTATGTATTCCTGCCTTTATTGCCAAAAAAACTAAGAAGGAAGCGAGTAAAAGAGCTGAAGAATTATTTGATATTTTGCAACTAAGAGAAAGAATGAACCATAAACCCTCAGAGCTATCGGGCGGAGAGCAACAAAGAGTGGCAGTAGCCAGAGCATTAATTAATTCTCCATCTATTGTTTTAGCCGATGAGCCATCGGGCAATTTGGATAGCCAAAATGCAAAAGAACTACACCAGCTCTTTTTCAGACTTAGAGAAACTTATAAACAGACTTTTGTTATAGTAACCCACAATAAAGAATTAGCTCAAATGAGCGATAGAGAATTGATTATAAAAGATGGAATTATAATTTAATTTGAAGAGATATAAAGGTTGATTGTATCAAAAACAAAAAACGCAAAACAATATGAAAGAATCGCAAAAAGAATCGCAAATAGTTTATGGCATAAGGGCAGTTATAGAAGCTATAAGAAGTAAGGCAGAAATAGAGAAAGTATTTATACAGTCTTCCTTGCAAGGAACTCTTTTGCAAGAGTTGAAACAAGAACTTAAAAATAAAAATATAGCAGTTCAATATGTACCTGTGGAGAAGCTCAATCGCCTAACTAAAAACAATCATCAAGGAGTTGTTGCAACCATTTCCCAAATTGAATATGCCGATTTTGAGGAGGTAGTAACCAAGGTTATAGAGAAGGGAGAGAAACCATTTCTTTTAATGTTAGATAGAATAACCGATGTGAGGAATCTTGGAGCCATTTGTCGTAGTGCTGAATGTGCAGGAGTTAATGCTGTAATTATCCCACAGCATGGTTCAGCTCAAATTAATGAAGATGCAATTAAAACATCATCTGGTGCTTTATTACGTCTGCCAATCTGCCGTCAAGCTAATCTAAAAACAACTATAAATCTTGCCAAAGAATTAGGAATAAAAGTATTTGCCGCAACAGAAAAAGCAGGAGAGATTTACACAAACTCCAATATGAAAGAAAGTATTATGATAGTTATGGGGGCAGAAGATAGTGGTGTTTCGCCAGAAATAATTAAGCTTTGCGATTTTAAGATTAAAATTCCAATAAAAGCTAATATAGAATCACTCAATGTTTCGGTAGCAGCAGGGATTTTGATGTATGAAGTGGTAAGGCAACGTTCCTAATAAAAACAAAATTAAAGTGAGAAGAAATAGTTTATATCTTATATATTTTGTTATTGCACTTGTTTTCGTGTCTTGTGCAAAAATAGGTACTCCAACGGGTGGGGCTTACGATAGAGAGGCTCCAAAACAAAGGGAAGCTAATCCTAAAAACAATTCCACTAATTTTAAATCTAATGGATTTGAAATAGAGTTTGACGAATATATAGAGCTATCCAATACTTCCGAAGAGTTGATTATTTCACCACCACTTAAAAATAAACCCACCATTAAAGCTCATCTCAAAAAACTAAAAGTAAATTGGACTGATACCCTAGCTGAGAATACAACCTATATATTTGATTTTGGGAGTTCAATTATTGATTTTACCGAAGGTAATAAAGTAAGTAATTTTATTTATAGCTTTTCAACGGGCAATCATATTGACACAATGGAATACAAAGGTAGGGTTAAACAAGCCTACACCCTTAATAATGTTAAGGGAAAGTATGTTATGCTTTATAAATCGGAAGATAGAGATATTATTAGAAAAGAAAAGCCCAACTATCTCACAAGAACAGATAGCTTAGGTAGATTTACATTTAAGAATATTGCAGAAGGAGATTATCAAATAATAATGCTTGACGATAAAAATCAAAACCTACTCTACGACCTTCCAACCGAGGGATTAGCCTTTTCAAATACAAGAGTTTCTGCAACCAACTACACAAAACCGAAACAAGACACAATTAATCAGGTGCCAATTGCTCCAAAACCAGAACAAATAGATAATATATTTTACTTCTTTGAACCAAAAGATACAGCAATAAACCTCTCGTCAAGCAAGCTAATCTCAGCTCATCATCTCCAACTTATATTCTCTAATCCAACAACAGACAGCCTTAACTTAAAGTTTTCTTTTCCTCCAATAAAAACAGAGGACAGCACACAAGTATTTATCCAATATAATTCAAATAAAGACACCCTTGATATTTGGTCAATGGAGCATAGGTTTGATACTCTAAAACTTGATATAAAAGACCTTTCGCTCAAAGAAACAATTGAGTTATACTATATTAAACCTCGCAGAGAAATAATTAAAGACACCTTCTCTTTCATTGCACCAAAGCAGCCTCTTGCTTATTTTTCAGAATTTTTATTAGAACTTCCATTCCCAATTCATAAAGATTCAGCCCATTTTAAAGCCCTCTCAATAAGGGACAATGATACTTTGGAAATAGAATTTAGCCCTTATCCTTTATCACCTCTTTTTGTGAAGATAGACCATAGGTTTGAGCAGGGCTCAACACAAAGAATAAAGATAGAACAAGGAGTTGTTAGAAATAGATTATCCCAAGTTAATGACTCAATTAGTTTTGATTTAACCATTGATAAAGAGAGTGATTACGGGAATTTTTATCTTACCATTGAGGATAGCCTTTTCGAAGGTAATAATTATATTCTCATTCTTGAAGACCTTAAACAAAACCCTCTCAAAACGCTTTTTGCATCAAATAAAGAAAAGGTAAAATTCTCCAATTTGAAGGAAGGGAACTATAAAATAAGGTTAATAATTGATGCTAATAATAATAAGAAATGGGATTATGGCAATTATGACCAAAGCATTTTGCCTGAAAAGATTATCTACTACAATAAGCCAATAAATATTCGCAAAAATTGGGACGTAGAAGAAACTTGGATACTTAAAAATGAAGAGTAGATAATTAAATCATATATTCTAAGAAATTATCTTTTGATTTAAGAAAAATATCTTTTGATTCTAATAAATTGAAATTTGATTCTAAATTTTTATCTCTTAGTTTTAATTTTAGGAATTATAGAATTGATAAAGCTTGGTTTATTCCAAAGGGAGTGTTGATAAAAGAAAAATTTGCATATTTATTTGCTACTTATTTTAATTGTTGTATCTTTGCACCCTCAAAATAATTTTAAAAGTAAATAATTAAAAGCTATTATGGCAGTAAAAATTAGACTACAACGTCATGGTAAAAAGGGACAACCCTTCTATCATATCGTTATTGCGGATGCTCGTGTAGCACGTGACGGGAAATTTATTGAAAAAATTGGAACTTATAATCCAATGACATCTCCTGCAACCATCGAGCTAAATATTGAAAGTGCATGTAAATGGTTGCGTAATGGTGCTCAGCCAACCGACACAGCAAGAGCAATCCTTTCTTATAAAGGAGTTATGCTCAAACATCACCTTCAAATAGGTGTAACAAAGGGTGCAATTACTCAGGAAGTGGCAGATGCTAAATTTAATGTGTGGCTTCAAGAGAAGGAACAAAAAATTGCAAAGCTGAAAGAAGAGAATAGAAATTCTAAGAAAGCAGAAGCTAAAAAAGCTTTGGCACAAGAGATTGACATTAACGCTAAACGTTCTGCTGAAATCACCAAGAAGCGTGAGGAAATAGAAGCAGCTAAACGAGCAGAAATTGAAGCGAAACGTGCAGAGAAAGAAGCATTAGCTGAACCAAAAGCGGAGGTTGTTGAAGAGCCAATAGAGGAAACTCAGGCTCCTGAGGAAGTTACTGCAGAAACAGAGCCTAAGGCTGAATAAGTATAAAAGTAATTCTTCATAATGATTGCTAAGACCGTATCCTTGTATTAGGTGCGGTCTTTTTTGCCTTAATGGATTTAGAAATAAGTAAAAGTGTATGGAAATAAAAGATTGTTTTTATTTAGGAAAGATTGTTAAGCCTTTTAGTTTTAAAGGTGAATTAGTTGCTTACTTTGATGTTGATGAACCATTGGAATACTCCGAATTGGATGGGGTTTATATAGAGATTAATAAGGTTTTGGTACTTTACCCAATTGAAGCCATAAGAATAAATTCCAATAAGGCAACTATTCGTTTTAATAATATGAATCAGGAAGATAGCTTAAAGCTTATTGGTAAGAACCTGTATTTACCATTAGAACTTTTGCCAGAATTGGAAGGTAATAAATTCTATTTTCATCAGGTAATTGGCTTTAAAGTTATTGATAAAGAAAAAGGGGATATAGGCAACATAGAATCGGTTATAGAATATCCAGCTCAACCTCTTTTTTCCATAAAATTTAAACAAAAAGAAATTTTAATGCCAATAATTGACCCAATTATTGAAAAAGTTGATAGGGAATCTAAAACTATATATATCAATGCTCCTACTGGTTTAATAGATCTTTATTTATCGTAATTAGAAAAATATTTATCGTTTTTCAATAAAAAATTTGGTGGGGTGAAAAATATATTGTTACTTTGCATCGTTAAAAAAGCAATATATGAAACCACAAGCAAAAATAAAGACTCTTAAATCAATAAAAATAGGATTTGATATTGCTATTATACTCCTATCTTTATTCTTTTTATTCTTTATAACTCTTGTGTATTTTGACTTATCCACAACCTATACAAAGTCTTCCCTTAATACAATATTAGCAAAGGTTGTTCCAAATCAGCCAAGCTCAACTAATGATTTTGTTGTTTCTTCCTCCAAAGAAAATATTCATGTTTACTCATATATTGAAAGCTATAATGTTATCATTGATATGAAGAGTGATGATGTGAAAAACGTTCCTATAATATATAAAATAATCTTTCTTTTAGGACTTAATCTCAATCTTTTCTTTTTAATTTTTGTGCTTTATCAAGGGCGTAATATTCTAAAAAGCATTATTAACGGCATAAAAGGAAAGACAGATATCATAAAGCATTATATATTTAATAGAAAAAATATTAGGCGTTTCCAATATATTGCTTATGGATTTATTGCAATGCCACTGATAGAACTGATTATTTATTTGTCCGATTCTTATTTTTTTGGAAGATATTTTAATATAGAAGGATTTTCTTTAAAACCAGCAATTGAGTTTAGTTCAATCTCTTGGGATTACGTGTTTGTTGGTTTGTTGTTTATTTCTCTAATTGAAATAATTCGTAGAGGAATAACCATTCAGGAGGAAAATGATTTAACGGTATAGAAATGGTGAAAGGAAATAGAGAAATGGCTATAATAGTTAATTTAGATGTAATGATGGCTAAGAGAAAGATTGGTTTGGGAGAATTGGCTCAAAGGGTTGATTTGACTCCTGCTAATCTTTCAATCCTCAAAACAGGAAAGGCAAAAGCAATACGTTTTTCCACCTTGGAGGCTATTTGTGAGGTCTTAGAATGTCAGCCAGGTGATATATTGGAATTTGATAATACAATAGTAGATAAAGTAACAGATAATAAATAAATAAAAATAAAATAGATTAATAAATTAAATTATTCATTTAAAAACAAACAAAACAAAATGAGAAGTAAAATTTTAATGGTATTAGTATTGTGTTTCACAGTCATTACCTCAGGATTTGCTCAACCAGGAGCATTTAAAGAAAAGAAAGCTCTTGACTTAAATGAGGAAATCAAATTAGATGGAAAAGTACGTTATGGAAAGCTTTCAAACGGACTTACTTACTACGTTAGAGCTAACAGAAAACCAGAGAACAGAGCCGAATTTCAAATTGCAGTTAATGCAGGTTCTGTTTTGGAAGACAAAGACCAATTGGGCTTAGCTCACTTTGCCGAGCACATGGGCTTTAATGGAACAAAACAATTCCCAGGAAACTCATTAATTGATAACTTAGAAAAAGAAGGAATTGTATTTGGTCGTGAAATAAATGCCTATACAGGATTTGACCAAACAGTTTATATGGTAACTCTTCCAACAGATAAACCAGCATTATTTGATATGGGGTTAAAAATTCTTGATGGCTGGGCGTTTGGAATGCTTATGACAGAGAAAGAAATTGAAAAAGAACGCGGAGTTATTATTGAAGAATGGCGTTTAGGACAAGGAGCTCAAGACCGTTTGAGAATGAAAACTTGGCCAACTATGTTAAAAGGTTCTCTTTATGCAGAAAGACTTCCTATTGGAACCCTTGAAAGCCTTCAAACATTCAAACCAGAAGCAATAAGACGTTTCTATAAAACATGGTATCGTCCAGATAATATGGCAATAATTGTTGTAGGTGATTTTGATGCTGATGAAATGGAACAAAAGATTAAGGATCATTTCCAAATGACTGATGCCCCTTCAACTCCATTAAATCGTCCAGTAATTACAATACCAGACAATAAAGAACCTCTTATTGCAATAGCAACAGATAAAGAAGCAACAAGTAATTCAATTCAATTCTTTTATAAACACCCTAATGTTCCTGTAAAAACAATTGGAGACTTCCGTCAACAAGAATTAGTTTATGGTCTTTTTGACCAAATGCTTAATGCTCGTTTACAAGAATTAGCAGATAAAAAAGACTGTCCTTATATGTACGCAGGAGTTGGTTATAGTGCTTTTTTAGCTCGTCCAACAGATGTATTTATGGGCTATTTAGTAGCAAAAGACGGACAAGCAATGAAAGCCTTTGAAGCAGTCTTAACAGAAAATCAAAGAGTTTATCAACACGGCTTCTTACCAACAGAATTAGAAAGAGCAAAAGAAAGTCTTTTACTTCAATATGATAAAGCTGCAAAAGAAGAATCAAAAACAGAAAGTTCACGTTTAGCAGCAAGATATGTTGATAACTTCTTAGAAGAAACTCCTGTTGCAGGAGCAAGAATTGAAAACCGTTATGCAAAAGAATTGATGGAAGATATTACTCTTGAAGAAGTAAATGCTCTAATCAAGAAATGGATAACTGATGAAAACTTTGTTGTTAATATAACAATGCCTGAAAAGAAAGGTAATAAAGTTCCAACCGAAGCAGAAGTAATTAAATTGGTTGAAAAGGTAAAGAAAAGCAAAACCAAGCCTTATGTTGATAACGTAAAGACAGAACCATTCCTTGCAAAAGAACCAAAAGCTGGAAAAGTAAAATCAAGAAAAGATAATGCAGAATTTGGATATACCGAATTAGTCCTTTCAAATGGAGCAACAGTAATCTTAAAACCAACAACCTTTAAGAATGATGAAATATTAGTTACTGCATGGAGCCCTGGTGGAACATCTCTTTACCCAGACAATAAGATGATAAATGCTAACTATGCAGCATCAATTGTTGATGGTAGCGGAATTGGTAACTACGATAACTCTCAATTAATGAAGTTTTTGAAGACTAAGAATATGGGAATTGTTCCTTACATTAATGATTTAGAAGAAGGATTTAACGGAAGTTCATCACCAAAAGACTTTGAAACACTTCTACAATACACATATATGTTCTTTGAAGTTCCAAGAAAAGACAAATCAATCTTAGATGCAGAAGTATCCAAGCTTCAAACACAAATACAAATGTTAAAGAATATGCCAGAGTTTGACTTCCAAATAAAGATGTTTAAAACTATGTATCCAAACGATAAGAGAACTATCCTAATCCCAACAGAAGAACAATTGAAGAAAATGAATATTGATGAAATGTACACAATATTCCGTGAACGTTTTTCAGATGCAGCAGACTTTACCTTTACATTTGTAGGAAACTTTGGAATAGACACAACAATTGCACTAATTGAAAAATACATTGGAGCAATTCCTTCAAAAGGCAAGAAAGAACAATGGTTAGATAAGAGTTCTGCTTTTGCAAAAGGAAAGATTGATGAAGTTGTTTATAAGGGAGAAGCAGAGAAAGGAATGTTAGTTTTAGCAACACAAAAAGATTACCTATGGGATCAAAAAGAAAATACAGCAACTAGGATATTAGGAGATATTTGCGATATTAAACTAACTGAAACCATTCGTGAAGAATTAGGTGGAACATATTCTCCTTCATTCCGTTTGAGCTATGATAAATTTCCAAAACCAGAAATCTCAATGATGGCATTCTATGGTTGCGACCCAACAACTATTGACAAACTTACCGATGCAACATGGGGAGTATTAGACAAAATAGTAAATGAAGGACCAACTGATGTTGATTTAGCAAAAGTTAAAGAACAATTAATTCGTGCAAGAGAAAAACAATCACAAGAAAATGGCTTCTGGTCATCAATACTAAAAAGCTATTATTGGTATGAAACTCCATTAAGAACCAATGAAGCCTACAATGCAGCAGTAAATGCAATAACTAAGGAAGATGTTCAAGCAGTAGCAAAGAAATATCTTGACCATAAAGACCACGTAAGAGTAAGTTTGAAACCAGCAGCAATGCAAGGCAAATAACAGCACTTATATCTATACACATTAGTATAGGACATTAAAAGACTTAGTTTGTGTAAAAACAAGCTAAGTCTTTTTTCTTTTTATCAAAAAGCTAAAACTACAATAGGAAAATACTTTGGAGTTCATAAAGACACTAAAAAGAAAAAACTCTTTCCTTATTTCACAAAAATGAATCCTTATTTCAGTAAATTAGATTCAAGAGTTAGCAAAATGAATTCAAGAGTTATTTACCCAGATTCTAAACCTATTTGAAAATACTAATAAAATTATTTTTATAGATTTGTAAATTAGAATATAAGTTTATACCTTTGCCCTGTCATTAATATAATAAACTAATATATAATAAGGTATGAGAACAAGAATTTCAAGATTAGGTTTGTTTGCTGTTCTATTAACAGCAGCACTAAGTATTAGCATTTTTTCTTCCTGCAAGGAAAAAGACGAGAATCCAACAACACCAAAGCCAACTCCTCAATTAGAGTTTTCGGAGTGGAAATTGACTAAGTTTGTGGATGTTCAAAATCAAACATCAATCGCTCCAAACCCTACTGATGAAGGTTGCTTCTTCCTACGTTTTGAACTTAATAAAAGAATCTTTATTCGCTCTTCAAGTAATAACATATTTGGAGATTATATTATTAATCCAGAAACCTCTTATTTTAAGTTTGAGAACTTAGAGGGTACAGAAGTTGGAGAAGTTGGTGATGGGTATTTATTTATGGAAGGAATAAATAACACAAGAGCATATTCCATTTCTGATACAATCTTAAAGCTGTATTATAATAATAAGCAAAACTATTTGGAGTTTGAAAAGAGGATTCCTATTACGAATTAAGTAGGATACGATTTGTTTTCCTACCTTTGCAGTAAAATTATATTTGTATATGAAAAAGCTATATTCTTTTATTGCATTTATTTTCCTATTACTTTGTTTTAATATTTCATTTCCTCAAAACATAAAGCTCGGAGCTGAAAGGGTAGAGGAGTATTTGCATTTGTTGCAAGGGAAAAGGGTTGGTGTGGTTGCCAATCAAACTTCTTTAATTGGGAAAACTCATTTGGTTGATTCATTAATTAGTTTGGGAGTAAACCTAAGAGCAATTTATTGTCCGGAGCATGGTTTTAGAGGTGAGGCTGAGGCAGGAGCTATGATAAACTCTTCAATAGATGAAAAGACAAACCTTCCCATAGTTTCGCTTTATGGGAATAACAAGAAACCAAAACAAGAAGAGTTTGAAAAGAATGAAATAATAATCTTTGACTTGCAGGATGTGGGTTGCAGGTTCTATACCTATATTTCCACCCTTCACTATGTTATGGAGGCAGCAGCAGAAAGCAATATCCCAATAATTGTTCTTGACAGACCAAACCCTAATGCTTCATTTGTTGATGGAGCAGTTCTTAAAGATGTTTCCTTGGTTAGCTTTGTGGGAATGCATCCTGTACCAATTGTTTATGGAATGACAATTGGGGAATATGCCAAGATGATTAACGGAGAGTGTTGGATAGGAACGTCAAACAAAAGAGTGATTGGCGAAAAAGGGAAGTTGGAATGCGATTTAACCATTATCCCCTTAGAGAACTACAACCATAACACCCCATATTCCTTACCCATAGCTCCAAGTCCAAATCTAAAAACAGATAATGCAATTTCTCTTTACCCATCAATATGTTGGTTTGAAGGAACTCCAATAAGCGTTGGAAGAGGAACAGATACCCCCTTTGAGATAATAGGTTTCCCAAACTACAAGGCCAAAACCTTCAAAGCAAATGAAGTGATTAGCTTTACCCCAAGGGTAATAAAAGGAGTAAGCGACAACCCTCCCCACAAGAATCAAGCTTGCAGAGGACTTAAACTTAAATACAATAATAATAAGGCAATAGACCTAAGTTATTTAATTGAGATGTATGCTTCCTATCCCTATAAGGAGAAGTTTTTCCAGCCTTTCTTTGATAAGCTTGCAGGCACCAAAGAGTTGAAAGAGCTGATAAGGCAAAACCTTTCTCCTGAAGAAATAAAGCAAACTTGGGCAAAAGACTTGGAAGAGTTTAAGAAGATAAGGGAGAAGTATCTTATTTATTAACCATCTTTTTGCTTAACCTGACCCGTCCTGAATAAGGTTGACAGATTTGTAATTAGTCCTAAATGTTATTTACACTTTTTATTTATTGTCCTGTTTTAATAATCAGCTAATTTGAATGCTTGAAAAGATTATATTTCTTTGTTAAAGGAAAAAGAATTATTTTTGCAAGTCAATAATATATTCATAATTGTAATTTGTTTTATGTTTGAGAATTTAAGTGAAAAGTTAGAGAAGTCGTTTAAGATACTAAAAGGGCAGGGCAAGATAACCGAAATTAATGTTGCTGAAACTTTAAAGGAAGTTCGCAAAGCGTTAATTGATGCCGACGTTAGTTATGCTATTGCTAAGGAGTTTTGTGATAAGGTGAAACAAAAAGCCTTGGGTAAGAATGTTCTTACTGCCATTGAGCCTGGTCAATTGATGATTAAGATAGTCAATGATGAGTTAAAAGAACTAATGGGTTCAGAGGTTCAAGAGGTTAATATTAAAGGCTCGCCCGCTGTTGTTCTTATTGCGGGCTTACAAGGTAGTGGTAAAACTACGTTTTCGGCAAAGTTCGCAAATTATCTTAAAACTAAGAAGGGAAAGAAAGTACTTTTGGTTGCCGCAGACGTTTATCGTCCAGCTGCTATTAATCAATTGCAGGTTCTTGGTGAGCAGATAGGTGTTTCGGTATATACTGAAGAAATTAAAGACCCTGTGCAAATTGCAAAGAATGCTGTAAGGGATGCCAAGGATAAGGGTGTAAATGTTGTTATTGTGGATACCGCTGGTCGTTTGGCTATTGACGAGCAGATGATGAACGAAATAAGTTCAATTAAGAAAACTATCAATCCTCAGGAAACTTTATTTGTTGTGGATAGTATGACGGGTCAAGATGCTGTAAATACTGCAAAGGCTTTTAATGATAGGTTGAATTTTGATGGGGTTGTGCTTACTAAGCTTGATGGCGACACAAGAGGTGGTGCTGCTTTAACAATACGTCATGTGGTAAATAAGCCTATTAAGTTTGTTGGAATTGGCGAAAAGATGGAAGCCTTAGATGTTTTTCATCCCGACAGAATGGCCTCTCGTATCTTAGGAATGGGTGATATTGTCTCATTGGTTGAAAAGGCACAAGAACAATACGATGAAAAGGAGGCAAGACGGCTTACCAAGAAACTGAAAACAAATGAATTTAACTTCAATGATTTTCTTTCTCAGATACATCAGATAAAGAAGATGGGTAATATAAAAGATTTAATGGGGATGATACCGGGTGTTGGTAAGATGATGAAAGATATTGATGTAAGTGATGATGCCTTCAAAGGTATTGAAGCAATAATAGGTTCTATGACTCCGTTTGAAAGAGAAAACCCTTCAAGGATTGATGGCAGCAGGCGTAAGAGAATAGCTCTTGGAAGTGGTACAAGCATTGAAGAAGTAAACCGACTCTTAAAGCAGTTTGAACAGACAAGAAAGATGATGAAACAAGTTGGAGGAGGAAATAAAATGAACGCATTAAAAAATATTAGAGGAATTTAAAAGATATGGAAAATAAGAAAGAACCGATTATTATTGATGGAAAGCTTATTGCAAGTGAGGTAAAGAAAGAGTTAGCACAAGAGGTAGTAGCCCTTTTAGATGAAGGTAAGCGTCCTCCTCATTTGGTTGCAGTTATTGTTGGAGAAGATGGAGCAAGTCAATCTTATGTTGCAAGCAAAGAAAAACAAAGCAAGGAGGTTGGTTTTATGTCGTCAGTGTATCGTTTCCCTGATACGATAACCGAGCAAGAGCTTTTAAAAACAATAGATTTCCTTAATAAAGATAATGAAGTAGATGGATTTATTGTGCAATTACCTTTGCCAAAACACATAAATGAACAAAAGATAATAGAAAGCATTGACCCAAGAAAAGATGTTGATGGTTTTCATCCAATGAATGGTGGGCGATTGATGTATAATATGCCTTGCTTTGTTCCTGCCACTCCTTTTGGAATTATGACCATGCTTCAAAGAGCTAATATTGAAACCGTAGGAAAGAATTGTGTTGTTTTGGGAAGAAGTAATATTGTAGGAACTCCTATGTCTGTTTTGATGTCAAGAAATAGTGCCAATGCCAATTGTACAGTAACTCTTTGTCATAGCAAAACTAAGGATTTAAAAGAAGTTTGTAAGAGAGCAGACATTTTAATTATTGCAATAGGTAAGCCAGAGTTTCTTACCGAAGATATGGTTAAGCAGGGTGCTGTTGTAATTGATGTTGGTATTCATAGGGTTGAAGATAAGACTAAGGAAAAAGGATACAGGATTGTTGGGGATGTAAAATTTGATGAGGTAGCTCCAAAATGCTCTCATATAACCCCTGTTCCCGGAGGCGTAGGTATGCTAACCGTTGTTTCTTTATTACAAAACACACTCAAAGCCTACAAACACGAAATCTATCCAGAGGATTAATATAATCAAAACCTTGACACAAGAAGAAAGAATTGAAAAAGGGGAATTGCTGCCTGTAATGGAAGAATTCTACTCTTTGCAGGGGGAAGGCTTCAATACAGGAATGGCTGCTTATTTTATAAGAATTGGTGGTTGTGATGTGGGCTGTTATTTTTGTGATGTAAAAGAGGCTTGGGACGCTTCTGTTCTTGCACCTTCAAGTATTGATGATGTGGTTAAAAGAGCTATGCAATATCCTGCCAAGAGCGTTATTGTTACAGGAGGAGAGCCTCTTCTTTATAATCTTGATACGCTTTGCAAAAAGCTAAAAGACAATTCCATTGAAACAATTCTTGAAACCTCTGGCTCTTCCAAAATGAGTGGTTATTGGGATTGGGTTTGTATTTCGGCAAAGAGGAATATTCCTCCTCTTGAAGAGAACTTAAAGTATGCTAATGAGTTGAAGATGATAATTTGCGAAGATAAAGATTTTTGTTTTGCCGAAGAGTATGCTGAAAAAGTCAATATAAATAGCTGTTTATTATACTTACAACCAGAATGGAGCGTTAGTGAAATAATGATGCCAAAGATTGTTGAATACATTAAACAAAACCCCAAATGGAGAATATCCCTTCAAAGCCACAAATATATGCAGATACCATAGGCAGAAAAAACTCTTTTCAAAAGAAAGGAAATTCTCTTTTGAAGTTAATTTTTTGTCTTTTGATTCTAATTTTTTCTTATCAAGTTTCATTTTCTCAAACCAATCCTAAGGCAGAAAAGGAGTTTAAGAAAGCACTTAACTACTTAGATAAGAAAAGAAATGATAAAGCAATAGAATATCTAAATAAAGCTCTTGCAATAGATAATAATTATCCCGATGCCTTGATTTGTATGGCAGAGATATACTATAACCAAAGTCAAGAATTGGATTCTGTTAAACTCTTAGCCTTTCCCTACTATAAGAAACTCGTTGAAGTAAGTCCAGATTACGATATTAATGCTCACGTTCGTTTGGGGGAATGCTATCTCTTTGAATATGACACAGAGAAAGCAAAATATCATTTTAATTACGCCATTTCAAAATACAAAGCTCCCAAAGACCAGAAGCGAATTGACTTAGCTAAAAGGAAATTGGAGCAAGTGAGCTTTATGGAATATGCATTAAAGAATCCTGTGGAGTTTAAGCCAAAGAATATGGGCAAAAGTATTAACACTAATTACGATGAATATCTTCCAACCCTTACTGCTGATGAGCAAACATTTATTTTCACAAGGCTTATTCCTGATACTTCTGATTTTGGATTACGAGTACAAATGGTGGAAGACTTTTTTGAAACAAACAAGATAGAAGATAAATGGGAGGAAGCTCAGAAGATGCCTTCACCTTTCAATTCCTTAGAGAATGAAGGAGCATTATCTATTTCCCCAGACGGAAGAGTAGCATATTTCACTCGTTGCAATGCAAGAGATGGATTTGGTAGCTGTGATTTGTATTACTCTGAAAAGATAGGTAGGCGTTGGACTGAGCCCAAGAACATGGGAGCAATGGTCAATTCATCTGCATGGGACTCTCAACCAACGATAGCTTCCGATGGCAGAACTCTTTTCTTTGTTTCCAATCGTAGAGGAGGGAAAGGAAAGAACGATATTTGGTACACCTATAAGCAAGATAATGGCAAGTGGAGAAAACCGGTCAATTTAGATTCCATAATCAATACCGAAGGAGATGAAATGTATCCTTTTATTCACCCAAGCAACACAACGCTTTATTTCTCTTCGGACTACCATGCAGGAATGGGAGGAATGGATATTTTCTATTCTAATATTGTAAATGGACGCTTTACTCCACCGCAAAACATTGGCTATCCCGTTAATACATCTGCAAACGAAACAAGCTTTATTGTTTCCCCGAGTGGTAAGAAAGCAATCTTTTCTGCCCAGCTCAAAGATGGTTTTGGAGGAAAAGACCTTTACGAATTTGATTTGTATCAAAAAGCACAGCCAACTCCTGTTGTGTATATGAAAGGTAGAGCCTACGATAAGCTAACTCGCAAGCCTTTGGAAGTAAATTTTGAAGTAAAAGATATAAACAAAAATCTTCTTAAAGCTTCCTCTGTTTCCGACCCCAAAACAGGAGAATACCTTGTTGTGCTTCCTTTGGGGGTGGAGTATGCTCTTAATGCATGGGCAGAGGGTTATCTTTTCTACTCCGAAAATTTCCAACTTTCCGACATTAATCAAACAAACGCCTACAATAAAGATATTTTCCTAACGCCAATTCAAGAAGGAGAAAGCGTAGTGCTTAATAATATATTCTTTAAAACAAATTCTGCGGAATTGGAATCAAGATCTATAACAGAGCTTAATACATTATTGGAGCTCCTAACAAAGAATGCCAGCATAAGAATTGAAATATCAGGACATACTGATAATGTTGGAACTCCACAATACAATATTGACCTTTCCACCAAAAGAGCAAATAGCGTTAAAGATTATTTGGTTTCAAAGGGAATTGCACAAGACAGGCTTACTGCAATAGGCTATGGGCAGACAATGCCAATTGCCGACAACACAACCGAAGAGGGAAGAGCCAAAAACCGCAGAACAGAGTTTAAAATCATTAAAAAATAATACACGTAAATTAAATGACAGAAAAGGTCTTAGAGCTTAGCGATATATCGCTTGTTGATTTCTTCGGAGTAAATGAAAAGAACCTAAATTTTCTTTCCATACTTTATCCAAATGTTGAATTAATTCAAAGAGGGGATAAGTTGAAAATTATTGGTAAAGAAAGGAATGTTAAAGAATTTGGAGGGGTGTTTAATGAACTTTTAAAACTTTACCGCAAAGAAGGGAAGATGAATGAAAAGCTTATAATGAGTGTGGTAAATACTCCTGTGGAAGAAACGAATGAAATTGCGGATTGTGGTGATGTTTTGGTTTATGGACGCAATGGTTTAATCATAAAGGCACAAACTCCCAATCAAAAACAAATGGTTAAATCCATAAAGGATAATGATATGCTCTTTGCCTTAGGGCCTGCTGGTTCTGGAAAAACTTATACTGCTGTTGCCCTTGCAGTAAAAGCCCTTAAAGCAAAGCAGGTGAGAAGAATAATCCTAACACGTCCAGCAGTTGAAGCAGGAGAGAACCTTGGTTTCCTCCCAGGCGACCTTAAAGACAAGCTTGACCCATACCTTCAACCACTCTATGATGCCCTAAGGGATATGCTTGTTCAGCAAAAGCTTGACCAATATCTTGAAGACAGAACAATTGAGATAGCACCTCTTGCATTTATGAGAGGAAGAACCCTCGATAATGCCTTTGTGATATTAGATGAAGCACAGAATGCAACTTATTCGCAGATAAAAATGTTTCTTACCCGTATGGGACGCAATGCTAAATTCATAATTACTGCCGACCCAACACAAATTGACCTTCCTCGCAATCAGCCTTCAGGACTAAAAGATGTGGAGAAATTCCTAAGGAAAGTTGAGGGCATAGACTTTATCTATTTAAAAGAATATGATATTATCCGTCATCCCCTTGTAACCAAAATAGTTGAAGCCTACACAAAAGAAGAGAAGAAATAGAGGCTAATTAATCTTTATAGTACTTTATTTTGCGTTTGGTGATACTATTTATTCTCATATCAACATCATACTCTATTCTCTTTACCCAATTAAAATTATCATCATATTTATATTCGTAAATTTTAACAGAAATATATTTATCCTTTATAAAATACCTTGCTTTCATAATCATATCCCCTTCTAAGTTGTAAACAAAAAAAGTTTCATCTTTTTTATTTCCATCTTTATAATAATACTCCTCTTTAATCCTATTTCCATATTCATCAAGTGTATAAACTAATTTTGAATCAAAATCACCAAGCCTATTATATCTTTCCCATACAATCATTCGTCCATTAGTATCCCTAATATAAATGTCCTTCCAAAAAGTAGAATCTTTTATCCCTTTAGACAACTCTTCAATACAATTACCTTTATCATCATATTTATAGTAATAATTATAGTTTAGTTTATTATAACTATACCATTTTTCCTCACTAATATTCCCTTTCTCATCGTAAATATACTCATATCGACATGGATAAGTATATTTATTACCATTCTCATAATTAGAATCTATACTTTCTATACAATCCCCTCTTTCATTGTATTTGTAAAATTCTCTATCCCTATAATCCCCTCCATGATAACTTGGTTTATCTTTATAAATAATATTCCCATTATAATTAAACTCACTATATTCGTACCAAAACTCTTCATTAATAGGAATCAATCCAAAGAAGATTCTTTTTTCTTCATAATATTTTCCCTTCACACTCTTAACCTTTCCCCTTAATCCCTCACTCTCTGCATCAGACTTCTTTTTGCTTTGAGCATTGGTTGTTAGACTAAAGCCTAAAAAGACAAATATGCTGATAATTAGTACTATTTTTCTTTCCATTATTGCTAAATTAATTTCTAATAAACTTTTTCCTATTGTTGAGTAAGGCAAAAGTAATATAAATATTTAAATACTACTTTCTTCTAATCAAATAAAATCAAATAATACTAATTCAATAAATGCAGTTATTCTTTATTCACCGCAAAATATGCGGAGATTATTTTCTTTTTGCGGAGAATAATTTGTACTTTTGCCGAAAACTAATTTATGAGAAAGATTTATATATATCAAAAAGAAGATTGGCCTAAGTTTCGTTGGGATAAGGAAAAGATAGCACAAATGCTTATTAATGTTCGTTATCTTCAAGGGGAATTAATAGGCAAGATGAGTGTGTTTGGTTTTGATTTAAAAAACCACACTCATTTCTCTAATATAACAAATAATGTTATTACATCTTCAGAAATTGAAGGAGAATATCTAAATACAGATCAGGTTCGTTCTTCTGTTGCCAAACGTTTAGGAATGGATGTTTCGGGTTTGGTAAATTCGGAAAAGAAGGTTGAGGGAATTGTAGAACTAACCTTTGACGCAACTCGTAATGCTCACAAACCTCTAACGAAGAAACGTTTATTTTCTTGGCATAAATTACTATTTCAAGATGAAAAACTTAATTCCAATTTATGCATTGGCTTGTGGAGAGGAGAGAAAGGAGGAGAAATGCAGGTTGTTTCAGGAGCTATGGGAAAGGAAAGAGTACACTTTCAAGCACCCGACTATTCTCTTATTGATTCAGAAATGAGTAAGTTTTTGGAATGGATAAATAACGAAAAGGACTTAGACAATATTCTTAAAGCTGCAATTGCTCATCTTTGGTTTGTTACAATTCATCCTTTTGATGATGGGAATGGTAGAATTGCAAGGGCTATTGCCGATATGCTTTTGGCACGTGCAGATAATATTTCCCAACGTTTCTATAGCATGAGTTCGCAAATTCTTATTGAAAGAAAGGGCTATTATAATATATTGGAAAGTACTCAAAAAGGCGATTTAGATATAACTAATTGGATAGAATGGTTTTTGAATTGTCTTAAAAGAACTTTTACACAAACAGATACTAATATCAACAAGTTAATATATAAGTCTAAGTTTTGGGAAAACAATAAAAATATAGTCTTCAACGAGCGTCAGACAAAGATAATAAATCTACTATTCAGCAATTTTGAAGGCAAGCTAACCACTTCAAAATGGGCGAAGATAAATAAATGTTCGCAAGATACTGCTCTAAGAGATATAAACGACTTAATTGAGAAAAAAGTTCTAAAGAAAGAAGAACAGGGAGGAAGGAGCACAAGCTATGATTTAAACTTAGTTTTATACTAAAATAATCAGCTTCTAAACATATACAACAAGGTTTTATTAGCTTTATTCTTAGTTTTCTTGAATAAATATCTTGTGTCTTTATTCTTGATTATTGCAATCCTATTTATATAGGTATCTCTTAATTTTTAGGGTTGCTGTTTTCTCAAACTCTGATTTGGCTTCAATGATTAGGGATAGCTTTGAAAAACGATTAAGTCTTTCATTAGCAACAATAAGAAGCTCTTGTTTTAAACGTTCTATGGCTTTAGAAGCATCTTCCTTATATATGGCAAGTCTTTTCTCCAATTCCTCAGGGTTAAATTGCACCATAGCAACAAGCTTTCCTTTTCTCTCAATAACAACACTTTCCAAAACTAATTTATTCTGATTTAAAACCATCTCAATCTCTTCAGGATAAATATTCTCTCCAGTTGCTCCAACTATAACATTCTTTAATCGCCCCTTAATTTCAAATCTTCCTTTCTTCTGAGTTACCAAATCTCCTGTCTTAAACCAGCCATCTTCTGTTAAAACTGTTGAGGTAAGCTCTGGATTTTTATAGTAGCCCTTCATAACGTTTGGTGCCTTAACCCAAAGTTCACCCTCCTTAGTTTCTGGATTAACATCAACAATCTTTGTTTGAACATCTTTAACAGGAAAACCTGTTGTTTGCCACGAAACCTCAAATGGATTAGCTCCAATAATCAGTGGTGCAGTTTCGGTAAGTCCATAACCAACGGCATAAGGAAAATTCTTGCCCAAGCGCAAGAATAGTTCTGTTTCTCCGTCTAATTTTGCTCCTCCAATTCCAAAAAAGGTAAGTCTTCCTCCAAAGGCATCGTATAGTTTCTTTGCAGCCTTGCGATACATAATTCTGCGGAAGAAACTACTTGTGAGAAGTAGCCTTCTTAAAGTTGTTTTCTCCAATTCGGGTTTTATGACGTTTCTATAAGCTTTTTCAATAAATAATGGAACGGTAAGTATGGTTGTAGGACGCACTATCTTAACGCTTTCCATAAATGTTGAGGAGATTGGAAGTTTGTTGTGGAAGTAAATGGAGGCTCCTTTCATAACAGCAGTCAAGAGTCCCAACGAGTTTTCAAAAGTGTGAGACAAAGGCAAAACAGATAGGTAAACATCGTCCTCTTTAATTGCCCAAATATGATGAATTTGAACTAATTGTGATGCAAGATTTCCATGAGTAAGCATTACTCCCTTACTAAAACCTGAGGTTCCAGAGGTGTAAATGATTTCTGCAAGGTCCTCGGGTTGAGGTATTGACTTACTACCTTTTGTTTGGATTTGTTTCTCATAACTAATCTCAAAATTATCAAGATTAATTATTGTTTCAATATATTGATACTCTTGTATTTCTATCTTTTCGCTTAATCTTTCTGAAACAAAAATCAATTTGGAATCAGAATGATTAATGCAGTTAGTTATCTCTTCCTTTGTGAAATCGGGAAGTAAAGGCACAGCAACAGCTCCCATATCAACAACTGCAAAGTAGGCAATTGCCCATGAAGGAGAGTTTTGACTAAGGATAGCAACCTTGTCCTGATAGCCAATACCTCTTTGGACTAATATTTCTTGTATTTCTTGAACTTTCTGAGAGAATTCTGAAAACGTGATTGGCTCCTCACCAACGAAAGCCATCAAAGGATTATTTGCAAAATGCTTTACACTATATTGTAAAACCTCGTGCAGTGTTTTTGAATTTAACATCAAATAATTTTTGGTTCATAACTAAAATCTTAAAGACAAATCTCTCTAAAATTTTTGCAAAGAAACGAATAATTTATGATATGGAGTATAAAATAACAATTCTTAGACTTAAAGAAAAAGAATTGATATGTAGATTTATAATGAAAACTAATGAATTAGGTATTAAAATAGATCTTATATTAATGTTACAAATAAAATAGTGCAATAATAAAGAAGTTTAGAAAAGAAGGATATTTTGAAAGATTGTTAAGTAAATCGTTCTAGTATTCTTTAGTAGAACTTGTTAAATATAGTTACTTCATTAATTGCAATTACTTTGTCTAATTTGTCAATGTCCTCATCGTTAATAATAGAATTATCATAAAAAACTTGTTGTATGTCTTTGTTTAACCAACTAATATCCCAAATATTAATATCTTTATTATTGACTTTTTGACAAAGACTTTCTGAATAATTTTTATATCTATCAATTTTTATTGTTAATCTTTGTAACCAAATCAAAAAATGTCCAACATTAGGAATTCTATCGAATTTTTTTTCTATTGAATTCATTATTTCAATAATTGTTTCTGATTTTGTTTCCAATGATAATATTTTACTTAAGATGGCAATTATTATTGGATATGTTCTTGGGTTTTTAAATGCAATATCAACTAATATACTTATTAATACTTTTGAATTTCCTTCTTTGTATAATTTTAATGGAGAAATTCTATCTTCCAAGAATTTTGTCAATGCTGTTGTTAAACTGCCTGAATTTGGGTGTTTTTTTGATAAAGAGTAAATTAGGAATAAATGTTTTTGTATTGTTTTGCTTCCTTGTTTTGCTTCATTCCAATATATTTTATCTGGTTTTATCACATCACTAATAATATTATTGGAGATAAATGTTTTTTGAGTATTGAGTTTGAAATTTAAATCCATAAGTGTTTCTGTTAATAACTTTGCTATTTTGATTAAAGTCTCTTGGTTTGTTGCAAAAACTCTATAATCATCTCTAAATCTTAAAATCTGATAATCTTCAATAATAGATTTTGTTTTTTCATCGTTAATTTTTTCTACAAGCAACATATCTGCATAGCCTAAGATCATTTCAGCAATTAAGTCCATTAAAACGCTTCCTTGAGGAATACCATTTGTCTGAGAATACTGCATGCTTTGAATTGTTGCGTCAATTTTATCTCCTATCTCTTTTCTCCTTTCCCCTTTTAAAATATCAGCTTTTACTTTCGCTTTTTCATGTAAAGCCCATGGAATAGTATGTGTATAAATTGAACCATAACAGTCTGTAATATCAGTATTCATAAAACAATCATAATCCAAAGCGAGTTCTAACGATTGTTGTTCTATTTCCTGCCACCAATTAAATATACTTTTTGCTTTACTTGAACTATCTTTACTTGATGAAATAACAGGAATACTATAACACCTTATTTTCTTATTCTCTTGAAATTTTTCAAAACGTCTTACAATTAATTCCCAATTTTTCTCATTTGTTATTTTATTTACAAGATATATATAAATTGCAGGATTTATTAATTGAAATGGTCTCCATGCATACATTCCATCTTTATTTGTAAGAAATTTGTAGTTTACGTCATCTAATTTTTTAGCTTTATCTAAAGGTAGTCCTTCAATGCTTCCTATTTTTGACAGAGCATTTAATAATGGTTGGAAATCAAAATATTTTGGCAAATCTATATTACAATAACTTTCTTGTTTTAGAAAATATTGCTTGGCTTCGGTATGGGATAATTCAAGTATTGTCTTCATTTTTTATTGATTAAATATAAAAATTATATTTGTTCTATTATGCAAAGATAGTATTATTCCTTTATGTATATATGATAAAACAGAATCTTTATCTTTCCATGTTTTACCTTTACAACGCTCTGGTTGGAGTTTTGTAAAAGATGTTTATTTGCTCTTTATAATAAAAAAGTGCCACATTCCTATTTTAAGAAGTGGCACTTAAAGATCTAATAAACGAAGTTTCTTACTCGCTGATTTGTTTTAAAACCTTTGCTGTATATTCTTTTTCAATGGCGTCAGCCTTATCAACCAAGGCTTGTCCCTTTGCAATTATGTCATTTACAAATTCTTTGTCGTCCAAAGAAGATGCATTAATCTTCATATTCATAAAGGCTCCATAACAGGCTGCTCTTGCACAAAGTATTCCAACTGCGGCATCGGTAACTGAATTAGGGTTTCCTGTTTCCACCATTGCCTTACATATTTCAAACACTTCAAATGATTTGCAAAGTGTTCTGTAAGGTATCTCTATTGCGTATTTTGTTGCATCTTGAATTGCTTTTGTCCTTTCTGCTTTTTCTGCATCGGTTTTCTTTGGCAATCCAAAGGCTTCCATAATTAGATTAAAGCTATTGGTGTCTTCATCAACAAGATAAAGCAACTCATCTTTTAAAGCCTGTCCTTTTTGTGCAATTAGTGAAAACTCTTCCCATCTTTCATCCCATCCAGCCTTATGTGAGGAAAGGTTAGCAACCATTGTTGCAAGTGCTGCTCCCAAAGAACCCATGTAGGCAGAAATTGAGCCTCCTCCTGGGGCTGGACTTTCTGATGCTGTTTCATTAGCAAAGCCTATGCAGGTCATATCAACTAACTTCTTTTTTGTCTTGTCCTCAATCATATATTCAATGATTTTCTCCTCTGGAATAAATGGTTTAAGGTCATCCAAGCCCATTGACTTTATGGCAATCTTTATTAATTCCTTATCATCAACCCCCAATGAGCGTTGTTGTTTTGCAAGATAGTATTGTCCTGCCTCAATCAAGGTCTTCTTAGGAACCAATCCCACAATCTCAACCCCAGTAACTCTAATTCCTCGTTCAGCAGCCTTTTTGCTCACCTCGTCAAAACAAACATGAAGAGGGGTCTTTGCTATATTGGTAATATTCATTGAAACCTGTGCAATGCCATATTCTTCAATAAACCAACCAATGGCTTTTGTGCCTGGAAGTGAACCAGGAATAGTGATAGGGTTTCCCTTCTCGTCTTTAAGTGGTTTCCCATTTGGTTTTCCTCCTTCTCTTGCTGGACGTCCCTTTTCTCTAACGTCAAAAGCAATTGCGTTTGCTCTACGAACTGAGGTTGTGTTTAGGTTATAGTTTACAGCAATAAGGAAATCTCTTGCAGAAATTGCTGTTGCACCTGATTGAGCAACTTTCTCGCTCCATTTGTCTGGTCCAAAGCAAGGTTTCCATTCAACAGTCTCCATTCTTTCCTTCAATCCTTCGTATTCTCCTTGACGACAAGAGGCAAGGTTTCTTCTTTTCTCTTCAAAACAAGCGTTTTCGTAGCAATATATTGGGATATTTAGTTCTTTACCTACTCTTTCGCCCAACTCTCTTGCGTATTTAACAACCTCATCCATTGTTATGTTAGCTACAGGAATTAGGGGGCAAACGTCTGTTGCTCCAAAACGAGGATGGTCTCCATGATGAGAACGCATATCAATTAGTTCGCTTGCTTTCTTAATTACCCTAAATGCTGCTTCGCAAACCTGCTTAGGCTCGCCCACAAAGGTAATTACGGTTCGGTTGGTGGTTTGTCCTGGATCAACGTCCAAAAGTTTAACGCCTTCAACCTTTTCTATTTCATCAACAACTTGTTTGATGATATTCTCATTACGTCCCTCACTAATATTTGGAACACATTCAATCAATTGTTTCATAGTGATTATCTTTCTTAATTCAGATTAATAATTTTGCTTTTTATCTTTTAGAAATAACTAAATTTCAGTTTGCAAAGTTCGGTAAAATAATTGAGAAGAACGAATTTTATTTTTCTCCTTTTATAGATTTTGAATTTTCTCCTACAAAAAAATATTTTTCCCCAAGATAATTTTATTTTTCTCTGAGATAAATTGAAATAAGTCCCGTTTAATTTTTTAGAAGTTAGTCCTACGGAATTATAATCAAAATATATATAAAACTATAAAGAAATAGGATAAGTGGGAAAAGAGATGATTTAGTAATATCTTTGAACATCGATTAACCTTACTCCGTCTAACCAAACGGCAAGGCAACCAACTACTCCATTATCTCCTTTTTTGCTTATAGGTTGAAGGGTTATGTCGTCAACAATTTCAAAATATTCCAATTCAAAGTCTTTGTATAGTTTAAATTCATTAACTACAAAGGTTTTTATTTGCGAGAAAGACAAACTATCTTTCATTGTTGCACTTTTTCTTAGAATGGAATTAATCTTTGGAGCTATTTCTCTTGCACTTGGGCTTAAACGTGCATTTCTTGAACTCATAGCAAGTCCGTCCTCTTCTCTAACAATTGGGCAAGGAACTATTTGTACAGGAGATTTGAGCTGCTTAACCATATCCTTTATGATTGCTAACTGCTGAAAGTCCTTTTCTCCGAAATAAGCTTTGTTAGGGCTAACCCAATCAAATAAACGACTCACAATTATTGCCACTCCATTGAAATGTCCTGGTCTTTGCTTACCTTCCATAACCTCTTCCAAAGCTCCAAAAGAAAAATGTTCTGTTGGTTCTTCTTTATAAACTTCTTCTGCAAGTGGGGAAAACATTATATCGCATCCATTTTCTTCTAAAAGGAGGGAGTCTTTTTCTAAATTACGAGGGTATTTCTCCAAGTCTTCCTTGTTGTTAAATTGAACAGGATTTACAAAAACACTGCACACAACAATATCATTTTCTTCTCTTGCTTTTTTCACTAAGGATATATGTCCTTTATGCAATGCTCCCATTGTTGGAACTAAGCCAATGGATTTGCCTTGTGAAATTAACTCTTGAAGATAATTTTTTAACTCTTGAATCTGATTTATTGTCTTCATATTCTAATTAATTGTCTTTTGATGATAAGTCTTCGTAGTCGGTATATTCGGTATCATCGTAATCTTTGTGATTATTTTTTTCATATTGCTCCTTAGCTTTTTTCTTTGCCATTTGAATTTTAATTGGAATATCAATAAGATAACTCAAAAAAGTTATGATGATACTAAAAAGAACTGCATCCCAAAATCCATTTACTTCAAATCCTTTGAGGATTGAGCTTGTGAAAAGAATAATTAAGGCGTTTATAACTAAATTGAAAAGTCCGAATGTAAAGACCATAAGCGGTATGGATATGAACACTAAGATTGGCTTAATGAACGCATTTAAAAGACTAATTATTACTGCGGCAAAGAGGGCATCTTTAATTGAATTTATTTGAGCAATGGAAAACAAATAGCAGGTTATAAAGATGGCAGCAGTCATAATCAAGACCTTTATCCAAAATCTTGAACTTGTAATTGGTGGATTCTCGTTTGAGAAATTCATATTTATTTGTGGCATGGTTATACTTATTAATTTTAGCCTGCAAATATAGTAATAAAAAATTAATGCGTAAGTTTGCAAAAATATTTTACTATGAACAAGGCAAGAGAAAATAAACCTCATATTGGGGTATTTGGAAGATGTAATGTTGGGAAAAGTACTTTGATTAATAAGCTTGTGGGTCAAGAAATATCAATTGTTAGCTCATTGGCAGGAACAACAACCGATGCTGTTAAGAAGACTATGGAGATAAAAGGAATTGGGGCTGTTGTACTTATTGATACTGCCGGAATTGATGATACTTCTGAGTTAGGTAAGAAAAGGGTGGAAAAAGCCTATGAGGTCTTTTCTCAAATTGATTTAGCTATAATAGCTTTTAATAATGATTTCGGAAATTATGAAAACAAACTCATTGATGAATGCAAGAGGTTAAATATTCCTTATGTTTTGGTTTATACAAAGAGCGACCTTTTGTCAATACGTAAAGACCTTAAAGCAACAATTGAGAAAACATACAACCATAAGATAATTGAGTTTTCACAAAATAACCCTAAAAGCGTAGCCTCTCTCACAAAGAAACTTCAAAACCTAATTCCTCCAACATCCTATCAGAAGAAAGGTATTTTAAAAGGACTTATAAAAGAAAATTCTGTTGTTTTGCTCGTTGCTCCAATTGATAGTGCTGCCCCAGAGGGAAGACTTATCTTGCCACAGGTGCAACTAATTAGAGATGTTTTGGACAATAATGCAATTGTAATTGTTGTGAAAGAAACCGAACTTGAATATGCTTTAAAGAATGTTTATCCTAATCCTGATTTGGTGGTAACCGATAGTCAAGTGTTTGATTATGTTAATAAGATAGTGCCAAACAATATATCTTTAACAAGTTTTTCAATTGTGTTGGCTCGTTTGAAAGGAGCATTTGAAGAGTATGTGAAAGGCACGCCAATGCTCGACAAACTCAAAGATGGGGATAGGATACTTATGTTGGAATCCTGTGCTCATCAACCTACTTGTGAGGATATTGGAAGAGTTAAGCTCCCTAATATGATAAAGAAATATTCTCAAAAATCGGTAGAATTTGATGTTGTTGCAGGACAATCACCTTTTCCAAGAGAGATAAAAGAATACGTAATGGTTATACAATGTGGAGGTTGTGTTGCAACAGAAAAACAATTACATAGCAGATTATTACCAATAATAGAAGCTAAAATACCTATATCAAACTATGGAATATCAATTGCTTACATGAGTGGCATATTCCAAAGAGCAACCAAAATGTTTGTCAAAAAATAATAATTAGTTTTCTTATAATAAAATAAATTACTACCTTTGACAATTGAATTAAATCTTTTTTATGAAGAAAATTTTAATCATTACGTTTACTATATTTGTTTTATCCTCTTGTTCTAATGCTTTATATAAGTATTACGACTACGATAATCTCTTGTATGCCTATGGTTCAAGAAATATTTCAGAGAAAGAGATGAGAAAATTTGTAAAGAAATATGCTCGCATTGTAGATAAGCCAAAAGGCAAAAGGGAATTGCCTCCACCAGGAGCTTGTGCAGAATACGGATACCTTCTTTTTCTTCAAGGTAAAACTACTGAGGCTAAAGAATATTTAGTTAAGGAAACGGTACTTTACCCTGAATCGCAAACTTATATTGATGCTCTAACTAAAAAACTTGGACTATGAGAAAGCTATTTATGTTATTGGGTATCTTGTTTATGTTTGCAAGCTGTGATGTTGCAAAAAAGGTTATTGATGAGAATATGCCACAAGAACAAGATGCAACAGAAGATGTTATTTCAAGCATAACGGGAGAGAAAAAAGAAACCATTGAGGATACAACCATAACCAAATTAAGTAAGAAAGAATTAAAGAAATTAAAGAAAGAAAGAGAGCGTCAAGAAAAGATTGCCGCAGGAGATACTCTTGGCTTTGTTAAAAAAACATGGAGAAAGTACTTCCCCAAAAAAGTAGATAGGATAATCTCCTTCCCAAATTTCTACACCCAACAACCTAAGTCAATACTTATTCTCTACCCATGGAACCGCTCTAAAAACAAAACAGCTCCCGAGATGTATCTAATTAATCTCTCAAAAGAGCTCTCTCAAAAAGGCTACTATGTAGTTCCGCCACTTATTATCTTTGACAAATATCAAGAAGATACTCTTTCAACTGCACAATACATCAAACCCTCAGAGGCAAAGAAATACAAACAAGAATATGGGGTAGATGCAGTAATGTTTATAACAATCTACACCCTAAACAAGCCATGGTGGTCAACCAATATTAATTCAGTGGCAGAATACTCTCTAATATCAACCTCTACAACCGATACCCTCTTTTATAGAAAGGCAGATTTCAGTTATGATAGCCCAATACCGCCCTATAAAGTAAATAAGTCAAAAGATACTTACGAATTTGAACCAAGGGTAATACCACTTTTTGGAACATGTTTTCAGATGCAAAGGTCAGTATTTATGGATTTCCCTTATGGACCATATCATAAGAAACACCTGAAAGACCAAAAGAAATTCTCTTATCCCAAAGAGATGAAGTATAAAGTGGATGCAAGACCAAGCTAAACCATTAAAATGAAACAAAAGACAGCCTTTTTTTGCAAAGAATGTGGAGCACAATCTTCAAGTTGGTTAGGTAAGTGTCCTCAATGTGGAGCTTGGAACTCTTACATAGAAGAAGTTATAGAAAGAGACAGTAAAACAAAATTCAAAACCAAGTTCAACAAAACTTCTTCCAAGCCACAACCCATTAATGAGATAGCCTTTTCAGAAGAAAAGAGAATAGATACTCATAATGCAGAATTAAACAGAGTGTTAGGAGGAGGATTAGTTGTTGGTTCTGTTGTGCTTGTGGGAGGAGAACCAGGGATAGGCAAAAGCACACTTTTGTTACAGGTTGCTCTAAATTGCAAGGGAAAGAAAATACTCTACGTAAGCGGAGAAGAAAGTCCACAGCAAATAAAGCTAAGAGCCGATAGGGTAGAGGGTATAAACGATAACTGCTTAATCCTTGCAGAAACCAATATAGACGATATATTCCAGCACTCAGAAGAAATAAGTCCCGACATACTTATAATAGACTCCATTCAAACCATAACAACCCAAAGCATAGAGTCTTCCGCAGGAAGTATTTCTCAAATAAAAGAATGTGCAGCCCAATTACAAAGATATGCCAAAACAACAGGCACATCAGTATTCTTAGTAGGACATATAACAAAAGACGGAGCTATTGCAGGACCAAAGATATTAGAACATATAGTTGATACCGTTTTGCAGTTTGAAGGTGATAGGAACTATGGATATAGAATGTTGCGTTCGGTAAAGAATCGCTTTGGTTCCACAAGTGAATTAGGGATTTACCAGATGCAGTCCACAGGGCTAAGAGAAGTAAGCAATCCTTCCGAAATTCTTCTTTCGCAAAGAGATGAAGCATTGAGCGGAACAGCCATTGCAGCCACAATGGAGGGAACTCGTCCAATATTGATTGAAACACAAGCCTTGGTTGCCAACTCCAATTATGGAACAGGACAAAGAACTTCCACTGGATTTGACCTAAGACGTATGTCAATGCTACTTGCAGTTTTAGAAAAAAGAGGAGGCTTTAAGTTATTGAATAAAGATGTTTTCTTAAATATAGCAGGAGGTATAAGAGTTGATGACCCAGCCATTGACTTGGCTGTAATTATTAGTATTATATCATCATTAGAAGATATTTCAATAAGTTCTCAGTATTGTTTTGCATCAGAGGTTGGTTTAAGCGGAGAGCTAAGACCCATAATTAGAATTGACCAAAGAATAGCCGAAGCAGATAAACTTGGCTTTGAGAAGATTTTTATTTCAAAGTATAACACCAAAGGCTTAGATACATCAAGATATAAAATAGAAATTATTCCACTTGCAAACCTTGAAGATGTAATAAGATATGTATTTGCATAAGATAGTATTATTAAATATTGGAAATTTGAAAAATACGATGTTGATTTATAGTGACAGAAATAAATAAAATGATGTTAAGCAATAAAGCACTTAAAATAATTTCATTACTTTACTTGATGCTAATTGTAAATTTTGGATTAAAGGCACAAGATAGAAATGTTTCTTTTATGTTAGAATCTATTTCAGAAAAAGAGTTTAGAAAAGCATATCAAAAGAATTTTAATGCAATATTTATTACTTCAATGCATGATTCCATAAAAATTGAACATGCTTATAATGCAATTGAAAAAACTTATAATACTCAGGAAAAAGAATTAGCAGAAAGGGAATTAACATCAACAAGAGGACTAACTGATTTTATAGGTTATTATCCTACTTTAAAAACTTATTTGTTTTTTATTCAGGACTATCACTATGAGAAGGCATGTTTTGTCTCCTCAATTTCAAATAAAGTGCTTTCTCATAATAGGTTTAGAGGTTCTTATGGGGTGATGTCTAAGGATGGTTTTTGGATTGGATTAGAGAGAGGGGATTGTGATAATTATTTTCAAATGGAGATATGTAAAGTTACTTCAGAATATGTTTCTTCTATAATTAAATTTGATTATCAATACTTTGATATTTATGAAGATTCAAAAGATAATATGCCCTTAATGTTTTGGGCAAAGAAAAATACAATTTATTTCTCAACGATTAGACATGATACAAAGGATGTTTCATCTAAACCAATTATAGGTTATTATTCTATGGAGTTTGAATACGATGATTGATTTGGAAACTACATTAATAAATAATAACAACTTAATACAAACAATAAAATAACAAAAAAACATGAAAAAATTATCACTAATTGCTTTAATTCTAACACTAAGTTTGGGATTAAAAGCACAAACACCGAGTGTTGCAACAACAATTCCTGCAACCACAACAACAACAGTAACTGCTACTATGGTAAAAAATGCAGATTGTCAAAATTTCTCTTTTATGATTGGAACAACAGCAGTAATGCAAGGATATGTAAATATGTTTGGTGTTCCAATTGAAACTCTTGTTAATTCTTGGGGAATTAATAGCGACCACGATACAACTTACACATGGACAGAAATGATACCAGGTACTGAGTACAATATTTATGTAGTAGCAATGGGCGGAGGAGATACAGTATTATTTACAACTCCTGCAACAACTCAATCAGTTGGTTCAACTGGAAGATCAGTTATTTCAATAGATGTAAGTGAAATAACTGCAACATCTGTAAGGATTATTTGTACTCCTGACACCAATACTTCCGTTTTCTATGATGGAATTGTTAAAAGGTCTTATGCTGACAGCATAGGAATGGATTCAATAGTTTCAATCATACTTGTAAATAGTGCTCCTTATCCACAATATGCAACAGATAATTGGGTATGGCAAAACTTAGAATCGGCAACCGATTTCTATGGAATAGCAATAGGTAAGAATATATTGGGAGAGTGGGGAGATACAACAATAGTATCATTCTCTACATTACTATCATTATCAGATGAAATAGTCCTTGATAACTCCATACAAGTATATCCTAATCCAGCAAAGGATGAATTGAATTATAGAATAGGAGCAGATTACGACAGAGCAAGTATCTACGACATTAAAGGAAACTTAATCTTTGAACAAGTAATAAAACAAAAGCAAGACAGAATTAATATTTCAAAACTCAATAATGGAATTTATTTTGTTCGTTTCTCAAAACAAGGTTTATTAGGCAAGGCAACAAAATTTGTTATTCAAAAATAATTTAGACAATTGTTTTAACAAAAAGGCTAACTAAATATTTAGTTAGCCTTTTTGTTATTTTGACTTTGTCTCGTTCTAAATAAGCGTTACAGATTATATGCTTATTGTATGCCTTTTACTCCTTTATTAACTTTTTCTTAACTATACCTCTAATAGTGTTAATGTGGACAACATAAGCTCCTGACTTTAAGTTGGATATATCTATTGTTTTCTCATAATCATTGATTTGAATAGTCCTTACTTTTATCCCCAAAATATTATATATTTCTATATCCTTAACCTTAAACTGACTCATAAGCTTTAACTTATCCTTTGCAGGATTTGGTAATATATTACAAGTGTTCTCAATATTTATATCATCGTTTAAAGAATTGTTTTTTGGTATTAAAAGAATAGGGAACCAACCAATATGCATTTTTCTATAAAACTGATATACGGTATCTTGATCAAACCTCAACCATTGACCATTTAGTTTTTGAAGATAAGGATAACCATATTGAGTACACCCTTTATCTATCTTCAAACAAGAATCTTCTGTAAAACTAACCGTATGGTCAAAACGATAAGAACCTGTTATGTCATTATCAACAGTAATAAAGAAGTCTTTTATTGTTATGTTTAGGTTTGGTGAAAAATAAAACTTCCCTATCGGACGTCGCCAAAAAGGAATATTTTGCTGGTTAATAGGTACAGAAAATGGGACCTGTGCTCTTGCTAATACTGTTCGTGAGGTGTCCATTAATTTAAAATAATTGGCATAGGCTCCAAATCCTCCGCTGCCATTAACCTTTGCTGCCACTCCTATTACTCTAACGGCAGAATCCAAATGATAGGGCTGAGAAAAGGCTTTGTTTTTAGTATACAGAGTATCTTGACTACCTATCACAGATAATATAGATGAAAGTAGTGGTAAGTCTGGTCTACATGTTATTCGTAATAAATGGTAGTAACGAAAAGAGGCATAATAAGACGACGGGTCTATTGTATCAAATAATCCCACAGAGTCCCACCAAAAAGGGCAATTCATTACTAATGGAGGATAAAATATTACGGTGTCAAACATTTGCCCATCTTTTTCTTGTGCTTTTAAGCTATTTAAAGCACAAAGACTTAATACTAAAATTAAAAATATCTTTTTCATCTTACTTTTTATTATAATTTAATAAGCTATTCCATCATAAAATACCACAATCATAAGTATGATTTGGTATATCTATAACAAAAGTATTAAACCTTTTAGTGACTTTTTGAAACTTTGCCTTGTGTAAGATGTAATTTTGCTCATAATTTTTTACTTTTATATTTAACAATATAAGTATATTTATGTTTTATAATTATATTCCTATTTAAGTTTAGGAAATATCCAAAATATTATAAACCACATTCATACTAATGAAACTTTTGGCAAATGTATAACAAAAAAACTTGTTTTGCAAATTTTATTCATATTTCTCTGCAAATTTTTATATAATTTTTGATGCAAAAATGCACCTTTTCATAATTGATAATCAATATTATAATACGAAATTAGTGTTTTTGAATATCTTGTATCAAACATTTCTTCTAAAAAAACTTGACTTTTTTTTGTGTATGTTGTAAATTTGCTGTCATAATTTAAAAGTGCGGAGTCAGCACTTTAAACACTGACATAAACCAGATGAAACATATTTATAGTTTTATTGTAATCTTATTTGTTACTGCGTCTTTGTTTGGTCAGCAACAAATCCCTAATTCAAGTTTTGAGGATTGGACACAGTCAGGCTCAACATTAGAATTAGATAGCTGGTTCTCCGTTAATACCTTAACTCCTTCTTATCCAAATTATGGAACTCTTAGAACAACGGATGCCTATGATGGAACTTATGCATTAAAATTACGTTCTGGGCAAATATTAATACCAGGAATGTTCAATGACACAACAGCTTTATTAGCATTAGGCTCTTTTCCTTCTTTTGAAGAAGGACCTAAATTTGGAATACCTTTTACCTCTAAACCCATATCTTGCTCTTTCTATTTTAAATATACTCCAGGTACATATCCTGCTGGTATAGTTGATACTGCATTATTTTATTTGAAATTGAATAAGAATGGACATAGTATGGCAAATGCTGAATGGATTTATTATGGTAATGCAGTATCTGAATGGACTAAAGTAAATCTTACTTTAAATTATTATAGTGATGAAACTCCAGATACAATTTATGTTAATTTTGTATCAAGTTTATCAGGTATTTCACAATTTAGTGATTCACATGAGCCAGATATACCAAATGTTATTGGTAATGAATTATTGATTGATAAATTAGAACTTAATTATAATTCAGGCTTGGATGATAATTTATCTCTCTTAAATAAAATTAACGTCTATCCAAATCCTGCTTCTGATTTCATTACAATCAATAATGAGACCTTAAATAGTGATATTTTGTTTAGTGTTTATGATATTATGGGCAGATGTATAAGTTCAGAAAAATTAGGAAGCAATTTTACATATAATACTAAAAACCTTAATTCAGGTGTCTATATTATTGAATTTAAATCTAATCAAGCAAGTAAGCAAGAAAAACTAATTATTCAAAAATAATTTTAGTGTGTTTTAATTTCTCAATTCAAATTATTAATGCAAGGGAGTTTAATTTATTTTAACTCCTTTTCTTTTATTAACTCAGATGTATTTATAAGTTCAAATCTGTATTTTTTACCAATCCAATCTGAGAGAAAACTAAGATAGAATAATAATTAATGAGTTCTATTTCCGTAAATAAAATTTAAGTTTATTTGCAGTATAATAAAAAGTATTATCTTTGCCACTCATTTAGGGGATTTAGCTCATATGGCTAGAGCGTTTGACTGGCAGTCAAAAGGTGAGGGGTTCGATTCCCCTAATCTCCACAATAACTCAAATAAGTATATAAAAATAGAATCAAAAGCTGATTGTCTTAAATCAAGTTCTAATTCAATAACTTCAAAAGATAAGCAGAGCATAACAATAGGATAAGCAGAGGATATCAATAAATAAGAAAAAAGACAAAGCCATTAATTAGGCTTTGTCTTTTTTTTGTTTTGGGAAGAGTGATTAATATCCTATTTTGCAATAATCATCTTCTTCATTAGTCTCTGTCCCTCAAATTCCATTGAGTAATAGTAAATACCTTGTGGAAGGTTGAGGTCTTTTAAATGTATTTGATGCTTACCTTCTGGATAGAATTTGTTTTCGTTCCTTATAAGCTGTCCCATATTATTTACAATAAAGAATCTGGTATTGCCTGCTGTTGGCAAATAGAACTCTATCATTGTATTATCTTTTAATGGGTTAGGTATGTTCTGATTTAGAGTGAAAGCATTCAAGCTATCTGCCTCTGGTTCTAAGCCTATAAGTTGAACAACCTTGTAAATCTTAGTTGTGTCATTTGAACGATTAGCATCGTATTGGTAATCCACCCAACCTGTTATATTGTAGATACCTTGGTCGTTTCGTGGAATTAAATGCTCTCCAAATGTTAGGTATAGTACTTCGTTTGGCTCGTTTTGGTTAGTTAAATTAAAGCTCTTAATTCTTGGAGATGGCCAGTAGTCGTCTAAAACAAATCCTGCGTTCAGAGTTGTAGGTCCACCAATTGTTCCTACATTTCTTGCCTTTATTTGAACTAATGAATTAGGGTTGGAGGTGTTTTGGATGAATATTGTATCTATTTTTATATCTCTTACTCCCATCATTAGATTACATGTTTCATCATTTGTTGAGTTATTATCTCCCACTAAGCGAACGTAACCACAAATTCCTTGATAAGGTGCATTAGCTCTTGGAAGTGTGGCTGTGAAATAGTGATGTCCTATTGCGTTGGAAGGAACAACGTTTCCTAATCTATAATTCTCTTCAACTGCATTATTTATATCACCATTATAGTAATAGCCCACAACAACATTTCTAACTCCAATAGAGCTATTGTTCACAAATGTGAGTTGAACTCCGATATGGTCAGTGTTATAGTCATCTATTGTAATATATTTTGCTTCGAGGTCTCTTGTTTCGCTTGCTCCATTTGTTCTTACGTATAGGGTATCGTTGTCTGCATAGTAGTCTCCTGGTAGTCCCACCCAAACTTTCACGTTAGATGAGCCGTACGATGAACGGTATTGATTGTTGAATGTATAGATATACTCTTCGTTGTTGTAGAGTGGTGGATTGAGTGTAATGGTTTCGAGAACTTCGTTTTGACCTGTAACTTTATAGCCCACAGGTAAAGAGAAGATAGGGTCTAAGCCAATGTTCTTAACATGTATTTTTACCGTTATCATATTATTAGAAACTATATTTGTTTCAGGAGAGATTATTTCAAGTAGGGCAGCATCTTTTTGTAGAGGTCCAATAACAATTTGACGGCAAGTAGAGTCGTTGTCGGAGTATAAATCGGAAGGACTTAAACGTGTGAATGCACATATTGAGAAAGGATCTGGTAAATCAAAGTTTACGTATTTTCCATTTCTGAAAGTGTATTCATAGGTTTCTCTTGGTTCTATATTATGGTCAATTATTGATTCGCATATAGGTATATGCATATCCTGAGCTGAATAACATACAGAGTAGTTGGTTAGGGTTTCGGAGCCATAGTTTCGTATGGTTACAGTTGGATAGTAATATGAGCCAAAGTTTGGAAGAGGCAATACTACTACATCAATTACTCCTGCATCTTGTGGTCTTAATGCTCTTTTAAGTACGAAGTCGTCAATTGCAAATCCATCATTATTTGCATTAGCAGAACGGAACACAAAACGGAATTGAACATCATTACCTAAATCTCCACTTTCGTATATATGATATATTGAATAAATACACTCTTGCCAAGCTGAGTTGCCCGAGAATCCGTTTTCTTCATCGTTAAACCAATTTGTTCCATATCCATCATTCATTGCTCCAAGACGCTTCCATGTGCCATTGTAGTTTTTATACTCAACGTGCATATAAGTTCCTGTTGCTAATTGCCTACGCATCATAAACGATAGGGTATCTGGTTTTATAACGTTTATGTTAAAAATAGGAGAATAGAGGACACTTTCATTATTTGACGGATACTTACCCGAAAGTTTAGTTTTCCAACAATTAGGAGCGGAGAATGGCCCTTTAATGGTTGCGTTCATACTATCAGGAGTTCCAATTTCCCAACAATTATTAGGTAATAGAGGGTTACTATTAGCAGCATAGAAATCATCTAAGCCTCCTTCATCAAAATTATTTGCATATGGAGGTGAGAATGTTTTAAATATATATGCCTCTCTTTTAATAGTATCATTTTCATGGTACGGATCGCCTGCTACATCAACCCATGCTGTAAATTTATTCATTCCAGTTGGGATTACCATATTATTTTGTAGGGTTACTTCTGTTCTTTCTGCTGTGGCAAGTGAACCATTCCAGTTATATGTAAACTCTTGCTCGTTGCGTTTCCAGTGAATAGTTGCATTGTTAAGAGTTGTTTTACCAGTGTTTCTAAGTACTACCTTAACATCGTGAGTTTGTGTGATTAGGAACTCTTCTGGTTTAGTAAACTTCATTAACTCGGCATTTACGTCCCAAGTATCACGAACAAACACTTTATAGTCTTCAACCTCTCCACCATTAGGAGAAGCATCAGCATAGAAAGGTTCCATATCCTTGTTCTGCCATAAGATAATTCGCATTCTGGAATGACCTGTTAAGGCACCAGCAGGAATAGTTATCTTTGATTTTACCATTGAACCAGTCCAAATAGTATCACTAAGGACTTGCTCTTGTGGGAAGTCAAACACACCATCTCTATTCCAGTCTATAAATGCTCTAACCCAACCTCCAATTGCATTTGTGTCTTCAATGCTGGAAGGCTTGTCGCAGTAAACATACAATGAATCATACACTCCTTTAAATAGAACTACTGGGTTAAGTGTATTTGTGAAATTGGTGTAGGAATAACCTGAATTATTAGATGAGTTATCCATATTACCCAATTGAACCCTTGTAATATCTATGGAGCTTGCATTTGTTGCAAAACTTGAAGGATAAATTGTGTTTCCATTCTTTGGCTTAACCAACCAATAGGTTGAAGTGTCGTTTAGTGCAGTTGCATCGTTTGCAACATCTACCCAAGCCCTAATTCTATAAGTTTTGCTTGGATCACTAAAATCAGCCAAAGAATCGAACTTATAAGTATAAGAATTATTTGATTGAATAGTTGCAGAGCATAGTTCTGTAACGTTAATGATTGGAGAATCGGCAGGGGAGGTTTGTTGTATACTATAAGTGATATTGAAGTTTTGCATAGGCATAGTTCCATAATTACTTACTTTTACTTTTATGGTATCTGCCTCTGTCATATATACCCAGCCTTCCTTAGGAGGCTCAACAACACCTTGTCCTTGCAAACCAATACAAGCCCCATCAATAGGAGAACGGTCTAACAACGTTACTCTTAATGGAGTAAAGTTACTTTGACAAGGGAATGATCCAGGTAAATTAACTCTTAGATAAAATGTTGAGTCGGTAAATAATTGAGTTGTTCTATACTTCATAGATGCAACATAAGCATTTGGAGAATAGAATGGAGAAGCATCGTTGGAGTCAGCAAACCATTTGATAGGGTAAGAGTTTATCTGTCTTGCCCAAGGCTCAGCCCATGTTCCATAGTGAATTGCTGTATCGTAGGTAATAGGAGCAGGAGGCGAAACACGAGAATTAACAGTAATATAATTTGATGTGTCATTAGTCTTAATATTATCCTTCTTAAATGAAATATAGGTACGTAGGCTCCAAGTAGTATCATTCAATCCTAATGGATATAAATTAGCCTTCTTAACAAAGGTATAGGTCATTTGTCCATTCTTTTGTATAGAATCGTAAGGAGTTCCTGTTCCATCGTCATAATCATATAAAGGAATAAGTTCTCTTGTTTCTAAGTCAGGTCTTCCCTCAACTTGATAACCAACCCAAATAGAGTCAGCCAAAACAAGTGATTTCTCTCCAATACTCTTTATAACCATTTTTATAGGCACACTATGTAATTGACATCTTTCTGTTATAGGTTCTGTTTTTAGGTTTTGCGCATTATATGCAGGAACAACAAGAAAATTAGTCTTAATGGTGTCATTATATCTATTTGTATCGTTTTGTATTGTTGTAAATACACTTAAATGAAGAGAGTCTGTCAAATTGCGGAAATGTAAAGGAGGATATATTGGACTATTAATAGTAAGGTCATCTGTTTGAAGTGAACTAAGGTTTGTTACAAACTCTTGTGTAACTGTTTGAATTATATGTGTTGTGTCTGCGTTATATTTCAACACAGCTGTAACTTGTATTGTATCAACTGTAAATAGTCCAAAGTTTTTAACCTTTACTTGAACATTAATTGGGTCGTTCTCAACATATTTTATGTTTGGTAACACACTCAAAAGAGCAATTGGACCTCCATCAGTTCCTGTAAATTGGTATTCGTAAGCTCCAATTGTTGGTCTTGGTGAAAGCGGTCTAAATCGTCCTAAGATATCAATAGATATATCTTCCAATGGTTCTGCTTGCCTAACCACTTCGGAAGGGAAGAGTAAATCTAATACAGAGTCATTAACAAATGGATTAGCAACAGATACAGACATATTATCTTGAGAGTTTGCTGTTTGAAGAGCATCTATGCTTAATTTATTACCTGCCCAAAATGCAATTATATTTCCATTGGTTATATAATTATTATTATTTGATAAGGTTACCTGTGTTGCAGGGGCAAACACATAGTAAGGAATTCCTTTTCCTGAGTTGTCAAAGATATTATTCATTACTTTTATATCCACACAAAGTCTTCCAATATTTATAGTCCTTGAATTAAGACTATTATTGGTTGCCCTTACTTTTATTGTGTTGTAATAGATATTAGCATATTCCACACTATCTATATCCAAACCTATGTAGGCTAATTGGTTATTTATATAAGGGCCACTCAAAGATATAGAGTTATTAGCAATAATTGAAGGAGAGAATAAAGGAGAATAAGATCTCTTTATTTCCATACCTATTCTAACTGCATTAGTTCCTTCAGAGAGATAAATATCATTAGATAATATTTCAATAGATCCATACAAATATCTTAAAGAAATACCTCTTGAAATATTTGTATTGGCATATTCTCTAAATTTATTCTTCTCTATTTTTATATTATTTGCTCCGTTAAAGCTTATACCATTAAATGCAAAGGAATTGAAGAATGAATTTTCTATGGCTATATTGTTGGAAACTGTATCCAATGGTAAGTCTGCATTTATTTGGGTTGCTCCACCAAAGAAATGAACCTTACTGAAAATAAGATTATTATTTGCTCCATCAATATTAATTAGTTTGGCAGTTTCAGTTGTAGCATTTGCTAATGGAGTGGATTGAATAACCATACTTTCAAACTTAATATTTGAAGAAGAGTTAGTAAACTCAACAACATTAGGGTAGGAGCTTGAGAAATTCTTAATGGTAAAGTTTTCAAAGATTATATTTGAACTGCCATCAAACTTCACAGTGAAATTATCAGTATTAGTTCCCGCATCATAAGTTAAGACAACAGTGTTACTATCACTTGCATTTCCTCTAAATGTTATGGTGTTACCTGTTTCTGTTCCTATTATTGATGGAATATAAACTTGCTCGTTATAATCCACACCAAGAGGATTAACATCAAACACAACATTTCCACAAATACCAGAATTAACAAGAGCTGTTATTGCTGCACTAAATGTTGGGTAAGTTGCCCCAGCTCCTCCAATTGAAAGATGAGTGGTTGAGGTATTATTCCCAATACAAGATGAGAAGTCAAAAGAACTTGTGTCGTTATTGTTTATTGTATCGCAGGTAAGAACAGGCCATGCTGTTATATTATTATTTCCAGATGTAAAGATTTTATTGCCAAGAGTAACCGTGGTGGCAGCTCCTGCTGCAAGATTACCTGTCCAATTGAATAGAGGTTCCATAACTCCATTAACCGACCAAGCTATGCCGGTTGCAGTCAAAGCTTCAGAGCCATAGTTCTTTAATTCAACTTCAATAGGTACAGAAACTCCTGACATAACTGTTGTGGTCGCAGGGCTTACAATACTTGTAATACTTGCATCGCATGCAGGAGGGGCTCCAACTGTTACAACAACAGGAGTTCTAACGCTTGAACAACCAAATTTATCAATATCAAAACTAATATTTGGTCTCATTGTTGCTCCTCCACTCATAGGAGCTCCTGTCCACAAGCAAGCATTAACATTGGCACTGCGATACGAAAGCACAGAATTAAAATCAGTTGTTGTGTAATAAGTTCTTATCACTGGTCCTGTTGATCCACCAGGGCGTGTGAAGCAAATCTCAATAATGATATTTGATTGACCATCGTAGTAGAATGGTTCATCAAAAGTAAATGTTTTCCAACCTAAATCACTACTTGCATTTGTTATTGTCCAAGCTGAGTCGAAATAAACCTCTTCTAAGCCATATATCCAAGTGGTAAGGGCTTCTTGATTGGTTGTGCCAATTTTAATTGTATAATTGTTAAGGATTGAAGCTGCTGTTACTTGATGCACCTTAAACATAATACTATTGATATTACCTTCTGAAAAACCTAAATTGCTAATTTCAGAAGCTTTTATTAGGTATTGTTCTTTTACATTCTTCTGGTGGGAATTTAAAGGCGAAGGATAGGAATTGCTAAACGTTGTAGCGGAACCAAGTTCTATTGTATCGTATTCAAGAAGCATTGCTCCAACATAGAAGGTATCTGTTTCGTATAATACCGGAGTGGTGTAGGTAGTTCTGTCTAATTCATGCAATGAGGTAGGAGAATTATACCATATCAACACATCGTTTGAGGTTGTACTTGCAGTTAGAGTGGTTGAAGAAGCATAAGGGATACTAACATCATTTCCTGTTGGAGAGTAAGGTGTTTGTAAGGAAGTAATTTGCATTTGAGAAGTATCGTTCAAATGAACAACATCTGTGGCTAAATTAGTGAAGCATTTAATTCTAAATAATTTATCACCAGTATTAGCAGATAGATTTACGCTTTGTGAGAATGTAAATGTTACGGTATCGTTTGGTTGTATAGGTATATTACAAGTATCAAGATAGGTGTTAATAAGAATATCATTTTCGTAAACTTCCATAACCAATGGGGTTGATAAGCATGTTTGAACGCCAGTATTAATTAAGCGAACCACAACATCTTCTTCAGTTAATGTACATTTGGCAAGGCTATTTATTCCAGCTAATTTAACAGAGGCAACGCCAGGGTCAACAGAAGGAACACCACTTACACTAACAATAAACGATGATTTATAACCATAACAACCATTATCTCTTTTCCATATCTGAGTACTATCAAATGTTCCTATTGACATTAAATTAGTTGATGAGGAAGCCACCCAGCCATTTGAATCTGCTGCATCTCTAATTGTTCTTATAATACCTGCTGTTCCTGTTGGCACCATTATTCCTTCTCCTGTCCAAACAGAAGTAGGAACATGTGTTGCTGTGTCAAACTGAGCACCGTTAATTGTAACGGCATCTATAACATTATCTAAATTATCATGGAGTAAAAATCCCGCTTTTGCAATAGCAGCAAAGGATGCTCCTGAACCTAAGTTGAAGTATTGTAAGGAATCCGTAGAAGTGCCTGTGCGTATTTGAAGTGAAACAGAACTATTTGCAGGAAGTAAAAAGTTAGGCAAAACAAATGTTTTTGTCATAATAGGATTTAAAGCAACACTATTACCAGTAACGTATGCTAATTTATAACCTTCTAAATTTATTGCTCCATTACCATAGTTTGCAATCTCAAACACATTATTAACAGTTACCCATGAAGGTAAATTTGGAGTTATACCAGAAGCAGATGCAAGTCTGGAAAATTGAATTTCGGCTATTTTTAATTTAGCAACCTCTTCTTTCCTTGAAAAATAGAATGTTGTATCACTAAATAGCATATCAGTATGATATGAATGCGATTTTAGTATAGGTGTTGCGTCATCACTACGTAAGAACCAGTAAATAGAGTCATTTGAAATAACATCTAAAATAGCAGTATCTCCATAATTAATGGTTCTTGTTTGATTAGACATTGCAGGAAGTTGATTACGCGATAGAACGTAACAAATAGCAGTATCATTAGTTCTAACAGTGTCGGCTGTAAGTACAGAGAAAGCTGTTATTTTAAATTCTCTATCAGCATTAGTTACTGCAAAATTATATGGTGTTCTAAACTTATAAGTATAAACTGAATCAGGCAGAATAATATGATGTATTGTGTCTTTTTGAAGTGCAGGAATAGCTAAGTTATCAATCTTATACCAAAACTTTAAGCTATTTGCAGCAATAGTATTATTACTAATATTCTTGAATTTGATAAATATATCTTCACTACCTATCCCACAATCAGAATAAATTGTATTTCCATCAGGAGCCAAGAGCTGGTCTCCTCTGTCTATCCAAACTTGTTGGACAAAGATATTGCTTGGTGGAGGATTAAATTGAAGAGCTCCAATACAAGGATTTTCTATTGTTGGTCTTGATGTAGAGTTGAAGTCATCAACAACCTCTGTAAGATGAGTTGCTTTATAACATAAGAAAGTGTTGGAAGTATAAAGATTATTCCAATCAGTAAATATAGGGTTTTCAAGAAAACTATTTGCATCTCCATTACCTAATACTGTTTGCCAATCTGTTATTGTTGTACAATTAGTTGCGTTAAATCTCCAAATAATTGGACTTGGAGTTGTGGCTAAGGTGTGAAGTTTCCAATAAATATTATTACTAAACTCAAAAACCGATCCAGTAGAAGGTCTTGCATAAACAGCATAACCATTACCATCACTCACAATTATATTATTCTTTATCTTAATATTAGAAATGGATTGTCCAGTGGAACCAATATTTAGACCATTTGCATTAAATCCAAAATTGCCCCTATCTCTTGCATAAATATTATTATATGCTACCAATATGTCATTTCCGGAGCTTATGTTTATTCCATAAGTACTTGTTTGAAGTCCTGTGCTATTGGCATTATCAACACTTATTTTATTATTGGCAATTATAGAAGGAGTTGTAGATGAAAGAATATTATTAGCATTTATAGCACTTACATTTGTCAAAATAAACAAGTTCTTACTAATGTTAAATTCTTTTGAGCTTTCTATTAGCACATTATAAACTGATTGTGCTGGTAAAGTTCTATTGTTTTCAAATCTATTGCCAATGATATTCACATTCTTAGCATATCCTACAGAGATAGCATTTCTTAAATTATTAGTAAACAAAGAATTTTTAATATTAATATCAGTGCTAAGACTTGTAGGAGAATATCCCTGAACATAAACTTGCGTAACAAAAGCATCTCCATCAAAAGTAGAACTATCAATAGTTATTTTATTTGCAGAGGAAATATTAACGAAATAGTATAAAGTATTTGCAGAAAGAGGGTTTTTAATAAAATGACAATTTTTAAATTCAATATCAGAAGTAGTATTAGACATCTTTATAATATTAGAATTTTCATCAGATGGAGAGTAATTATCTGCTGAATAGAACTTTATTCTTTCAAATCTATAAAACTTAGCATCAGAAAGGTTTATAACATGATTGGAAGCATTATTAGGTTTTATATTCACAAATGCCGTATTAGAGACGCTTGTGAATTTAATATAATTGGTTGCAGAAGCACCTGTAATATTTATAGGGAATTTCAATGTATCCTGATAGAATTGACCAGCAGGCAAATTCAAAATTTTAAATGTAACTGGTGCCGACACTCCACAACCTTTTAACATCTTAAAGACTTCCTTGAAATTATTGAATTTCCTATCAGCAGAAAAGCCACTTATGTTTCCAACAGCATATTCCCCATTCATTGGACCATTACAAGAAACTATTTCAAAGAAAGCAGTATCATTGGATGGCTCCCAATCTATCATATTTGATGGAAGCTCTGTCCATACTTTCATATATCTATAACCTGGCAAAAAAGATATGTTTGTAGGGAAATTATAGTTCACAACCTCTGAAGGAAGTAATGTCCCAGTCCAAGTGCCAGCAGTAACAACAGGTCCGTTATCTATCTGATATTTTACATTTACTGTGTGCATGGTATCTGTACCATAATTTGCTATTCCCACGGTAAAAGGAGTTGGGCTATTAGCTGTAACTATATAATCGTTAGGAACAATCAATGAATCGCTAATTCCTACATCTACTCTTAAAACACAATTTCTTTCAAAATTAAACCTAAAATTAGGTTTGAAATTAATCTGTGGGTTTGCAGGATTGAACCCTGATTCACAAGCAATATCAAACAATCCAGTTTGATAGAATTGTCCAGTTGCGTCAGAGGAGCCTGTTCCAAAGCTTTCTATCTTGGTTGTGCCGCCAATAGTTGCTGGATAACCATTATCCCAACATACTTTTAAAAGTATATCACTTGTTCCATCCCATATAAAATCGGCATCGAAAGCTAAATACTGCCATCCAATTGGTGGTGAAGGTTGAGTTACAGGTCCTAAAACATGCTCGTAAGCTCCAGAATATTGTGATGTGGTTAAGAGCTCATAAGAAGTAGGTATATTTTGTATAAAGACATTTAGTCCTTGCATAAGAAAGCCTGGTGCGGCTTGTGTTACATTATAAAATAATCCGGCCAACCTGCCAGCACTCATTCCTACTGCTTGAAGCTCTGAGGCTTTGTATCTAAATTGGAAGAGGTTTCTAACGGTATTTGTTTTAAATAATAATTCCTGAGACGACAAACCAGATGTTCTCAAAACAGGACTGCCTTCAAAGCCTCTAATATTTTTAAACTCGTTCCATTGACCCAACACATAAGGGAATGTGAGCTTATTATATAGATTATCGTTTATTACTAAGCGCCATTTTACAATAGAGTCATATCCGTTGAAAGGAATTATCCCTCTGTATAAACCATCTGAACTAGAAATAATATTCATTCTTGATCTATGAATAGTTGTTGATGAGCCTAAAATATATTCAATATATATTGAATCTGCTACCGCAGGAGGAGAGGATTGAAGGAACTGAATTTGACCTTCAATAGGAATATCTGTACAATTAGGGTAAATATATGTGTTTGGATAGTTTAAACTTTTTAACTGAGGAACTCTCACTACGTTTGAAGCAACAACGGCTTGATATAATCTTATATCATCTAAGAACCAACCTGAGAAGATATTTGTTGCAGAGGAGGTTGTTCCAACGGTAAACCTTATTTTAAATGAATTGCTTCCAGCAGAATAGTTTGCAAAGGCGTTGTTCAAATAAAATATCTCATTTCTCCAATAAGTACTATCTAAATTACTTTCTAAGATATTGGTGTTAGTAGGCCAATAAATAATCTTTGAAAAAGAGCCCGACCATGTGTGTCCAGCACTTGCACCAAAACCATAAGTTGCATCGTATCCTGTTGGAGCTGTTGCACCTCCACTTACTATTAATGTATGCCAAGTTGTGCCATTATTAAAAGATACCTCAACCTTACCATTACCTTCTCCATTTTGAAGCATTGGAATATGAGAAAACTCCAATCTAACATTACAACCAGCATTCCTGGTGAAAGTAGGAGAGGTGAAAGTTGTAGCGGCAGTTGTAGTATTTTTAATTCTCAAGCTTGCATTTCCACGACTAACAACACTTGTAACAGTTTCTACTGCTGCATTAGATGCAGTCCAACCAGCAGGTAACCCGTTTTCAAAATCAACTAATGTCATTTGAGTTGGTTGAGAAAAGGCAAAAAGCCCCATCATTAACAAACCCGCAAAAAGTAAACTAACTCTTTTCATATTATTATTGCTTTTTATATTTCAAAATTATTTTATAACCATAAGATTATCATAAATTTAATCTTTCATAAGAGTATTTTAAACACTCTTAAACAACCCACAAATGTACGAATAAATCTAATATCCCCCAAATGTTAATGCGATATTTTCACACATAATAACAACCAAAAAACAGAAAAAGTAAGTGAAATCAAAAAAAAATCTTACATTTGCAGCGTTAAACCGATAAAATCTAAGCAAATATTTGTTGAATAATTAATAATAAAATTCAAGATGAAGATACAAAAATTATTACTTTTGGCATTAATATCCCTTGTCTCCAATGTAATTTACGCACAAAGCCCAGAGGAAAGCTGTCAAATGATTGAAACAGAAATAAAAGACAATATCTATTCGGAGTTTTCTGTAAACTCCAATGGTTATCTTACATATATTTGGAAAGATGAGAAAAGTAAGTCAGAGACTCTGCTTACGATAGATTTAACAAAGATAACAGTAAGTAAAGATGTCTCACAAAGGGGATATAGAGTATTTCTTAATTGCATAGATGCCATAGATTGTATTAACGAAAGAGGCAAGCTTGGTTCCGATGAAACTTATTATGCGGATTTTTCCAAAACCTATCTTCCTGCCAATGACGAAAAAGGAATGATAATAATCTATAACCAGATGCTGTTCCTACTCAAATTAGGAAACGCTAACAGATAATCTTTCCAAATCAAAAGATAAGAATTTATAATTAAAAGAGAGTTTTTTGTAATTTGATTTTAATTTTCCAGAAATAATACTTTGTAAGGCTATCCTCTTACATCCATTGCTTGACGCAATCCGCTACCTAAGAGAATGAAGCAAAGAACTAAAACCATTATAGCCAACCCTGGCAAAATTGCCATATAAGGAGCGTCCAAAATAATATAACCATAGTTCTCCTTTATCATACTACCCCACGAAGGCATCGGAGGTTGAACTCCTATACCCAAAAAACTTAAACCCGCCTCTTGCAAAATTGCCGTTGCAAAATTAGATGCCGTAATAACCGTTGTGGCTCCAACAACATTAGGTAATATATGCTTGATAATTATTCTGGAATCTTTAAATCCTAAGGCTTGGGCTGCTTCAACGAATTCTTTCTCCTTTAAAGATAATATCTGCCCTCTTACAACCCTTGCAACATCAACCCACATAGTTAGTCCCACCGCCACAAATACCTGCCAAAAACCCTTTCCTAAGGCAAAGGTAATGGCTATAACTAAAAGTATGGTGGGGATTGACCAAACAACATTTATAAGCCACATCACAAGGTTATCAACCCATTTCCCATAATAGCCTGCAATAGCTCCAAGACTTACTCCAATAATCAGCGAGATAACAATTGAAATGAAACCCACCGAAAGACTTACCCTTGTGCCAATCATTAACTGAGAAAGCATATCTCTACCATAACGATCGGTGCCAAGATAATAACGTTGCGATTTTACTTCGTATTTACTCTTTTGCTTGTCTAAACGGATTATTTCTTTTTCAGATGAACTGAGGTTAGAATAAGGCTCTGCATAGAGATAGTTCTTATCCTCCCAGTGCTTACAGATTGGCTGCGAAGTATAAGGGTTAGGGGTGCCAAAGGCTAAATGTTTGAAAAAATTCTTCTTTTGAACAGGCACACTATCATATATCCTTAGAAAATCCACCTTAAATAATGGTTTTTGTGCTGCAATCTCTAAATATTGCTGGTTAGAATAGGGGGTCTGGTCAGGAGTTATGGTGTAGCCCAAAACAGCAATTAAGGTAAAGAAACCAATAATAACCAAGCTAAACATTGCCATCTTGTTTTGTTTTAGTTTCTTCCATACTCCTTTGTTGGCGGAGTAGTTCTCAAAGTTTTTAGGCTTCCTTTTCAGTAGGGACATTGGGTCTTGACTTTTTTGAGACTAATTATTTGTTGGCTTTATGGTGTATGCTAAGGCATAGAGCTTGATTTGTTTTATCATTGCAACAAGTCCGTTGCTTCTGGTTGGGGAAAGATGTGTTGATAAGCCTATCTCTTCCACAAAATACAAGTCTGAATTATATACATCATCGGGGCTTTGATTATTGAACACCCTTAGCAAAAGCGTAACTATACCTTTTGTGATAACGGCATCACTATCGGCTTTTATAAACATTTTACCATCTTTTAGCTCTGTACTAACCCAAACTTTTGATTGGCAACCTTTAATTAAATTGCTCTCTTTCTTATCTTTTTCATCAATTATTGGGCACTGCCTTCCAAGTTCTATTAAATAATTATACTTATCCATCCAATCCTCAAACATTGAAAATTCTTCAATAATCTGATTTTGCACTTCGTTTATTGTCATTGTTCTATTTTGTTTTATATGTGTTTTTATTTATTCATAATCTTCAAGAGCTCATCTAAGTATTCTCTTGTGTTGGATAGGCGTGGCACCTTATACTGACCACCCAGTTTCCCTTTGTTTTTGAGCCATTGATAAAATGTTCCTTCTGGGGCAATGTTGAGTTGAGGTTTTTGCAAGATTAAATCCTTGTATCTCTTTGCCTGATAATCGGAGTTAAGCTCTTGTAAAGCAGTGTCCAATAGGTCGGTAAAATTATCTATATCATTAGGGGCTTTCTCAAACTCTATTATCCATTGATGATAGGAGATTTCGCCCATAAAAGGTCCTGCTGTATATTCGTTGATTATGGCACCTGTCTTATTACAAGCAAGTTCAAGAGCCTTATTAGCATTATCAGCAATGAGCTCTTCGCCACAAAGATTTATGAAATTCTTAGTCCTTCCAGTGATTTTAAAACGGAAAGGCTTGGTTTCAGTAAACATAATTGTATCTCCAATTAAGTATCTCCAAAGACCTCCATTGGTGGAAATAACCATTGCATAGTTTTTATTCTTTTTTACTTTTGAGAGATTTAATATGGTAGGGTGCTCGTTATCTATCTCTTCCAAAGGAATAAATTCGTAATAAATACCATAATCTAAAAGAAGGAGCAACGAATCTAAGTCAGTTCTGTCTTGCAAACCAAAGAAACCTTCCGAAGCATTATAAGTCTCCATATAGTTGATGCCTTGCCCCAAGATGCTATTGTATTGCTGACGATAAGGAGCAAAACTAACCCCTCCGTGAAAATACACTTCAAGGTTTGGCCACACCTCTTTTAAACTCTTACCCGTATGTTCCATAACCCCCTTCAAAAGTACCAGCATCCACGAAGGAACTCCCGAAAGGCTCACAACATTAGAAGTTGATACATCCTTTATCATCTTTTTTAGCTTGCTTTCCCATTCAGCCATAAGTGCAATTTCTTTTCTTGGAGTTCTAAAAAACTCAGCCCAATAGGGAAGATTGTCGATAAGTATTGCAGAAACATCTCCAATAAATATATCATTATTATATTCATTCTCTTGTTCCGAACCACCTAAGGCAAGGGAAGTACCCGAAAAAACATTGCTATTTTCATGATTATTCACATACAATGCCAGCATATCCTTTCCGCCTTTATAATGACACTCTTGCAAACTCTCCTCACTCACAGGAATAAATTTACTCTTGCTTGCAGTTGTACCAGAAGACTTAGAAAACCATTTTATCTCACTACACCAAAGCACATTGTCTTCGCCCTTGCGAATTCTCTCAAAGAAAGGCAGAAGAGAATTATAATCATTCAAAGGAACTCTTTCATTGAAGCTCTCCCATTTCTTTATGGAAGAATAGTCGTAGAATTTTCCCCAAACAGTGTTTCTTGAAGATGATATAAGCCCTTTGAAGACGTTCTCTTGTGCTTCTAAGGGATTGTTCATAAATTCTTCTATTTGAGGAATTCTGGTCTTAATTATTTTGTTTATAAGTTTATTTACTATCATTTACGTCTTTGTTTATAGGCTAAGGTTTTATTTAGGAGCTTTTTTCAAAAGATAAATTCCTATAATAAAGAAAGCAATTATTGGAATCAAAACCGAAATCATTGGATGTAAGTTTCCTTTGGTGGAGAATACAGAGGTTATCTTCATCATCATAATAAAAGTAAAGGCAAGAGTTATCCCTAATGCGAGATGCATCCCTGTTCCACCCCTTGTTTTACGTGAGGAGAGAGAAACTCCAATAATGGTCAATACAATGAATGCCAAAGGATTGAAAAGCCTCTGATATTTCTCTATAAGATATGTATTTACTTCCTTTGAGCCCTTAAATCGTTCCTTCTCAATAAACTTGTTCAGCTCCGTAAAGGTCATTGTCTCAATCTTTGTGGTATAGATATTCAAATCATTAGGAACGAAACCTAAGTCCATTTTCTTGTTTTCTCCCTTTTCTAATTCTTCGTGCAAACCATTTATCTCTCTAATAGTGTAGTCAATTAGCATCCATTTATGTTCAATGGTGTCGTATTTTATGTTTCTTGCCGAAATCTTCTTCACTATACTATTTTTGTCAAAGGTCTCTTTTGTGAAACGAATTCCAATATTATGTATGTTGTCAAAGCTCTGAACATAAATTTGATTCTTTTTATCTATCTGGATATGTATGTTATTTGATTGGTTCTTATAGGGGTTACGCCAGTAGAGTCTTTCAAATTCAATTCTGGGCTTATTAACCTGTGGGATAAGTATATTGGTCAGATATATATTGATAATGCCAATGAAAATTGCTGAAATAATAAAAGGTCTCAAAAACCTATGAAAACTTATTCCTGAACTTAAAATGGCAATAATTTCTGTTCTTGCGGCCATTCTTGAAGTAAGGAAAATAACGGCAATAAAGAAGAAAAGATGACCAAACATATTAACAAAATAAGGAATAAAGTTAAGATAATAAGTAAATATAATTGCATTTATAGGAGCTTTTCTTTCGAGGAAATCATCTAATTTCTCCGAAATATCAAACACAATAACAATTAAAATAATAAGAGCAATTGCTAAGAAGAAAGCTGCCAATAATTGTTTTATGATATATTTATCTAATTTCTTCAACATAGCCCTGTTATAATCTATTGGTGAGTTTTTTTACCATCATATCTTTCCATTTATGGTAGTCGTTAGCAATTATATGTTCTCTTGCCTGATTAACCAACCATAAATAAAAACTCAAATTATGAAGGCTTGCAATTTGAAGAGCTAAAATTTCATTTGAAACAAATAAATGTCTTAGATAAGCCTTAGTGTAGAGAGTATCCACAACGCTTGTCCCATTTTCATCAATAGGAGAGAAGTCGTCTTTCCATTTATTGTTTTTCATATTCATAATACCTTCTGAGGTGAAAAGCATTCCATTGCGTCCATTTCGTGTTGGCATCACGCAATCAAACATATCAATCCCCATACCAATACATTCTAAAATATTAGCAGGGGTTCCAACGCCCATCAAATAACGTGGTTTTTCTTTTGGAAGTATTGAACAGCAAAGATTTGTTAATTCATACATATCCTCTATGGGTTCCCCAACCGAGAGCCCACCAATAGCATTCCCATCACAATTATATGATGCTATTTCCTGGCAACTCTGTTTGCGTAAATCCTTATAAACCGAGCCTTGAACAATAGGGAACAAAGTCTGTGAATAACCATAAGGACATTCTGTATTATTAAACTGATTCACACACCTTTTTAGCCAAGCGTGAGTTAAATCCATAGACTTCTTAGCATAATCTCTTTCACAAGGAAAAGGAGTACACTCATCAAAAGCCATAATTATGTCTGCTCCAATCTTTCTTTGAATATCCATAACATTCTCTGGCGTAAAGATATGCTTGCTACCATCAATATGAGACGAGAAAACAACACCATTATCAGTTATCTTCCTATTATGTCCTAAGGAATACACCTGATAACCTCCACTATCGGTTAGCATAGGTTTGTTCCAAGAGTTAAATTTCTGAATACCTCCTGCCTTTTCAATTATATCCAACCCTGGGCGAAGGTATAAGTGATAGGTATTTCCTAAAATTATTTGAGCCTTAACATCATTTGTCAGCTCATAAGAATGAACAGCCTTAACCGAGCCCACAGTTCCCACAGGCATAAAAATAGGGGTAAGAATCTCTCCATGATGGGTCTCTATTTTTCCTGCTCTTGCATTACAATCAGTTGATAAAGCGTCAATAGTAAATTTCATCAAATAGTTATTAACATTAATTGTTCGGAAATATTTTGACAAAATTACTATTAAAAAGTGAATTTATATAATTTTGTTAGGTTTTATATCAAATCAATTTTTATGTTTTTTTATTATCAGTTTGGAATTGTGGATTTTGCTTTTGCCGCTGGATTGGGAAGTTTAATAATAATACAACTTATGTATTATATAATTGTATATGGTAAAATAGCATTTTATAAAGGCAATAAGAAAGAGAATAAGGACATTCTATCGGTTTCGGTGGTTTTATGTGTGAAAGATGAGGCCTATAATTTAGAGAAACACCTTCCAATAATTCTTGAACAGGAATACCCCAACTTTGAAGTTGTTGTTGTAAACGATGCCTCAACCGACGAAACAGAATACATACTAAAACTATTGCAAGAAATATATCCTAACCTTAGTGTGGTCCATCTATACGAGAATATAAATAAATACTTAGGCAAGAAATACCCATTATCTCTGGGAATAAAGTCTGCAAGAAACGAAATAATCCTTTTAACAGATGCCGACACCATACCTTTGGGCTATAATTGGATAAGTGAAATGGTTAAAAGCTTCTTTGATAAGAAACAAATAGTATTAGGTTTTAGCAGGCACCAAATCAAGAAAGGATTTCTCAACTCTTTAATCCATTACGATAGTCAAGTAACGGCAATGAACTATTTGGGCTTAGCCTTAATTGGAAAGCCGTATATGGGAACGGGTAAAAACTTAGCTTATAGCCGCAAAATGTTCTTTAAAGAGGGAGGCTTTATCTCTCAATACAATATCTCGGTTGGCGACGATGACCTCTTTATCAATAAGGTTGCAACCAAACAAAATACCTCAGTTTCCATAAATGAAAAATCCATCAACATATCCTCGCCCAAAGAAACTTTCTCCGAATGGATACTAAAAAAGAAAAAACAATACATATCAAGAAGATACTTTCAATTAAAAGACAAACTAACCACTCTAATTCTTCCATTAACAACCTTATTTCTATATACATTAGCCATAATTAGCTTAATATTTGGTTTTCCTTGGGAGTATGTAGTTTTGGGTCTAATCATAAAATTCACAATACAAATAATCTATTATTATCGCTCCTCAAAAACACTTGGAACAAAAAAAATAGCTATTTTTGCTCCATTATTTGAAATTTTGTTTTTGTTTCTAAATACTATTATTCAAATTAATACGTTAATGACAAAAAAGAGGTAGATGGAATTATCGGACATACAACTAACTGAAAAAGCATTGAGGGACTATAAACTTGTTTGTAGAGCAAGGGATGATGGAGACCAAAAGGCTTATGCTGATTTGATGACAATCTATCGCGACCCTATCTATTATATGCTTTTGAAGATGACTAATTCTTCTGTTGATGCCGATGATTTAACCATAGAAGCCTTTGGCAAAGCCTTTAAATCCATTAATCAATATACTCCCGAATATGCTTTTTCCACGTGGTTGTTTCGTATAGCTACCAACAACTGCATAGATTTCATACGCAAACGCCGAGCACAAATAGTTTCCATAGACAGCATCTATACCAATTCCGATGGAGAAGAGGTTAGCATAAACATAGCCTCAGAGACCTTAGACCCAGAAGAAAAGATAATAGAGAAGCAAAAGATACTCCTTATGCGTGAGGTTGTAAGCAGGCTCAAACCACATTATAAGGTCCTTATAGAGTTAAGATATTTTGATGAACTTTCCTATGAGGAAATATCCCAAAGATTAGATATTCCATTAGGAACGGTTAAAGCCAAGCTATTTAGAGCAAGAGAAAGCCTCTACAACTTAGTCAAAGACTCGGAAGATAAGATATAATTTCCAAAAACAATGTTCCTCCAACCTCTAATCAAAAGTCAAGATACCCTCTTGGCAAAAGAAATTTATCTTTCCTCGTTTCCAAAGGACGAAATCAGGAATTATGATTTGGTTGAACAAATGGCAGGAAAAGAGAATTTTGAGTTCTTTGTGGTTTATCTTTCCGAAAAAGAGTCTCAACCCATAGGGATAATTAGTCTTTGGAGGTTTGAAGAATTTTTATTTATAGAACATTTTGCAATTGAGAAATCCCTAAGAAACAAAGGCTATGGCTCCAAAATAATAACTAAGGTAGTTCAAGACAATTCCCTTCCCATAATTATAGAAGTAGAGCCTCCCACAACGCAGAAGGCTCTAAAAAGAATTGAATTCTACAAAAAACTTGATTTCTCTCTCTTAAACTTTTATTATCTTCAACCTGCTTATTCCAAAACGCAAAACCCAATAGAATTGAGGCTAATGACCAATGATAAAGAATGGTTTAAAACTCATAATATTGAAAAAGCAGTAAGAGAAATCCATAAAAAAGTCTATAAGGTTTTATAATCCCACTCTTACCCTATAACCTCATTTGTGCACCAATAATTAACCAAAAGCCTGGTTGAGGAATATTTCCTAAGTCAAAGTATTTGGTATCAAAAATATTATTGAGGGTACAATAGAAATCAAAGCTTTTAAACCTGTAATTTACATTTACATCCATGGTTGTAAAAGCAGGATAATTATGCTTTTGAGTAGGTTTTAAGTTCTCATATTTAAGATATTGCCCCATTCGTTTCTGATAACGCATAGATATAGTAGTGCTGAGCTTATCCTTATAAAGCGGAGCATAAAGCTGAATAGAGAGTTTGTCTCTAAGATAATTGAGCACATAATTGGATATATAATCACTTTTAACAACATTTTGATGAGTTCTAATATAATCCACCTTTAACGTTGTTGGATAGCTCAAAAGGTCTATAAATTCGTTTAAAAACACCTTTGCTCCAACCTCCAAGCCAACCTTATTTACTTGGGTTATATTCTTACTCTCCCATTTGTCGTCAGGGTTTTTCTTAACCCAATCAATCATATTCTTCCCTCTCATCAAATAACCGGTGAAATAAGATACAATATACCTATTCTTGTATTTTGTTCCCAATTCTAAGCTCTCAGATTCTTCTTGGCGAAGATTAGTGTTGCCAATATGAGTTTGAGTAGTATAGTAAAGGTCGGTAAAGGTAGGCAATCGCGACGATTGAGAATAGGACGCAAATATATCAAAGCTTTCAATTATCTTATAATTAACATTTAGGCTTGGGTATAACTTAAACTCCTGCTGGAATGAAGTGTTTTCAAAACCTAATACCCCAGCTGCCAAGTTAAGTTTCTTATATTTAATATTATGTTGAAGCATATAGCTAAAATTAGTCCTATTGTCTTTCTTGGTATAGTCGCCTATGGGGCTTTGCATTGCTAAGCCCAAAACACTACTTAAAATACCTTCATTCCTTAGCTCTATCCCAAAATTTGTTGTTCCAATCTTAGATTTATACTGCATATTGAGATTACTTCCAAAAACATCAATCCTATGCTTATTGCTATTGCCACTATTCTTTATAAGCTCAAAATCATCATAATGTCTGTTCCAATAAAGAGAAGGTAAGACCTTGAATTTATTCCCAAAAACACCCTTAATGGAGCCTAAAACCGATGAGGTCTTGTCAAATTGATTGGGAAAGGCAGCCGAATAGAACGTATTTGCACCATAATGCTTCTTATTATAACCCCATTGCATATCTATTTTATTAGTATTTTTTAGGTTAAAACGCGTCTGATAGAGGATATTCATTATCTTGTAGTCGCTGTTATTTATGTATCCCTCTGATTGTTTATAACCAAAGGAAAGATAATTTTCCACCTTTCTTATCTTGTATGCCCCCGAGATTTCGCTTGTAAAAAGATTATGCGAACCTCCTTCCAATTTGGCATTAAGGGCTTTATTTATATTCTTTTTAGTAATAATATTTATCCCTCCTGAAAAAGCAGAAGCTCCATAAATTATGGCAGAGGGCGAATGTATGATTTCAATACGTTCAATATCGGATATATTTATGGGAATATCGAAGCTGTAATGACCTGTTTGAGGATTTGTGATATTTATACCATTTAGAAGAATGGCAGTTTGGTCGAATGACCCACCTCTTAAAGAGATGTCGGCTTGAACGCCGCCAGAGCCTCGGGTTTGAACATCTACGGAGGCAACGTATGAGAGGAGCTCTTGAATACTTTGGGGTTTGACCCGCTGTATTTCGTCCTTTGAAATTGTGGTAACGATTTTGGCTATCTGATTGATAGGTTCATCAATCTGCGATGCCGAAATAACCACTTCATCTAAATTGTGGTCAGCAATCTGATTAACCTTGTTGGTATCGGAACTTGTTTGAGCTGAGGCATTTGTTACATTAGCAAAAGTCAGTGTAGAAACGCTCAAAACCCCAATACTTACAACCTTGTGCATACTATTAAATATGCTGTAAGACTTATTAGCAAAACGCTTAAAACGAAATGCTTTCACTCCTACATGAGTTTGTTTGTTCATTGTTTTTTTGTTTTTAAGTTATTTAATTAATTCAGATAGTTTCTTGCCTTTATGCTATATGTTTTTGTGAGTATAGAAAAACAAGAAACAATGTGCAAAAGTAGTAAAAATAAGGATAATAATTTTGGCAGTAATAAAAACTTTTGTACTTTTGCACTCTCAAAAATGGCCTCGTAGCATAATTGAATAGTGCCCCTGATTACGGCTCAGGAGGTTGCAGGTTTGAATCCTGCCGAGGTCACCAAGAATAATCAAAAGACGTTATCATATAATTTGGTAACGTCTTTTTTGTTTTTTGGAGTGGGGGTAGGGAGTTTCTTTGGGGGTTAAGGAGATTAATGGGGTTAAGGAATTTAAGGAGATTAAGGAGTTTTAGTTTATTTAGGTTTTGTTCTTCTAATAGTATTTGATTTCATTAGATTAGCTCTTGAATTGGGAGGTTTTGTTTTTGATTCTAATTTGTGGTTTAAGGATTTTTCTTTTGAGACTTGGGCTTTTTTTTGTGCTTAGTTCTGGGGTGGGTAGTTCAGTCATAGGCAGGGATTGGACTTTAGTTTTTGGTAATAGATGGGCATTGGGTTTTGTTGGGGTGGGTAGTTGGGGTGGGGGGTTAGTTTTTTGAGAGTGAGAGAAAGGTTTGTTTTCTAATGAAATAGAATTTTTGGGGTGGGTAGTTGATGCTCTGGGGTGGGTAGTTGGGGTGGGTAGTTGAAATTTATATTCTATTATTTTATAGTATATTAGCTCGTAGGGTGGGTAGTTAAGTACATTTTTTAAAAGAGTTGTAATATAGAAAAAAGTAGTAATTATACCATATATATACCTAATATATATAAATACTCTTAAAACACAGTTTGACTACCCACCCCAAGTAAGAAAATGGAGGAAACTTCTTGATATACATTAGCTTAATTGGGGTGGGTAGTTGGTTTTCAAATTCTCTCAACCCCCCACCCCAATGTGATAGTTTTTTAAGCCAAAACGCAGGTATTTTATTTATTGCTAACTTATAAAGCATTTTCTTTGATTTGTCCTAAAAAACTCTGCTTTGCTCCAAATTAATGCTTATTTTTCCCAAAAATAAGGTCTCTTTTTTGTGTTATTATTTTATTTTTATTTTGTTTCTATTTTGTTTTTGAAATTCGCTAAATTATTGTATCTTTGCATTCTTATTTGAATTTTAATAATAAATAATATACAGATTAGAAAAATGAGAAAAATAACTTTATTTACATTAATTATGGCAATTAGTTCAACTTTGTTGGTTGGTCAGCAAAAATCTAAGAGTGATGCAAATTCTATTGGGTCTAATCCTTTGGTTATGGAATGGAACACTCCTTATCAAACTCCACCTTTTGATAAAATTAAAACAGAACACTATAAACCTGCAATTGAACACGCTTTGGATGTTGCTAAAAAAGAGGTTGATGCCATTGTAAAAAATCCTCAAAAGCCAACCTTTGAGAATACTATTATTGCATTGGAAAATGCTGGTGATATGCTTGGCAGAGTGTTGGGCGTATTCTATAATATCAATGAGGCTAATACAAGTCAAGAATTACAAAAGATTGCTGAGGATATTTCCCCAATGCTTACTCGTTACAGCAACGATATTAATATGAACCCAGAGCTTTTTGCAAGGGTGAAAGAGGTTTATGATAATAGGGATGAGATAGCTCTTACAAAGGAACAAAGAATGCTTTTGGATAAGTCTTACAAAGGGTTTATTAAGAATGGTGCCTTATTGACAGGTAAGGATAAAGATGAGTTTAGAAAGATTTCAGAAGAACTTTCTTTAACAGGCTTGAAGTATCAAAGAAATAATCTTGCTGACCAAAATGCTTACACATTGGTTATTAAGAATAAGAAAGAGCTTGCAGGATTGCCTCAGTATGCTATTGATGCTGCCAAGGAAACTGCCAAGGAAAGAAAGGTTAAGGGTTGGGTATTTACCTTAGATTATCCAAGCTATATTCCTTTTATTACCTATGCCGACAATAGAGAGTTGAGAAAAGAGATTTGGACTGCTTCCAATAAGGTTGCCAACAATAATAATGAGAATGACAATAAGGAAAACGTATTGAAGATAGCTAATCTTCGTTTGCGTATGGCTCAACTTTTGGGTTATTCTTCTTATGCTGAATATGCTCTAACCGATAGAATGGCAGAGAATCCAACAAAGGTTCTTTCTTTTATTGATGGTTTATTAAATGCCTCTATGCCTTTTGCTCAAAAAGACCTTAAAATGGTTACCGATTATGCACATTCAAAAGGTTTCCAAGGCGAGCTTCAACGTTGGGACTGGTCTTATTGGCAAGAAAAGCTTAAAAATGAAAAATATGCTATTAATCCAGAAATGACTAAGCCTTATTTTAAATTGGAGAATGTAACAAATGGTATCTTTATGTTGGCAGATAAGCTCTATGGATTAGAGTTTAGAGAAAACAAAGAAATTGCAAAATATCACCCTGATGTTATCACCTATGAGGTGTGGGATAAGGCAGAAAATAAATTTATGGCAATAGTTTATATGGACTTTTTCCCAAGAGAATCAAAGCGTTCAGGAGCTTGGATGACCTCTTTTAGAGAGCAAAAGATTGAGAATGGAAAAGATGTACGTCCACTTATTCAAATGGTTTGTAACTTCACAAAACCAACCGCCAAAGCCCCATCACTTCTAACCTTTGATGAGTATAATACTTTCTTGCATGAGTTTGGACATTGTCTTCATGGAATATTGTCAGAATGTACTTACGAAAGCACATCAGGAACATCAGTTTACAGAGATTTTGTTGAGCTTCCTTCTCAAATAATGGAGAATTGGGCAACAGAAAAAGAGTTCTTAGATTTATTTGCTACACATTACCAAACAGGAGAAAAGATGCCACAAGAATTAATCAACAAGATAAAAGCAAGTGAGCAATATCTTGCAGGATATTTAAGTGTTCGTCAGCTTTTCTTAGGACTTGTTGATATGGGTTGGAACAATATCACTTCCACAATAAGTGGAGACGTAGAAACCATTGAAAGAAAGAGTTCATCAAAAGCAGAGCTATTGCCTGTTGTTCCAGGTTCCATTATGAGTACACAATTTGGACATATATTCTCAGGAGGATATGCAGCAGGATACTATGGATATAAATGGGCAGAAGTTTTAGATGCCGATGCCTATTCGTTATTTAAAGAAAAAGGTATCTTTAATAAAGAAGTATCCAATTCATTCCGTAAGAATATCCTTTCACAAGGAGGCAAGAAACATCCAATGGAGCTATACAAAGCCTTCCGTGGACACGAACCTTCCAACGAAGCCCTCCTTAGAAGAAGTGGATTTATAAAATAAATAAGAAATTAATTTGAAATGATACAAACGCCGTTTGCAAAATAAAAGCAGATGGCGTTTGTTTTTTTTAGGAGCTTAAAGACTTTAAGCTCCTTAAACTCCATAAGAAAACAAGAATTTTAAAATTAAATTATTGCTTTTCAATAAACAAATTTCCACTTTATAGTGTTATATATATAATAATAAAAAAATACAGCTATGAAAAAAGAATTACACATTAAAACAATCATAATTTTAATATCCTTTATGCTTTCTGCTATCACTTCTTTTTCACAAGGAGAGTGGCAATGGGCAAAGTCTTATTCAGGTCAAGATGACCCTTTAAACTCTTCAGGTCTATATAATCGTATCTTTAATTCTGTTTTTGATAGTCAAGGGAATATCTATATATCAGGGACATTTGGAACAGGGGCATTAATTGATACCACTCATGTTTTAAATGATATGTACTACCCAACCTCTGGAGTTTTCCTTGCTAAGCTAAATCCTGAAGGGGAATTAATTTGGCATATACCTATTGCAAAACATAGCCAAAACAGTGAATATCCAACTTGGATGGAAATGGTTGGAGATACTTCAATTGCCATTATGTCAACTATGTATGTTTCTGGACAGAGTATTGATTATTTTTGGCATGTTGATACTTTAATTAGAGGAGATTTAACAGTGCAATATCCAATGGTTCCGGGTTCTTATAGTAGTTTTTTAACTTTTGATTTAGATGGGAATATGACCAGCCAAAACTTTTTAAACTTGAAACAAATAAAATCAGATGGAACTATTAAAACAAGAGATCCAATATCAATGAGTAATTCTTCTCCATTTCATATAGATAAGAATGGGAATATTTATATTTATTTTATAGCAAGTAAATATAGTAATTCAGATACATTACAAATAGAAATTAATAGACAAAAAACATTTACTTGTGGAGATTTTATTTTGGATGTTAATTCTTGGATACTAAAACTCACCTCGGTTTTTGATTTGGTTTGGGCAAAAAATATAATTAGAGATACTTCTGGTGTAGGTACCGATCCAGCAACAAATTCCTTAAGTCCCATTTTAACAGGAATATCAACAGATAGTGAAGATAATATGTATCTAACAGGATATTTAAATAGATATAGAGGTGTTTCAGAAGATACAACTTTCTATAAGCACATTGAATTAGGAAATGACAGAAGATTAATAATTAATGATGCAGGATGTGCTAATTTAGGATTTATAATAAAATACGATACTACAGGAAAACCACAATGGGCGAATCAACTTTATGGAAAGAAAAACTTTAGTAGCACAGAGGTCTTCCCTTATTATACTTCTACAGTATATAACTCAACAGTTAATGAAGATAATAATTCTGTTTATATTATAGGTTCTGCGGTTTATGATACTACTTATTGTAAATTATATTTTGATGATAGTACACAATATTATTCTCAGAATAATAACCCGTATGCAGGGGGTGCTTTCTTTGCAAGATTTAATAAAGAAACAGGAAAATATCTTTCACATGGTTTATCCATTTCAACACGAGGAACTGGATTTTACGCTACAAATTTAACCTATAATGTATCTATAGCTGCAAAGAATAATCAAGTGTTTTCTCAAGTAAGATATTTTAATGATTTAGTAGGAGTAGATACTGTATTTACAACAGGAGGAATGACATCCCCAAGTATTGGACTTATGCGTTGGAAAGATGATGGAGAAGTTATAGATGTAATAAATATTCCAACCAATGGTAGCTCAAGTTATACACAAGCATGTAATACAATCTTAAATGATAATGGAGATTTATTTATAACAGGAATGTTTGATAATACAATAAGCTTTGGAGATATAACCCTAATTGGAAGTAGTGGAAGAAGTAATGCTTTTATGGCAAAATATACTGATACTACCTTTCTTCATCCTTATCTTAGCACTGCAGAAGATATAGCAATAGAGAATAGTAATAACTTAATTATTTATCCTAACCCTGCCTATAATGAAGTCAATATAAAAGCACAAGGAGAAATGATAATTGATTTTTCTCTTTATAATATGAATGGGCAGTTAATATTTATGAAAAATAATCCCAAAGCAAAAACAGAAAAGCTAAGTCTTTTTCTATTGCCAAAAGGGGTTTATATCCTAAAAGTAAGAACCGAAAAGAATGTGTATTCTCGTAAGATAATTAGGAATTAGATAAATAATAATTGTTTTATTCATACGGTGTCTTGTGCAAATAAGGCACCGTATTTTAATTAAAAGAGAAGAAAAGTAAACAAAACCAATTGAAAAAGTGTTTTAATAATAAATTAAGACTATAAACCCAAATAAATTATATAAAATGAAAAAACAATTACACATTAAACCAATTGTATCTCTACTTTTTTTATTCGTTGTAAGTATAAGTTTGCAAGCACAACAATTTGAATGGGCAAAATCTTATTCAGGCTATGATGGAATGAATAATACTGATTTATACAATAGAATCTATAATTCAGCATTTGACAGTCAAGGAAATATTTATATTGTAGGAACGATGGGAGAAAATGCAATTATAGATACGACACATCTTTCTGAAGGATTTTTGGAAAATAAGGCAGCAATAATATTAGCAAAATTAGACCCACAAGGAAATTTACTATGGCAGAAGTCAATAAAAAATACAGGGACGAGTCAAAATCCTTGTTGGCTTCAAATAGTTGGAGATACATCAATAGCATTAATGGCGAAAATGTATGTACCAGGATCAAATATAGATTATTTATGGTATTTAGATACATTAATTCAAGGCAATAATTCAAATCCTCCTCAATATCCAATTAGTAATGGAGACTATGATTGTTTTTTGAACTTTGACCTTAATGGGAACTTAAAGAGTCAACATTTTCTACAAAGACAAGAAATAAAAATAGATGGAACCCTTAAATATCCAAGATCTTTAACAGATTATATGACTATAGCCCCTTTCCATATAGATAAAAATGGGTATATATATATATATATTAGTGCTTGGCAAACTAATGATGCAGTATCTTTTAATTTAGTTGTGGATAATCATACGTCTTATGATTGTGATACAATTTACATGCAGCAAAGTACGAAAATATTTAAATTCACTCCTGATTTTGATTTAGTATGGGAAAAAGATATAATAAGAGATACTTCAGGTGTAGGTATTGACCCAGCAACAAGCTCCTTTACTCCTTATATCACAGGGATATCAGCAGACAGTGAAGATAATATGTATTTGACTGGTTATATAAATAGATATAGAGGAATTACAGAAGATACAACTTTCTATAAGAACATTGAATTAGGGAATAATAAAAAGTTAATCATTAATGATGCAGGATGCGCTAATTTAGGATTTATAATAAAATACGATACAACGGGAGAGCCTCAGTGGGCAAATCAACTCTACGGAAAGAAGACCTTTAATGGCTCTGGGGCTTTTCCTCAATATTCTTCTAATATATATAATTCAACCATTAATGAAGATAATAATTCTATTTATATAATTGGATCAGCTGTTTATGATACTACATATTGTAAATTATATTTTGATGATAGTACACAATTTGTTTTTGACCCATCTCATTTAATATATTCAAGGACGAGCGGAAGTAGTGCTGCTGTTTTCTTTGCTAAATTAAATAAGGAGACAGGAAAATATATCAATCACGGAACAGCAATTTCAAGTCAAGGGACATTTTTCACTGGCACAGGAACATATAATGTATCATTAGCAACAAGGAATAATCAAGTATTTTCACAAGTGTTCTATTATAGAGATTTAGTAGGAGTAGATACTGTATTTACAACAGGAGGAATGACATCCCCAAGTATTGGACTTATGCGTTGGAAAGATGATGGAGAAGTTATAGATGTAATAAATATTCCAACCAATGGTAGCTCAAGTTATACACAAGCATGTAATACAATCTTAAATGATAATGGAGATTTATTTATAACAGGGATGTTTGATAATACAATAAGCTTTGGAGATATAACCCTAATTGGAAGTAGTGGAAGAAGTAATGCTTTTATGGCAAAGTATCATGATTCAACTTTTGTACATCCTTATACAGAATCAAGTATTAGAGATATCCCACTAATAAATGAAAAAGGAATAATAGTATATCCCAATCCAACAAAAGGAGATGTAAATATCACAACTCAAGGAGAAAAGATAAATAGCTTTTCACTTTATAATATCAATGGACAACTTCTCTTGAAAAGTGAAAAACTAAAAACGAAAATGGAAAAGTTGAATTTGTCTAATTTCTCTAAAGGGGTTTATATGATAAAGATTATTACAGACAAGAATGTTTATTCGAAGAAGGTAATAGTTAATTAATAATAATTGTTTTATTCATACGGTGTCTTGTGCAAATAAGGCACCGTATTTTTTTTATTTATAAAATTATAAACAAATTTAGGTAAAAAAGTGTTTATATAATGAAATAGTTTTGTTGTCAATTTAAATTCTTAGATTATGAAAAATATATTACTTATTATCAAACCATTAATTCTTCTTGTGTTTTTATCTCTAAACATAATCAATCTCCAATCACAGGGAGAGTGGCAATGGGCAAAATCTTATTCAGGGCAAGATGATAATATGAATGGGGGACTATACAATCAGATAACCCGTTCTGTTTATGATTCACAAGGCAATATCTATATTGCAGGAACTATGGGAGAAAATGCTTTCTTAGATAATGATGAAAATCTTTCAGAAGGACCTATGATGGGTTATTCCTCTGTATTATTGTCAAAGTTTGACCCACAAGGAAATCTTCTTTGGAAAAGATCAATTAAAAATGGAAATTATGAATCTTATACTAATTGGATGGAAATCGTTGGTGACACTTCAATTGTTTTATTTGCCAATTCAGATTCTCCTGGAGGAAATGGAGGAAGTAGATTATGGTATTTAGATACATTAATAATAGGGCAGTATCCCAATCCTCCAACCTACCCTTTAGGTGGAGGTCAGTTCAGTTGTTTTACAACTTTTGATTTAGATGGCAATAAACAAAATGAATATTTTTTAAGAACAAGATACTATGATACATTAGGGACCCCATACACTTATGGAGGAGCACTTGTATTTGATAAATTAGCTCCATTCCATATTGATAAAAATGGTTATATTTATATGTGTGTAAATATAGATAAGCCAGGCAATGCAGACACAATAAGAATTGTTATTAATGAACAAAAGATATTCCCATTAGGAGATTTTTCTGTTTCAAATAATGCTTGGTTATTAAAGTTTACACCCAATTTTGATTTAGTATGGTCAAAACAATTAGTAAGAGATACCTCAGGGATAGGAAATGAAAACTCTCTCCTTACAAATTTTTCTACATATCCTACAGGAATTACAGTTGATGAAGAAGAGAACTTATATCTTACAGGATATATAGATCATTATAGAAGTGATGATACATCCTATTATAGAGAAGTTCATTTAGGTGCTGGAAAGAAATTAATATTAAATGATGCAGGATGTGATAACTTAGGCTTTATAATAAAGTATGATACAACAGGAGAACCTATTTGGGCAAATCAAGTATTTGGGGAAATTAGATCTGATTTATCTTTTTCTTCTGTTACGTCATACTCATCATTTATATCCACTTCACAAATAAATAATGATGATGATAATATTTATATTTTAGGATGGAGTGTTTGCCCTTTTAGTTATAAATTAAATGGGCAATATGTTTATGATTCTACTGTTTGTAAACTATATTTTGATGATAGTACTCAATTACGTTTTAATCCTAATACAATAAATACTTTAACACAAGAAATGGGAATATTCTTTGCTAAACTAAACAAAGAAACTGGAAAATATATTTCTCATGGGACAACAGATGGAAGTAATGTTAAGAGAAATAAGGATAAATCTTTTGTAGTACGGAATAATCAGGTAATAAGAAAAATTCTTTACTATTGGTATTTAAATGGTGTTGATACAATTTATAATACTGGAGGTATTTCAAATCCTGCACTTGCCATAGTTCGTTGGAAGGACGATGGAGAACTTATTGAAGTAATAAATATTCCTGTTTTCCAAGATCAAAGTAGAACAGGGGATGGAAATACAATAATGAATGATAATGGAGATTTATTTATTACAGGAATGTATAGTAATAATATTAGTTTTGGAGATATTTCTTTAAATGGGAGTAGTGGAAGAAGTAATGCTTTTATGGCAAAATATACTGATACTACCTTTCTTCATCCTTATCTTAGCACTGCAGAAGATATAGCAATAGAGAATAGTAATAACTTAATAATTTATCCTAACCCTGCCTATAATGAAGTCAATATAAAAGCACAAGGAGAAATGATAATTGATTTTTCTCTTTATAATATGAGTGGGCAGTTAATATTTATGAAAACAAATCCCAAAGCCAAAACAGAAAAACTAAGCCTTTTTCTATTGCCAAAAGGGGTTTATATACTAAAAGTCCGAACCCATAAGAATGTATATACCCGCAAGGTTATTCGGAATTAAAAAGGGGAAGAAGATAGGTTTGGCTTGTATATGGAATAATGGTTTTTACTTCATTATCTTGTTTTAAGTAAGATAATTCATATATCTTTGCAAGTTGAAGAAAAGATAATTAATGAGGTACTTTATTCATTTGTCGTATAATGGTGCAAATTTTTGTGGTTGGCAAATTCAACCCAACGAGCCTTCTGTGCAGGAGGGTTTGGAAAAGGCATTAATGCATATCTTAAAGGAAAATATCAGCTTAACCGGTTGCGGTAGAACAGATACGGGTGTTCATGCCAAGAGTTATTATGCTCATTTTGACTTTGAGGAAATGTCTGTTGAGGAGCTGAATCAGCTTAGGTTTAGGTTGAATAATTACTTTGCTTATGATATACGGATTATCTCTATTCTAAAAGTAAAAAATGATGCTCATGCAAGGTTTGATGCCATAAGTAGAACTTATAAATATTATATAGCTACTCAAAAACAACCTTTTAATAATGAGTTTTCCTATTTTTTCCCTCGTTTGTTGAATGTTGAAATGATGAATAAGGCTTGTGAGAAACTCTTAACTTATACTGATTTTACAAGTTTTTCAAAGTTACATACTCAGGTAAATAATAATAATTGTACTATTTTTTTTGCTTCTTGGGAGGTGGAAAATGAAATGTTGGTTTTTACTATAAAGGCTAATCGTTTTCTTAGAAATATGGTTCGTTCTATTGTTGGAACAATGATTGAGGTTGGTTTGGAGAAGATAAGTGTTGAGGAGTTTTGTAAAATAATAGAACAAAAAAATAGGTCATTAGCTGGTGTTTCTGTTTTGGCTAAGGCTCTTTTTCTCTATGAGGTAGAGTACGAAAAGGGAATTTTCTTAGAAATATAATTTGCTATATTAATAATTAGTTGTAATTTTGTGGAACCTAAAAAAACTAATATTAAACAAATTTTTATAGATATGAGTAATATAGATTGGTCAAGCCTACCTTTTGGCTATTTTAAAACTGATTGTAACGTTCGTTGTTACTATCGCGATGGTAAATGGGGTGAATTAGAATTCACAGAATCAGAAGAAATTACAATGCATATGGCAGCAACTTGCTTACATTATGGACAAGCAGGTTTTGAGGGAATGAAAGCTTTCCGTGGAGTTGATGGAAAGATTCGTTTGTTCCGTCCTTACGAAAATGCTAAACGAATGCATCGTACAGCAGAAGGTATTATGATGGCACCAGTGCCAGAAGATTTATTTGTGAAGGCTTGTGCTGAGGTAGTAAAACGAAATGAAAGATTTGTTCCACCAGCAGGAACAGGTGCTTCTTTATATCTTCGTCCTTTGTTAATTGGAACAGGAGCAGAAGTGGGAGTTAGACCTGCAAAGGAATATCTCTTTTTAGTTTTTGTTGGACCAGTTGGACCTTATTTTAAAGAAGGATTTAAGCCAGTAAAATTCCAAATTGTAGAAGATTTTGACCGTGCAGCACCGCTTGGAACAGGAACATATAAAATTGGAGGTAACTATGCAGCATCATTGTACTCAGGAACAAGAGCAGCAAAAGAAGGTTTCTCCAATTGTATTTACTTAGATGCAAAAGAAAAGAAATATATTGATGAAGCTGGAGCAGCAAACTTCTTTGGAATTAAGAATAATACTTATGTAACTCCTCATTCTTCTTCTATACTTCCTTCCATAACTAATATGTCGCTTCGTCAATTGGCAGCTGACTTAGGAATGAAAGTAGAGCAAAGACCTGTTGCAGTTGAAGAACTTTCAACCTTTGAAGAGGTAGCAGCATGTGGAACAGCAGCAGTAATTTCTCCAATAGGACAAATTATGGATAGAGGAACAGGAAAAGTTTATGACTATGGCAATGAGGCAGGACCTGTATGCAAAAAACTATACGAAACCCTTACAGGAATACAACAAGGTATAGTTGAAGACAAACATAATTGGAATTTAATTGTAGAATAACCAAGTATAACCAAATCTATAATTTTTAGATGATAATACAATTTAAAAGACTCAGATGTGAAATCTCAGTCTTTTTTTTTAATTTATAGATTTCGTGTAGAATAAAAGAAAATCTCTACCTTTGTAAAATGAAAAAGTTTTTAGTGATTCAAACCGCTTCAATTGGAGATGTAGTTCTTGCAACATCTCTTATGGAAGAACTACACTATAACTACCCCAAGGAAAAGATAGATGTTTTGGTAAAAAAAGGAAATGAAACCCTTTTTGAAGACCATCCCTTTGTAGGTAAGGTTTGGGTATGGAACAAGAAAGAAAACAAATACAGAAACCTCCTAAAACTAATAAAAGACATAAGAAAAGCAGACTATGAAATTCTAATCAATATCAATCGTTTCTTTTCCTCAGGACTAATTACAGCCTTTTCAAATGCACATTCTACTATTGGATTTAAGAAAAACCCATTATCCATCTTTTTTGACCAAAGAGTAGAGCATTTAATTAGCAAACATAAGCATATCCACGAAATTGACAGAAATTTCAGGCTAATTGCACAAATTTGCGAAGACGATGAGTCGGAGGTTTTGCCTCCAAAACTCTATCCAAATAGTAAGACAGCAGAAAAAGTACAACAATATAAAGAAGGGACATACTATACCATAAGTCCAAGCTCACTTTGGTTTACCAAACAATTTCATATTCAAGGCTGGGTAGAGTTATTAAAACAAGTACCCAAAGAAAACAATATTTACTTGCTTGGAGCAAAGTCAGATGCTATGCTTTGCAACCATATTATTAAAGAATCCAATCATCCCAAGGCACATAATCTGGCAGGCAAACTAAGTTTTTTAGAAACCATCTCCTTAATTGATAACGCTAAAATGAATTATGTCAATGACTCTGCACCACTGCATTTCTGCTCCTCGGTAAATGCTCCTGTAACAGCCATATTTTGTTCCACAGTACCCTCTTTTGGCTTTGGACCATTAAGCTCTGACTCAAAAATTATTCAAACAAAAGAGCATTTAACCTGTCGTCCATGCGGCTTACACGGACATAAAAAATGTCCAAAAGGACATTTCCAATGCTCAACAACAATCAATATAAAAGAACTAATACATAGATTATGACCTTAGATATTATATTTTATGTTATTGGAGCAATACTTGTAATAGTGGGCTTTTTAGGGTGCATACTACCTGTTTTGCCTGGCTTACCTCTTAGTTATATTGGGATATTGCTTTTACATTTCACAAGCAAAGTCCAATTCTCCATCACTTTTCTTATTAGTTGGTTGATAGTTGTTCTAATAGTCCAACTCTTAGACTATGTTGTGCCAATTTGGGGAACAAAACAATTTGGCGGAACTAAATCAGGGGTAAGAGGAAGTACCCTGGGCCTATTCTTAGGCTTATTCTTTTCGCCATGGGGAATAATACTTGGTCCATTTATTGGAGCTGTTGTTGGGGAAATGATAGGTGGTAAGGAGTTTTCAATTGCTCTAAAAGCAGGATTTGGTTCTTTTGTTGGCTTTTTAGTAGGAACTCTAATGAAACTAATAGTAGCAGGAGTTTTAGCTTTCTTTTTCTTTAAAGAACTCTTTATGGCAATTTTCTAAACAAACAAAGCTCTTTCTGAATCCTTATTTAGAAAAATTCTTTCTTTGTTTTGTTTTATTTAAACCTTGTTTGGTTAAAGTTAAACACCGACCTTTTGGAAGAAGTCGGTGTTTATGTTTTCAGACTATTAGTATTTATGCCCTGGTTCTTGCATTTCCTCTTTTGTGATAGAGGTCTTATCCATCTTTCTCCAAGCATAAACTATATATGCTAATACAAATGGAATAATAAGTGAAACTACTGACATAACTCTAAGTGTAAAGAGGCTGGAACAAGAGTTATAGATTGTAAGGGAAGATTGAATATTGAAAGAAGATGGGTAATAGGCCGTGTTGTTATACCCTAAAATTAGGAACAAACTAAGTACTGCCAAAACAGAACCTATACCCACAAACCAAATACCTTTTCTGAAAATAGTTTTAGAAAACATTGTTTTCACTAATCCAAATAGAACTAAAACAACTCCAATTAACAGCATAGCTAAAATAATTGGCATTTGAATATAGTTGGTAAAATACTTGTATTTCTCCATTGAAACAATACCTGATTGACTATCCACTGCAAAGCCTTGGGCAAGAAATGTTACAACTAAGAATGTTACAAAAGACAAAACAAATAATGTTCCGCAAATTCTCAGTTGTTTTTTTGCTCTTTCTTGAATGGTTGCATCGCCAATGTTGTTAATGAAATACAAGGCTCCTAATGTTCTTGATAAGAATAATACAACCACTCCCAAAAGTAAGTTTCTTGGATTGAAAAGTGCTTCCAAGCCGTGCAGAGGGTTAATCCACTGCGAAATTATCGGCATCATTGGGTTGGTTAGGTTTTCTTTGTTTATCACAAATTCACTCCCTGTGAAGAATGTTCCCACTGCTGTTCCTAAAAGAAATGGTGCTCCAAATCCATTAATGAGTAAGAAAACATTGAAGGTTTTTTCGCCTAAGAAATTCTTGTCTTTCTTCCTAAATTCAAAGGAAACAGCTTGAATAATAAAGCAAAAGAGTATTATCATCCAAACCCAGTAAGCTCCTCCAAAGGAAGTAGAGTAGAAAAGAGGGAAGGCTGCAAAGAAAGCTCCTCCAAAGGTAACTAAGGTTGTGAATGTAAATTCCCATTTCCTTCCAACGGAATTAACCAACATTGTTTTCTCCAAGTCAGTTTTCCCTAATTGAGGGATAAGGCTTTGTCCTCCTTGCACAAATAAAAGGAAAACTAATAATGCCCCTAATAGTGAAATAATAAACCACCAATATTGTATAAAAAAATTGTAATCCATAATATTAACTTTTTTAAAATCCTTTTTTAATTTGTTTGAACATAATGCTTAATTCAGCAATTAGAAGAACGGTGAATAGAACGCAGAAAATAATGAATGTTGTTGCAACAGAGCTTGTGCTAATAGCCGATATGGCAGCTCCTGTTGGCATAAGGTCTTGAATTACCCATGGCTGACGTCCCATTTCTGCAACAAGCCAACCGCTATGCGATACCATATATGCAAGTGGAATGCAGGCAATACAGATATATAGGAACCATTTATAGTTTTCGTATGGCTTCTTCTTTTTAATGAAGTAGGCAATAATGATATACATCAGGATAAAGAAGGAACCAAATATAACCATAAATCTAAAAGCATAGAAGGTTAGAGCAACATTTGGAACAAGCTCTGATTCATCTTTAATAAATCCATAACCAAAGTTTGAATAATTAGCATTAAGTATTTCTAATTGCTTATTGCTTTCCGCCAGATTGCCCTCTTTCTTTGCTTTCTTGTAGTCGGCAAGGGCAGTAATAGCTTTTTTACCACTTTCCATCTTTTCTTTGGCTGATAAAGGCACGCTTCCATCTGTTGTAGGGTATCCTCCTTCCAATAAATCGGTTATCCCTGGAACATAAGCGTCAATATCTCTGTAACCTAATAGAGACAGAGTGTAAGGAATTCCAATATTGAAATAATAAGGATTTTCTTTATCTTGCATAGCTTTTTCGTGAGGTTTCACTAATCCAATTGCAACAAGTGGAGCCTTGGTTTGCCCTTTATACAATCCTTCCATTGCTGCAAGTTTCATAGGTTGCTTTTGAGCCACTTGATAAGCAGAACCATCACCAGTATATATTGTTAAAAGAATACCAATAACCCCAACAGGAAGAGCAATCTTTATACTCCTTTTAGCAAAGTCAATATGGCGTTTCTTTAATAAGAACCAAGCACTAACTCCAATGCAAGCCATAGAACCCACAACCCAACAAGATGTTATGGTATGGAAGAACTTGTTAATTGCAATTGGAGAAAGAGCAACAGCCCAAAAGTCAGTCATTTCATTTCTCACCGTGTCTGGATTAAATGTCATACCTGTTGGAAATTGCATCCAAGCATTTGCAACCAAAATCCAAAGAGCAGAAATGGAAGCTCCAAACACAGTAAGCCAAGTGGAAGCCAAGTGAAATCCCTTGCTAACCTTATTCCATCCAAAAAACATTATAGCAATAAAGGTTGCCTCCATAAAGAAAGCTATAATCCCTTCAATTGCAAGAGGAGCTCCAAAAATATCACCAACAAACCACGAGTAGTTTGACCAATTAGTTCCAAACTGAAACTCAAGAATTAATCCTGTTGCAACACCAATTGCAAAGTTAATCCCAAATAACCTCATCCAAAACTTAGTAATTGTTTTCCACTCTTCATTCTTGGTGCGATAATAGATAGTTTCCATTATCCCAATAATAATTCCCAGACCTAAGGTCAAAGGAACAAAGAGCCAATGATAAATTGCCGTTAATGCAAATTGGGCTCTTGACCATAGTACTAATTCTTCCATAAATTTAATTTTTAATTATTAATTGTTCGTTTTTCCATTTCAGTTGCAATATAATCAGCTTTTTCCGCCTTAGTATCTCCCTTTGAAGACAGGAAGTTAGGAAAGAAAAACACCTTTAAGACTGCAAACATAATAAATAATTTTATAAGTATAATCATCCAAAGGGTCTTTCCTAATGTCATTGAACGAAACCCTTCGTAGTAGAACTTAAAAATCTTGCTAAAAATGTTCATAATATGTTATTATTGAATAATAAAAGTTTAGGCAATTGTCAAAAATAAGGAATGAACTCACATATTTTCAACCCTCAAAAAAACTTTATTTAGTTGTTTTCGTAACCCTTTTTTATAGCATCATTAAAAGTGTATTCTAAGTGTTCTATTAACAAATCGGGGTCTTCCAAATACAATTCCTCTAAATATTTCATATAAAGCTCAAAGACTTTGCGTACCTTTTCTTCGGACAATTTAGTTCTCTTAATTACCCTCTGTATCAACTCTTCTTGTGTAATTGGTTCTTTGTTGTTGTTTTGTGAATTTCTCTCTTTGTTGAAAGAAGACATTAATTCATCAAATTTTTCATCATTTTCCATAATAATATTTATTTATCTAATTGTTATTACTTCTTCGTTAAGAGTTACTTTATAGATTGAGGAGGCTTTAAAAGAGAGTTTCTCTCGTTCAATTTCAGCAATGTAATCAACACCATCTTTAATTTCCTTACTAATATCCTTAAAACCATTTGGCGAAGGCTCACCACTTTTATTTGCACTTGTACTTATAATGGGTTTGCCTAAGCATTGTATGAGCTCTTGACAATAGCTATGATTTGGAATTCTAATCCCAATTGTATTATCATCAGAGGAAAGTATTTTGGGAAGGTTCTTAGCATTAGGGTAAATAATAGTTAGGGGTTCTTTTACGCTATTTATCAACTCCAAAGCCTTATTGGGAATTGTTTCAACATAATTGCCAAGCATTGCAATATTGCTTACAAGAATTAATAAGTGTTTACCTTGCTCCCTACCTTTAAGTGAAAGTATTTTTTCAATAGCCTTTTCATTTGTAGCATCACATCCTAACCCCCAAATTGTGTCTGTGGGATAAAGAATTATGCCTCCACTATTTAAAATTTCTATTTCTTTCACCTTATTTAAGAATTAGAAAATTAGATTAAAGATTAGGTTTCTTAGAATCAAAAGACAAAGTATTAGTATCAAAATCTAATTAAGCTTTGTCTTTTGAGTTCAACATATTTTATTGCATTAAGAAATTTATATCACTTTTCAATGTGTATTCCTTTGGCTGCATATTGCCACGGAATACCTTCATTTTATTGTTTCTTCCTATTAGTTTGAGGTTTCCCTTTTCAAGTGAAAGAGCTGTTGCTTCTCTAATTCCTGCAACCCAAACCTTAGGTTCTATTTTAATAAACTCATTCAACCTATCGTCTCTTGTTTCGCCTCCGTGCTTAGGGTCAAAATAGTCGGTGTAGTGAGGGTTGATTTGAAATGGAACCAAATTCATACACTTAAAGCTCTTAGGCTCAATAATTGGCATATCGTTGGTTGTCTTCAAAGTTGGTCCTGCAATATTGCTGCCTGCACTCCAACCCATATAAGGCATACCTTTCTTAGATTTCTTTGCAATTTCTGTCATCACTTTATTCTTATGAAGTTCATAAGCTAAATGGAAAGTGTTTCCACCTCCAACAGCAATACATTTTGCATTCTTTACGGCTTCAATAGGGTCTTTCTCTTTATGAATGCTATAAATTTTTAAGCCCATTGTTTTAAACACTTTCTTTACTCTTTGTTCGTAAGCGTCGTAGCCCATTGATACTCCTGCATAAGGAATAAATAACACGTCCTTAACTTTATGCCTAACGCAAAAGTCTTTAATCATATCTTGACACCAACCAAGATATTCTTCTTGAGGATTAGTTGAATTACTAATTAATAAAAGATTTCTTTTCATAGTTTATATATAATTAAAATATTAAAGGGTTTGAAAAGCATTAATGCCTGCAAATACTGTAACAGAAAGAATGAAAACAAAGTAGAGGCAAATTCCAACAATGGTAACAATGCCCATAAATTTCATTAAGAAAGCTAATTTCCTTGTGCCATTTTCAACTTCTACTTGATTATTTTGATTAATTCCTGTCTTTATTGATTTGGAGGATTGCATAATTAGTCTTGCCCAAATAAAGTATAGAACAGCACAAGCAATAAAAAAAATAAAGAAAACAAACTTTATGTTTTCCCAATAAATAATTTCACTTGATGCAGAAAGAGCATCAATAAATATATACATAAGAGCAAAAATAAACATTATAACTGCTCCTATATAAGCAAGCACTCCAAAAAACCTTCCCCATTTTGCACTTGCAAGAAGATGATTGCTCATTTCCTTATTGATTACTAAATCTTTTGATTCTTTTACAATTTCATTTTCAATAATAATTTCTTCCATGATAATTTAATTTTAAGATTTATACTTTGGCAAAGGTAAATATATTTTTTGTAATTTCGCAAACTTAATTTAATGTTTTTATACAATAGATGCAATTTATTAATCCTTATTTTCTTTTTGGACTTATTTTAATAGCTATTCCTATTATTATTCATCTCTTTAATTTCCGCAAGTTTAAGAAAATATATTTTTCTAATGTGAGATTGCTAAAAGAGATTGAAATTAGCACAAAGAAACAAAATAAGGTCAGAAATTGGATACTGCTTTTATCACGTATTTTAGCAATAATTGCCTTAGTACTTCTGTTTGCACAGCCTTATTTTCCTAATAAGGAAGAAAAACTTGTTGAGAAAGGATTAAATGCTGTGGTTATATGTCTTGATAATAGCTTTTCAATGCAGAACCAAGGTAGGGAAGGGCAACTTATTGAGCAAGGCAAACAAAAGGCAAAGGATATAATCAAACAGTATAATAGTAGTGATGAGTTCCTTCTTCTAACAATGGATATGGAAGGCAAACATCAGCATTTTGTAAACAAAGAAATGCTTATTAACTACTTAGATGAAATTGAGATAAGCTCAAAAACAGAATACAATTCCAAATTAATTAAAAGAGGATTTGATTTATTGAACAACAAACAAGGCTTCAATAAACGCTTATTCTTTATCTCCGATTTTCAACACTTGGCTTTTGATGTAGATAAGTTCCCTATGGATACAACCATAAAGACATTATTAGTTCCCATTGAGGCTAATAATATAAGCAATATCTATATAGATTCCATATCTTTTATTGACCCTGTGTTTCAAATTGGCAAGAATATAACATTAAATGTTAGAATTATTAATAAATCAGATAAGAAAGCAGAAGCTGTTTCAGTTAAGTTGTTTCTTGACAATAAACAATTATCTGTTTCAAGTTTGGATATTGAAGCTAATCAATCACAAAGCCTAATAATGAACTTTGTTTTAGAGAAACATGGTATTCAGCATGGCTACATAAGTTTAATTGACAATCCTATTACCTTCGATGATAATTTCTACTTTACCTTTCAAACCAATCCTAAGATAGAAGTACTTTCAATTAATTCTGAAACCTCCAATCCTTATATTTCTCATCTATTTTCTTCCTCCAATAGCGAAATATCCCTAACAGATATGAATGAGAAGAAGATTGATTTCACCGATTTCAGCAAATACTCCTTAATTATTCTTAATCAACTCAACGAGTTTTCCTCTGGCTTAGCCTCAGAACTTACTCGCTATCGCGAAAGAGGAGGAGATATTCTTATCATTCCTTCTGAGAAGATGAATATATCTTCTTTTCAGAGTTCAATGCAACAGATGGGATTGCCTATATATAGTCAGTTAGTTTTAAGAACAAATAAAGTTTCTTTAATAAATCAAGAAAGCAAACTCTATAAAGGAGTGTTTTCTCAGCAGGTTGAAAATATGGAAATGCCTTCTGCAAAGAAATACTTCCAACTTTCCTACACCACCCAAACATCAAGAGAATCCATAATGAAGTTTCAAAGTCAGGACGATTTTCTCTTGGTTAGTCAAAAAGACAAAAGCAAGGTGTATATTTTTGCAACAGATTTAAACGATAGCTTTACTGATTTTGTTAGACAAGCTCTCTTTGTTCCAACTCTTTGGAATATGGCATTATTTAGTCAAGTTGTACCAGTGCCTTATTATATGCTTTCCGAAAACAACGAAATAGATATTTCCCAACTCAGCCAAGCCAATAACCTAACCCTTGTTCAAATAGTATCCATTGACAAGAAAACATCATTTATTCCAGAGTTAAGAAAGTCAAACCAACAACAAAGTCTTATAATACATAATCAAATCCATAAAGCAGGCAACTATAATATAGTGGAACAGGATAAGGTTTATGCAGGAGTATCCTTCAATTATTCTCGTATGGAATCAGATTTAAGCTTCTTGGATACAAAAGAAATATCTGAAAAACTAAAACAACACTCTCTAAAAAGCTATAATACATTAGATACAAAGAAACAATTAATAGCCTCATACTTTAAAAAGACGGACAAAGGCTTCTCATTATCTATAATTTGGTTAATTTTGCTTTTTCTAAGCATAACAATAGAGACATATATATTGCTAAAAAATAGATAGAAATATGAATACCTACTTCACACAAGAGACAATAGATTTGCTAAAAGAATTGCGATTAAATAATAACCGCAATTGGTATGCTGAAAACAAAGAAAGAGTTGTTTTGGCAAGAAAACAAATGGAAGAGTTCGCAAATCAACTAATCTATGGCGTGAAGAAATTTGACAAGAACATAGGCTCCTACGAAGGAAAGCAAACAATGTACAAACAACATAGAGATATTAGATTTTCTGCCGATAAAAGCCCATTAAAACCTTATATTTCCTCTGCTTTATTTTATGGAAACACACGTTTAGGAGGCAATCTACCATGCTACTACATTCATCTTGAAGAAGGTTTTTGTATGTTGGCAGCAGGAGTACATTGTCCCGATAATATATATTTAAAACAAATAAGAGACGAAATATACTATAATGTAGAAGAGTTTGAAAAGATTATAAACAAAAAAACATTTAAGAAGTTTTTCCCAAGTATAGATTCAGAAAATAGGCTAAAAACTGCACCCAAAGGCTATCCAAAAGATTGGGAATACATAGACTATTTGAAAAATAAAGAATTTTGCCCATCTCATTTTTGTTCAATAGAAAAGATAAAAGAGAAAGATTTTCTTGATTATGTGATTAAAGCCTTTAAGTCAGCACACCAATTAAACGAGTTTTTATTTAGAGCAACACATTAATAAATATAATATTACAACACAAAAAATAAGATTATAACTATGAAAAAAACATTAATCCTAATTGCATTAGTTCTATTTGTTACTAATATTACTATTGCACAAGATGACATTAAAAAAGATGCAGTAACAGCCGCCAACGATGCCGCCACAAAGGCTGCCAAAAGCATTAGCGACACCACCACAAAACCAAAGGCTTGGACGCTTAAAAACAATTTAACCCTCAATGCAGAACAAAGTATGTATGAGAACTGGGAACAAGGAGGAGTTGGTAATCTTTCTTTCTCAGCTTTTTTCAAAGGTTTCTACAATTATAGTAAGAAGAAAGTAAGCTGGGACAACTCCGTTGAGCTTAGCTATGGTAAAATGCGTCAAGACGATAACGGAAAAGGTATTTTTGATAACGGAAACAAGTTCCGTAAGAACGAAGACAAGATAGAGCTTAACTCAATCTTCGGTTATAAAGCATTTAGCAATTGGAACTATTCTGCATTGGTTAATTTCAAATCACAATTTGACAATGGTTATAAAAATGACACTATCTTAGTTTCTTCATTCCTTTCACCAGCCTATTTAATTACATCTCTGGGTTTGGAATACAAGCCACGTCCTTATCTTTCTGTGCTTATTTCTCCTCTAACAGGACGAACAACATTTGTACTTAATGAAGATTTAATAACACCCGACAACGCCTTTGGAATAGAACCAGGAAGACATTCTTATTTTGCTTTTGGGTCATATATTAAAATATTCTTTGAAAAGGAAGTCTTCAAAAATGTACACGTTTTATCTAAATTAGAATTCTTCAACGACTATAACAAAGCTCCATTCTTCCCACATACCGATATAAACTTTGAAACCTTTATCACAATGAAGGTAAATAAATACTTGTCGGCTTTCTTCAATATTCAAATGGCCTACAATAAGGATTTCAACTCTAACCTACAATTCAAAGAAAGATTTGGAATATCCATACCTTTGAGCTTTTAAATAAACTAAATACTTAGCACAAAAATAAATTACAAGGGCGAATAATTATTTGCCCTTTTTTTGTTATTTGATTTACTTTTTGTAGAACTTAATTCCACGAAAATAGAACTTGATATTAAATTATTGAAACCCTATTTCACGAAAAAGCAAATAAATTAAAACCCTTGTTCACAAACACTTACCCCCCCATTTTTATATTTTGCATTTTTATGTAAAATAATTTGCTTTTTGAATAATTATATTGTACATTTGCCCCGTGAAATAACAACAAATTATTAATCAAAAAATTAAATTATCATGAAAAGAAAATTATTATTTTTATTGTCGTTCTGTTTAATAAGTGCAACATGTATGTATGCACAATTAAAAGTAACAAACAACGGAAATGTTGGAATTGGAACAAATAATCCAACAACAAAACTTCAAATTAATGGAGAAGGATGCTTGGTATCTAATGCTGGACAATGGGGAAGATCTTTTTGGGTAAAAGTATATAATGAAAATGCTTGTGCTTATCATTTGCGGAGTGAACGAATAGGCCGCGATGTCTTTTATGTATGTGAAGCGGGTTATCTTTATACTTTACGTGGAGGATATTGTGGTTCTGATATAAATTTAAAAAAGAATATTCAACAGATAGAATCTCCTCTTCATAGATTAAAATTACTAAATGGAGTAAAGTATCAATTTAAAGATGATAAAGAAAATTATAGACTTGGACTAATTGCTCAAGATGTTGAACAAGTTTTTCCTGAAGTTGTGAAAACAATGCCCGATTCTATAAAAGCTATTGCCTATACTGATTTAATTGCAGTTACCATAGAGGCAATTAAAGAACAGCAACAACAAATCTCAACCCTCCAAAATATAGTTGTTCAACAAGAAAAAGACATAATTGACCTAAAAAACAATTTGTCTTTTTGTTGTGGTATAGAAATAAAAAGCATGCAAGATAGCATTACCTCTACTTTAAATCAAGTTAGAGACTCTGCAATACTCTTTGAAAATGTACCAAATCCTTTTTCTTTGAACACAACAATAAACTTTATTTTGCCATTAAACTACTCTAATGCTAAGATAACTATTTATAACTTACAAGGATTAGAATTAAGAACATATAATCTAACTCAAAATGGTAGTGGTAGCGTAATAGTTCAAGGCTCTGAACTTCCTGCTGGAATGTATTTGTATTCATTATTTGTGGATAATGTTTTGATTGATACTAAACGTATGATATTAACTAAATAAATGAATTATTATGAAAAGATATATTATATTATTTTTGGTATTAATTTCATTAAATAATCTTTTTTCTCAGACACCTAATAACGATCCTAATTGGGAATTAGTTTGGAGAGATGATTTTAATACATTAAATACTAATATTTGGAAAGTAATGGATAATTTTGACCATTATTGTTCTAATCCTACTGTTAGTCTAAGTAGGAATGTAGCGGTATCAAATGGAAGTCTTGAAATGACATTAAAAAAAGAAGATTATCGTTGTCCTAACCAATTTGTTAATCCATGGTTTTGTGTCTGTCAGTATAATAACAATTCACACATATACAGGTATACTACTGGTAGTGTAGAAACTCAAAACGATTATTCTACTCAATTTGGATATATGGAAGCAAGAATTGCTTTCCCATATAACTATAATTTTACAGGGGCTTTTTGGACATTTGTAAAAGAAGGTATAGCTTATTCAAATGGAGAAGGCTGTATTGAAGCAGATACTAACGCATCTGAAATAGATATAGTTGAGTTCAAAGGTAACTTAAAGGATCATGGCATTGAGGATAGTACTATTACTCGTTATTATTTAACTTCATGTATTCATAGATGTTATGATACTACTTATTTTTGGGATAATTATGCTCAATGTTTTAGTCCGCCAAATTATGAGTGGGATGATAATATTTGGCATACTTATGCTTTAGAATGGTCTCCAAACAGATTAATATTTTATGTTGATGATTATCCTCATAGAATAATAACTGATCATAAAATTTTTATGCCTGTTAGAATATTATTAGGATTAAATCTTATGGGCGACACACCTGCAAACGCAAATATACCTTTACCAAGAAAAATGAAAGTAGATTATGTTAGTGTGTATAGATTGAAAAAAGATTGCGATACTGAACTTAATTTATGTAATTACAATTTCTCCAATTATGATAATACAGTGAAAAAGAAAATTACAATAGGAAATGGTTCTTGTTCAAATAGTATAAGTGTAGGTGATAATGTTTTTCTTAGAGCCTCAGAAGAAGTTTTAATAAATGGAGATTTTACAGTACCTGTAGGTGCAGAACTATTTATAGATGTAGATCAATGTGAACGTTAAATTTTAATATATAAATGCCTTATGAAAAAGATTTTTGTTATTTTAGTTCTTTTATCATCATTATTGTTTATTTATTCTTCTTGTAAGGACGATAATGATAATAACCTTAATGATAATATAGATTATTCTTCAAAGAATATGCAGGGAAAATATCAGTTTTGTTTAAATTGTAATCATTTTAATGATAGCATGCCGTATTCTGAGATTTCTCTTTGGGAGGTAACAGATACTAGTTTCCGTCTTCACAGATACTTAAGTAGTCAACCTCAAATTTCCAGACTTAAAAAAGAGGGTGCTAATTTCCATGATGAATATACTGTTTATGGTGGTATATTAAAGCCGTATTGGATAAAAGGAGTTATAAAATACATAAAAGGAAGTAACCCTTATTTAAGTGATTATTATTATGAGTTAAGAGGTATATATTGTTCTGATATACTATTTATGGACACTATAGGAACCTTTTATGCAAGACAAAAAACTCGTGTACCTGAAGCTTATTGATTAAATTATAATATATAAATGCCTTATGAAAAAGTATATTTTATTAGCCTTATTAGGCTTATTGTCCTTATTGTTTTTTTCTTGCAAGGAAGAAGAAGATAATAATAATGGTAATATAACAACTCCTGTTAATTCTATGGATATTTCAGGGGTATATTATGTTGATATATATCATAATAATGTAGAGGTGCTTGATAGAGGTTATTTTGTAATAAAAAGAAAAGATGCTAATAGCTTTTATTTATCACTACTATACCATGATGAAACTCTTTATTCACCTTTAACAATAGTTAGTGTTTATGATAGTAATAGGGTTAAGGGAGAATTCTTATTGCCCGACCCTCCAAATTCTGGTGAGTGGATTACATGTGAATTTGATGCTGTGTATTCTGATAATAATACTGATGTTTACCCTTATCCATTAGATAGCATAAGTGGAACATGGAAAGGAAGATATTTTTATTATGGCTCACCAAGTTTTCCTGCTGGTTATACTGATGTTGAAAATGGAATATTTATTCTAAGAAAGATACCTGTCTTTAATGAAGATGTAATACCTCCATTCCCTTACCCTCAAAAATAGTTTTAGTAAGGATTTCTTTCTATTTGTCGAAGATATTCATTTGCACAGGGTCAAAAAGCCCTAATTGATTTTCTGGAGTAGGAACTTCTTCGGATATATTATTGAGTAAATAATGCTTCAATATACGCTTTATGGCTATGGTTTGTCCTAAATTATTTACTATGCAATAGCGATTAAGGAGCTTTTGGTCTGCTTGGGAAAGCTTTATCTTGTGAATTATCTGTTTTTGTTTTTTATTTCTCATTTCTCACTATTATGGTTACAAAAGTATTATTTTTGCAAATATTATATGAATATCCAATTAAAGAATTACTAACAAATATTGTTGATAGATGGAACTATACTCAAAACTTAAAGAAAATAAAGATAATTTCTTTCTTATTGCAGGTCCTTGCGTAATTGAAAATAAGGAAATGCCCTTTGAAATAGCCGAAAAACTAATTGAGATTACAAAGAAATTAGATATACCATTTGTTTTTAAGGCTTCTTATCGTAAGGCTAATCGTTCAAGTATTGAATCTTTCACAGGGATAGGTGATACTCAGGGTTTGGAAATTTTAAAACTCATAAGAGAGAAATACAATATTCCTGTTATAACTGATATTCATTCAAAGGATGAGGCTATTATTGCTGCCGATTATGTGGATATTCTTCAAATCCCCGCTTTTCTTTGTCGCCAAACCGATATATTGGTGGCAGCTGCCCAAACAGGTAAGATTGTAAACGTTAAAAAGGGACAATTTCTTTCTGCTGAGGCTATGAAGTATGTGGTTCAGAAGATAAGAAAGGCAGGCAATGAAAAGATATTTTTAACCGATAGGGGAACTATGTTTGGTTATCAAGATTTAGTGGTTGATTTTCGTTCTATCCCAACAATGCAAGAGAATAATGTTCCGGTTATTATGGATGTAACTCATTCTTTACAACAGCCCAATCAGTCTTGTGGTATAACTGCTGGCCAGCCTAAAATGATAGAGACAATAGCTAAGGCTGCTGTTGCGGTTGGTGTGGATGGGCTTTTTATGGAAACTCATCCTAATCCAAAGATTGCAAAGAGTGATGGTGCAAATATGATTTCATTAGATTTGGTTGAAGCTCTACTTTACAAATTAGTTAAGATAAGAAAAGCTTTAAAGTAAACGGCCTGCACTTTTATTCTAAAACAAAATCAAGAGATAAAACGCAAAACTAATACTTATAAAAGCAAACGGCGAGAATTAATTCTCGCCGTTTTAGTGTTATGATTGGTTATGGGTTATTCTAAGTTCTATTCTTTACCTTAATACCTCAATTGATCCGTTATATTCTATATTCCTAATAGGTCCTCTTCCAACAAATCGGTAGAAGTATGTTCCGGTTGTAGAGTTTGTTTTAACAGGGTCCCACATTTCTTCGTTAGCTCTAATATCTTGTTTGTAGAAGATACGTTTTCCGTGTTGATTGTAGATTGACAATTCGTTGTCAGGGAATGATTGTCCGGAAACTAAGTTAGAAATAATTAGCACATCATTAATTCCATCACCATTAGGGGTTAGAACATTAGGAAATATCAGATTATCGTTTATAATTGTAACTACCTTTGAAATTGTGTCATGACAATCGTAAATTATTCCACTTGGAGATAAGTTTACGCTATATGCATCAAGAGTAATATTGTAGTTTCCTTCAACATTGTAGCCAGTAACAGGAGTCCAAGTGTATGATGGTTCATATCCAAATACATTTTCTCTGAAATCATTCATCTTACTTGCTTGCACTTTCCATATATATTGATTGGTTGGGTCATGAGGAGAGGTAAGGTTGATTAAGTTAATTGTAGGCATTGTTACCGAAGGGTTGGTTGGGTTCCAGCCAAAGTCTGCAATAGGACTCTTATATACATTAATAATTCCTGTTTCATATATTGAGTCTGTACAGTTATTTGCTGAGGTTACTTTTAAACTCACGTCATAAGTTCCATAAGGGAATGAGAATGATGGGTTAGGCTCTGTGGATGTGAAAGGTCCAACCTTCCATAAATAAGTTGCAGCATTATTAGATGTGCTATGTAAAGTGAATTCTAATGGTTCGCAACCTTCCAATGGGTTTTTGTTCATATCAAACGAAGCTAAGGCTGCAGGATAAACAATTAGATTTACACTATCTATTCCATAGCAATATATTTCTCCATTATAATTTGTTACCTGTGCAATGTATGTTATTTCAGAGTTTGAATTGGCTGCTGTTTGTGCTGTAATTTGTTGAGTTGTTTCGCCATTTGGTTCCCATATATAGCTTGTTGCACCAGGGTTTCCAGCGTCAAGCACAGCATTCATACTTTCACAAACTGCTCTATCTGGACCTAAATCTACCACAGGAGTACGAACAACTTTCAGGTTGGTTGCAGTGTCCCATACACAACCAAATTCATCTACTATATGTATATCATATTTAAATGCTCCACTGGTATCAACTGGATGAATTTCGGCAGATGTTGAAGTAAAGGTTTGCATAAAAGGTCCATCCCAAGCAACAGTATCTATTGCAACTTGATATTCCCAGTTTGCACTGCTTGTCATACCTAATTCCATATACCATGAGAAAACAAATCCATTATCTATTCCCCAGTCATCGCAAACTTCAATTTCCCATTGACCATTCATAGGACAACCAACAAGAGACCCAAATCCTCCTTGTGGTTTGTAATATCTATTTGTTACACTTGCAATGGTATCTGCTCTATTGGTAGAGTCGCAGGTCTGACAATTCCATGCAGGATTGGTTAAAGAAACTCCTGCAACTTGTTGGCAATCGTTTAATAAAGGACTTGCTGGAACTGTTCTTAAAGTAGAGAAACAATACCACCAACCTTCGCCAGCAAGATTAGGTGGGGTAGTACAAGGATTTGTGGAGTCAAAATTCCCATGAGCATTTCCTCCGGCAGGAATTCCTAAGTATTTACTTCCTCCTGCTTTTGTTTTTAATTCAACTCTCTTACCATCTGGACAAACAAGCCATATATATATATCTCCTATGTAAGAGTGTTCCATATTTACACAAACTGAAATAATATCATTGGCAGATTGGATTTGGCTTCCAGGACGAAATTGGTCAAAAAATACAGGAGAAGAATAACATTGCATACCTCCACCCGGAACACATAATGGTCCGTCAGGAATAAACACCGTTGAGTCAAATTGTTCTTTAAATTGTTTTTTAAAGTCCATAGAGTCTGTTGAAACAGTTTGATTACCTCCATAACCTACTTTTAATTTGAATAAATCTCCTGAACACATTGTAGGTAGTGGTGCAACAGTTTTTATAGGATTACGAGAGATACGAATACGTGTATCAATAGTATTTCTGCTATAACAACCTGTTCCATTAACATATTTTTGATTGGTATCTAAAACATAAAGGCTTAAATCGTATCCTGTTACAGTAGACCATTTATGTCCAACGGAATTATTTACTAAATAAGTTGTAGGAGGATTGGTAGAGCTGTCTGTTATGGTATAAGAACTATGTGAAAAGGCAGTTGAATCAGAAATTCCGTCTCCAAAGTTCCAAGTATATGCACATGTAGAATCGGATTGGTGATAAAGATTGTTGTTTTCTGGGAACTGAGCTTTTGGAACTAAAACAATAGAATCCCCAACGCAGAAATCAACAGATTTAAAACGCACCAAAGAAACAACACTATCACCTGCGTCATTATAAATTGAATCAACGCCTTCTTTAACAGGACGAACACTCATATTACCAGCAGTATCAAACTTTATAAAGAAAGTATCCAAAGAAGCAACAGGATATTGACAACGTGCTATACATTCTATCTTTGCTTTAAATCCAGAGCTATTTAACATATTATCAGTTACTAACCTTAATGTAATACAACCACTTGTATCACCCATAGTTGATAACAATGTTCTTCCTTCTAAGAAGTTTCCAGTGAAATCAAATACGTTTTCTGGACTAAATTGTGCACTTGGAATTTTGTATCTTCCATCATAAGCTGTCATTGTATCTCCTTCTCCAAGATTAAACTCTTGGAAAGATAGAGATAAACGTTGAGTAGCAGTTGGGCTACCAGGACTACGTGTTGCACAAATAGTAATGGAGTAATCATAATTATGTCCATGATTACCAGTTAAACCCCCATCGTCCACAACATAGCCTCCACATTGTGTAAAGGTTAAACCATTGTTAGTGGCATTTAATAGTCTGTTTTGGGCAAAAGAACCTACTGAAAGGATTAAACTCAGACTAAATACTAAAAGAAAAACTAATTTTTTCATATTGCTGCATTTTTTAATTGTACAAATATATAATCTTTTTTTTAATTAGGAACAAATCATCTAAAAAACTTTCTTTTCTGATTATTTCCTTCTTCACCCATAATAACAACCAAAAGTGCAAAAAAGTAAGTGAAGTAGTCAAAAAAAAAGCAAATAAAATTCAAAAGAAGAAAAAAATACTATCTTTGCAAACGAAATGTTTTTATTGTAAATACTTGATTTGTTTAGGGTTTTTACGCTGAAAAAACATTTCAATTAACTTATAAAAATATTTTTACATAATGAGTCATAATGTGGTAAAAGGGACAAGAGATTTTTTGCCCAATCAAATGAATAAAAGAAATTATATATTCAATACAATTGAGAAAATATATCGTCTGCATGGATTTGTGCAAATAGAAACTCCTGCAATAGAAAACCTTTCTACTCTTATGGGCAAATATGGTGAAGAAGGCGATAGGCTTATATATAAGATATTAAATAGTGGAAACTTTTTAGATAAAATAGAACTTAACAAAGAAACAGAATATAAAAAACTAACAAATCAAATAGCCGAAAAAGGTTTACGCTACGACCTAACAGTCCCTTTTGCTCGATTTGTTGTAAATAACAGAAACGAAATATCTTTTCCCTTCAAACGCTATCAAATACAGCCAGTATGGCGAGCTGACCGACCACAAAAAGGAAGGTATAGAGAGTTTTACCAATGTGATGCAGATATAATAGGAAGCAATTCCCTGCTCAATGAAGTTGAGCTTTGCCAAATAATAGATGAAGTCTTCAATCTGCTAAGTCTTAATGTAGAATTGAAGATAAACAATAGGAAGATACTATCCGCCATTGCAGAGTTAATTAATAAACCAGAAAAACTAATTGACATAACCGTTGCAATAGATAAATTAGATAAAATAGGCTATGATAATGTCATAGCAGAACTTTTAGAGAAAGGATTAACCAAAGAAGACATACAAATAATCAATCCTGTGCTTACCCTGAAAGGCGATAATCAAGAAAAAATACAAAAACTAAAAACCCTATTATCTAACTCCGCAACAGGACTGAAAGGCATTGAAGAGCTTGAAGAGGTTTTCAATAATATTGAGAAATTGAATCTTTCTTGTCTGGTGAATTTTGATATAACCCTTGCACGAGGACTAAACTACTACACAGGAGCAATCTTTGAAGTAAAGTGTAAGGATGTAAATATGGGCAGCATCGTTGGAGGTGGACGCTACGATAACCTAACAGGTGTATTTGGAATGAAAGATGTTAGTGGGGTTGGGATAAGTTTTGGAGCCGACCGTATTTATGATTGTCTGGAAGAATTGCAACTTTTCCCAAAAGAAATACTAACATCCACAACCCTTATGTTTGTCAATTTTGGGGATAAGGAAGCTAAGCAATGTCTGCAATATTCCAATCTCTTACGTCAAAAAGGCATTTCTTGTGAACTTTATCCCGATAATGCAAAACTCCAAAAACAAATGAAATATGCTAACGATAAGAATATTCCTTATGTAGCTTTGGTTGGAGAAAATGAATTAATCGAAGGGGTGATAGTGCTTAAAAATATGCTTTCCTCTGAACAGATTTCATTAACAATAGACAAATTAGCTGACTATATTTTAGAGCAAAAAAAGAGTTGATAAGAATAAAATAAAACTTAGTAATAATAATTTATCTCTTGATTCTATATTAATAAAACTAAGTTCTAATTTTATTTAGTTTAATCTGTTTTACCTATACCTATTTCTTTGTTTTGTATTGCAGGATATGGATTGTTACACCTATGGCAATAGAGATTAAGAGAAGCTCTACCCATAGTTTCTCAATAAAAAAGAAAACACTTAAAAGAATTGTTATCCAAAGAAAGCTAATACTTGAAATCTTTACTTTAAGAGGAATGGCTTTTTCTTCTTGAAAGTCCTTTATATATTGTCCAAATATTTTATGCTCAATTAGCCATTTGTGCAGCTTGTCAGAACTACGCATAAAAAGAAAAGAGGACAAAAGCAGAAAAGGAGTTGTTGGTAATATTGGCAAGAATATTCCTAATATTGCAAGACCTAAACTAATTATTCCAAAGAGTTTGAAAAGGAAATTCTTCATTATTTATTCTTGATAGAAAACTCTTTTAACTCTTTGTGAAATATTGGTTAGAACTTCATACACAATTGTTTTAAGTTCTTTAGCTATATTCTCTATTGGATACTCCTTTCCAAAGATAATTACTTGGTCATTTTCCTTGCAATCAATTTCGCTAATATCTATCATGGTCATATCCATACAGATATTTCCTATTATAGGGGCAAGCTTTTGGTTAATCCAAACCTTGCCTCTACCATTTCCTCTATTTCTATTGAGCCCATCGGCATAGCCTATTGGAATAACGCCAATTGTCATTTTCTTTTTGGATACAAAACCTCTTGAATAGCCAACGCTTTCGTTTTCGTTAATCTCTCGTTTTAATGTGAGTATGGTTTTGAGGCTATGAACGTATTGCAATTCTTTGGTTTCGTTCTTATCAACTCCAATTCCATACATACCAATTCCTAATCTAACCATATCAAATTGTGCTTCTGGAAAGCGACTTATGGCTGCCGAGTTGGCAATATGACAAAGTATAGGGTAGGGGAAATGTTGCATTATTTCTTGGCTAAGAGACTTAAAGGTATCTATTTGTTTGAGAGTATAGTTGTCAAAATCGGGATTGTCGGCTGTTGCAAGGTGTGAAAAAATAGACTTAATCTTTATATCCGTATTATATTCCAAAAGGCTTAATAGCTGTGGAATATCCTTTTGTTCCATTCCCAATCTATGCATACCTGTATCAATTTTAAGATGAATACTTAGGTCTTTTTTGTTTCCTATATTGTCGAAATGGTTTTTGGCATCAATAAATTCTTTTAAAATAGAGAGAGAATATATTTCAGGTTCAAGGTCGTAGTGAAGGATTTTGGTTATGCTTTTTGCTTCTGGGCTCATCACCATAATAGGAAGATTAATGCCGTTATTTCTTAATTCCACACCCTCATCAACAAAAGCCACTGTTAGATAATCAACGTGTTGTAAGGCAAGGAGCTTTGCTATTTCGTATCCGCCAGAGCCATAGCTATGAGCCTTAACCATTGCCATTAGTTTAGTGTTTTCTTTGAGTTTTGAGCGGAAAAAGTTCAGGTTGTGTGCAAGAGCCGAAAGATTTATCTCCAATACGGTTTGGTGTGTCTTCTGTTCGAATAGTCCACTTATGGCTTCAAATCCAAATTGTCTGGCTCCTTTAATAAGGATAATCTTTTTTTCAAATAGTTTTGCCGAGTCTGATTTAATAAAATCTTGTGTTGTAAGAAAAGTTGAATGCTTAATGGTGATTAGGTGTTTATGATTAGTGAAATCTTTCCCAATTGCAACAAGATATTTAATATTGTTTTCAACCAAAAGCTTATTTATTTGGGTGTAAAGCTCTGTTTTGTCAATAAAGGATTGGGTAATATCGGATAGGATAACCACTTTTTCGAAGGTTGTTTTTTGCTGATTAACAAAGTTAAGAGCAATGGAAAGAGAGGTTAAATCACAGGAATAACTATCGTTAATTATTAGATTATCGTTTATCCCTTCCTTAATTTCTAATCGCATTTCCAATGATTCAAGGCTTGGAGTTCTTCTGTTGAGAGTTTCTTTATCTATCCCTACAACTACACAAGCAATATAAGCATTAATGGCATTTTCAATACTTGCCTTATCAATAAAAGGAATAGTGAATGCATTTTTTTTGTTCTTATATATATAATGTATTGTAGTAGTTATATTATTTACTTCAATGTCTTCAATCTTAAATGTTGCTTCTTTATCAAACCCCCAACTTATGAATTGCTTGCCGGATGAGGCAAGGTTACTTATAATTGCTTGATGTATTTCTTTATTATCTTTACAATATATAATAGTATTAGCGTCTTTGAAGAGGATTAGCTTCTCTTGTAGTTTCTCTTGTAAAGTATTAAAATATACTTGATGTGCATCTCCGATATTAGTAATAAGTCCAATAGTAGGCTTAATAATATTCTCCAACTTCTGCATTTCTCCCTTTTTGGATATACCTGCTTCAATGATTCCTAAATCATCATTTTGTCTTAGGTTCCACAATGAAAGGGCAACTCCTATCTGTGAATTATAGCTTCTTGGACTATTACACACTTTAAGGTCTTTGTCAATAAGCTGTGTAATCCAATCCTTAACAATTGTTTTGCCATTAGAACCTGTTATAGCTACAATAGGGTTATGAAAGTTTTCTCGTTTAATTTTAGCAAACTCTTGCATTGCACCAATAGTATCTTCTACAACCACAAAGGTTGCATCTTTATATTGCTCGTGCCTTAAAGGAAGACTTTCTGTAACAAAAACCCTAACTCCATTCATATAAAGCTCTGCAATATATTTTTGTCCATTATCAGAAAGAGTTTTAATTGCAAAGAATATAGTTCCATCAACACTATTAAGCCTTCGGCTATCAAAGAGAAGATTTTCTACCACAAAATCTTCTCTTTTTGTGCCATAAACCTTAGAATTAATTTTCTTTAAAATATAACTTAAAGTAAAAATCATAATAATTTATAAATATCTGCAAAGTTATACCTTTTTGGAACTTTGAGCACATTTCTTGAAGGAAAAAAGTAAGAAAATAAAATTATTCTTTAAATAAATTCTTTTATATAAAAGATAATACCTAACTTTGTACTTTCAAATTTAGGATTTGAAAGTATAGTAAATTTTACTAACAACATTTAAAAAAATAATACATTATGGACGTTAAAAAGATTTTAGCTGATGTTGCAGCTAAGAACCCAGGAGAACCATTGTTCCTCCAAGCAGTTACTGAAGTTATAGAAACAATTGAAGACTATGTTACTGCACACCCAAAGTACGATAACAACAAGATTATCGAAAGAATTGTTGAACCAGACAGAATTATTCAATTCAAGGTTGAATGGGTTGACGATAAGGGAGAAGTACAAGTAAATAGAGCATATCGCGTACAATTCAACAACGCAATTGGACCTTACAAAGGCGGAATCCGCTTCCATCCATCAGTAAATGTTGATACATTAAAGTTCTTAGGCTTCGAACAAACCTTCAAAAACTCACTAACAACACTTCCAATGGGCGGTGGTAAGGGAGGCTCAGACTTCAATCCACAAGGAAAATCTGCAAATGAAGTAATGCGCTTCTGCCAAGCAATGATGACAGAACTTTACAAATACATAGGACCAGACACTGACGTACCAGCAGGAGATATCGGAGTTGGAGCAAGAGAAATTGGCTTTATGTACGGTATGTATAAGAAACTTGCAAGAGAAAACACCGGAGTTCTTACAGGAAAAGGACGTAACTGGGGAGGTTCAATCCTTCGTCCAGAAGCAACCGGATTCGGTGGTGTGTACTTCGTTGACCACATGTTCAAAGCATTAGGAAAAGACATTAAGGGCAAAACAGTTGCACTTTCAGGCTTCGGAAACGTAGCATGGGGAGCAGCACAAAAAGCTAACGAACTTGGAGCAAAGGTAGTTTGTATCTCTGGACCTGACGGTTATATCTATGACGAAGCAGGAATTTCTGGCGAAAAAATAGACTATATGAACGAACTACTTCAAACAAGAAACAACGTAGTAGCACCATTTGCAGACAAATATCCAACAGCTAAGTTCTTCCCAGGACAAAAACCATGGGTAGCAAAAGTAAATATTGCTATGCCATGTGCTATCCAAAACGAACTTAATGAAGAAGATGCAAAGCAATTAGTTGCTAATGGAGTTGAGCTTGTATGTGAGGTTTCCAACATGGGATGTACTGCTGGAGCAATCCACACATTCCAAAAAGCAGGCGTATCATTCGCACCTGGCAAAGCAGCAAATGCTGGAGGAGTTGCAGTTTCAGGACTTGAAATGACCCAAAACGCAGCACACCTTGGCTGGACACCAGAAGAGGTTGATGCTAAGCTAAAACAAATTATGAGTGATATCCACACAAGTTGCGTTAAATACGGAACAGAAAAGAACGGATACATCAACTACGTAAAGGGAGCTAACATAGCTGGCTTTATCAAGGTTGCAGACTCAATGATAGAACTTGGAGTTATTTAACATTGGTTAAATAAATAGGTTAATTAATCTTAAAGCGTCTCATAATGGGACGCTTTTTTATTTACTTAAACAATCAAGTTATAACTTATCAATATGCAAATTTAATTCATTTGTTCAAATATTCGATCAATAAATGCAACTTTGTTCAGAGTTCAAGACTTATAGTCATAAGTAAGGATTATTATTGGAAAACAAATGAATAATTTAACCCATAAACAATAGGTCATAGTATATATGATATTAAGTTATGGGCAAGTATAATTTAAAAAGAAATCCTCATATTAAGTCCATAACTAGGACTAAGACTTTTTGAATTAGTTTTAGAATAATCACTTACTAACCTAATATCAGGATTAAAGGATAAGTTTGCTCTTTCTCCTAATTTAACATTTGCCAATCCAAGCTGAAGGTTTATTGCTTTTGATGAGATATTTGCATCAACCATAGATACAATGTAAGATGTTAATCCGCTTACAGCTGCAACAAGACCAATAAGAGCATGGTATTCAGCATCCTCTGATAGATAAGTTTCGCCATAAGCGTTCTTTGTTATCATTTGAGAAAACGAATAATACATAACACCATAACTTGCCAAATACCAAACTAAATGTGAAGCTCCCTTGCCATTTTGACCGTTGTAAAATTGACCAATACCTGGCAATACAAATGATAAAGCAGTAGAAACCACAGGATCTCTATATTGAGTTGAGTTAGTTTTTATATATTTTGGAGTGTTTTTTATAGAAATACTTGGCTTCTCAACTTTGTCTCCTTTTACACTGGTAATTTTTTTTATATCTCTCATCTCAAAAACAAATACTCCTCCATCTTGAGTAATTATCTTAATATTTGTTTCAGGATTTATTTCAATAATTTCTCCTTTAACGATAGAGTCATTTTTTAAATATACAATATCATTAAAATAGGTTTGTGCTGATAAATTAATTGATAATGCTAAAGCAATAGCAAATAAAATAAAAGAAATTAATTTTTTCATATTTCTTCCTCCTTAAATTATTTATTAATAGATTTATTATATGTATTATACGATAATTATAATCTTTTTTGCAAATATATCAATAATATTTTATACACAAATAAAATTATTGGATATTATGTTTATTTATTGTACTTAAATTATATTCTTCTTTTCCTTTTAGAGTAATTAATAGAGTAGTTTTACCAACCTGTCGAGCTCCCAGAATAATGATAGCCTTTCCTTTATATAGATTTGCCTTTATGGTCTTTTCTAAATGCCTTTTTATCATAATAACTTTAACTTTTTCACTGCAAAAGTACGACTTTTTTGGAATGTAATCCAAAAAAGTTATAACTTTTTCGGAATAGAATCCTCAAAAGTTATGTTTTCTATCCTTAACTATTGTAAATTAAACTATCAAATGCAACTTTTGGATAAAAGTTATGTAAATCTGAGAAGTTTATTTATCTTTGCACTATCAATAAAAAAGTTTTTATTCAATTAATCTTTAATTTTATATATTATGAATTTAGAATATCACGATGTAGAAGGCTTTGTTTCAAAGGCTGAAATGGATAAAATGGCATCAGAAATTGCTCATCATCATATCAGTTTAGTTCAGAAATCTGGTAAAGGAAAAGAGTTTTTGGGTTGGGTGGATTTGCCTAACCATTTATCAAAAGGTTTGATTATGGACATTGAAGCAGAGGCCGGAAAGATTAGAAGTAAGGCAGAAATATATGTTGTTATAGGTATTGGAGGCTCGTATTTAGGCACTCGTGCAGTGGTAAGTGCTTTGCAGCATAATTTCAATGCACTAAAAAGAGAACGAACATCACCATATATAATATACGCAGGTCAAACTCTTAGTGAAGACTATATGGCAGATTTAATAGAGATTTTAGACAAAAGAGACTATGCTTTATGTGTTATATCTAAAAGCGGAACTACTCTTGAGCCGGCTCTAAGTTTTCGTGTCTTACGCTCTCATCTTGAAAATAAGTATGGTAAAAAGGAAGCAAGGGAGAGGATAATTGCAATTACCGATAAAGAAAAAGGTGCTTTAAAGGATATGGCAACTAAGGAAGGTTATAAGACTTATGTAGTTCCTGATGATATTGGAGGTAGATATTCTGTTCTTACACCTGTGGGTTTATTGCCCATAGCGGTGGCTGGATACGATATAAATAAACTGATTCATGGTGTCAAAAAGATGCGTCATCTTATCTTAAACAACGCTTCAATTGAACATAATCCTGCATGGCAATATGCTGCAATAAGGAATATTTTATATAATAAAGGTAAGAATATAGAGCTTTTGGTTAGTTATTTACCTAATTTAAAATACTTTTCTGAGTGGTTTAAACAACTATTTGGAGAAAGTGAAGGCAAGGATGGTAAGGGTTTGTTCCCAGCTTCTTTAATTAATACTACTGATTTGCACTCAATGGGACAATATATTCAGGAGGGTAAAAAGCAAGTCTTTGAGACAATAATTCATGTCCAGAGTGCAAACAAAAAGGTCAGAATACCTATGGATAATGAAGATTTGGACGGATTGAATTATCTTTTAAATCATTCTCTAACCCAGATTAACCATAAGGCAGAACAAGGAACTATGATGGCACATCTTGAAGGAGGTGCCCCTCAGATTAGGATTTGCATTGATAAGATTGATGAACAGAACCTTGGTCAGCTTATATATTTCTTTGAGTTTTCTTGTGCATTGAGTGGCTGCTTATTAGGAGTTAATCCATTTGACCAGCCAGGAGTTGAGGCATACAAGAAAAATATGTTTGAACTTTTGGGCAAGAAATAAGGTAAGAAAGAAATGAAATAAGGTTTAAATTTATTTATTCCTTATTTTCTGAACTTTTAACACTGCATAAATTAAAAGAGAGGCAACTGCAAGAAAAATAAAAACATAGTTGAAATTAGTTTCTTTTGCCAAGAGTTTACCTATAATGTCAAACAAGCAAAAGATTAAGCAAAGAGCTGCAAAGGAGTTCTTCTCACTTTTGATTGCTTTCATCCAATTAAAAGGTAGTAATGGTTTTTGATATTTATTAATATTTGGAATAAATGTAGGAACTGTATTTGCCCAATCCAAATACCTTTCTCCAAACTTATCTCTTAAGTATGCTTCTTCGGCATACATTATTCTTTCGTAATATATCCAATATAAAAGGCAGAATATAAGGATAAACCAAATATTTGCTGTCAATAATGCGGCTCCCAACCACATTAAGAAATTCCCCAAATATAAAGGATGCCTTACAATAGAGTAAATTCCTGTACTATTTACAGTATCCGCCTTTTGTTCAGCAGTATTCTTTCCAGAAGTGTTTTCTGCTGCATATCCAACAACATGAAAGCGAATAAAGAAACCAATTAGACCAACTCCGAAGCAAATCAAACTATATAAATATCCTTGCATGGGCTTTTGTCCAAGAGCAATAATAGGATAGAGATAAATGAAAAGTCCTACAACAATGATTATTAGAGGGAGATAACTACGATATTTGAATAGCCAGTTACCTTGATTACGCATATCTTCTTTTAGTGCCATAATATTATATTTGTTTGCAAAGTTAATTCAATTTTTATTTTTAACACTATTTATTCTTCTCTTTTATTCTTTCCTTTGTGAATAATTAGAATAACAGAAATTATTATAATTACAACACCAATAATAATTTGAGTATTTATAATCTCATTAAACACAATTATCCCAATAATAATTGCTGTTACTGGTTCCAAAGGAGAAAGTAGTGCAGTAATTGTTGAGCCTATTGCTTTTATTGCTAAGATTAGTGTAAGGTTTGCAATTATTGTAGAGAAAATTGACATAAATAGGATGTTTCCTGCAGCTTCAAATGAGGGTATGGGTATGAGAGTTCCCCTAATTAGGCTTAGGGAAAGGCAGAGTATCATTGAAATACAGATTACATAGAAAGTTAGTACGCTTGAATCAACTTCCTTCATTGAGGACTTGTTTACTCCAATTATATACATGCTATACATTAGGTTGGTTATTGTTAAAAGGAAAATCCCATATAAGCTAACCATGCCATGATTGGGAGAATAGGAGAGGAGGAAAACTCCTAAGAGTGAGAGTACGAGTGAAATATAGATTGATTTCTGCAACTTTTCTTTATAGAATAACCACATGAAGATTGCAATCATTACCGGAAATTGAAATCCTATTGTTGTCCCAATTCCTGAGGGAATATAATCGTAGGAAGAAACCAATGTAAGACCTGTAAGCCCGTAGCCTGCACCACCAATTAGAATAATATCTCTAATATTCTTTCTGCTTATCCTAAAATTTGCTTTGCGAAAGTAGAGATAAGCTCCATAAATTATCATTGAAAACAAGAACCTATAAAACATCAAGGCTTCAGAGCTCATGCCTTGAGCTTTTACAGGTATTGAGAATAGGGGAAGTAGTCCAAAAGTGATTGAGGAAATAATTGCATAAATTATTCCCCTAATCAATATCTTTTTAGTTTGATTAGCAGACAATATTTATGATTTTATTCTTTACAAAGATTATTTTCTTAACAGGTTTCCCTTCCATAAAGCGTTGCACTTCCGAGCTTGAAAGAACTTCATCTTCAATTTCCTTTTGCTCCTTATTAAGTTCAAACTCCATTGTTAGACGCATCTTACCATTGATTGAAACAGGATACTTAAAAGAACTTTCAACTAAAAGGCTTTCATCAATTTCAGGAAATTTCTCAAAGCTAATTGTGTTTTGATGACCCAACAAAGACCAGAGTTCTTCAGCAATAAAAGGTGCAAATGGAGATATAAGGATTGCTAAAGGCTCAAGGATTTCTCTCTTATTACATTTCAAATCGGTCAATTCATTCACACAAATCATAAATGTTGATACAGAAGTATTGAAACTAAATCTTTCAATGTCTTCTTTCACCTTCCTAACTGCCTTGTATAATGCTTTATATTCAGCACTTGAAGGTTTTTCTTCTGAAATGTTTAGATTATTATCTTTATCGTGGTATAGCTTCCAAAGTTTTCTCATAAAACGAAAAACTCCTTCAATTCCCTTTGTGTCCCATGGTTTGGACTGCTCTAATGGACCTAAGAACATTTCATAAAGTCGTAGGGTGTCAGCACCATAACGCTCAATCAAATCATCAGGGTTTTGAACATTATACAAACTCTTTGACATTTTTTCAACCTCATATCCACAAACATATTTACCATCCTCTAAAATAAACTCCGAATCCTTAAATTCTTCTCTCCAAGACCTAAAAGCATCAATATCAAGAATATCATTATCAACAATATTAATATCAACATGGATAGGATCAACCTGATAATTATCTTTTAAATTATAAGAGACAAAAGTATTCTTTCCCCTAACCCTATAAACAAAATTACTCCTGCCTTGAATCATCCCCTGATTAATTAGCTTTTGATATGGCTCTTCTTTCACAGAAAGACCAATATCAAAAAGGAATTTTGTAATAAAACGAGAATAAAGTAAATGTCCTGTTGCGTGTTCACTTCCTCCAATATATAAATCCACATTTTGCCAATAATCATTTGCCTCTTTTGAGAAATATCTTTCCTCATTATTAGGATCCATATACCTTAAAGAATATGCATTTGAACCAGCAAAGCCAGGCATGGTGTTGGTGTCTAATGGATATTTCACACCATTAATCTCCACATTCCAATCCTTTGCTCTTGCAATTGGTGGCTCCCCATCTTCAGTTGGAAGATAAACATCAATATCTGGAAGTTCCAAAGGAAGCTCTTTTTCATCCAAAACATATGGAATACCTTCTTTATAATAAACAGGGAAAGGCTCTCCCCAATATCTTTGACGAGAGAAAATAGCGTCTCTAAGGCGATAATTAATTGTTCCGTAACCAATACCTTTTTCTTTAACGTAGGCTATAACTTCTTTCATTGCATCCTTCACTTCCATATTTGAAATAAAACCAGAATTAATGCAATGACCACTTTTTGAATCCTTAGCCTCTGTCCAAGAGTTTACATCCTCCTCATTTTCACCAATAGGAACAACCACCTGCTTAATTGGGATATTGAAATGACGTGCAAATGCAAAATCCCTTGTGTCGTGAGCAGGGACAGACATAATGGCACCAGTACCATATCCAGCCAAAACATATTCCGAAATCCAAATAGGAACTCTTTCATTGCTTAAAGGATTGATAGCATAGGAGCCAGTAAAGACACCTGATATTTGCTTAACCTCCGATTGACGCTCTCTCTCAGAACGATTCTTTGCCCAAGAAACATAGTCTTCAACCTCTTTTTTCTTGTCTTGTTTGGTAAGTTTTTCAATCAAATCGTGTTCAGGACAAAGCACCATAAAGGTTACTCCCCAAAGAGTATCAGGTCTTGTTGTAAAAACTTCCAACTTATCTCCATCTTCAGTTGTGAAAAACACAGCAGCTCCTTCACTCTTTCCAATCCAGTTTCTTTGAATTTCCTTAATAGAATCTGTCCAATCAATTGTTTCTAATCCTTGAAGTAATCTCTCTGCATAAGCAGTTATCCTCAAAGACCATTGACGCATAGATTTTCTTTCCACAGCACAGCCACCTCTAACCGAAACACCTCCCACAACCTCATCATTTGCCAAAACAGTTCCAAGTTGAGGACACCAATTGACCAAAGAGTCTGAAAGATAAGCCAAACGATAATTCATTAAAACATCGCTTTTCTCTTTGTTGGAGTAGTTTGCCCAATCCTGAGCAGAAAAACATAATGGCTTAGTGCAGGCAACATTCAAGAGATTAGCTTGACCTTGTTCAAAGGCAGGAATTAGCTCATCAATAGGTCTTGCCATATTTGTATCGTAGCAATAATAAGAGTTGAAAAGTTGAATAAAGCACCATTGAGTCCATTTATAATATTTAGGGTCGCAGGTTCTAACCTCCCTATCCCAATCATAAGAAAGACCAATCTTATCTAATTGTTCTCTATAACGTTTAATGTTTATTTCTGTGGTAATTGCAGGATGTTGTCCTGTTTGAATAGCATATTGTTCAGCAGGCAAACCATAAGCATCAAAACCCATAGGATGCAAAACATTGAACCCATTAAGTCTTTTGTAGCGAGCAAAAATATCGGAAGCAATATATCCAAGAGGATGTCCAACATGTAATCCAGCACCAGAAGGATAAGGGAACATATCCAAAACATAGTATTTAGGTTTAGATTTATCTATTTCAACACTAAATGTTTTATTCTCTTTCCAATAGCTTTGCCATTTAGGCTCAACCTCTCTAAAATTATAGTCCATATAAAATATATCTTTTTAAATTCTAACCTGCAAAGATACAATATTAATGCAAAGTGTTAAAATACAAAGTTGATTTTATAGACTTATTATGTGATTAGATTATAATGCAATATTATCTTAGAATTTTATTTTAAGATAAGCTCAATAATATTCTCTACATGTTGGGTGTGAGGGAACATATCAACTGGTTGAATTCTTTTTACGGAATACTTTTCCATTAAGATATTTACATCCCTTGCTTGTGTGGCTGGATTGCAACTTATATAAATTATCTTCTTTGCTCCAATATTCAATAACTGCTCAACTACGCTTGGATGCATTCCCGCTCTTGGAGGGTCAGTAATTATTATATCCGGTTGCCCATTCTCTTTAACAAATTCTTCATTAAGAATCTTTGCCATATCACCAGCGTAAAAGTGGGTATTGTTAATATTATTCTCCTTAGAATTTATCTTTGCGTCTGTGATTGCTTCTTCAATTGATTCAATGGCAACAACTTTTTTAACGTAAGGTGCTACAAAATTGGCTATTGTTCCTGTTCCTGTATATAAATCATAAAGGATATCTTCTTCTTTTAAGTCTGCCAATTCGGCTGCCGTACTATATAATATGTATGCCTGCTCCGAATTGGTTTGATAGAAAGATTTTGCCCCTATCTTAAACCTCAAATCTTCCCTATCTTTCCTAAATGAAGGCATAATCTCAGTTATATGATCTTTTCCCTTATAGCAAATTATTTCTTGGTCAAAAAGAGTGTCGTTAAACTTAGTGTTGATGGCATACATTAGGGAAGTTATCTGTGGGAACTCCTTTGCAATTGCATCAAGCATAGGGAAAATCTCCTGGCTCTCCTCTGCAAAAACCATAATTAGCATTAAATCCTCGCCAGTGGTTGTTCTGATAATAATATTTCTAAGTAACCCCTTATGCTCCCTTATATCATAATACGAAAGCTCTTTCTCCTTGGCATAATCCCTAATGAAATTACGAATATGGCTTGAAGGCTCTTTCTGCAAAGCACAATAATCAATCTCCAAAACCTTATCGAAAAAACCTGGAACGTGAAATCCGAATCCATTTCTATTTGTTCCCCTTTCAAGAGTTTTAATATCCTCCTCGCTTAGCCAACGTTTTGAAGAGAAAGTGAATTCTAATTTATTACGATAGAAGAATATTTTCTCAGAACCAATAATTTTCTCATCCCCTGTGCAGTCAATATGCCCAATTCTTTGAAGATTATCAATAACTTGCTTGTTTTTATAGAATAACTGGTCTTCATAGAGCATTGTTTGCCACTTGCAGCCTCCACAAACCCCAAAATGTGGACATTTTGCTTCCACTCTTTTATCAGAGAATTTATGAAAATAAATGGCCTTACCTTCTGCAAAGTTCTTCTTCTTTTTAGTGATTTGCACATCAATAATATCCCCTGGGACAACAAAAGGAATAAAAATCACAAGTTCATTATGCTTTGCAACAGAATTGCCTTCTGCTCCGGCATCAATAACTTCAACTTGTTCAATTATTTCTTGTCTTTTTGGCTTGTTTAATTTCATAAGGTTAAGGGCTAATTAAGTGAAATAAAAAAGAAGCATTGCTTTATAGTTATAACAATGCTTCTTAGTATATCTCTAAAAGAATAAATTCTATCTTTCGTCAGAAACAGTAAGTTTTTTTCTTCCGTGACGACGACGATTAGCTAATAATCTACGACCATTGGCAGATGCCATTCTTTTTCTAAAACCGTGTTTGTTTATTCTTTTTCTGCGTGAAGGTTGGAATGTTCTTTTCATCTTATTATCAATTTTTCGGATTGCAAAAGTACAACAAATTTTTTATTAAGCAAATATATTCCTATAATTTTTTGTTTTTTTACTCTTAATTCAAGTTATAAATTAAAAAACTCGCCCTATATTATATATGTATATGCGTTATAAAATAAGAAAGTTTTTATTTGCTTTCTTGTCTTTGGGTTAGAATAATACTAAATCAATATTTATGACAATTTATTTATTGCATTGAATTATTCTTTTGAAGATTTATCTTATTTAATACTGTGTTTATGACCTTAGAAGCAAGTGTTTATGAGCTTAAATGCAGTTTTGATGACCCCAAAACAAAGGCTTAATGAACACGAAATGCCATTTCGTTGCGATGAAATGGCATTTCGTTATATATGAAATGCCATCTCGTTTGAACGAAATGCCATTTCGTGCTCGTAATAACAAAGTTTGAGGGTCATAAAAACGCAGTTTTAATCTCGTAAAAACTCTGTTTACGATTCATCAAAACTGCGTTTAGGTTTTCTTATATGAATTTTTGGTAAATTATTTGTCAGGGAAAAATCATTGAAGTTAAAAATTTAACCTCAATAATATAAATGTATCGGAGTTTTATTTTGTTGTTTTTATTCGCTTTGAAGGTTATTATTTCTTAGAGCAATTAAGTTTTTATTGCTTCCTTTTTTTTATCATTTCAAAAGATTGATTTATATTTGCAAATTCAAACTTAATGAAAAAAAGGTAAGAAAACGTTTAAGATTAGCATGGATAGAACTTTTATTAATAATTTATTGCAATTAAAGGATGAAGATTTTAATAATCAAGTTCTCTATGTTTTGAAACGTACAATTGAGAAATATCCTTTCTTTTCCCTGCTATATTATTATAATGCCAAATGTGCAAAATCTCTTTCTCAAAATCCTAATCAAGCTCTTTCTTTGGCATCAACTTATTCTCCCGATAGGGCAAGGTTGAAGGAGTTTATGGAAACTAATATTGCTTTTCAGTTTACCTCTGAGGAGGCTCCAAAAACCGATATGGACAAGATTAATGAAAGGATTGAGCAGTTAAAAAAGCTCTATGGCACAACTCCTACTCATAAGGAGAAGGAAAAAGATACAACTCCTGACATAATTAAGGAAATTGACTCCTACGCAGAGCCTAATCTTTCAACAACTCCAACTAAGGAGGAGTTAGTTGAACGTTTTTTGCATATTGAAAACCCAAAATTAAAGAACTTAAAAGACGAAAAAGAGAGCGTTAGTATTAATGAAGTAGTAAAAAAAAGTATTGAACAAGAGTTTGAAATAGTAACAGAGACAATGGCAAAGGTCTATTTGAAGCAAGGATATAAGGATAGGGCAATTAAAATTTATCAACAATTAATTTTGGCTAATCCAGAAAAAAGTAGTTACTTTGCAAATCAAATTCAAAAAATAGAAGATAATAATTAAGTAAAAAAAACGATATAAATATGTATGTAGTTATTGTAGTATTAATATTAATAATATGTTTATTTTTAGGGCTTGTAGTATTAGTACAAAATAGTAAAGGTGGTGGTTTGGCAGCAAACTTCCAATCTCAAAGTCAAATAATGGGAGTTAGAAAAACAGCAGACTTCTTAGAAAAGGCTTCTTGGGGATTGGCAGTTGCATTATTGGTGCTTTGTCTTGTAGCAACAGCTGTTGTTCCTGGCAAACATACTGATACAAATAAAGGAACAGACTTAAATCCCAATGCTCTTAAAACAACAGTTCCTGCCCCAACTCAACCTGCTGCACCATCACAAACTCCATTGCAACAATAAATTTAATAATTTATTTTTTCATAATTTGGTTTTTAAAGAGCTGTCTTAATTGATGGCTCTTTTTTATTTACAATAGTCAGCTTTACTGACGTTTTGTCATAAATTTACTTTAATTACAATTTTGGCACATTATTTAATGTATAGGTAATTAAATCAAAGAATAATAAAATAATTTAAAAATAATAAACTAAAAAATTATGGCAAAGATTAATGTAAGACCCTTAGCTGATAGGGTATTAGTAAAACCAGCAGAAGCAGAAACTAAGACAGCAGCAGGTATTATTATTCCAGATACTGCAAAAGAAAAACCAATGAAAGGTGAAGTTGTTGCAGTTGGAGTAGGAAAGAAAGATGAGCCAATGACAGTAAAGGTTGGCGATAAAGTATTATATGGCAAATATTCAGGAACAGAAATCAATGTTGATGGAAAAGAATATTTGATTATGAGGGAAAGTGATATTTACGCAATCATTTAATTAGGATAATCAAAATTAGAAGTAAAACAATTAAATTAAAAGATAAAAAGAAATGGCAAAAGATATTTTATATAATGTAGAAGCACGTGAACAATTACGTTTGGGTGTTAATGCTTTGGCAAATGCAGTAAAGGTAACCTTAGGTCCAAAGGGAAGAAATGTTCTTATTGATAAGAAGTTTGGAGCTCCTCAAATAACCAAAGATGGAGTAACCGTTGCAAAGGAAATAGAGATAAAAGACCCTGTTCAGAACATGGGTGCACAATTGGTTAAAGAAGTTGCAGCAAAGACTGCTGACCAAGCAGGAGACGGAACAACAACTGCAACAGTATTGGCACAAGCTATTGTTAATGCAGGTATAAAGAACGTTACAGCAGGAGCTAATCCAATGGATTTGAAACGAGGAATAGACAAAGCGGTTGAATTAGTAATAAAAGACTTAAAGAAACAATCTCGTGAGATAGGTGATGCCAAAGAAAAGATAGAACAAGTGGCAACGGTATCTGCAAACAACGACTCTTTCATAGGTAAGAAAATAGCCGAAGCAATGGAAAGAGTAAAAAAAGAAGGCGTTATAACCATTGAAGAAGCAAAAGGGGTTGAAACAGAAGTAAAGGTTGTTGAAGGAATGCAGTTTGACAGAGGATACCTTTCTCCTTACTTTGTTACAGACACCGAAAAAATGGAGGTGGTATATGAAAACCCATTCATCCTTATCTACGACAAGAAGATATCTAATATGAAAGAGTTTCTTCCAGTATTAGAAAAGGTGGTTCAAACAGGAAGACCTCTATTAATTATTGCAGAAGACTTAGATGGAGAAGCAATAGCAACATTAATAGTAAATCGTCTTAGAGGTAATTTGAAGATAGTAGCTGTTAAGGCACCAGGCTTTGGAGATAGAAGAAAAGAAATGTTGGAAGATATAGCTATCCTTACAGGAGGTGTTGTTATTTCAGAAGAAAAAGGTTATAAATTGGAAGATGCAGAGTTGGATATGTTAGGCTCAGCAGACAAGATTACCATAGACAAAGATAATACTACCATAGTGTCAGGTAAAGGTGAGAAGGAATTGATAGAAACAAGAGTTAATCAAATAAAAGCACAAATAGACAAGACAACATCTGACTATGACAGAGAGAAACTTCAAGAACGCCTTGCCAAATTAGCAGGTGGTGTTGCAGTAATATATGTTGGTGCAGCATCAGAAGTTGAAATGAAAGAAAAGAAAGACCGTTTTGATGACGCACTTCACGCAACAAGAGCTGCAATTGAAGAAGGAATTATTCCAGGAGGTGGAGTTGGTTATATCCGTGCAATAAAAGCCTTAGATAAACTAAAAGGAGATAACGAAGATGAGGAAACAGGAATACAAATTATCCGCCGCACACTTGAAGAACCTCTTCGTCAAATTGTAGAAAACGCAGGATTGGAAGGAAGTGTTATTGTCAATAAAGTTAAAGAACTAAAAGGCGATAGAGGATTTAACGCCCGCACAGAAGTATATGAAGATCTACACAAAAAAGGAGTAATAGACCCAACAAAAGTATCAAGAGTAGCTCTTGAAAACGCCGCTTCAATAGCAAGTATGATACTAACTACTGAATGTGTTCTTTCAGAAATCAAAGAAGAAACCCCTCCAATGCCATCACCACAAGGTATGGGTGGTATGGGCGGAATGTACTAATAATAACTTTTCATAATAATGATTTTAGCCCTCTGAATAAATAAGGAGGGCTTTTTTTATATCTTAAAAACTTTGGAGTAAATAAAAAAATAATATCTTTGCAAATCAATAACCCCCAAACTAATAAAATAAAGAAATGATACAAAGAATACAAACATTATGGTTAGCATTTGTTGTGCTATTGACAGGTGCAAGCTTTTTCTTTCCGATAGCAGAATTTAGCTTTGACTACAAGGGAAATATAACAGGCACTTATGGATTATTGCCAGAAAACAACACAATATATCAAATAATCAACAACGTTCAAGCCTATGAATGGAGTTTGATATTTATGCAAATAGGAGTAGCTTTATTTGCTCTGGTTGCCATCTTCCTTTACAAGAAACGTCCATTACAACTTAAAGTGGTAGCAGGCGGAATGTTGCTCTTGACAATATATATTGCCTTTTTAATCTTTGTCAAAATAGACTCCTTAGAAGATAAAATAGCAGAACTATTGCAGGTAACAGTAAAAACTACCTACAATAAAATCTCAATTATGTTTCCGGTGCTACAAGTTTTACTTTTGATACTCACTCAAAGAGCAATCCGAAAAGACGAGAGAATAGTCCGTTCATCAGAGCGTTTAAGATAGAGAAAACGTTTGCTGTAAGAGAGGTTTTAAATTTAATATAAGATACCTTGCTTTAGAAGGTTTTACAGCTGCGTTTGAAGAAGTTGAGTTTGGTTGTTAGGGTTAAACCGAAGAACTGATAAAGGTCGTTTACCGATAGATTGCCTCTCATTTCTCCTGCTTTATGAAATGTTCCGGGCTTAATTTCATTTGTTCTATCGGCTGCCACAACACCAATTTGTCCGCTCCAAGTTAAAAGAGCATCTCTATCCACATAGTCTTTACTCACATCGTCAATATAGTCTGTAAGGGTCATTCGTAAGCCCCATTCTAAGCCTATACATACTCTTTTACTAAGACTAACCTTTAATCCTAAGCCAAAAGGGAAAGAGATTTGAGCCAAGGAATATGGATTTGAATAGCCTTCCATTCCTTGTCCTTCGGTGCTTAGAGGTTGCAATTCTACCCATTGCTTTTCAAGGCTTATGGGGTCAGTTAATTTTGCTTTTGGATTAAACCAGAACAAACCTACTCCTCCAAATATATAAGGTGTAATGCGGTGCTGACGGCTTCCTGTCTGGTAGTCAAAGAAATTAAATTCGCAGGTAAGGGCAATTTCATTTATCTTTGATTCAAAGCTTAGGTTACGTATATTGCCAAAATCGGAATCATAGGCTCCTACTTTCCCAAACATTGCACTTGCTTTTAATACCCAGCGAGGATTGAAATTATAACGGGCTATTGCTCCTACCATAAGATTGGTATTATATAGGTTATACTTAGGGTTAATGTCGCCTATATAGTTACTCCCTCCAACTATTACTCCAAATTCCGACCTATCTATCCATTGAGCCTCTGCTTTTTGGACTAGGAAAATTAGCAGTATGATTATGATTATTCTTTTCATTGGACTTTTTGTTTGCAAAGTTAGTAATTTCTTTTTATTCTCCTATTTGTTAAACTCCAAAATCTCCAAATCTTTTGGCTCAGAGTCAATTTTAAAGCGTACGAGGGTTGATATTTTATGAATTCCTTGTCGTCCAGCTGCTCCTGGGTTGATATGTAGTAGAGTATATTTGGGGTCGTTCATAACTTTCAAAATATGGGAATGTCCTGCAATAAATATGTTGGGACGATGCAATTCAATCAGTTCTTTAATCCCTTTTTCATACTTATTAGGGTAACCTCCAATATGTGTAATCATAATTTTCAGCCCTTCAACTTCAATGTTTTCAACCTTTTTTGTACGGGTAATCACTCCAAAATCATCAATATTCCCATATACGGCAATTGTTTTCTTGAATGCTTGAAGTTCGTCCAAGACCTCTTCACTTCCAATGTCTCCGGCGTGTATAATAAGGTCAACATCTTTAAAAAACTCATAAACCTCCTTAGGCAAATAGCCATGCGTATCGGACAAAACACCAATTTTCTTCATATTAATTCTTTTTGCAAAGATAATATTTTGCGTGATATTCTGCTCTTTGCTTTTTTTTTCGGATATTTGCAAACTAAAGTTTTATTGTTTCATGTTGAAGAATTTCAGAGCCTATATTCCCATTTTCTTCTCAATGCTCTTTTGGGGTATGAGTTTCATTTGGACTAAGGACTTACTCAATGCTGGCTTTTCTCCAATCATTATCATAACTCTCAGGGTTTTGATTTCTGCTGTTTTGCTCTATGTTATCTTCAAGATTGCAGGGAAATTAGATAAGATTGACAAGAAGGATTATAAGCTTTTCATGGCTCTTGCATTCTTTGAACCCTTCCTTTATTTCTTTGGAGAGAATTGGGGTTTGCAGTATCTTGACCCAAGCATAGGCTCAATCATAATCTCCACTATTCCTGTCTTTGTACCTTTTGGACTTTATTTCTTCCATAAGGAAGCTTTGCACTGGCAACTGATTATTGGGGTTTTTCTTACCATTATTGGGCTTTTCATTATTAGTCTTTCACCAAATGCCGAATTTAGCGTTAGTGGAAAAGGTATTGCTTTAATGTTCTTGGCGGTATTTTCGGCTGCTGGTTATAGTGTGGTTTTGTATAATGTTATAAAGAAATATGAGCCAATTACCATTACTACAACTCAGAATATTATTGGTTCAATTTACTATCTTCCTCTATTCTTAATCTTTGAACTCAAAACTCTTAAAAACCTTACCTTCAATTTTGATACTCTTTATCCTCTCTTTGCACTTGCCATTCTCTGTTCCTCAATAGCCTTTATTTGTTATTCCTATTCAGCCAAAAGACTATCCATTCCCAAGACTTCAGTATTTACCAATGCTGTACCTATTGTTACAATCTTGTTTGCAGTACTTTTGGGAAAAGAATACCTAACTGTCAATAAAGTTGTAGGAATGGTCGTTGTATTATTGGGAGTTTTCCTAAGTCAAATTAATTTTAAAAGAATGAATTATGAAAGTAAAAGTTGGTTTAGTGCAATTAAGCTGCACAAAAAATAAGGAAGAGAATATCCGAAAAACCATAGAGGCAATACGCCAAGCAGCAAATAAGGGAGCCAATATAATTTGTTTGCAGGAGTTGTTTGCTTCATTATATTTCTGTGATGTTGAGGATTATGAAAACTTTAAGTTGGCAGAACCAATACCTGGAGAAACCACTATGATGTTTGAACAAATTGCAAAAGAATTGGGAGTAGTTATTATTGCTTCTATGTTTGAAAAACGTACTCATGGACTATATTTCAATACTACTGCAGTTATAGATGCTGATGGGAAATATCTTGGAAAATACAGAAAGATGCATATTCCTGATGACCCAGGTTATTATGAAAAGTTCTATTTCACACCAGGAGACACAGGTTATATGACCTTTAAGACTAAGTTTGGAAGAATAGGAGTTTTGATTTGTTGGGACCAATGGTATCCAGAAGCAGCAAGGATAACATCACTTATGGGAGCGGAAATTCTTTTCTATCCAACAGCAATAGGCTGGGCTAAGTCTCAAGATAATGCAACAAACAAAGAGCAATATAATGCTTGGCAAACCATTCAACGTTCACATTCAATAGCAAATGGAGTTCATGTGGTTAGTGTAAATAGGACAGGAGAGGAAGGAGAAATGCAGTTTTGGGGAGGAAGTTTTGTTTCTAACCCATTTGGAACAGTTATGTATCAAGCACCACACCTTGAAGAAGACATTAGTGTAATAGAAATAGATTTAGAGAAAACAGACCATTACCGAACACACTGGCCTTACCTAAGAGATAGAAGAATAGACTCCTACGAGCCAATAACCAAAAGATATATTGATAATGAATAATATGAAAACACCGAAAGAATTAGGTTATTATTTCCCTGCTGAGTGGGTTAAGCATGCTTCAACATGGCTTTCATATCCACATAATGAAAATTCTTGGCCTGATAAGATTGAAACCATATTCCCTTACTATAATGAATTTATAAAGGAATTATCAAAAGGGGAAATTGTGAATATCAATATTCTTGACTCTTCAATGAAGGAAAGGGTTGAAAAGGAATTGAAAGAGATTGGAGTTGATATGTCAAAGATAGTCTTTCATGATTTTAAGACCAATGATGCTTGGTGTAGGGATCATGGAGGAGCAATTCTATTGAATTGGAATGAACAAAAGAGAGCTTTGGTTGATTGGGACTATAATGCTTGGGGAGGGAAATATCCTTCAGAGCTTGATAATAAGATTCCTTCTCAAATGGCAGATTACCTCAACTTAGAGGTTTTTCGTCCAAATATTGTTATGGAAGGTGGAGCTGTTGAGTTTAATGGAAAAGGAACTTTGATTACAACAAAGGCTTGTTTGTTGAATGAAAATAGAAATCCAAGCCTTAATCAAAAACAGATTGAAGAAAAGCTTATTGAATTTTACGGAGTAGATAATATTATTTGGCTTGAAGATGGAATTGAGGGTGATGATACTGATGGGCATGTTGATGATATAACAAGATTTGTAAACGAAGACACTGTTGTTACTGTTGTTGAGGAGAATAAGAAAGATTTTAATCATGCTCCTCTAAAAGAAAATCTTAATATTCTAAAGAAGTCAAGACTGGAAAATGGGAAACAATTGAATGTTGTTGAACTTATTATGCCCGAAACAGTAATTTGGGAAGATCAGCGTTTACCTGCTTCTTATGCTAATTTTTATATATCCAATGAGGCTGTAATTGTTCCAGTGTTTAACTCTAAAAATGACAATAAGGCAATTTATACTTTGGAAGAATGCTTTAAGGACAGGAAGGTAATAGGAATAAACTCTTTGGATATAATTTGGGGCTTAGGCTCTTTCCATTGTTTAAGCCAACAAGAACCAGAACAATAATATTATTAATTATGAAAAGATTTGTTTTTCTACTATTACTTATCAATATTTCTCTTGTAGCTAATGCACAAGAGGGAGTATTATTGAAAAGGTTAAAGATAAAATATGATACTATTTCGGAACTTACCGACCTAAAAACATCTAATCTTTTTTCTTTTAAAACAAAGAATAAGGTTGGTTTGGTTAATGTAACAGGTTCTATCGTATATGAGCCCTATTTTGAAAGCATTTCAGTGTATGAAGCAAACTATAACACTTATATTAAAGGTAAGATGCCAAATGGAAACACTGCTTTATTAGATACTGAAGGACAAGTACAATTTCAACCATATTATGAGGATTTATTTCTTGTAGAAGGAGATTTACTCTTAACTAAACATAAGGGTAAGTATGGTATGGTAAATATGAATGGAACAGGTTATTTACATCCAGAATTTGATACTGTTAAGGTAATGATTGATGAAGATACTTTGTTTCTTGCTTCAATGCAAGAGAAGAATATGGTATTCAACACAAATAGTGAAGTAATAGAGTATTTTGATGGTGATACAGTAGTTTCTTTTATTGAAACAGATAATTTGTCTTTGTTTCCTTTTGCTTGGATACTTGAACCCGAATACGATGTTGTAAAGTATATTGGTGGAGGTAATTTCTATTGCAGAAAAGATAAGGAAACTAAAATAGTTAATAGAAAAGCAATAGAGATAGAAAACAAAAAGCTCTCTCTTGACCCAAAATATTTAGTTACTTTTGATTGGTCAAGGATAATTTATAGAGACAACGCATTGGTTGGAATGTTAGATTACGATGGAAGAATAATAGTAGAGCCTCAATATGAGGATATGTCAATAATTATTGAAGATGAACTTTATTCTTATAAACAAGAAGGTAAATGGGGCTTAATTAATAGAGATGGAAAGATATATAACAGAAATCAGTTTATTGCTCTTAGTGCTGTAACATATAATAATACAAAATATATAAAGGCAATCACATCAAATAATAAAACGGCATTATTAAATAGGAGAGGCAGAGTAATCTTTCAAGGTTTTTATGAAGATATTGAACCAGCCAACAAAGAAGGTTTTTATAACCAAATTGAAAATGGAGCAAAGGGAATTATTACCAAAGAAGGCTTAATGTATGTTTATCCAGAATACGATGAAGTTAGAGTTTATTTGGAAGCAGATACTTTCTTTGTTGCAAGAAGAAATAACCGATACACTCTATTTGGAACAATAGGAAATAAAATCTACGATGGTTTCAATTCAATAATTGATATTACCGATTCTTCAATACTATATCTTGAAGAAAATGTTTTAAAAAGAGGCATAATTAGAAACAATAAACTAATGCCTAATGCCCAAATTATTAATATCAATTATAAAGAGTTTCGAGAGGTCTTTGATTCAATCATTATTGTTAAAGATAGTAAAGGAATGTTATATGCAAATAGAAAAACTTTAAAACCAATCAATGATATACGTTATAATTACATAACTCCAATGACAAAAGGTTATGCTTTTGTGGTTGAAGGTAAAGAGTTGAAGATAATAGATAAGGATTTTAATAAGGTATTTACAATAATTGATACAGATCTTGTGCAAAGTGAATTAGAACAAATGGCAAACCTCTTATATTACGCACATAAAGAAGGATTTTCGTATCAATACATCAGAAAGAATGATAAATACGGAGTGTTTAGATTAAAACCGATTAGAGAAGTAAAAATAAAAAAATAAATAAACAAAATGAAAAAACTAATTTTAATATTATTAGTTGGTATAGGGCTTAACTCTTGCTCTTCAACCTACAAATCTTATCCAGTAGAATATACACCAAAAACAGCAAATAAACCAGTTTACTACTATAACATTCCAGCAAGCACGGAAGTAGTTTTTGATGTTACATTTACCAAAACCATAAAACAAAAGGGAGTATTTGCAAATCAAAGTAACTTATTAGGAGTTAAAGATATAATAACAAGTGATGAGGTTAAATATGAGGTAAAAGATATAAAAATATCTACTAATACTAATGCGAGTAACCTCTATCAATATTCATTAATTCTCAAAAATGATAAGGTTGATGTGCTTACCTCTTGCGAAGGCACTCTTCAAAGTATAAGAGTAAAGGGAAAGAAAAGTGGCTATAAAACTCAAAAGACCCAAGAGTTTAATCAAGAAAAGAATGAATCAAGTTCTTATTCAAAACCTATGGAAGAGCTCTCTTCCATTAAGACTAAGCCAATCTTTGAAACACGTTTGCAACAAAGAGGAATGCTTGAAAAGGTAAATATGACAGCTGCTGATGCAGTAAAGAAAATTGAACAACTTAGAGATAGACAAATAGATATACTTTCAGGAGGTTTGGAAGGAACGTACATAAACACAACAGTAGATTTTATGTATAAGCAATTGGACGAAATGATTGATGGATATGTTTCTATGTTTACAGGAGTAGAGACCGTTGTTGAAGAAATTTATACCTACACCCTAACACCTGTGAAGCCAATTATTTCAGAGGAAGACCTTGTTTTACAATTGAGCTCAAGCCCTATTCCTCTCTTAGCCCGTTTTAAAACAAATAATCAAACCAAGGCTCTAAAAGAAAGACCTAATGCTGCTGCAAATCCCGATACATCAGTTGTAGTCAATATTAAAGAAAAAGAAGCCAGCGGTATTAATGGAGTGTATTATGCTATTCCAGAACTTGTTTTGATAAGTGTTGAAACTCCTAAAAAAACATTCTCAAAAAGCGTAGAGTTAAACCAGTATGGTGTGATTAAATCAATGATAACCAAAAATAAAAACATTGAGTTTAATCCTAATAATGGAGCAATAAAAAGCATAAAATAATATACTTTTTTGTTCTACTTTGTTATCTTAAAAAAAGAGTTTAGAGAAATTCAAAAAGTATTTGTTTAACTTCACGGAAACCTTATTTAAAGAAATTATCTTTTGAAGTTAATAATTTATCTTTTGATTTCAATTTTTTCTTATTTGATTTGGCTAAGAGATGGTTTTTGTACGATTTAATATATTCTTAATATAAAAAACCAATAAAGTCTTATGGATATATTATTTTTGTATTTAGAAAACTAAAAACTTATTAATATGGAAATTATACTTATCTCAATAGCTGCCTTTCTAACTGCTATACTAACTTTCTTTTCTGGCTTTGGGCTTGGAACAATTCTAATGCCTTTGTTTGCAATTTTCTTCCCAATAGATATTGCCATTGCTCTAACGGGCGTTGTTCATTTTGCAAACAATTTATTTAAAGTTGCATTGGTTGGAAAACAAGCCGACAAGAAAGTTCTTTTGCGTTTTGGAATTCCTGCTGTAATTGCATCTTTTTTAGGAGCCTTCTTGCTCTTGAAAATAACCACCTTACCCTCTCTTTTTACTTATCAACTCTTTCAAAAAGAATTTTTGGTAACTCCTGTAAATCTCATAATTGCAATTCTTTTGGTATTTTTTGCTTTATTTGAAATATTACCAAGATTTCAAAAGATTAGTTTTGGGAAAGATAAACTTGTTTTGGGAGGGGTTTTAAGTGGATTTTTTGGAGGATTAACCGGAATACAAGGAGCAATCAGAAGTGCTTTTCTAATTAAGAGTGGACTTTCCAAAGAGGCTTATATAGCAACAGGAGTAGTGATTGCTTGTTTTATTGATTTTACTCGATTGAGTGTTTATATTACGCGTTTTTCAGCTTCAAGTCTGCATGAAAACCTCACTCTTGTAATTTCTGCAACTCTTTCTGCAATTGTAGGTGCTTACATTGGTATGAAGCTCTTAAAGAAGATTACATTTAGAAGCATTCAAACCTTGGTAGCAATTATGCTTATAATTATTTCAATTGCTCTTGCTATGGGTTTAATTTAGTTTTTAAGAATTAAATTCGTTATTTAAAAACTCTTGAAGGCGAGTAGGAGATATGTTTTCTTCTAAGTTTCCTGCTTTTGCAATGGATATATTTCCTGTTTGTTCGCTTACCATTATGGAAATAGCATCGGTTTGTTCGGTAATGCCAATTCCAGAACGATGTCTTAATCCTAATGAAGCAGGAATATTATAATTTGTACTTACAGGCAAAATACATCTTGCTGCCTTAATAGTATTGCCCTTTATTATTAAAGCACCATCGTGCAAAGGCGTATTCTTAAAGAATATGGTTTCAATTAGTTGGGAGTTAATTTCGCAATCCAGAACTTCTCCAGTATGTATTATGCTTTCTAAGTCATTTCGTTTTGACAGAACTATTAAAGCTCCTGTCTTTGATTGAGAAAGATGTTGATATGCTTGAACCAACACAGAGGTATTTAAATTATTTTCTTTCTTATTAGTAATTTTCCAAAAGAGAAACTTTCCTCGTTTGCCTCTTTCCATACTTTTGGAGCCAATCATTGTAAAGAAACGTCTTATCTCTGGCTGAAATATTATTATAATTCCTATTGCACCAACGCTTATAAACTGCCCAATTATCTCGGAAAGAATATGCATCTGAAAGAAGGAAACAATTCGCCAAATAATAAAAAGGACAAAAAATGCAATAAGTATGCTTAGGGCATTAGTCCCTTTTAGCATTTTGTATATGAAATAAACTAATACGCAAGATAGTATTATATCAATAAAGTCTATTAATCTTAGAGGTTGGATAGCTAATTCAATCATTTTATTTGTTTTTATCTATTAATTCAAAAAGAGTAAGGCATTCTTTTGCTTGTTTAACATCGTGCACTCTAATTATACTGCTGCCATTCAAAAGAGCCAAAGCATGCAAAAAGGTTGTTCCATTAAGTGCTTCTTGCGGGGTTGCATTTAGAGGCTTATATATCATGGTTTTTCTTGAAATGCCGGTTAGTATGGGCAGTTCAAAGACTTTGAAATCGTTTATATGATTTAAAAGAAAGTAGTTTTGTTCTATTGTTTTACCAAAGCCAAAGCCTAAATCCAAGATAATATCTTTAACCCCTAAGCTTCTTAAAAGACTTATCTTTTCAGAGAAATAATTACACATATCAATATATATATTATTATATGTGGTTTTTTCTTGCATTTTGTCAGGAGTAGTTGGGGTGTGAGTTAGGATATAAGGAACATTTAGCTCTGCAACAACTTTGAAAAGTTCTGAGTCAAATTGTCCCCCTGAAATATCATTAATAATATCTGCTCCTTCTTTAATAGTTTCTTTGCTAACCTCTGCCCAGACTGTATCAATAGAGATAATAATATCTGGAAATTCTTTTCGGATTGCTCTTATAACGGGAATTAATTGCTTTAACTCCTCTTGTTTTGAGACTAAAATTGCACCAGGACGAGTTGAACAAGCTCCAATATCAATAATATCTGCTCCCTGTTCAATCATCTCTTGGCAGTGGAAAAGTGCTTTATCTATATTATTTATGTATTTCCCTCCATCAGAAAAGGAATCTTCAGTAAGGTTTAATATCCCCATTATTAAGGGTTTTTCAAACGAAATTAATTTTCCTTGCAAATTAATTGTGCTATTACAAGATAATTTAGTAATTTTACTGCTCAAATTCATAGTGTTTTTTCTCTTAGAAAGATTTAACAAAAGTACATAAATATTATATACTAATCATTGTAATACAAAGAAAAAAATGAATACATCAAAAGAATACGACCAAATAATAAAGCAATGCAGAGACTTATATTCTGCTAAATTAAAAGATTATGGAGCTTCGTGGAGGATTTTACGACTTCCCTCTCTAACAGACCAAATTTTTATTAAAGCAAATCGTATTCGTCAGTTTCAAGAATCAGGAGTTATGAAAATAGAAGAAGGTATTATGTCGGAGTTTATTGGCATAATTAATTATTCTATAATAGCCCTTATTCAATTAGAACTTGGTGTTGCTAACGATAAAGAAAAGTTAGAATTTACAACAGCAATAGAACTTTTTGATAAATATTCACAAAAAGCCAAAGAACTAATGCAAGATAAGAACCATGACTATGGTGAAGCGTGGCGAAGTATGAGGGTAAGCTCCATTGTGGATTTAATACTTATGAAAATAATGCGACTAAAAGAAATAGAAGACAATAAAGGAAAGGTTTTTGTTTCGGAAGGCGTTGATGCAAATTACTACGACATTATTAACTATGGAGTGTTTGCAAGCATTAAAATACAATAAATTATAAATTATTAAAACAAAAAACAATATGAAATACTTAGGGAGAATATTTAGAATAATAGTAGGATTAGTTTTTATCTTTTCAGGCTTTGTTAAGAGCGTAGACCCTTATGGAACAGCCTATAAAATTACAGAATACTTAAACGTTTTTGGCTTCTCTTCCTTAATAGAAAGAATTGATGCCTTGCCAATAATTATGTCAATAGTACTATGTAGTTTAGAATTTGTTGTAGGAGTGCTCTTAGTGATGGGCATATACAAAAAACCAATAACATGGATAGTGTCTCTAATGATGATATTCTTCACTATTCTAACACTTATAGATGCTCTAACAAACAAAGTTACTGATTGCGGTTGCTTTGGTGATGCTGTAAAGCTAACCAATTGGGAGACTTTCTTTAAGAATATTATCTTAGACATAATGCTTGTACTCGCAATTGTATTTGATAAGATAAAAGAACCTAAACTCAAAGATAATACCAGAAGAGTATTATTAGTGATAGTAGTACTTATAATTTTAATCTTTACAAGTATCAATGCCATTTACGAACCAATGATAGACTTTCGCCCATGGAAAGAAGGAAATAAAATGGTTCCAATGCAAGATGAACAAACAGCTCCTATAAGTTATGCAACATATAAAAACAATATAACTCAAGAAGAAAAAGAGTTTGGGATGGAAGATTTAATGCAAGCTTATCAAGATGACCCTAACTTTGCAACCAATTGGACCTTCATAAGTAGCAGAATAATCAATACCAATACCATCGCAGCTGATGGTTTCTCTATGATGGGTATTATTGATAACAAAGACGAGGCTTTTGAAATCCTATCTCATGAAGGTACTCTCTTTATATTTACTCTTGTAGATTTATCTAAGCCAAGTGAAAAAGCAATAGCTAAAATATCAGAATTTGAAAAGCAAGCTTCAAACAAGGGTTACGCAAGTGCACTAATTACAGCCAGCCCAATAAATAAATGGAAAGAATTTACCGACAAACATAATTGGACAAGCATAATGATGTACTCCACAGATGATAAAGCAATACAAACTATGATGCGTTCTAACCCTGGTGTAGTAATGATAGAAAATGGTGTAGTAAAAAAGAAATGGTCGTGGAGATGCCTTCCAAAGTTTGAAAAATTAAACATAGCACAAGAATAAATAAAATAAATATAGCAACACAAATAAATGTTCAACTTTATTTTAAAAAGAATAGGCTATGGCTTATTAGTATTGATAGGAGTTATCACATTAGTCTTCTTCCTATTTAATATTTTGCCAGGTGATTCGGCAAGAATGATGCTTGGACAACGCTCAGATGAACAAAGTGTTGAGATAATCCGCAAAGACTTAGGCTTAGACAAACCCCTCTGGCAGCAATACTTATTATATCTAAACGACCTAAGCCCACTCTCTATTCACAAGAAGAATCCCCAAAGCATAGTCTATTTAGATAATGACAAATATAGCTATACCCAGCTTCTAAACAATAATAACACAACCTTAGTTATCAAGAAACCCTATCTCAGACGCTCCTACCAAAGCAAAAGACAGGTAGCAGATATTCTTTCAGAGGCTTTCCCCAACACTCTTATCTTAGCCATCGCAAGCATGAGCTTTGCATTAGTTATTGGTGTAATCTTAGGTGCTTTTTCTGCAATATTCAATAATACTCTCTTTGACAAGCTCAACTTATTGCTTATCACCATTGGAATGAGTCTGCCTTCTTTCTTTGCCGCAATAGTTTTTGCATGGATTTTTGCTTATTTATTAGCTCCCTACACTGGACTATCAATGTTTGGAAGCCTATATGGAGTAGATAGCTTAGGAAGAGGAGAATTTATAGATTTAAAAAACCTTATCCTGCCAGCCTTCACCTTAGGCATAAGACCACTTGCCGTTATTTCGGAACTAACTAAGAGTTCTATGTTGGAAGTATTGTCGCAAGACTATATTAGAACAGCAAAGGCAAAGGGACTAACGCAATTTCAAATATTACGTCATCATGTTTTAAAGAACTCTCTTAATCCTGTTATAACAAGTGTTTCGGGTTGGTTTGCTTCTTTGATGGCAGGAGCTGTCTTTGTAGAATATATCTTTGACTGGAAGGGCGTTGGCGTAGTGATTGTAGATGGTTTAGAGAAGTATGATTTTCCGGTTGTGATGGGAGCACTGCTTGTTATATGCGTTCTTTTGGTTATCCTTAATATAGTTGTAGATATTCTCTACGGAGTAATTGACCCAAGAGTAAGGGTTGTGAAAGGTTGATTCTTTATTATCTTCCCGCAGATTAAAGCTTTAAGAAATTTTAATCCAGAGACAATTTATTAGAATCAAGTTTCGGGAAATCTAAATCAAAAGACAATTTCTCCAAATCAAGTTTCAATTTTGTCCAATTGCCATAAAATATTCCTTAAAAGCATTGCAACAAAGGGTTTTAGGATTTGATTTTTTTCAACGCCTATTGAAAAATATTTCAACGCCTATCAGAATTTTTTTCAACGCCTATTGAAAATTTTTTCAATGCCTATTGAAATTTTTTCTAATAACTATTAGGATTTTTTTCAATAACTATTAGGATTTTTTCTAATAACTATTAGGATTTGTTCAAACGGCGTTAGGATTATTTTAAACGGCGTTTGGATTATTTTCAATAGGCGTTGAAATATATTTTGATAGGCGTTGGGATTATTTTGAAGGCTTTATATATTTTTTCAATCAAGTTTAGTATTAATTTTCTTTGCTCTGATGTTGATTAATTCTTTTGTTTACATAATTTTACAGAGTGCTTCTTGTTTCTGCTTTTGGGTTAAGGGGTCTGAATATGTAATCTAAAATTAAATGATAAGAAATTTAGAAACCCCATCGCTTTAAATAAAAAAGCGTATATTTGCATAAAATTACTTTTTACTAATTATTAAATCTTTTTTTTTATGAGAAAAAATATTGTTGCAGGGAACTGGAAAATGAATCTTAGCTTTTCAGAGGCAGAGATTTTAATTGATGAGATTGTTTCTGGCTTAGAGGGTTTTAAGGCTAAGCCAAACGTTATTTTGTGTCCTCCAATGCCTTATATTGAACTTGCTTCTGATTTGGCTCAAGATGGTTTGTTTTTCTCGGGAGCTCAAAACGTGGCGTGCTGGAATAATGGTGCTTACACGGGAGAGGTGTCTGCTCAAATGCTTTCGGCTATGGATGTTGAGTATTGTATTGTTGGGCATAGTGAAAGAAGGAAGTATTTTAAGGAGTCTTCAAAGGATATTGCTCAAAAGGTTGATAGGCTTTTAGAAAACGGCATTAGGCCTATATTTTGTTGCGGAGAGGTGCTTGAGGATAGGGAAAAGGATAAGCATTTTAAGGTCGTTGAAAAGCAGGTAAAGGATGCTCTGTTTCACCTTACAGAGAAAGAAATGCTTAATGTAGTTGTTGCTTATGAGCCTGTTTGGGCTATTGGCACGGGAAAGACTGCTACAAGTAGTCAAGCTCAAGAGATGCATGCTTTTATTCGTTCTTTATTAGAGAAAAAGTATGGTAAAAAAGTTTCTGATAACATTTCTATTCTTTACGGAGGCAGTTGCAATAGTAAGAATGCAAAGGAACTTTTTGCAAATAAGGATGTTGATGGTGGTTTAATAGGTGGAGCTTCTTTGAAGGCAGAAGACTTTATTACTATTATCAAGTCTTTCTAAGCAGAGCTTATTAGTTTAGAAGATAAATGAAATATATAGAATTAGAGCTTACTTTGAGTTCTTTGGAAATCTGTTCTGAGGTTTTGCAGAGTGATTTGTGCGATATTGGATTTGATAGCTTTTTGGACAAAGCAGATGGCTTTTTTGCTTATTGCAGGGAAGATGTTTTTAATCAAGAGGCCTTAAATGTGTTATTGGGGAATTTCAAAGCTAATAATCCTCATATTTGTGTTTCTACTAAGTTTAAGGAGATTGAGCAGCAGGATTGGAATAGTGAGTGGGAGAAATCCTATAAGGCTGTTTTGGTTGAAGAGTTTTGTTATGTAAGGGCTGGTTTTCATCCTGAAATGCCAGAGGTTAAATACAATATTTTAATTTCTCCAAAGATGTCTTTTGGAACGGCTCATCACCCAACAACTTACCAAATTATTCAGTTCTTAAAAGATGAACAGGTGTATGGAAAGGATGTAATGGACATGGGGACAGGTACAGGTGTTTTAGCCATTTTGTGTAAAAAGAAAGGAGCTCAAATGGTTGATGCTTGGGATAATGATGAGTGGGCTTTTGAGAACGCTAAGGAAAACGCACTTAATAACAATGCTGATATAAACGTCAGGCTTTCTGATGCAAGCAATTTAAACAAGGATTATGATTTGTTTATTGCTAACATAAATCGTAATATTCTTTTACAAGATATGGCTTTGTATGCAAAGCACCTTAGAACTAATGGTGTATTGCTTTTAAGTGGGTTTTATGATAGTGATGTAGATGCCTTAACTCAAATGGCAAAAGCAAATAATTTAGTGTTAATTGATCATATTTCAAAAGAAAGCTGGGCAGCTTTACGTTTTATAAAGAAATGAGAATATTTTAAGATGAATAAAAGAATTGTTCTAATAATTTCAATACTTCTATTGAGTTTCAGTTCGTATGCTCAAAGATTTAAGGCTTTTAGTGGTAATGCAGATACATATGTTGAGGAGTTAAAGGAGTTTTATCTCTCTGATGTAAATATGAAAAAGGATAAGCAAAAGGAGTACGAGGAGCTTATCCTTAAATATACAGACGTTTGGTTGGCAATGCCAACTCAACAGAAGAAAGATGTAATGAGCCTTTCTAATGATATGTTGAAGAAAAGAGTTCGTCCTATTCCTGGGTTCTACGATTTTATTGAGACTCAGATAGCCTTTCAAACAACTAATCAATCGCAGGAAAGTTTTAATCAATGGTTTAAAGGATTACAATGGGCAATTAAGTCTTCCACTTTGGGTGGGTTCAATAATGCAGTGAGCTCTTCTTTAAATTTGGTTAAGTATAATTCTCTTTATAGTTCCAATACTGTTAATTGGAATGCTAAGCATAATGGATATACAATAAGAATAGATACTTTAAGAGGTCCTTATGCCGACTTTACTTCCAATATAGATTTAACCTATTCTTCACAAAAAGACCAAAACACTATTTATTCTACAATAGGGAAGTTTTTTATTGTTGAACAGAGTTTTGAAGGCAAGGGAGGTAAAATAGATTGGACAAGGGCAGGGCTTCCAAAAGACCAAGTTTATGCAGAGTTATCTACCTATTCTGTGAATTTGAAAAGAGCAAATGTTTTTGCCGACTCAGTACTTTTCACTAATAAAGAATATTTTCAGCATAAATTACAAGGTACTCTTGAAGACCAATGTTCTGATAAGGCTGGCGATGCAACCTATCCTCGTTTCAATTCTTTTAAGAAGGAGGAAATTATCAAGAATATATTTCCTGATGTTGATTATGTTGGTGGTTTTACTCAGCAAGGCGGTAAGTTCTTAGGAACAGGTGATGCTATAGAACCTGCCGAATTGGTTATTAAGAAAGAAGGGAAAGTTTTTTGTAAGGCAAAGGCAATTGTTCATCCTTTTAGTCAAGATGGGATTGCCTCTAAGGATTGTCAAGTAACTTTCTACGTAAATAACGATTCAATATATCACCCTGGCTTATTGTTTAGATATAATAAAAGTTCAAAAGAGATAGGTTGTATTAATAATAAAGAGGGTATATCTGCAAGTCCTTGGATAGATTCTTATCATGCAATAGATGTTTATACGGAAGCTGTTTATGCCACATTAGACGGGCATACAATAGAATTTACTTCAATAAAAGGTCCTGAGAATACTGTTGCTTTCGCAACCTTTGAATCTAATAACTATTACACTGAATCTAAATGGGACAAACTTCAAGGCATTGATGAGATAAATCCTATTTATAGAATAAAGGCATTTGCTGATAGGTATAAGAAGAATATCATTTCTGTTAAAGAGTTTGCCAAATTCATTGGAATGGACCAAACTCAAGCAGAAGTTATGCTTATGCGTTTAGCAATAGGAGGGTTTATTAACTATGAGTCTTATCGTAAGACAGCAATAATAAAGCCTAAGATATACGATTATATATTAGCTAACAATAAGAAGCAAGACTATGATAACATACGTTTTGTTTCTTCCACAAAGAAGCAAGCAAATGCCGTTTTGAATATATTAGATATGGATTTAAGAATGTATGGCATAGAAAACTTCTCTTTATCCGATACTCATTTTGTTAATATTGCTCCTGTAAACGGAGAAATAGTTATGAAAAAGAATAGGAGCTTTGAATTTAATGGAAGAGTAACAGCAGGGAGGTTTATTATGGGAGGAGAGAGATGTTATTTTGATTATGAGAGGTTTGCTCTAAATCTCCCTAAGATTGACTCAATGGCTTTCTTTGTCCCATTATTTGAGGATACTAATAAGATTGTCAAAATTCAAACTCCCCTTCAAAACTTAGTTTGTGAACTCTTGATAGATGCTCCAAATAATAAAAGTAGTATAAAAAGAGTTGTGGGTTATCCAATGCTTTCATCTTTGGAGAATTCTTATGTGTATTATGACCAGCCGAGGATACAAAATGGACTTTATTCAAGAGATAGGTTCTTTTATAAGTTAGATCCTTTCAAGATAAAAGACCTAATGACATTCAAAACAGATAGCTTGCGATTTACAGGTGTTTTGAATTCAGCAGGCATATTTCCAGATATAAAAGAGCCTTTAAAAGTTATGAAAGATTATTCTCTTGGTTTTCTTATCAACACTCCACAAGCGGGACTACCTGCTTATGGAGGGAAAGGGAAATATTACAATCAGGTTGATTTAAGCCTTCAAGGGCTTTTAGGTGCAGGATATTTAGAATATATAGCCTCTCGTTCCGATTCGAGAATGTTTGTATTCCTTCCCGACTCAATGTATTGCACAACCGATAAATTTATATGTGAGAATAAAACAACCATAGAGTTTCCTGATGTAAGTGTAACTAAAACCTTGGAACATTGGTACCCTTATCAAGATTATATGTTAGTTGAGCAAAAAGCAGAACCTTTCTATATGTTTAAAGGAGAGGCTTTTCATTCAGGAAGTCTTATAGTTAGACCAAGTGGACTAACAGGTAGTGGAACAAATAAGGCAGCGGAAATGATTGTTGAATCAACTAATTTTAAGTTCAAAAATATAAGTTATAGTGCCGATACATCTAATTTTACTCTCAATTCTTTAACTGGAAGCGATGTTGCTTTTAGGGCAAAAGAAGTAAAAGCCATAGTGGATTTTAAAACGAGAAAGGGAGAGTTTACTTCAATGCAGGGAGTAAAGCCTTGCGATTTAACATATTTGCAATATACTTGTGAAGTAGATAAGTTTGATTGGGCAATGGACTCAAAAGAACTTTCATTGCTTAATTCAGAAAGTGTGAAATCAGGAGACTTTCCTAATAAAGATTTAAAGACCTTGGTTACTTTAGAACAACCAGGGGCTAAATTCACCGCAACTAATCCTCTTCAAAAAGGATTAACATTTAATTCTGTTTCTGCAAACCTTAGTTTAAAAACAAACAAACTAACGGCCGAAGAAGTATTTCTTATTCGAAGTGCAGACGCAGCCATACGCCCAGCAGATGCAACAATTATCATTCGTCCAGGAGCTCAGATGGACACAATTGAAACCGCAAAAATACTTGTAAATACAGAAACTCAATTGCATGAATTCTATAATGCAAAGGTTCATATATTCTCTTCTGCTTTATATACTGCAAATGGATACATTGATTATATAGATGAAAACAATAAAAAACATCCTATATTAATGTCAAAGATAAATCCAGCTCCAACACAAACTATTGCTATTGGAACTATTAATAGAGAAAATGCAATACCTCTTAGTTCTGCATTTGATTTCTATGGAATAGTTCAAGTTGATGCACAAGATAGTAATTACTTATTTGATGGAGGAGTACAGCTAACACATAATTGTAATCAAAACTTAGCTTGGGTTAAGTTTAAATCAAGGGTTGATGCAAACCAAATATATATTCCAATTGCAGAAGCTCCGACCTCACTTGATGGACAGAGAATAACAGCTTCTTTACAATTCTCAACAAAGAATATGCAACCAAAATCAGCTTTTTTAACAAATGATAAAGAAGCAGATAATACTTTTATGAAAGCAAAAGGATTTCTAACCTATGATAAGGCTTCAAATGAATATCGTATAGCTTCGATGGAGAAATTAGAAGATATGCAAGAAGCCTTAGGAGATTATTTGGTGTTGAATAAATCTACTTGTGATGCCAAAGGACAAGGAGTAATTGATATTGGGTTTAATAATTCTGGACTTTTAACAACAACTAATTATGGAGAGATAAAAATAAATAATAATAGAATTACTGCTGACATAAATATGAGCCTTGGTTTAAGATTTCCATTTAATCAACAAGCCTTAGACTATATGGGGGTAGAGCTTTATGAGGATATGAATTTAATTCCAATAGAATTTGAAACCTCTAAATATAAAGACCAACTTGTATCAATGTTTGGAGAAGCGGGTAATGAACTCTTTGAAGACTTATTAATTACAGGAGAGTGGAAAGAAATACCTAAAAACATGGATTATTCATTATATTTTTCTAATGTAAGAATGCAATGGGACCCAATTCTAAACTCTTATGTTTCTTATGGAGATGCGGAATTGAGTATAGTAGGAAAATATCAGGTTAATAAGAAGATAAGAACAAAAATACAATTATTAAGAACTGCTCTTTCAAATGAAATAAGGATATATATAGAAGCCAATCCAGACCATTGGTATTTTTTCTCTTATAATGGAGCATCAATGAGTGTTATGTCTTCTTATGAAATGTTTAATGATTATATTAAGGTGGTGCCAAATAATGATAGAGAATTTAAAGCCCCTAATGGAAAAATATATACTTATCGCTTGGCAACACCAAATGAAAAAAGAGATTTTATTCGAAGATTGGAAAAAATTGACGAAACGATAGAAGATAATAATAAAGAGTAATTATGACTTTAATTCATTATGTAATGTTAGCAATAGGAGGGATACTTGCCTATTTGATAGGTTCTATTCCTTCGGCAGTATGGATAGGGAAGTCCTTTTATGGAGTTGATGTTAGAGAAAAGGGAAGTAAAAACTCAGGAGCAACCAATACTATAAGAGTACTTGGACTATTACCAGGCTTATTCGTTTTGGGCATAGATGCTTTTAAAGGATGGTTTGCTGTTTATATTGGAAACTTTTTCGGACGTTTCTATACTGAAATATGGGGAATGGTTTCAGGAGCAGAATACCTTACATATTTTAAATTAGTTTTGGGAATAATTGCTGTAATTGGCCATGCCCTACCAATATATGTAGGTTTTAAAGGAGGGAAAGGTGTTGCCACAATGCTTGGAGTAGTAATAGGTATTTTTGAACACCTCTTACCTTTAATACTTGCAGTATTTGTAATAACATTCGTTTTGTCCAAATTCATTTCCTTAGCTTCTATTCTAACCTCAATAGCATTTCCAATACTTTATGTAACATGTGGACACTGGTTAAATTATCAGGTTTATGTTCCTTTAATAGTCTTTACGTGCTTAGTTGCTATTTTTATACCATACACGCACAGGAAGAATATAATAAGGCTAATCAATAAGGAAGAACCCAAATTCAAATTTAAGAAAACAGTTGATGACTGAATAAATTTTATAGACGAGAAATAACAAATTAAATAAACAAACATGAAAAAGAAAATCTTATTTATGCTAAGTGCAGCATTATTATTTGGAGCTTGTCAAAACAAAGACCTTTCCAAAGACAGCAATCCATTATTACAAACTTGGGATACTCCTTTTGGAACTCCTCCATTTGAAAAAATTAAAGTTACAGACTATCTACCTGCATTCACAGCAGCAATGCAAGAACATAATGATGAGATAGAAAAGATAATCAAAAACAAAGAAAAAGCAAGCTTTGAGAACACAATAGCAGCCTTTGATTACAGCGGAGAACTTTTAGCACAAGTAGCAGGAGTATTCTATAATATGACAGCTGCAAATACAAATGAAGACATCCAAAAACTTGAAGAAAAGATTGGCCCAATGATGGCTAAGCATAAAGATGAAATCACGATGAACGCAAAACTCTTTGAGAAAGTAAAAAGCGTTTGGGATAATAAAGAAAAAGAGAACCTTAATCAAGAACAGAAAATGCTTCTTGAAAAAACTTATAAGAAATTTGTACGTTCAGGAGCATTACTCAATAAAGACCAGCAAGAAGAGTTGAAGAAAGTAAATGGAGAACTAACCAAATTAGAATCAAAATTCGGTTCAAACCAACTAAAAGAAACAAAAGCCTATACACTTGTAATTGATAAAGAAGAAGATTTAAAAGGATTGCCTCAATGGTTAATTGACCAAGCAGCAAGCACAGCCAAAGATAAAAAGCAAGAAGGCAAATGGATATTTACCTTGGATAATCCTTCTGTATTTCCATTCCTACAATATGCAGAGAATAGAGATTTAAGAGAAAAGATATTCAATGCAAGAGTAAATCGTTGCAATAATGGAGGCCAAACCGATAACAAAGAAGTAATAAAACAAATAGTTAATCTAAGAGCAACCAAAGCCGAACTCTTAGGCTATAAGACCTATGCTGATTATGTGCTTGAAGAAAGGATGAACAAAACTCCTAAGGAAGTATATAATTTATTGGAAGAGCTATTGAAATACTCTGTTCCAGCAGCAAAGAAAGACGTATTAGAACTTCAAAAACTCTTAGCAAAAGACCATAAAGGAGCAACCTTAGAGGCGTGGGATTGGTCTTATTATGCAGAAAAATTAAAGAAGCAAAAATATAATTTTGATGCAGAACAAACCCGTCCATACTTTGAAATAAACAACGTAAGACAAGGCTGTTTTGACGTAATAACCAAACTATACGGATTAAGCTTTACTCCAAGAACAGATATACAAGTTTACGAAAAAGATGTAGAAGTTTACGAGTGCAAGAATGAGAAGAATCAGCACGTAGGCATACTTTATTGGGACCCATATACAAGAGAATCCAAAACCTCAGGAGCATGGTGTAATGGATATAGAGAACAATACGTAAAAGGAGAAAAGAAAATAACTCCAATTATAACTGTATGCTTCAATTATGCAAAATCCCCTTCCGGAAGAACAACCCTAACAGCCGAAGAAGCCTCAACAGTATTTCACGAAATGGGACATGCAATACACGGACTCCTTTCCAATTGTACCTATCCAAGCACAGGAGGAACAACCGTTCCAAGAGACTTTGTGGAACTGCCTTCACAAATATTAGAACATTGGTTCTCACAACCAGAAGTACTTAAAATGTTTGCAAAAAACGAGAAGGGCGAAGTAATACCAGATGCTCTTTTAAATAAAATCAACTCAGTTAAAACCTTTGATATAGCTTATGGAATGACTGAAAGATATGCTGCTGCATATCTTGATATGGAATATCATGTTTTAAGTTCCAAAGATAAGATAGATGATATCATAGCATTTGAGAAAAAAGCTATGGATAAGATAGGCTTAATCCCTCAAATACCACCACGCTATCGTTCAACCTATTTTGCTCATGTATTTACAGGTGAGTATGCAGTTGGTTACTATTCTTATGTTTGGTCAGAAGTGTTGGATGCTGACGCATTTGATGCTTTCTTAGAAGCAGGTAATATTTTTGATAAGACAACAGCAGATAAGTTTAAGAACGAAATTCTTTCAAAGGGTAGCACCGATGAAGCAATGACTATGTACAAACGTTTTCGCGGGAAAGAGCCATCAATTGATGCAGTGTTGAGAAATGCAAATATGAAAAAATAAGCATAACTTGCATAAAAGTAAATAAGTCTTATTTGAAAATAATCGGTGTTTAGACAAAATTAAGCACCGATTATTTTTTTTAATTTCTTGATTCAAAAAACTAACTCTTGATTCAAAAAACTAACTCTTGATTCTAATTCACTAACTCTTGATTCTAAATTACTAACTCTTGATATTAATTTACTAACTCTTGATTTCATTAATACTCTTAAAGATATATTTGCTTTGTTATAGAAATTCTTTTTATTAAAGAAATATTGTACTTTTGCAGTATAAAGAGAATTTATGTCAGAGAATACTAATCTTATTGTTTATAAGGCTTCGGCAGGGAGCGGTAAAACTTTTAATTTGGTTTTAGAGTATGTGAGCCTACTTATTTTAAATCCAAAGGCTTATAGGTCTATTCTGGCTGTTACTTTTACCAATAAGGCAACTGCCGAAATGAAACAAAGAATTCTCAAAGAACTTTTAGATATTTCAAAAAACAATAAAGGTAATTTCTTTAATGCTCTAAGTAAAAGGATTAATGGCTTAGACGACAATACAATATCTCTTAAAGCAAAGGAAGCTCTTTCTAATATCTTACACGACTATTCTTATTTTAATATACAGACAATTGACGCTTTTTTGCAAAGGGTTATGCGTTCGATTGCTAAGGAATTAGGCATTGGTTCTAATTATAATCTTATTATTGATGAAACTCAGCTTTTGCAGAAAGCTATTGAACGTATGATAGAGGCTTCGGATAGTGATGAGCTCTTGTTTGATTGGTATATGGGTATGATTAGCTCTAAGATGGATGAAGGTAAGCGTATTGATGTTGAAAAAGAACTTTTGGAGTTTGGGCGTAATTTAGATAAGGAAAAGTTTAAGATGCTTGCATCCGACATAAAGCTCTTAAAGAAAGAGGATTGGGATAGCTTTAAGCAAAGAGGCAAAAAGGAAGTTGAGTTAATAGAAAAGCAGTTAAAAGACTATGGAGAAAGGTTTATTCTTCTGATAGAGCAAAGGGGACTTACGCCTGATGATTTTGCAAATAAGCAAAGGGGTATTGCCGGTGCTTTGTGTAAAATAAAAAATGAAGTGATTGATTTTAGGGATAAGGCATATTATACTAAGGCAAAGGATGATGCACAAGGATGGTTTGTTAAGCAGAATCAATCTGCGGAAAATCTTTCTTTTGCAAATGATACTCTAATACCTTTGATGGAAGAATATTTTAGGTTTTACGATTCTAAAATTAAGGTTCTAAATACTTGGAAGGCGGTTCTGCCTTTTGTCTTACGTATTGGCCTTTTGAGGGATATTGCTAAGTATAGGGATGAAATACTAAGAGAGGATAATAAATTTTTGCTTTCCAATACTTCTAAGCTTTTAACGGATATAATTTCTCTTGACAGTAGCGAAATTTCATTTATTTATGAGAAGATAGGCTCTAAGCTACAATACATTATGATTGATGAGTTTCAAGACACTTCAAGGCTCAATTGGCGGACTCTCTTACCCTTAGTAACGGAAAGTCTTGATAATGGTTATAGAAGTGTGATTGTGGGTGATGTTAAGCAATCTATCTATCGTTGGCGTAATGGGGATTGGACTTTGTTAAACAATATTCATAAGGGACTTTCTACTAATTCAGATATAACCAATTTTCGTAAACCTGAGATTAGGTTCTTGCAAGATAATTATAGGACTTATGGCAATATAGTTGAGTTTAATAATCTTCTATTTGCCGATTGCTTGAAAGTGATTGAAGATAATGAGCTTTTGCTTCCAAGTGATGAGTCTTTAATTAGTAAACAGAAGAGGGAAGTTTTGCGTTCAGTGTTTTCGGATGCACGTCAAAAAGTCAGGGAGGATTATAAGGATAAAGGTGAGTTAAGATGTCAATTTTTAGTAAAAGAAAAGGATATTTCGATTGACGAAAATGTAAGGCTTTGTTTGGCAAAGGAGATAGAATATTTTCTTTCAAAAGGATTTGCATATAGTGATATTGCTCTTCTTTTCCGTTCTCATAAGGAGCTTGATAAGGTTTCAGAATACCTGCGTGAGATTAATTTACCCCTTGTTTCTGAGCAAGCTTTTTCTTATCAGAGTTCGGAAAGTATTAGATTGATTATTGAAGCCTTGCGATATATTGCAAATAAAGAAAATTATGTTTCACTTTCAGCTCTAAAACTTAATTTCCTTTCATCTAAGGATGTGTTTTCGGAAGATATACAAAGAGCAAAAACTAATGAGGTAGAGGTCGATGAACTTTTGTGGCTCAAAAATAGAGATAACCTTCTAAATAAACCTCTTTTTGATTTAATAGCATTTATTATTAAGCAGTTAAAACTTGACCAAGACCCCAATGAGTTAGGCTTTATTACCTCTTTCTTAGATAAGGTTCAGGAATTTGGCAATGATGATGGAGTAGGGGATATTACTTCTTTCTTAACCTATTGGGAAGAAGAATTGATGGATAAGCGTATTGCAATTAGCGACCAAGTGGAAGGGATAAGAGTTTTAACTATTCATAAAGCAAAGGGTTTGGAGTATCCTGTGGTTATTGTGCCTTATGCCAATTGGGAATTTTACGACACAAGAGGGACAAAAACACATCTTTGGTTAGAGAATAAGTTGTCTGATGTTCCAAAGGTTTGTTATTCTAATCTTTCGTCTTTATATAACTCATTGTATGATGAAGACTATTCCAATGAGGTATTGCAACAATATGTAGATAATCTCAATTTATTATATGTTGCCCTTACTCGCCCTAAGTATGCCCTTTCAGTTATTGGACATATAAAAATGTCAAAAGAAGAGCCTAATATTACTCCAATAGAAAATGTATCTCAGTTTATCTACTCTGCACTCCATTCTCATAATCTCTTAAAAGAGGGAATAATTCCTCAATCTTCAACAGACCAAGATGATAATTTAGATAATCAGATTACAAATGCTTATCATTATCATGTAGTGCCATTAACGGCAGATAAAATTAGCTCTAATTCAAATTTAACATTTTCACAAGACAATCAAGCAGAGCTACCGTACACAATAGATAATCCTAAGCAGATTCCAATTAGTACAGGATTTAATGAAGCAAAAATCAGATACTCACAAACCAAACAGGCCGAGGATTATATTAAAGCAATGCTTGAAGAAAAAACTAATATTCTTACTCCACGCCTCAAAGGGATAATCCTTCATAATCTTCTTTCTAATATTATTTTGATTGATGATATTCAAAAGGCATTGGATATATCTTTGGCTAAGGGTGAAATTACACAAGAGAATAGAGTGTTTTTTGAGGCTTTAATCAATGATATGTTTTCTTTAACTGATGCTAAGGATTGGTTTTCTGAAAAGTATAAGGTATTTAATGAGGTAGATATTGTTGTAAAGCAAGGTAATCAAATAACTACTAAGCGTCCAGATAGACTAATGATTACGAAGGATAATGAAATAATATTGGTTGACTATAAATTTGCCCAAACAAAGAAAAATATAAAGCAATATTCTTCACAAATAAAGACCTACGAGCAACTAATAAAACAAATAGGCTTTAATAAAATACAATCCTATCTATGGTTTGTAAACTTCAATGAATCTCAAATATCTTCTGAAATTGTTGAAGTAAAATAATAAATATAAAAGAGGTATGTTGTTTTAGTTGAAAATTATATATTTGCAGAATGAATTGATAGAGATATGAAAGATTATTTATTTGTTTTTATTTCATTTCTATTAGTAATATACTTTACTGATTTGCATTCTCAGTCTTATATTGTGCCTACATCAGGTTATTTGGAGATACATTCAGATTCTGGTAAATTATTTGACGATGGAGGCGAAAATAGTAATTATTCAACACGCGTAAATTCAGTTGTTACAATTTATCCTTCATATCAAGGTGGATATGTAAGACTCTCAGGTCAATATAATCTTGAAGAATGGAATAAAAGTAGAGTCTTATTCTTTAGTGGAGATACAAATTCTAATAATCAAATATGTTCGATTAGTGATGATGGTTGTATTGATGTTCGTTCAAATTCAGGACCATTAACAATAAAGTTTTTTGCAGATACTGAAACACCTGATTTTGGTTTTGAATTTGATATTTATGTGTGTAATGATTTACCAATCAACATAACTTCTGAAATTATTACAGATACAAGTGTGGCAATAAGCTGGTCTGAAAATAATACTTCTACCAATTGGATAGTTGAATATAGTGAAGGATGGTTTAGTTTAGGGAGTGGTACAAAAATATATTCTGACACCAATGTTGTTAATTTAGAGAATCTCAATAAATGCTCAAGATACTACTATTATATTTACTCTACATGCGACACAGTTGGTTTATCTTGTAGTAATAAATGTGGTTATGATATTTATAGTTTCTTTACTAAAAAAAATCATGATGAATCAATAATTGGTAATATTCAATCAACTTGCAATGAAATTTCTCTCTCTTGGGAAGAAATAGATACAAATATTACTTGGCTCGTTTCACTTTCAAATGGAGATTATATTTATACGGATGTTCCCTATTGTGTATTTGATAGCTTGAATTCAGGACAACTATATAGCATAAGGATAATTGATTCAGCACTCTCAAATTTCATAAACTCAGAATGTGCTTGTTCTCCAAAAATATATACTAAATGTTGTTGTCCTATTGCAAATAATTTAATTGTTTCATCTATACAAGCAAATGAAGCATTAATTTCTTGGGATGCCGATACTTCTGCAACAGGGTGGATAGTTGTGTATTGGAGAAATAATGATTATTTTTATGATACAATAATTGTTGATACTAATTTTGTTCTTTTATCTAACCTTTCTCCTGTAAATCCTTATGAAGTTGTTGTTTATTCTTTATGTGATAGTATGAACATAAATTGTTCAAGAAATATTAATTTCTTCTCAGCACCATCTTCAAGTGATAATTGTTTGTCTTTTACAGATTTTAATTCTCCCAACTTTTTATCAACTTATGGTAATTATTCAAATCCATATCAATCATATGGTTTGATTAATTATGGCTATTTAGATGCTTCAAGTCGTCATACTATACATTATGATACTTTAGAAGTAGATATAAGAACGGGTGGACTTTTACATACTGTTCCTCAAGGAGAGGAAGTCTCTGTTCGTTTAGGAAATTGGTTAGCAGGAGCAGAGGCTGAGGGTTGTACTTATTTATATTATGTGGATACAAATAATTATGATATGTTTATTTTGCAATATGCCATAGTTTTAGAAGATCCAAATCATACCCAGCAACAGCAACCTCGTTTTACATTGGAGATTTTAGATAGCAATCAAAATTTGGTTAATGATCAATGTGGATATACTAATTTTTACGCAAGTGGAGATTTGGATTGGAATTCTGTAAGTGGTACAAATATTATTTGGAAAGATTGGACTTCTTCAGGTATTGATATTTCAAAATATCATAATCAAAATATATATATTAGATTTACTACTTATGATTGTGATGAAGGAGGACATTTTGGATATGCGTATTATAATATTAAATGTGGAAGTAAATATTTAAATAAAAGCTCTTGTGGTCAAGTAGATTCTTTATTGTTCGAAGCTCCTTTGGGTTTTGATTATTTATGGTATAATGCTAATCAGCCAGATGATACTATTTCAAAAGAAAATCAATTAACTGTTCCTGTTGATAATAATACATATTATTGTAGATGTTCATATAAAGAGAATAGTGATTGTAATTTTATTCTATCATTTGAAGCACAAAGACAGTTTCCTTATCCTTTATTTGATTACTCTTTAGATACTTGTGGGTACAAAATAAATTTTTCAAATCAAAGTATAATTTCTAAATCAGATACGATTGCAATCGAGATAGAAAAATGTAATGATGTAAAATGGATATTCCATGATGGAACTGTTTCTTTGCTTCAAAATCCTTCATTTAATTATGATTCCTCAGGAGTTTATCCAATAATTCTAATTGCAAGTATGAATGAAGGAGTATGTGTTGATACTCTTTTTGCCAATATTATTGTTGATAATTCAGGTTTCCATCAAATAGAATTTTTTGGAGATACAGTTATCTGTAGAGGAAGTCAAACAGAGATTTCTATTAATGAGTTTGATAGTTATGAGTGGAGTAGTGGCGAAGCTACCAGCTCCGTTTTATTGTCTCCAATTGAAACCTCAACTTATTTTGTTAAGGCTTATGAAAATGGATGTTTGAGATACGATTCAATTACAATATATGTAACTCCTTTTTACTCTAATGATACCATTACAGGAGTTGTTTGTGAAGGAAGATATTATAACTCTAATGGGTTTTATGAAAATGAAGAAGGATTTTACACAAACATATATAAAGCAGTTAATGGTTGTGATAGTATAATTAATTTAGAATTGACAGTTGCAGAAGAAATTGATAGCTATTCGCTGATTGATGATAAATATATAATAGTAGAAGATATGCCTTACGAAATAGATGTGAGTTGCGATTATTGCTACAATTATTTATGGAATACAGGCTCAAATGATTCAATACTTATAGTTAATAATTATGGAAATTATTATGTTCGCATGCAACATGTTTGCGGAATGATATATGATTCTATTATTATTGTAAAGCCAGATGTAAATGTTTTCTTACCAAATGCTTTTACTCCAGATTTCTTATCAAATAATACATTCTTCCCTATTTTTGAGAATAAAAATTCAGTAACTATTGAAAGTTTTGAAATTTATAACAGAAATGGTGAATTAATATACTCATCAACAACTAATCCTTGGAATGGAAATTATAATAATACAAGATGTTATAGTGGAGCTTATGCATGGAAGTTGGTATATAGAACTAAATATTCAGATGGTATAATGTTTGAGAAATCGGGTATTGTAAATCTAATTAGATAGAAAAAGGTTTTTAATATAATTTATTATGATTTTTCGAAAATAAATCTTGAATAAATTAAATCAAACCAAACTTAAATGAAAAAAATGTATATTTGCAAGATAAAATATTAGAGAATGAGAAATTTTATTTATATAATTACTACATTTTTATTGGTATTATTGTTTAATAGTTCCTTTGCCCAAACATATAATATGCCAACAAACGGCTATTTAGAAATCCATTCTGATTCAGGAACAATCTACGATGACGGAGGTCCAACTGGAAACTATTCAACAAGAGTAAATTCAACTATTACTATTTATCCATCTACACCTGGTGGATTTATATATTTATCTGGACAATACTTTTTAGAAGATTATTATAAGAGTAAAGTCTATTTCTATAATGGAGATACTAATGGTTATAATTACATTAATAATTCTTACTTAACTTACGTTTATTACAATGGTTGTGTTGTTATTAAATCAACAGAGGGACCGTTAACTATTAAATTTATTGCTGATACAGAAACACCAAGTTCAGGGTTTGAATTCAATTATAGAGTATGTAATGATAATGCATATAATTTTTATTCATCAAATGTAACAGATACTACAGCTGAAATTCATTGGTCTGAGCATGATACCTCTACTAATTGGATTGTTGAGTATAGTGAAAATTATTTTAATCCTGGTTATGGAACAAAAATCTTAAGTGATACTAATTTTGTAATTCTTGATGGTCTTGAAAGCTGTAAATATTACTATTATCATGTTTATACTGCATGTGATACTATTTCAAATGAATGTGGATATATAAATGCAAATTACGGTAGTTTTAATACTTTAAATAATAATTCAATTGCACCATATAATTTAACATATGATATTTCTTGTAATGACTTTGAAATATCTTGGCAAGAAAGAGATACTAATACTATTTGGATTTCGACTATATATAATTATGATAATTATCAAACTGATACAATTATTTCTTATCTACCTAATGCAAATTTTAGTAATTTAGTTTCTGGAACATATCACTATATAAAAGTTTGTCCTCAAAATACAACTAATGAAGATTGTGATTGTTATCGAGTTTGGGACTATACTAAATGTTGTTGTCCAGCACCCAATAATTTGTATGAAATAGATATACAATCACATTCAGCCACTATAGGATGGGATTCAGATACTAATGCTCAAGGGTGGATTGTTGGATATAAATTAAAAACTTATTCAGATGATAGTTTAGTTTTTACAACGATAAATACAAATCAAGTTACTCTTAATAATTTAACCCCAGTAAGACCTTATGAAGTAAGAGTATATTCGCTTTGTGATAGTTTAAGAGATTATTGCTATAAAACAATTGATATCAATACTGATATTGCTGGACTTGATAACTGTATAACCTTTACTAATCTAAAAGATACTAATTTCGCTCCAAGATACGGCTCATATTCTAATCCAAATCAATATCATGGATTATTAGATTATGGATATAGAAATGAGTCTTCTCGACATACTGTTCATTATGATACAACAGAAGTCGATCCACGAACTGATAGCTTATTACATACTGTTCCTCCTGGAGAAGAGGCTTCAGTAAGGTTGGGGAATTGGTTGCCTGGTGGTGAAGGAGAAAGTTTTACTTATGCCTATGATGTAGATACAAATATTTTTGATTTAATGTATCTGAGGTATGCTGTTGTAATGGAAAATCCTGGGCATACTATGACTAATCAGCCTCGTTTTACTCTTGAAATTCTTAATGCTAATGATACATTAATTGATCCTGTTTGTGGTTATGCAGATTTCTATGCTAGTGATTCATTAGGGTGGAATTCTGTGCCAGGAACTGTTACTATTTGGAAGGATTGGACTTTGGTAGGTTTTGATATTACTCCATATCATGGTCAAAGAATTTTAGTTAGACTTACTACAAGAGATTGCGATGAGGGTGGACATTATGGATACGCATATTATCACTTAAAATGTGGTTCAAAAAATCTTATTTCAAATACATGTGGTTATGTTGACTCCAATATATTTATTGCTCCCATTGGATTTAATTATAATTGGTATTCTTCTGCAAATCCATCTGTAACTCTTTCAACAGAAAGAAGACTTGATGCAGTAGTTGATAGTAATGTAAATTATCATTGTTTAGTTTCTTCTACAGAAAATCCATCTTGTACATTCCTTTATACTGCGTATGGTGGATATCGTTATCCTTTATCTCAATTAGATTATTCTTATACTTGGAGTCAATGTCAATACACTATTGATTTCACAAACTTAAGTACAATCTCTGCTAATGGGATTACTCCTGCTGGTACTGGAGAAAGATGTGAATCTACTAAATGGATTTTCCCTGATGGTGATACTATTACAACTATTAATGCTGTTAAAACTTTTTCAGATACTTCTGAAATAAAAGTAAGATTGATTTCGGGTATTGCCGATGACCAATGTGTTGATATATTAGATACAATCATTAAACTTGAAAGACCATATCCCCCTTTAAAAATTTTGGGAGATAGCATAGTGTGTAAATACGATACTGTAGTTTTGTTTGCTAATCATGGTGGTAAGTACTTTTGGAGTAATCAAGATACCACAACCTCAATTTCATTTGTTCCTTTGATTGATACAATATATTCATTAGAACTTATTGATAGTTTGGGGTGTTGGAATGTTGATTCAATTAATATCATTGTTGATCAAAGAGACACAACTTATATACTTGCAGTTATTTGCCAAAATCAAATGTATGTTGAAAATGGATTTAATACAAATGTTGCAGGATTACATCAATTAATACTTTTTTCTCAGTATGGTTGTGATAGCGTGGTCAATCTTGATTTGACGGTTCACAATCCTTACTACGACACCATATATGACACCATTTGTCAGGGGGATATATATGAATTTGGTTTTGATGCCGATTCCTCAGGGACTTATGTCCAAAATCTCAACACAGTGTTTGGGTGTGATAGTATTTTGGTTTTGCACTTGGAGGTAAATCCCGCATACCACGACACCATAAAAGCAGATATTTATAAGGGTAATGTTTATACTCTGTTTGGGTTTAGAGAAAGTGTAACGGGTATTTATGAACAACAGCACCAAACTTATTTGGGTTGTGATAGTATAATTTATTTAGATTTGCAGGTAGATAATGTTATGTTCCCTAATGTTGTAACTCCTAATGGAGACGGCATTAATGATGTATTTGATATTCATAATTTGATTGAGCAAAATGCTTTCCCTGAAAACGAGTTAATTATTTATTCTCGCCAAGGGAAGTTAATCTATAATGTAAAGAATATAAGTAAAGAATCAGACCTATGGGATCCAAATAAAACTTCTTCGCCAGAAGGCACCTACTTCTATCGCTTTTTAGGCAAACGCTCCGATAAAACCCTTGAATATGTTGGTTCAGTAGAAGTGTTGAGATAAACTTATGATTAAAGACTCTTTTCTTTCTAACGTAGCAAGAGATATTTCAGAGAAATTTGATAACAACTTCTCTAATCTAAATATAATTTTCACCAATAAAAGAGCTAAGACATTCTTCAATGAAGCTTTATATTTACATATTCAAAAGCCTTTTTTCTCTCCTAAATATTATACCATTAATGATTTTGTAAGCAAGTATTCTTCTTTGGTTTTGGCAGAAGAGATTGTCTTAGTATATAATCTTTATGAGGTTTATTCAGAAGTATATTATAAAGACAAACCCTCACAAGAAAAGGAAAGTTTTGAGTCTTTCTATTATTGGGGCTTAATGCTTTTAAGAGACTTTGATGATATAGATAAACATCTTGCCAATGCCAAACATATATTTAAGCATATAGAAGACTACAAAGAGATTGATAATAACTTTGATTTCTTAACCCAAGAACAAAAAGAATTACTTAGCAACTTCTTTGAAACTAACTTCAATAATCATACAAATTCCGAAATACAAAAGAGGTTTATCTCCATTTGGAATTGTCTGTTTGAGATTTACACCACATATAAAGAGAAGTTACTTCAAAAAGGTATTGGTTATTCAGGAATGCTTTATAGGAATGTAGTGGAGAAACTAAGTGAGTTTACAAAAAAAGAAAATAGAGCCTATTGTATTATTGGTTTCAATGTGCTTAATAATGTTGAGAAAGAAATATTTAAATGGTTAAACCAAACCTATAAAACAAGATTCTATTGGGATTACGACAATTACTACCTTGATAACCATAAGCAAGAGGCAGGTTTGTTTATGAGAGAGAACCTTAAAAACTTCCCTATGCCCAAAGATATTGAAGCAGACAATCCTCTATACAATACAAATCTTATTGAAAACAATCAACAATACTTAGAGATAATTTCTTCTCCCAATGAGAACGCACAAGTAGGTTATATTAGCGAGTGGTTAAATCATTTAGCTAATACCAACCCAAACTTAGAGCAAAAAGATATTGCAATAATACTATGCAATGAAGACCTATTACCTTCTGTTTTGTCTGCTTTGCCAGAAAGAATTGGCACTGAACAAACACAAGTTAATATCACAATGGGATATAAGTTCAAATCCTCTTCTATGTATAGTTTAATAAATAACTATCTAAACTATCAGCTATCGCTTATCAAAAAACCTACTGCCCGTTTGAAAGATATAATTCCTTTTATGTCGCATAGCTATTTTGGAGAAGAGAATACAAAAATAATCAACCAGCTAATTAAGAATAATTCAGTTTATTTAAGTCATAATGAGATAGAAAGCTTTGGTGAGCTTGCCACATTCTTAAATAAGAAAACCACAGCTAAGGAAATACTTACCGACTTACAGCTTTTGGCTCGTTTGGTTGCTCAAAAGAATATTGAAAACCAATCCAAAGGACATAATTCCATTGAAGAAGTGCTCTCAGAAACGTTATATAGATTACTGACAGCATTAAATAATTTGCAAGATTTATTTGAGAACGAGAATATCACAATCAAAGGTAGTTTGCTTTTTCAAACTATTCGTAGTAGTTTGAGTAGCATAATGATTCCTTTTGAGGGTGATCCTGTCAATGGTGTTCAGATAATGGGACTTTTAGAAAGTAGGAGCTTAGACTTCAAACACATACTCTTCCTTTCGGCTAATGATGATTTCTTACCAAAAGTAAGCATAGAGAGTTCCTTTATCCCATTTTCTATTCGCAAAGCCTACAACCTAACTACAATAGAACGTAAAATAGCAGTCTTTGCATACTATTTTTATCGTCTTTTGCAACATACAAAATCAATTCATTTCCTTTACAATTCCATTTCCAATGATGTTAAACCAAAGGAGATGTCTCGTTTTATACAACAATTGCAAGTGGAAGCCAATAAAGAATTTCATTATAGTAATTTCCTCTCTGACATAAATCCTCCTAAGGAGAAGGTTTTTAACATAATAAAGCATAAATCTTATATTGATGAAATCATAAAAAAAGGAACAGAGGCTTATTTCTCACCAACATATATTAATGATTATTTTAATTGTGAACTAAGGTTTTTCCTGAAAAGAGTATTAAAGATAGAGAATGTTGAAGAGTTTGATGACCAATTGCAAGATAATGTCTTTGGAGAGATATTCCACAAGGCTGCAAATAAATTCTACTCCAAGATTATAGAAGATAAGAAAGCAAGAGCCAATTCAGAAATAGAGGCAAAAACAATTACTCTCCAAGACATTAAATCCTACGAAAAAGAGGCTAAAAGCTTTGTTAAAGAAAGTTTTGATGAAGAGTACTTTAAAATAAAACAAAGAACACACCCAAAGATTGAATATAACCAATTCCACAAAATAAAGATAGAAATACTGACCAAGTATTTGAAAACCCTTCTTGCAATAGACAAAAAGTACGCTCCATTTACGATATTAGCAATGGAATACTCAGTTACCGCACCAGTCAGTATAGGAGGCAATAATATTAATATAGGAGGTCAGATAGATAGGATAGATTATAAAAATGTTAATGGAGAAAACATATTACGTGTATTAGACTATAAGACCAATAATTCCATTAAAAAAGAAGTGAGTTTTGACCAGCTTTTCTTTATTAATCCTCAAGATGATCCTTTGAAAAGGAACGACTATTTCTTACAAATCTTTTTGTATTCATGGTTATTGGTTAGCGAAAACAAACTTCTCAAAGACTTAAATATAGATAAGATTTACCCAAATATACTCTATATCAAACAAGCCAATCAGCAAAACTATTCAAGTTCAGTTAAATTAAAATCAAGTTTAAAAGAAAGTGATGTGGTTGAAAACTATTTGGATTACCATAATGATTTTCACAACCAACTTATAAATAGTCTTGAACTAATACTGACCTATGATGATAATTTGGAATGTTCAAAGCGTGAAGTAGAGTGTCTGTACTGCGATTACAACTCTTTGTGCTATTAAATCTAAGTCTAAAAATTCCTCTTATTTTTATTTTGGCACGTAATTTGTTATCTTTTTAATAGAAACAAATTTTAAAAATTAAATATCATGAAAGCTCAAACCCAAAACAACAGAAAATTAATAGGAATAGCAGTTATGATTATTGCTTTTCTTACAATCAGCCTCAGTGCAAATGCATCCTATTATAAGTATAATAGAAACAAAGCCAGAAATGTAATAAACAAAACTGCATATATTATAGATGAGGCTTATTATATTGCAGATTATTACGGATATTGGAGAGGTAGCAACCTTTCACGTGCAGTCTATTACAATGATTACGCACAAAGGCAATACTCTCGCAGAAACTATTATAGAGCTATTCATTTCTCCTTAGTAGCACGCGATTACGCATTAAGAGCAATTGATGGCTACGATGACTATTGGGACTATTTCTACTATCATAACTATGGTTGGAGTAGAGCCTATGGATATAACCCTCACTATACAGGCTATAATGGATACCATGGCTATTATCACGGCAACTACAATGCTTACTACAATACCTACTATAATACCTACCACAATAATTATAGTAATAATCCTAACTACAACCCAAGAAGACCTGACAATTACAATGATGGCAAAGGTAATAACGGAAGAACCAACGCTTTTGACCCAAACAAACCTAACTCAAATGGTAATTCCAACAGACCATTAGCAAATAGTGGTAACTTCAAAAATATCAATACTGAGAGCTATTTTGACAAAGAAGAAGCTCAATTACTAAAAGATATGCCAACAGAAGCAGTTTTAGAAAGCGAGTTCAGAAAAGATAATAAAGATGTAAAGTTTGATGACAACAGCATAAGAAATAATACTGAACTAATTAAGAGAAATCGTACACAAGCAGAAAACTTCAAACAAGCAACTCCTGAAACTCAAAGACAAGCAATAAAACTTCAAGAGCCAAAAAGGACTGATGAGATAAATGCAGAGAGACGATTGGATAATAATAGGATAGATAATAGTAGAAAGGATAATTCAAGGAATGAATTGCAAAGAAATGAAAGGATAAATAATAATACTCAACAAAGAAATATTGAGCAAAGGAACTTGAATAATATGAACCAAAGACAAATTAATAGAGAAAAACAACCTACAAGAACTAATATAGAGCGTCAATCAAAACCAAGCACATCCTCTTCTACAAGAAATAATTCTACATACTCAAATAAATCCAGAGAGACCACAACAAAAAGTTCGGTAAGTACAAGCAAGAGCAAGTCATCTCAAACTCCAACAAGGAATACTAACTCTTCATCAAAAAGCAATAGCTCTAAAACAAGACAAAGATAGTGTTAAAATTATGAAAACAAATCTCAAAAGTGCGAGAAAACAAAATCTCGCACTTTTATTTTATTCGTTTTAACTAAGTCTTTATTCTAATTAACTGAAACTTGATTCTAATTTATTGAAACTTGATTCTATTTTATTCTTATACTATACAAAAACTCATTATTGTAATGATATATAATTAAAGTATAACTTTATTAGAAGCATTTACATCTTCATAATTTGTAGATTTATTGTGATTTTGGTTGAGTAAAATGTCTTATTAATGATATAATACACAAATATAGTTAAAGTAACTACCTACCAGTCTTTGTTATATTCAGATTGTGATTGAATGTTATTTGGTGAGGAAAAGTCTGAATTTATTTCCTCCAAATACTTAGAACAATCCATTTCAATACTCATATTGCTTGGAGCAGAGAAATCACCATTATAGAATTTCAGTTGCTTGTCTTTTTCGCATCGTTTCATAAACAAACCATAAACAGGTAAAGCCATTGCAGCTCCTTGTCCCATAGCAGTTGAACGGAAATGAATGGAACGCAATTCGCCTCCAACCCAAACAGCTGTTGCTAATTTAGGGTTAATGCCAATAAACCATCCATCTGAATTATTATCAGTTGTACCAGTCTTACCAGCAATCACACTATTTAAGTTATAAATGTATCTCAAACGGCTACCTGTTCCACTTTGCACAACGCCCTTCATAAGATCTATAACTAAATAAGCGGTTTGTTCGTCAAGGGCAACATTAGACTTTGGCTTGGTTGCGTCTAAAACCACACCCTTATTATCAGTTATTTTAGTAATGAAAATAGGTTCAATATGTGTTCCTTTATTGGCAAATGTTGCCATTGCTTGTGCCATTTCTATAACCGATAGGTCGGAAGTCCCTAACGAAATGGAAGGATAAGGAGGGATAGGAGAGTTTATCCCCATTTTTCTAACTAAGGAGATTACTGAATGAGGGGTTGTGTAATTTTTTATTAGGTTAGCTGAAATATAGTTTATTGAATTTGCAAGTGCCCATTTGAGTGTTACCATTTCTCCTTCACGAGAAGTGCTGGAATTTTGTGGAGTCCAGTTATCGAAATCTTCAAATGTTACAGGGATATTAGGAAGTTCAAAGCAAGGAGAGAGTTCGTTATCTTTCATTGCAGAGGCGTAAACAAATGGTTTAAACGTAGAACCAACCTGACGGCGTCCCATAACAGCATTATCAAATTTAAAATATTTATAGTTTATACCCCCAACATAAACTTTTACGTGTCCTGTTTGAGGCTCAATTGAAACTACTCCTGTATTTAAGAAAAACTTATAGTATCTCAAAGAATCCCAAGGACTCATCACTGTATCTTTGGAGCCTTGCCAAGTGAAAACACGCATTTCCACTTTCTTTTTAAACTCTTTTATGATGTCCTTTTCGCTAAATCCTTCAAGCTTCATATTCCTATACCTATCAGAGTTTCGCATAGATTGCATATATGCATTATCTATTTCTTGGTTGCTAACTCCTGTAAATGGTGCGTTTTTATATCCTTTTGTGTGAGCAAAGAATTGTTTTTGGAGGGTTTTGAAATGTTCCCTTACAGCCTCTTCGGCGTAACGTTGCATACGGGAATCAATGGTTGTATATATTCTTAGTCCATCTTTATGTACATCATAAGGCTCCCCATTAGGTTTCTTATGTGTCTTTCCCCATTCTTTCAAATAATTCCTTATGTTTTCTCTAAAATAAGTTGCAATTCCTTCGTCGTGTGATTGTGGATTGTATTTGCTTATATCAATAGGTGTTTGTCTTAGTTTATCTGCTTCTGCTTTATCAATAAAGTTGTATTTAGCCATTTGATTTAAAACAATATTTCGTCTTTCAGTTGAGCGTTCAGTTCTTCTAATTGGGTTGTATGCAGTAGGTGCTTTAAGTAAGCCAACCAATACTGCTGCTTCTTCCACTTTGAGTTCGGAAGGGAGCTTGTCAAAGAATGTCCTTGAAGCTGTTTTAATTCCAAAGGTATTGCTTCCAAAATCAACAGTGTTAAGGTACATTGTTAGGATTTCTTCCTTAGTATAGTTTCTTTCAAGTTTTATGGCAACAACCCATTCTTTTAATTTAGAATAGATAAGTCCTATTTTAGTTTTTTGTTCTCTTGGGAAAAGGTTTTTAGCCAACTGCTGACTAATTGTACTTCCTCCACCTGAACCTTTGTTTGCAGTAAGAACTGTTTTACCCAAAACTCTGAATAAACTTCTTAGGTCAATTCCCGAATGTTTGTAATATCTAACGTCTTCTGTTGCAATCAGAGCATCAATTAAGCATTTTGGGAGTTCTGAGTATTGAACATTGGAACGGTTCTGAATACCTATGTATCCTAATAATTCTCCATCGGCAGAATAGACCTCTGATGCAAGGTTTGATTTAGGGTTTTCTAATTCTTCAAAGGAAGGCATAAACCCAAGCCAACCCAACGATAGAAAGAAAAAGAATAAGAAAAGTAGAACTAAAAAACCAATGAAGGTTTTCCACATTCCTTTAATATAAGAAGAGGATTTACTTGTTTTTTTATTAGATGATTTATTTTGAGCCATAAACTATCTATTTGGATTATGATATTCAATATGTAGTCCAACGTTGGCAATGCCTACTAAGTTAGTATCCCTTGTGGCTTGTTGGATTTCAAATTTATATTTTCCTTTCTGAGGGAAGATAACCTTTTGAGTGAACCAAAACCTATTGTCTTTAATTCTTCCACTTCCTTTTCCTGTCCAAGAGCCATCTAAATAAGCTAAATAGCATTCAACAGTATCACGTTTTGTTATTGAACCATCAGGGTAGGTCGTTTTTATAAAGAAAAAGATATTAGTCTTAGGATAATCAATAGTGTTTCTCACATTAATGGCAAAATCATAAAGACGCATAGTGTCAAGAATTTCAACTTCAAATTCAGCTCTATCGTTCATATTCCAGCCTTTTGGGTTTATTTCTTTGTTCTCATCGTAAACCAAATCAGGGTTACATCCAACAAGGGTTACTAATAATGCAAATAATATAATTAAAACAAAAATTATCCTCTTCATATCTTTTTTGGGAATTTATCTCTTAGGTAAGTTTAAATATCTAATTTAGACTTTGGTTCTACTTTAATTTTATACTGACCAATATCATCTATTGGTTTACGAGCTTTATTCATTGCAATTAGTTCTTTTACCTTATCGGCAGAAAGCATCATAAATTCAGAACTATCTTCATAAACATACCACATCAGCCTACGAAATACATCTGTCTTCACATAGTTAGCCTTTCCTTTTTTAGTGAAGATAGGAACTCCTATCTCAGGGAATGTTTTCAACTCATCTAAGTAAACATCGTATTCAAAATTTAAACAACATTTAAGTTTTCCACATTGACCAGCCAATTTTTGAGGATTAGGAAAGATTTGTTGAACTCTCGCCACTTGGGTTGAAACAGAGTTGAAAGTATTTAGCCAAGAACTACAACATAATTCTCTTCCACAAGTACCAATTCCTCCCAAACGTGAAGCTTCTTGACGAGCTCCAATTTGTTTCATTTCAATTCTAACCCTAAATTCATCTGCCAATAACCTAATCAATTGACGAAAATCCACTCTTTCATCGGCAGTATAGTAGAAAATAGCCTTTGTGTTATCTCCTTGAAACTCTATATCATTTATCTTCATTTCAAGTGATAAATCATTTATCATAGACCGAGTTTTAAACAAAGTTTTGTCCTCTCTTTCAATTGCAACTAACCACTTTTCTATGTCCGATGCTTTGGCTCTTCTATAAAGTTTCTTTACGGTGTCAGAATTATAATCAACTTTATTTTTCTTCATTTGAACCTTACAAAGTTCACCTATCAAGGTAACAATCCCAATATCATGTCCAGGAGAGCCTTCAACAGCCACAACATCTCCTTCTGTTATTTCTAATCCTTCGGGCAGACGGAAAAAATCTTTTCTTGAATTTTTAAACCTTACTTCCACACAATCAAAGCTATTCTCTGCCAACGGAGGTCTAATTTTATTCATCCAGTCATAAACAGAAAGCTTCGCATTTCTTTGCAATTCATTTCTATCAATAGGGACATAAGACTGAGGAATATTAATACACCCTCTTGAAAGCATTATGGAAGGAGTAAAATTATTATGTCCAACATTAGGGTCGTCATCATAATAAGGATGAGATAATTGTTCTCCATAAATTATTTCTTTCTCCTCATCTAATCCTAAATTTGCACTTTGCTTAACTACCGAAGTATATTCAATATTTAAATCATAAGTTTCTATATTACTATTACTATCATCATTGTTTTCAGTCATTGCTGAATTTTCAAAATCTTCTGTATTATTCATATCTTATTTGTTCATAAGTAAAAAACCTAATCGTATAGATAAATCCAAAAATACCATCTTTGCATTACCATTACGTTCTATATGTAAAATTGCTTTTTCTATTTCTTTATATATGTGTTCTATGTTATTCTCTGTAATAAAAGAAGGGAAATTAGTTCTAAACTTTTCATCACAATGCTCCAATAAATTATCCAATTTGTTTAACCCTATCTTTATTGAAAAGCTATTTTGGAACACTTCAAGTGCAAATTTTAAGAATTGCTTTTGTTCCTCTCTTCCAAGTTTTACTATTTCTTTCTCAATAATCAAAATAATATCATTGACCTTTGTCCGATATAAAAAACAACTCCGCAACCATTCTACAAAGAGCAAGAGGTATTTGCTTTCAGCCACTTTGGTGTATTTAATGTTTGGAATTTTCACCAATTGTGTCCTTGATAAAATTGTTGGTAGAATATTCTCTCTATCGTTAGTTATTAAAAGAAACAATGTGTTCTCATAAGGTTCTTCTAATATCTTCAATAACTTTGGGGCAGCCTCATAATATAGTTTATCAACACACCAAATAATCATTACCTTATAGTCAGCCTCATAAGATTTCACGCTCAAAGACTTTATGATATTATTTGCATCTCTAACATTAATTGTACCTTGTTTATTGCCCACATCTAAATAATTATACCAATCATCGAGCAATATATTCCCACTCTTTCTTAAAACAAAATCTCTGAACTCGTTTAAAAAAAGCTCAGAACTATTCTTTGATTCTATTTTCTTAGTTGTTGTGTTTGGGAAAACCAAATGCAAATCGGGATGAGATAGCTTTGAATATTTATTACATGAAAGACATTTTCCGCAAGAATCAGCAATAATTAAACTATCACTATTTTCATTAAATCTAATCTTATTACTACAATTTAAATATTGTGCATAAGCCAAAGCAATTGCAAATGGTTTTGATTGTTCTTCTCCAAAAAACAATTGTGCATGACTAACTCTTTTTTTGTCAGCAATGCGTATTAATGAGTTAATTAACTCGTGTTGTTCAATGATTTGAGAGAACTGCATACAATTTTCTTCCTATTTTTAGAAAAACAAATGTACAACAATTCTCTCAATTAAATGCAAGTTTCAATAAAAATAGAAACTTTCTAATACTCGAAATCTATCTCAGAAGATGTATTAATATCTGATTTTGGGTCAGTTTCCTCACGATTGGAACCTCTTTGAAGAGAAACAATCATTGCTCCAAGCATTTTGGTGATTTCAATTAATGTTTCCTTTGATTGTTCGTACTGCTGTTCAGTAAAAGCACCACATCTTTGAGCCATAGTAGAAATAACAACACATTCTCTTACCGAGCTCTTAGCATCTTTTAAGAAGGTAACGAATTGAAGTTTATGACGGGAAGAACCTTCTGCAATATTAACTGCTGTTTTCATTGCAGCATTAGTTAATTGTTCAAGCACAATCTTTTGGTCAAATGAGTTAGCATTTTTTGTTTGCTCAATAGCCCAATTGAAATAATCCAAAGACTTATGATATATCCTTAAGTCTTCAAAACGGAAAAAGCTCATAGGTTTGTTTTGATTTTCCATAATTTTAGGTTTGTTTTTTAATTAGTAAATAGTCTTGCGACAAGTTTTATTTTATTTAAAGTTTTTAGTCTAAAAAATCTATTCTATGAAATACCTGAGAAGTACTTCATAAATTGAACTCTATGGAATGCAGAAGCATCGGTGTTTTTCTTCACAGACATTTTCCCTCTAAACTGACTAATAGAAGAGAATCCTTTTTCTTTCATCCAAGATTTTAATAGTTCGTTTGCCTTAACCACAAAGCCTAAACCTTCATCATATAGAACCGAAACAATTTGCACAGTATCTGCTCCTGCAAGCAAAAGTTTTATCACATCCTCGGGCTTATGAACCCCTCCACCAGCAGTCAGATTGCAACGAATTGCTTCCGAAATAATAGCAGTCCAACGCAATGTATTGTAAAACTCGTGATGAGTACTCTTAATTTCGGCAGGCTCGGTTGTGAAATTATCTATATTTATGTCCGATTGATAGAACCTATTAAATATATTCAAATTAGAAATGCCCAGCCAAGAAATCTTTTGAGAAAAACGAGTTAGTGAAGAGAAATAAGTACTTATTTTAAGAGAGATTGGCAAAGAGGTTGCACGTTTGATTATATGCACAACATCTTCATAAAGTCTTTCAATATCTTCGTGCGAAAGGCTAATATCAGAAGGAAGAATAAACATATTTAATTCAATTCCGTCGGCTCCTGCATCTTCTGCCATCTTAACAAAAGGCAACCATTCGGAAGCTGTAATACAATTAATACTTGCAATCACAGGAATAGTTAAATTAGCCTTTGCTTCTTTAATCAGGTTAATATAATCATTAGTTACATTACTTTTAGTATGCTCTTGAATATAATTATAAGCCTCAGGATAACCACTAAAATTAGCGCTATAAACCTTGACATTAACATTCATTTCTTGAGTAATTTGTTCTTCAAATAATGATTTTAATATCACAGCACCAGCTCCACAAGCTTCTATTTTTTTTAAAGTTTCAATATTAGAAGTTAAGCCACTGCTTCCAATAACAATAGGGCTTTTAATAGTAAGACCCATAAATTTTGTACTAATATCCATAGTAACTATACATTTTTTCAATCTACAAAACTACAAACTATTTTCTAAAACAGCAAATAAAATGTAAATAAACATCAATTAGGTCAAAAAAAATAGGATATTTCTTCGTAATTTTAAAGAATAATGTATCTTTGCACTCTAAAATAAAAATAGTATTACAAGGATAATGAGTACAGAACAAAAACCTAAAAACCTTGCAGTTGCAGAGGTAATAACAAAGTCAGAACAATTTATTGAGAAAAATCAAAAGATAATTTTAATAGTTATTATTGGAATTTTGGTTTTAGTAGGTGGCTATTTCGGATATAAAAAACTTTATCAAGAACCACGTCAAGAAACAGCCTCAGCAGAAATGTTTGCAGCAGAACAATACTTCAAAACAGAAGATATGGACAAGGCTCTCAATGGAGATGGAAAACATTTAGGCTTTATAGCCATTATAGACAAATACGGCAACACAAAGAGTGGTAAATTAGCTAAGTTCTATGCTGGAAGTGCATACCTAACAAAAGGAGAATTCCAAAAAGCAATAGACTATTTAGAAGATTTCAAGGCAAAAGACGCATTCTTAGGCTCGCAAGCCAAAGCTATGATAGGCGATTGTTATATGGAATTAAATAAGGTTGATAATGCAATCTCAAACTACGAAAAGGCAGCACAAAACATCAATGAAATGACAACCCCATTTGTACTCTTTAAATTGGGATTAGCCTACGAAGTAAAGAAAGACAACAAAAAAGCATTAGAAAGCTACAAGAAAATAAAAACAGACTTCCCTTCCTCACAAGAAGCAAGAGAAATAGATAAATATATTGTAAGATTAGAAAACCTATAAGAAGTTTTTTAGTATCTTTTCAAAATAAAGAGTCTTCCAAAACGAAGGCTCTTTTTTTTACCAAAGTAAAAGCAAAGACAATATGGAAAAGTGGAAATTCCAAAGAATTATAGTAGCAATATCAGCTTTACTATTAATAAGTAAATTCATTGCATACTTTATCACCAATTCAGCAGGAGTCTATTCCGATGCAATGGAAAGTATTGTGAATGTTGTTGCAGGAGTAATAAGCCTTCTATCGCTTCGTTGGGCAGCCCAGCCTGCCGATGAGAAACACCCTTATGGACATGGTAAAATGGAGTTAATATCAGCCTCCATTGAAGGAATACTAATAATGCTTGCAGGAGGACTAATAGTTTATGAAGGAATAAAAAGGATATTTCTTCCTCCAAAAGAATTACCAGAGCTTGAAATAGGTATAATAATAGTTGCATTTGCAGGAATAGCAAATTTTCTTTTAGGTTATTGGAGCATAAGAAAGGGTAAGAAAACATCATCAATGGCACTAATAGCCTCAGGAAAGCATTTACAATCAGACACCTATTCAAGTATAGGATTAATCTTTGGCTTAGTGCTAATAAAAGTAACAGGCATAATAATATTGGATAGTGTATTAGCTTTGGTTTATGGTTCAATCATCATAGTAACAGGAGTGAGAATATTAAAAAAGACCATTGCCAACCTCTTAGACGAAAACGATAAAGAAGAACTCAAAGCGATAGCAGAAATAATCAATAAACATAAAGCAGAGGATTGGATAGATATTCACAATTTAAAAGTTGTGAGTTATGGTAGCTCATTACATATAGATTGCGATTTAACCTTGCCTTTCTACTATACCATAAAAGAAGGACACGATGCAACCGACAAGCTAAAACAAGCCCTTAAAGAACATTCCAACGATTTATACTTTTCGGTACATTCAGACTCATGTGATGAGAAATATTGTTTTCAATGCACAATGCAAACATGCCAAAAAAGAAATGAACCATGTACTAAACCATTCGTATTTAGCGTTGAAAACTTAACAATGCCTGAAAATTGATAAATATGAAAAGAATTGGCTTAGTTACATTTTTTTGTTTTCTCTTTTGCTTTGAAATTCTTAACGCTCAAACTAAGATACATCAAGGAAATGGAACGTTTGCTTCCAATAAAGTACTATACACAATTGACGGAAACAAAATCCGTCAAGGTAATGGAACATTTGCCTCCAATAAAGTGCTTTATAATTTTGATGGAGTGAAATTGCGTCAGGGAGACGGAAATTTTGCCTCCAATAAAGTTGTTCTGACCATAGATGGGAACAAAATTAGGCAAGGAGATGGGACCTTTTCTTCCAATAAAGTAATTTTCACAATTGACGGAAACAAAATCCGTCAAGGTAATGGGACCTTTTCTTCCAATAAAGTACTATACACAATTGACGGAAACAAAATACGTCAAGGCGATGGAACATTCAATTCCAATAAAGTCCTCTACACAATTAATGGGAGCCTTTCCATAGTGAAGATTGCTTGCCTACTTTATGTTTTGCTTTAAAAACCCCCTATTTAGATAAAGAAAGTCAGGATTGATGGTTTATGGTTTAGGAGTTTGATTGTTTAGTTGTTGAGTTGTTGAGTTGTTTAGGAGTTTAGTTGTTTGGGGTTGATTATCTTTAAACTATTTAAACTATTTAAACTCATTAAACTCATTAAACTCTTTAAACTCCATAAACTCTTTAAACTCTTTATTTCCCTAAAAAATAAACCCCAACTTTAAAAATTTTTCTCTGAGATAATTTATTTTTTCTCTGAGATAATTTTATTTATATAGGGACTTTTTTAGTGGTTGGGGGTTTGGGTTAGGATTGCTTATTAATAAAATAAGCACCTCCCAAATGAATTAGAAGGTGCTTTTTAAAGTGCTTATGTGTTTGATTTATTATCTTATTCGAAAGAAAGAATTGCTTCCTTAATTAGTTCAATTGCTTTTCTTAAATCTTCTTCTGAAATTACAATTGGTGGAGCAAAACGAATGATATGTCCGTGAGTTGGTTTTGCCAAAACTCCCAAATCTCTCATCTTTAAGCAAACATCCCAAGCTTCTTTTCCGTTTTTAGGGCGAATAACAATTGCATTAAGTAAACCTTTACCTCTTACAAGTTCAATCATATCACTCTTAACCTTAGCCATTTCATCACGGAAAATCTTTCCTAAGTATTCCGCTCTTTCGGCAAGTTTCTCTTCTTTCACAACTTCCAAAGCTGCCATAGCAACCTTTCCTGCCAAACAGAAACCTCCAAATGTTGAACCATGTTCGCCTGGTCCGATGGTAAGCATAACTTCATCATCAGCCAAAACTGCTGAAACTGGTATAACTCCTCCTGAAAGGGCTTTTCCTAAAATCAAAACATCTGGACGAACGCCTTCGTGTTCACAAGCCAAAAGTTTTCCTGTTCTTGCAATACCTGTCTGTACTTCGTCGGCTATGAAAAGTACGTTATGTTTTTTGCAAAGGTCGTAACAAGTCTTTAAGTATCCATCATCTGGAACATAAACACCAGCCTCACCTTGAATAGGCTCAACCAAGAATCCTGCAATATCTTTTCCGTGTTTTTCCAACACTGCTTCTAATGCCTTTGAATCGTTGTAAGGTATTTTTATGAAACCAGGTGTAAACGGACCGAATTGTCCATAAGAATCTGGGTCTGTGGACATAGACACAATGGATATTGTTCTTCCATGGAAGTTTCCTTCACAACATACAATAATAGCCTTGTCTTCTTCAATACCTTTCACTCTATAACCCCAACGGCGTGCAAGTTTCATAGCTGTTTCGTCAGCTTCTGCACCTGTGTTCATTGGCAATACTTTATCGTATTTAAAGTAGTCTGTAATGTATTTTTCATAAGGACCAAGACAATCATTATAGAATGCTCTTGATGTAAGGGTTAGGGTTTGAGCTTGGTCGCATAGAGCTTTCACAATTTTAGGATGGCAATGTCCTTGATTAACTGCTGAGTAAGCTGAAAGGAAATCAAAGTATTTCTTTCCTTCAACGTCCCATACAAATGCACCTTCACCTTTTGATAATACCACAGGAAGTGGATGATAGTTGTGAGCTCCATATTGGTGCTCCATTTCGATAAATTCTTGAGATTTTGTCATAAATAATAATTTTAAATAATTAATTTGCAAATATAAATTTATTTGTTTGAAATACAAAATTCTTCTTTGGTTATCCTTTTTCCAATTTCTCTAAATGATTTAATAAATATATTAAGATCTGTTTGCCACTTGTAGTTTCGTGCATAAAGCAGATTTAAACGATTAAGCGTATTTGTATCAATATCTTCTTTTTCCAAAGAGTCAAAAGTGGTGAGTATGCCTTGTTTTATCTTAGGAAGTGAAGAGTTGGTCTTTAAGTTATAGTTGGAATAACCAATCCAAGTTCTTTTGCCAAAAAATACTGAAAAAGTATTATTCCATAAGCCAATAGGTCTTTTCAAACTAAAACAAAGAATAGGAGAGAAGATAAGTACAAGCATAGCAAGAATTATATCTAAAAGGCGTTTCTTTCGTTTGTTGTCTTCACTTGAAATAGAATTAACCGAAATAACATAAAGGTCGGTAGGGGTATTAATGGTGTTGCTTCCAATAATAAAATCAGTTTCCTTAGGAGCAATAATAAAGTGTAGGTTATAGGTTTGAAGCTCTGCCATAGTGCTAATAATATTTTGTTGTGAAAGAGATTTGGCACAAAATATTACTTCATTAATCTTATATATCTTAATAATTTCTTTTATCTGAGAGAGCTTTCCAACAAAATGAGGATTTAAGGTTTCTTGATTGTCTTCTTTCACTAAGCCAATAAACTCTGCTTGAACATCAGTAGTTCTTAAAAGGTCAGCTACCCTTACGGCTTCATTTTCGTCGCCAATAATAACATATCGTTTTGTTTTCTCATCTTTCAATAGCCACGAGCCAGTTGAGATATATCTGTAAATAAGCCTTATTGCAATAATCACTATAAGCGACACAACTGCTCCCAAAAGTACTAAGGCTCTGGAATATCGCAAATGCTCTGGTAATAGGGAATAAAACACTAAAATAGTAATCATTCCAAAGAATACCCCCAAGATTATTTTAGCTATGCGTATTGGTTTGGTGTAGCCTCCTGAGAGATAAATAGAGAAAAGCCAAGTCAGTATATAAACAGGCACCACAATATAGATATACTCACAAGGGTAGTAGTTGGCATCCTTCCAAACATTAACGCTCCACCACGAAACTAAAAGATAGTATGCCAAATACACCAAGATAAAGTCTAAAAGAGGTAAGAATAAGTTCCTGAAAATTCTGGTACAAAAAGAAAGGCTGGCTCTAACCCAAATAGCAAACTTGATTAAGATTGAAAAAAGCTTGGTTTGTTTTGTACTTAAATGCTTTTGAGCAAAGATTACCATTGCGTTATAGAAAGTATAGACATAGTTCAAAGAGGCTTTCTTAGTGCTTTCGCCCTTATAGTGAATAATTCGTGTATTAGGAAAATAGTAATTCTTATAACCACCCTTAGTTATTCTATAAGATAAATCAATATCCTCTCCATACATAAAATAATCCTCATCCAAAAGCCCTACCTTGTCCAAACACTCCTTTCTCATCATCATAAAAGCTCCCGCAAGAATATCTACTTGATTAATCTCTTCTTCTGGCAAATGCCCCATGTAATAATATGCGTATCTCTTTGAATGAGGAAAAAGACTTGTCAAGCCACTCATCTTACAAAACGAAGTCCACAAAGAAGGAAACCCACGTTTACTTTCTTTCAAGAACTTACCCTGCCCATCAATCATCTTAACGCCCAAAGCCCCACAATCAGAATTAGAATCCATAAAAGAAATACATTTACTAAAAGTGTCTTCCTCAACCACAGTATCGGGATTAAGAATAAGAACATATTCGCCCTTTGAAATTCTTATTGCTTGATTATTTGCCTTCGAAAACCCAACATTATCCTTGTTAGCAATAATAATAACCTCTGGAAACTTTTCATTAAGCATTGCAATGGAATTATCCACAGAATTATTGTCCACAACAAATATTTCTGCTTCAATATCCTTACAGGCATTCCTTACAGAATACAAACAATGCTCCAAGAAGTAGGCTACATTATAATTAACAATGACAATAGAAAGTTTCATTCCTTTAAAAAAGTAAATTAGTTTTGCAAAGATATAATTAAAAATGCAGTAGAGAAATTTTTATTCACTACTTTTGCAATTATGATTATTTGTAAGAGATGTCTTTTTATTATAATTTGCTTTCTTTCTCTGAGTGTTTTGGGGCAGAATAATTCAATCTGGAACTCAAATCCACAGATTGATACCTCTGAGGTAGGAAAGCTATTTTTGAATATTGATAATTTGAATTTCTTCAAAGATAATGAGTTTTCTGCCGAAAAGGTTAGCGGCTACACTTTGCCTGGGTTTTGTCTTAGCACTTCATTATCTATGGCAATATACGATAATCTACTATTGGAAGCAGGCGTATATGCACTGAATTATTGGGGAACAAACAAATATCCAATGTATTCTTATTTAGATATATCGCCTTGGAAAGCAGAGAAATACCAATACTTCTTTCATTTTCTTCCAATTTTCAAAGCTCAGGTATCCTTAAAGAATAACCTCCACCTTATTTTTGGAACTCTCTACCAAAACAATAATCATAACCTTATAACTCCATTATTCAACCCAGAATTTAATCTTAGCTCAGACCCAGAAACAGGAGTGCAACTCCTTTTTAACTCTAAGCATTTTGAAGCAGACTTATGGTTGAATTGGCAAAGTTTTATTTTTCGTTATGACACACATCAAGAAGTGTTTTCCATTGGGCTATCCACTAAAACAAAAATACTAAAACCTCAAAATAAGTTTGAGCTATATATCCCCTTACAAATAATAGCACAGCACAGAGGAGGAGAGATGGATACTATATTTAAGGACAACCTCCAAACGTGGACAAATTACGCCTTGGGTTTTGGAATTAGATACAATAAGATTAATAGGTTTATAAATTATATTGGATTTGAATTTTATTATGCTGGCTTTATTCAGAATGTAGGCACTATGCTACCATTTCAAGAAGGATATGGGTTTTATCCAAAACTTAATTTAGGGATAAAAGATTTTGATTTCACTCTTTCGTATTGGGATAGCGAGGATTTTGTTTCCATTTTAGGCTCACCACATTTTTGGAATATATCTACCAATACGGAAGGCTTGGTTTTTGATAGAATGAAAATGATACATTCTAAATTAGAATACAATTACAAAAGCTTTGATAGATTTGTATTAGGATTGATGGGAGAGGCTTACTACTATTTTCCCTTCACAGGAGATAGACCAGGGTATATTAAAGTAATAAGAGGCGATGCAATAAGTTTTTCGTTTGGAATCTTTCTGAAAATAAATCCTAAGTTCAGACTATTGAACTAATAGAAAATTAAATTTTCTTCCTACTCTTGCTTAGAAACACATCCCTTGTGAGAGTGGTTACAACTCGGCTTACAAACAAATAAACCCTTAAAAAGCTTATTCATAGGCTCAATCTGAGAAGGCTTTAAGATAGCTTTCAAGTCTAAATATTGCTCAATATGTTGATTAAGTAGTTCTTTTTGAAAAGAAGTAATCCTATTTTGAAAATCTTCAATAATTTGAGGGTTATTTTCACTTGAAGCCAAGTAATCCATAAGCTTTTCTTGATTAACATGCAAGCTATCAATAGCCCTTAAAGCAATGGTCTGATGTCTCTTTTTTATTTCAGCATACTTTGCTGCCTGCTCCTTATCCAACGAAAGAGTTTCAGTAACAAAGCAATTGCAATTTACATCCTTTCCGCTATGCACTTTCTTCTCAGAGGAGCAAGAACAATCGTTATGATTTACCAATAAGAATATATTCAACCCTATCAATAAAACAATCACAATACCTAAGACTATAAAATATGTTTTCTTCATAATTTATTCCTCTGTTATTAATTCAATAGGGTAAAGACTTGAAAGAGCCTCAAAATGTCCTTCGGCAAAGAATTGATTATACGACTCAGTATTTGGGTTTGATTGAGAAATAGGATTAACTTCCGATTCAGGCTTTTGTTTAAAGATTAAATAAGTATTAAATCCCATAAGCAACACCAACCCCATAACACAATATTTTATTGCATTAACACTCCATAAAGGGATGATATTATTTTCCTTTTGGAGAATTCTATTTTGAATTTTTTGAAATAAATAAGGATTAACCTCTTGTAACTTATCCTTATGAAGTAATGTTTCCATAAATATTATCTGTTTTACTTTTTATTGTTTTTTTTGCCCTATGAACCAATACCTCCACAGCAGCGAGCGAACAATTCATAATTTCAGCAATTTCTTTTTGAGGCAACTCATCATAGACAAATAAAATTAACGCTTGTTTCTGTTTAGACGGCAATTTATCAACAACCTTTCTTACGAGGTTAATTTTTTCTTTCTCTTCCATACTCCAATCCGCTCTCTCATCAGCAAGAAGTTTATGTTGATTATCGTCAGTGCTAACAAAAAAACGTTTAAACCTTTCTTTCCTCAAATAATTAATAGTCTTATTGACCGCAATCCTGTAAAGCCAAGTAGAGAGCTTTGACTTGCCTTGAAACTTATGAGCAGAGGTATAAATTTGAACAAAAATATCCTGCACCAAATCCTCAGCCACCTCCTTATCGTGAACCATACCATAACACAAGTTCATAACCTTTAACTTATGTAGATTAAAGAAATCTTCAAAAACTTTTTGGTTTCCCTTCGAAATCTCTTGTGCAATTTGAATATCGTCCATAGAAATAAAGATAAAGCAGGATTTGAAGTATCATACCCTGCTTTATTCTAAATGATGCTTAAAGAAAAACTATTTTTTAGCCTGTGCCTTTGCTTTATCTTTGCAGCATTCGTGTTTTGCACCAGCCTTAGCAGTAGAAGAGCAGTCAGACTTCTTACCATCCTTACAGCAAGCAGTTTTCTTACCATCTTTACTTGCACACTCGTGTTTAGCATCTCTACTTGCACAATCGTGCTTTGCAACTTTCTTTCCGTCCTTATCGCAGCAAGCCTTATCAGCTTTCTTTCCATCCTTAGAAGCACATTCTTTCTTAACTTCTTTCTTAACAGGCTCTTGAGCATAAGCCGTAGCAGTTGCCATAAGAGCAAAAGCAAACATCAATAAAATTACTTTTTTCATTTTTTTCTTTTTTTTTGATTAATTATTAACTTAGTCTTTATCTAAGACAGACTTTTTTTATAAACCTTACATTTTATTTCTAAAAAATCTACTTATGAACTGCAAAAATAGATATTTTTTTGAATACAGAATAAAAATAACAAAATTTGTGCCAAAGTAAAAAGAAAAAGAACCCCGCTCAGTTAATTACACAAAATAAACAATAAGCACCACTATATTTAATAACTCATAACGTAAAACAACTTAGTTGCAAGAATAATAATTTGTAATTAAGTTGCTTTTTCATTTAGTAAAAAAAGTAATTTTAGTTAATTAAACCCCATATTTTCTAAAATAATACACTAATTTTTAGGTCTAAATACTTGATATTTAACTAAAAATGTCGTATCTTTGCAGAGTAATAATTAATTGTTAAATGTTAATGATTAATGGTGAATTGTTACAAAATTAATATTTATTTAGAAACCTCGCGATAGTATAAGGTTAATCGTCCACAATTATGTTACACTACACCAAAGTAAGACGAAGAATTGCAACAGGAACCAATCCTGGCGTAAAGTTTTTAGCAGTAATCTCACGCAATGGGATTATGACTCAGGAGCAATTGATTGAACGAATTGCAGGAGCTTCGGCACTTGCAGAGAATGACGTTCTTTCAGCCCTTAGAGCGTTGCAGATGGTTATTACTGATGCCACCATGAATGGAATTACAGTTCAATTGGATCAATTGGGTTGCTTCACCCCATACCTAAGTGCTAAGGCTATGGATACAAATGAGGAAGTTGATACCTCAACAATCAGGAGAGTTGCCATTAGATTTAACCCTAATGTCAGGTTCAAAAGCAAGTTGAAAACTACTTCATATGAGTATCGTAACCCAGCACCAAAAGGCTTGGTTGATGAAAACTCAGGCGAAGAGATTATTCCTTAGTAATTATTAGTCGTTAATGGTTAAATGTAGGGGCGAAACTATGTGTTCGCCCTTTTTTTTGTTAAATTTTCCAATCCAGTATAAAGGAATTTCGTTGTTGCTATACTGCACTTATCTATTATTAGGAAATTTAGAGATAGGGGAAATGGATGAAATATTGATAGTCCAAGAAACTAACTCAAGCCTATCCTTTATCATTTTTAGAGTTCCCAGCATTTCTGCATCATTAGGTAACTCACCATATACTAACTTCCCAAAATCAGAAATATAGGCAGGCTTTAAATATCCCCAACATCCTTCTAAATCATCAAATATAAGAGCTTTAACTGGATGCTCTCTTAGCCAAAGATTATTATTCTTAAAACTTTCCACATCATCATTTGCAACCTTTAATAACATTTGGTCAAACTCTTTGGAATTAAAAAATTTCAGAAATACTTCTTGATTTAAAATCTTATTCAAATCATATATATGCCTAACCTTTTGGGATAATATATCCATAGGATTAACTCCATAGGAAAATCTAACTAAACTCATTATTTTTTCACATATAGTTCTATTTGGACTTAATACATTAAATTGAAAAGCCATCAATCCATTATCAGTAGCCATATCTATCTGTCCATTTTCAATCATCATCCTGCCTACAAAAGAAATGATTTCTTTATATTCATAAGGCTCTGAACTACCTAAACAAGTTGATTCGAGAACAATAAAATCTCTAACCTGCCCAAAATCACCTACAAACTCTTTATTATATGAATGAGCCGTCTTACGATTCATACCTTTTTTATTTGTAAGTCCATCCATTTCTAACTCAGGCAAAGAAACACCTACAACACGACTAATTTCCCCTAATTTTGTTTTCAGCTTATTATTTGTCTCTCCCACTTTTCTCAAAATTCCCAAATCAATATCTTCAGAAAAACGTTCAATCAAATTATAACATTTAGATAAAGCTGTTCCTCCCTTAAAAACAACATCCTTGCTAATATCATTTTCATAAATTAAAAATAGAGCGTATGTAACCCAATAATCCTTTTCAACATATATATCAGGAATATTCAATCTATCAGCCGTAGCCCTAATAGCCTGCTTGAAAAGAGTTTGGTTTTGATGCAGTTTCATACTATATTCCATTTTTTATAACCCGTAAGCACATCCATAACGCCCGTAAATCTATATTTGGTAATTGGGTTTAACGAATCAAGAAGAGGCTCAGTAATTGCATTATAGCCCAATTGGTCGAGCAAGCTACCCAAAAGTGCCTTGGTTGAGGGAGGATACTTTAAAGCTAAGCGAACCAAAGAAGAGATTTCCTTTTGGGAGATATTTTTAAATATAGCTAAAAGCCTAATGCAAGATGACTTAATTGTAGAATCGGGGATTTTATTTATATATCTAATTGAATCCAATATTTGTAACAAAGGAATATTTTCTTTAGTAATGGTATTTTTTTGTTTAATAAATACAATTTTGTAACGCCCTCTTTTCAAATTGGGACGGATTTCATTCCTACCTATTTGTATTGTATTACTTATTTGAGAGGTTAAACCCAATTGATTATAAACACTATAGCCCGTGAGGTAACCAATTATCTTCCCATTATCTTCAAGCAAGTCTTTGACCACCTGCTTTTGAGAGGGGATAAGATTTCCAAAAGGAGTGGTTTCAGGCTTATAGTATTTTCCCTTTGATAGTTTTTCAATCCTACCCGATACCACCAAACGATTAAGAGCTTTAATAATAGCTTCTTTTTTATTCACCTCAGTAATAAAGTCGGAATAGGTGAATACATATCCCTTAGGAAGCCTATCAATTTTAAACACTATATACTCACTTATTTTCATATCCTATAATTTTGCTGCAAAGATAAACAATTTGTCCAGTTAATTAGCAAAAAAACTGGACATTTTTATATATTTCGTTGTGTGGTATATGTTATGCCGCACTTTTTTATTATTAGGATATATTATCCTTGTTAATGAAACAAATATCGGATTTTAAATCCTTATAATAATATAGTGCGGGAGTCGGAAATCCCGCACGAAAATATTTGATATATGTATTTTATGAATTATTATTTGTAATTTAGCAACTTCAAAAAATCAAACACATAAACCAAAAACCAAAGCCATATGCTCATATTTTAATATTCTCTATTAAAAACCAGCGTATAACCCGATTTGTAAACCACCGTCATTTCATTTCCCTCAACCTTTGCAAAATCAAAAGGAAATGGACTGTTATGCGTTATAAAAGTTACATAATCAGGGTCATAATCATACGTGCCATAACCATCATCCTCATGAATATAATTCCCACGTGGGTCAGTAGTATAATCTTCAAATTGATTATTCGAAGTAAACTCTATCCAAAGAATATCATTTCCAAAAGGAGCAGACCACACAGTATCCACCATTTCATTATCTTCTTCATATTCACAAGAAACAAAAGCAAAGGAACTAAATACTGTTAAAGCTAAAATAAGGAATAGTTTTTTCATATATAAAGTATTTATGACTGAAAATAAGGTTAATTATGATAGCAAAAATACAATTAAAATAACATATTCGGATAAATATTGAGAAAATATTTTTTAGAATGTATTTATTCTTTATGTTTTAGAAAGAAGTATAGGATTAAAAATCCTTATAATAAAGAAGTGCGGGATAGTTTATATCCCGCACGACGAAAACAGCCCCATAAATTGAATTAGGGTAAAATTTAGGTAAGACAATAGTGTCATTATGAGGATAAGGAACATAATGCCCACCTTGAAAATAAACACATAGCTTATAATTCTCCTCCACCCTAAGAGTGTCCCCATTATTATAAACCCAATAAGAGCCAGGGAAAGCAGGAAAATACTCTTTAGGCTTAATGGTATCATAAACATGATCAATAGTATGAGGAGAAGAAATAGGCTCAGGAAAAATAAAATCATCTTCACCATCACAAGCAATAAAACCTATAGATAAGTAAAGCAACAAAAATATCAATAATCTTTTCATGACACAAAAGTATTATAGATAGATAAAAAGGTTAATTAACACCCACAAAGGTATAAATAAAATAACATATTCAGATTATTAAATAGATTTTTTTATGCGATATATGTTATTTTGGTTGTGCGGTAAATGTTATGCCACACTTTTTTATTATTAGGAAATGTTATCCGATTTATTGAATATTCTTTATAATATCTATTATCTCTTCTATGCTTTTTGCGTTTTCTAATCTTTTGTTTTCAAAAACCATATAATATCGATAGTTTTCTCCTGCTTTATTAGCCCACACGTTTCCTAATTTTATTTTATCTTGACTATCTATATTATCCAAATGACCGCCTTTAGTTTCTAAAAGAACTATCTTACCATTTTTCAGTTTCACAATAAAGTCAGGGTAATGATTTATAAATCCATTTATCACAAAACCTCTTCCTTTTGATAAATTTCGATGCCAAAAAACAACATTATCTAATCCTGCAATCTGAGTAATAATTCTCTCTTCAAAAGGATTCATTGAATCTTCTTCTGTATATAGATTCTTTTGAATATAACCAATACTATCTTTAGGTATAATCCTTTCAGGAAATTCAAAACTATCTTCACACTTAATTAATCCTAAATCTAATAATCTATAAAATTGCTCTTGAGCATACTTATTACACAATTGCTCAATCTTTCGGCTAATAACTTGTGCATAACCAAATTCATCATTGGCAATCTCATTAATTTTATCCCCTTCTAATTTTGAAATAATATCGCTAACATAGTTTTTTATATCAGGTTGAGAAATCTCATTAATGCTTCCAATAATTCTTGAAATGCTTTCAACTATCTTATTTTTCTTTCCTTGTGGAGTAAGTCCTTTAAAATATTCAACAAATCCTTCCCTTACGTTTGCAGACATCTTTTGATATTGAGGCACAAATTCATCTTTAAGTCTTTCACTCAAATCAATCTTTGCCATATCTGTAGAAGTAATAGTTAAATCTATATTTTTATCCTGCGTACTTAAATCAAATCCATTTAGTAAATAATTTTTAGTTAATTTAATAGATTCATCTTTGCTATTAAATAATGATTCTACTTTAGATTTCATATAAAAAGCAGGTAGTTTTATGCCTTTTACTTCTTCTTTAAAACTATCTTTTAATTTACTTGTCTTCACTTTATCTATTATATCAGTTGGTATTGATTGTTCTTCTTTTATTGATTCCTCAACTTCCTTTTCATATTCCATTGATTTCTCATTTGCAATTGTAGTAATATTTTCAACAAATTGCCTTGATTCTGGAGTTTGTGAATATTCTTTTATTTTTTCTGTATCAATTTCAACATCAAAATCAATATCATTTTCATTAATTGTTTGTTGAATTGGCTCTTCAAATAATAGAGTTAAGTCATCTCCCTTTTCAACTTTAGTTTCAACTTCTTTATATCTATAATCTTTTTTACTAAACCCTGCTCTATTCAAAGCACTAATAATATTCTCTAAAGTTTTTTGAAAATCGGAGGAAGAAGAAAAAACATAAGAACTATTTAATAAATGATTACTATGTTTTGTAACATGAGGAAGTCGAAGAATTCTACCTAATATTTGTTCAACATCAACATTTGAAGTTTTATTTGCTAAAGAAGCCAATATATAAGCAAAAGGACAATCCCAACCCTCTTTTAAAGCATTAACAGTAATAATAAATCTAACTTCACAATCCCTACTTAATAAATCAATATTCTTTATCTCATCATTATTTGAAGTCTTAATTTTAATTTGATTTTCTGGAATTCCTAATTCAATAAGTTGTCCTTTAATCTTGTCAAAAGTAATATTATCATCGTCATTTTTTGGCTGAGCTTGGAAAAGAACAATAGGTCTAATATATAATCCTGTTAGTTTTTCATTTTCTATTGCGACCTCTTCTAATTTCTTTTGAAATTGTATAGAATTTGAAATAACTTCCTCTGTATTTCTATTCTTATAAACAATAACAGGTAATTTTACCATATTATTTTTCTTCAGTTTCATTGCATCAACAAAACTAATAATATTTGATTTCTCCCTTGGTGTTGCAGTGAGATCTAAAATAAAAGATGGATTAATTAAATTAAGCAAGTCCAATCTTAAATCAGATTCATAATTATGGCTTTCATCAATAATTACAACAGGATTTAAATTAGCAATTACTTGAATTAAAGCAGTATCATTTACATCTTCAATTTGGTTAGAATTATAGCTTTTATCCTTAGTAAAACTTACAAGATTTTCGTTTTCTTGGAATACTTTTCTCCCTTCTTTTTTATTAGATGCAAATGATTGAATGCTTAACACTAAAATACTTAATTGTTCTCTTACTTCAATAGGGTTAAAGTTTTGCCCATACAACAAAGTTTGTTTATTATATACTCTTACAGCACTTCCAAAATGAGAATCAATTTTTTGTCTATAAGGATGAGAACTATCATTTAGGTTCTTATAAGTTTGTTGTAAAATAGTATCTGAAGGAACAAACCATACTACAACTTTAGCCTTTTCACTTGGTAGTTTATCACATATCGTTTTTATAGAATTACATGCAATAAATGTTTTACCTCCAGCTGTAGGAACTTTAACTGTAACTCTTGGGACTCCTTTAATCGAATTATCATAAGGTCTTAAATATCTATCCTCTAAAGTAGAAAAATAAACTCCTTTGCTTTCCCATAAATTTTTAAAAGCTTGACTTATATCACTTGTAATATTTAATTCCTCAAGATATGTTGTTAAGTCATTAATAACTTCTTGTTGGTATGATTTTAATTCCATAATTTAATTATTTAAACCAATCTATTTAATAATTCAGTAATTAAACCTTTCTCTTCCATTTTGGTAAAAGAAAAGCACTTCTTACCTAAGTCTTTTAATGAAGCACCAATAGTATAAAGCTCATTATTATCTATTATCAAATATCTATCGTGTACTTTTGTTGTTCTATACTCTTTCAATGTTGGATATTGAGCATTAAACTTTTTAATATCTGTTTTATTAATATTTGCATTAGGCAAAGTATATAATATTACACTTACATTTGTTTGTTTTTTTGAAAGCATATCCAAAACGTCATTATCAACATAATTATCAATAAGAATAATTTCTTTTTTTGCCTTTCTAATCAAATCAACAACAAAACTATAAGCATCATAAATCTGTCCATCGAAGAATATACCCTGAGTTTTTACCCCTTTGTTTTGATCAAGAGCATTAAATACTTTATCAAACTTTTCATCATAACCAATTAATCTATTTTCAATATTATCTATACGTTGAAAAAATTGAGCATTTGAAAGAATGAATTTTCTCATTTCAACAAAAGCATTCATAATCCTAATACTAACTTCAACTGCTGTTTGACTATTCAAAACAGATGAAAGCATTGCTACACCTTGTTCTGTAAAAGCATAAGGCATATATCTTCTTCCTCCAATATTGTTGTTTGAGGTCACAAATTGTGATCTCAAATTATCCCACTCCTTTTCAGAAAGTTGAAAACGAAAAGATTCAGGAAATCTTTCAATATTTCTTTTTACTGCTTGATTTAACACTCTTGTCTCAACCCCATAAAGTTCAGCCAAATCACTATCGAACATCACTTGAATATTGCGAATATTAAATATCCTACTTTCAATATCATTTGTAGAAACAATTTGAGTATTGTTTTCTTCTTTCACTGAACTAGTCGCAATTTGCGACCGATTGTTTTTTTCAGCCTTTCCCATAATTAGAAATGTTTAATATCTCTTGGAATCTTCTTAAAGATAATATTATTTTTAAGCATAAACTCTTTATCCAAAAGACAAATATCAGCATAAATAACATATTGTTCAGCCTTTTGAGTAACTATATTCAAATTATCAATACTTAAAACCGTTAATTTATCTTTCTCATAGTAGAAGTAATAGCCAGTATTCAAATAATTATCGAGCAAATACCAATCCTTTTTTGTTCGTTCTCTATTTAAGAACTCTTTAGTTTCAGTATAGTAAATATACTCTCTAATCTTCTCTTGCCCAACTTCCTCATTCAAATTATTATCCTCCAAAAATAGCCTTTCCCCCAACTCATAATAATCAAACTCTCCACCTGTCCCCTCAACCTTCTTATTCCCTTCTCCATAACCATTAATAACCCTCTTAACCCTTTCCGCAGTAATATCCTGAGCATAATCTTCCATTTCCACCAAAATAAATTTCCTATTCCCCCCATCCAATTTATTCAAATTCAAAACCGCATGCCCAGTAGTACCACTTCCAGCAAAAGAATCTAAAATAATAGAATCTTTATCAGCAATCCAACTAACTATCCTTTCAATTATTTTTGGATTTTTAGGATTATCAAATGTAATATCACTATACTTGTTATATTCTGAAGTTCCATTTACTAATAAGTCATCCCATAAATTATTACCATATTTTTGATTTGTAGGAGCAATATAGTGTTCAGGTTTATTATTTTTTGATAACCTAAGTAAATCAATTTCAATATTATTATTGATGGCATTTTCACAATACCATAAATCTATATTATCTTGATTAACCTCCTTATTACTATCATTTAAATTATCTACACATAGTTTATAGTTTTCAATTGCTTTTATGCTACGATCTTTCCCCCATCTCCATTGTCCTTTTTGAGGTGTAATTCCAAATATTTCATATCTCATTGTAGGTCTATCTGTACCTCTCCAATGGTTATTCCATGTACCTTTTCTTATTTCGTCTAATTGAAAATAAAAATGAGGCAATCTATAGTTATTGTTTTTGGAATAACACACAATAAATTCACAAGCAATTCCTAATTTATCAATATTTTCAAATTGAGCCTGAACACTTTTTGTCCCTCTTTTTATTATAATATTATTTCTAAAATTTTGTTTGCCGAAGATTTCGTCGCAGATTAGTTTTAGGTTTGCTTGTTCGTTGTCGTCTATTGATATAAAGATTGCTCCGTCTTCGGAGAGGAGTTTGTGAAGAAGTTTTAGGCGGGGGTACATCATACAAAGCCATTTATCGTGGCGTGTTAGGTCTTCTCCTTCTGTCCCTACAACCTCATTAAGCCATTTCTTAATCTTTGGATGGTTTACATTATCATTATAAACCCATTTCTCATTTCCTGTATTATAAGGAGGATCTATATAAATACATTTAATCTTTCCTTCATATTCAGGAAGAAGAGCTTTAAGAGCTTCAAGATTATCACCATGAATAATTTTATTCCCACTCTTAGTTTCTTTTTCACTTTCTCCACCCTCCACACTAAAACCATATTTATGTTCTAATACTCTATAAGGCACATCTTGATGATGAGTAATAACTTTCTCTTTTCCAATCCAAGTAAGTTCAGGCATATTTTTTTTATTCTTCTTTTTTCAATGTTCAAAGCTACAAAAAATAATTTACAATGAAGGAAATTGGAAAAAAAATAAAAAATAGCATCTCTTTATCAGTATTCTTTGTAATTTAGCGGATTAATATTAATCTTAACATTATGACAGTATTTAATTCAGACGAAAAGCAATATCTTGTTTCTATTCTTAAAAAACATAGTGGATCTAAATACAAGCAATATATAAATATTTTTATTAATGATTTTATTGCAAAGTTTATTTATAATAAATTGTTCAATATTGATAATAACGAAATGGATGTAAGGGAGAAAATTAAATCATTCAATGAAAAAAAGGAAGAATTTATTGTAAATAAAGACTCTGTAAAAGAAATATTTTTTGATGCTTTCCCAGAAACAATTGGACGACAATCTTCGTGCAATATTATTGAAATAATAAACAGAAACTATAATATACTTGAAAATGATAAGCTTATGATGTATTTATCCATTAGGACAATCTTTTTTAATTTATTTGGTAAAAACCATTTGTTATTTAATTTGGATGATAAAAAATACATTCAAATAATTGAATATAAATTTTTCAATTTCAACTATACGGATATTTCTAAATTAAAAGAATTTTGTCACCAATTAATTATAGAGATTATTAACATTTACATATTCTCAGATAAACAAGCTATTGATTGCACTGACGAAGAACATAGTCGTTTATCTCAATATAAAAATAACGCAATAGGTATTTTTGATATTTACATGAGTGAAGATATTATTAATGGATACAAAAATGAGTTTCCATTTAATAAAAACATTTATATTGAAGAGATTTATGATAATATTTATTATATATGGGTGAATTATATCATTAATGATACAAATGAAATTAATATAGAAGAGATTAATCAGCAATTAGAAACTATTGAGCAAATAAACACAAAAATAGATTCTGAGATTAAATCAATAAATACTAACTTATCTCCAAAACAACTAAATTTTTTAGTTGAAGGTCTTATAGAGCTTGGATGTATTGATGAAAAGAATAAAGGTGATTTGATTGCATTTTTAGGGATACAGAATAGAAAACAATCTATAAATACAATTAAATGGAAAAAGAGTAAAATGCTATGTGCTTATTTTGTAGATAAGTTTAATTGTGATATTCTAAATAAAGATAGGATTATTTGGAAGCCTTTTGAAGCTTTATTCTCTCAAAGTAAATTGGTTGACTCTCGTAATCATTATAGAAACAAAACTGGAGACAAGCCTATGGGCTATAAAGATATTAATGTTTTATTTGAAAAAATATTAAAAGAATAGTACCATATTACTACCTTAATTAATACCATAACACTACCATAATATTTAATTATGAGTCCCATTATGAGTCCCTTATGGGACTTTTTTTATGTCCTATTTTTTGAATCTTTGCCGTGTCAAACAACAAAAAAAATTTTTGTTTTGGATTTGACTCTTTGAAAAAGGAAGAGGGTAAGAAGTAGCTACTCTTATCTAAGTTAATTTAAAAAGCAAGATGTACATAGCTTTTTGATTAATGGAGATAAAACCCTCTTCCTTGATTGGAGATTTATTTATTAATTTTAAAATGGCAGTTTTATGCAAAACAATAATAAAAGACAAAGCTACCTACTAAAAGAAAGTGCTTTGCAAAATGGAAAATATGGTTGGGTTAATGAATTGACTAACGAATGGGAGATTGAGCCTATTTATGACTACTATCATGCAATTAATTTCGACTTTCAAACTTACTTGAAGGAGTTAAAGAAATTAAAGCAAATAGCTATCAAAAGGGCTTTCAAGAGTAAGAGATTTAAGAAAAATCTTCGTAGTTCTTATAATGCAAATTTAGCTTCAATTCAATCTCTTTTTGGTGTTGCTCTAATTAAGCATGCTTGTGATAACTACGATGATGCTTATTGTTACAACAGCTCTAATATTAATTGTATGCGATGCCCATACAGATTTAATAACATTGAAAAAATAGAAGGAGGTTATAATGAATAATGAATTTCAAAATATGGAAACAAGAAATGAAAACGCTAATCAAGTATTAGCAAGTGAAAACAATCAAAAAGGTAATAATGGGGAGTATAAGCTCCCTAAGGTTACTTTCGACGATAAGTTTGTTGAAGAGATTGAAATGGAAAGGGCTTTGGAGAAAGAGGCTCATCTTGAAAGGTTCAAAAATGCTAATGCCCTTTATGGGAATAGACAAAGGGGTTTTGATGATATTCAAAAGGAGTTCGAGAAGCTAAAGCAAAAGTCAGTTGAGGAAATACCTCCTATTGATGAGAATTTGGATGAGGCATTTGAAGTTATTAGTGCTTCTTCGCTCCTAAATGATGAAATAGAACAAATCCCTATGCTCGTTCATCCTTTGTTCCATAGTGTTGGACTTGCTTTGCTGGTTGGGTCATCAGATATTGGGAAAAGCACATTTTTAAAGCAGTTTTGTGTGTCTGTGGTAACGGGCATAAAGTTTCTTGGTATGGAGGTAAATGCAAAACACAAAATCGCTATTTATGTATCAAGTGAGGATGACCAGATGAGTACTTCCTTTGTTCTTAAGAAGCAGAATAAAGAGTATAATCTTAGTGCTAAGGAGGTGGATGGTCTTAAATTTATTTTTGAAACAGATCTGCTTTTGGAAAGGCTTGAATGTGAATTGGAGAAACAAAGGGCTGATGTTATTGTGATTGATGCCCTAACCGACCTTATCAATACTGACCTCTACAAAGCCAATGATGTAAGATTTTTCCTCAATCAGTATTCTCAACTTGCAAAGAAATACCAATGTCTTATTATTTTTCTTCATCATACCAGAAAGAACTCAGAAAACGTTGCTCCGAGCAAAAATAACTCATTGGGTAGTCAAGCAATTGAGGCTAAGAGTAGATTGGTTTTAGAAATTAAGGCTAATCTTAATAACCCGACTATCAGACACCTATGCCCTGTTAAAGGGAATTACCTACCTCATGAGCTGAAAAGAAGCTCTATTGATATGATGTTTACCGATAACCTTACCTTTCAATCACTTGGAACCAATACTCCTTTTGATAAGATTAATACCAATGAGGTTAATTTCACTAAGCTCGAAACGGAGTACAATGAGATAATTTCACTCAAAGAACAAGGTTTGAATTATAGGGAAATTGCAATGAAGTTTGGAGTAAGTCATACTACGATTCAAAGAAAGATTAAGTCTTATGAAAAACTTAAGAATACTCAACACATTATCATGGATAAAAATTAATAGCTAAGTTAGTGAGTGTACATCCCCAAAAATTCTCTGATTTTGGGGTGTACCCATTAACTATTAAATCTTGGTTCATGTTACATTTATAGGGGGTTGTTCCAAAGGTTCCATGCACCAAAAATTAAAAAGACAAGAATAATAAATGAAAAATAACATGGAATTATACAATACAAAAAATAAAACGAAATATGAGGTTGATATACCTTACGGCAGTGGAGAATACTATTCCACCTGCCCAGTATGTTCTCACAAAAGAAAGCCCATAAATCAAAAGAATCGTTGCCTATCATGGAACAGAAATAAAGAAGTTGGATACTGCCACCATTGTGGAGCAAGGTTTGTGAAGTTTAAACCTTTTTCGTCTTTGCAAGGTCATAGCCCGAAGCTAATCGGCTTGCCGCCTGTAAAACAAGAATATATTAAAACAAATAAATATTCAAACTGGATTGCTTCGCCTTCGGCTCGCAATGACGTGAGGAACTCCTCAACACCTAAACAACTAAACTCATCAACCCCCAACCCCTCAACCTTACAAATCAATCTAATCAAGCAATCATGGGGCTTAGAATCAAATTTTGGCACTTTCTTAAAGAGTAATTTTGATGATGAGGTATTAGACCAGATTATGAAGGATTATTTCTTAGGAATGACAAATGATAAAAGCGTTATTTATTGGTATATTGATAATAAATATAGGCTTAGAAGCGGTAAGATTATGCAGTACGATGCTCTAACGGGAAAAAGAATAAAACACCCCTCAACAACTAAACAACTAAACCCCTCAACCCTCAACCATCCTACTTGGGTGCATTCAATCTTAAAGAAAAAAGGTGAGTTAGATAATGATTGGCAGTTTAATCGTTGCTTATTTGGTGAGCACTTGCTTAGGAAATATCCTGATAGGAATGTTATACTTGTGGAAGGAGAGAAGACCGCTGTTATTTGCTCTGCTTATTTTCCTAATAAGGTTTGCTTAGCAACAGGAGGCTCCAATATGCTTTCAGGTGAGGTTTGCGAGCCTTTAAGGAATAGAAAGGTAATAGTAGTGCCAGACAGCGATATGGTCGCAGATTGGAGCGAGAAGGTGAATAGTATTAACAAAGAAAGGAACCTCAATTTAAGGTTATATACTAAGCTAAACGAACTATTTACTAAGGAGCAAATTGAAATGAAATGGGACTTAGCGGACTACTGCCTTAACAACCATAACGACCTTAAAGAAAACAACTAAACAACTAAAACCCAAACCCCCAACCACTAAAAAAAAGTCCCTATATAAATAAAATTATCTCAGAGAAAAATAAAATTATCTCAGAGAAAAAATTTTTAAAGTTGGGGTTTAATTTTTAGAGAAATAAAGAGTTTAAGGAGTTGAAATAGTTTAAATAGTTTAAGGAGTTTAAAGATAATCAACCCCAAACAACTAAACATCTAAACAACTCAACAACTCAACAACTAAACAATCAAACTCCTAAACCCCTAAAAAACCAACCCTTACAGCACTACTTAACATTATTTTAATATAATGGTAATATAAATTAAATGTCAATTTAACACTTCCTTAATATTGCAAGTATATTTTTGCAGCGTCAAATAAAAATGACTAATTAATTTAAATGAGTAAAAAGATTATTAATGAATAAATTTAAAATTAACATGAGAAAAAAACAATTATTTTTATTAGCGGGTTTGTCAATTATGACTTTGACTGTATCTGCTCAAATGGAAGAGCCTGTAAAAGACACTATTACTCTGCTTCAAGAACAGATTGATGGAAATGCAGGTAAGATTAAGAAATTAGAAAAATTTAAAGTCTCTGGTTATATTCAGGGTCAGGCTGAGTTTGCTCAACCTAATGCTTCTGCTAAAACTGGTGCCAATGGTGGTAAATATAATGCTGATATTGACGGAAAAGATGCCGATTGGTTCACTCGTTATGGAATTCGTCGCGGAAGAATTAAATTCCAATATTCTGAAAAGATTGCCAAAGGTGTTTTCCAATTAGATATCACTGATAAGGGGCTTGGATTTAAAGATGCTTATATGGAAATTACTGAACCTTTCTTAAAGATGTTTACTTTGAAATCAGGGATTTTCGACCGTCCTTTTGGGGATGAGATTTCTTATTCTTCTTCAAGAAGAGAGTCTCCTGAGCGTTCTCTTGTTTTCCAAAAACTTTTCCCAGATGAGAGAGATTTAGGGGCTTCATTGATTATTGCTGCTCCAAAGGGGTCTTCAATGGAGGGATTAAAATTAGAGGCTGGTCTCTTCTCTGGTAATGGTATTAGAGTGGATGATAATTCAAAGATGGACTTTATTGGTCATTTGAAATACGATAAGACCTTATCTAATATGTCTTTTGGAATTGGTGCTTCAATGTATAGCGGAACTGTAAATAATGCCGATAGCAATTTATATACAATGAAAAACAATGTTTGGACTGCTGAAATTGTGGATTTTAATAAAACTAATACAAGACAATATTTTGGAATTGATGCTCAGTTCTCTATTGTAACTCTTATGGGTATTACCAATATTCGTGGGGAATATCTCTTTGGTCAGCAACCTTCTATTAAAGGCGATTTTTCTTCTCCAAAAGCTAATGCTTATGATTTAGCAAAGCCATTTAATTATATAAGAAATTTCTCTGGTGCACACGTATATCTTGTTCAGGATGTTTATGCTACTCCTATTTCATTGGTTCTTAAATATTCATTCCTTGACCCTAATACAGATGTTGCTGGAAACGATGTAACAAATAAAACTGACCTTATTACAAACACTTTCGGCTTTGGTGCCTTATGGAATATTAATCCAGCTCTAAGACTTATGGCTTTCTATGAATTGAGTAGTAATGAAACAAGTACTGCCATAGCTGGTTATGATAAGGATATTAAAGATGACTTATTTACTTTAAGATTACAATATAAATTCTAATTAACCATAAATTATTAATAAACACATAAAAACAAAAATAAAAACAAAAATGAAAAATTTAAGAAAAATAGCATTAGCAATAGCATTAGCATTAGTAGTAACTCCAATGTTGAATGCTCAAAAGATTAAGGGTTCTGACACTGTTTTACCGCTTTCACAAAAGGAAGCAGAGGCTTATGGCAAAAAAGGTGGAAAAGTAACCGTTACTGGTGGTGGCTCTGGTGTTGGAATTGCTGCTCTTATTGATGGTACAACTGATATTGCGCAGGCTTCCAGAAAAATGAAGTTCTCTGAACGTCAAAAGCTACAATCGGCTGGAAAGCAAGCTAAGGAAGTAGTTATTGCAATGGATGCTTTGGCTGTTGTTGTAAATCCTAATAATAAAGTATCGCAATTAACTCGTCAGCAATTGGAAGATATCTTCACAGGTAAAATTACTAATTGGAAGCAAGTTGGTGGTGAGGATTTGAAAATTGTTGTTTACTCTCGTGAATCTTCTTCTGGAACTTATGAGTTTTTTAAAGAGCACGTAATGAAAAATAAAAACTATATGTCATCAGTACTTTCAATGCCTGCAACAGGAGCAATTATCCAATCTATTAAGCAAACCAAAGGAGCAATTGGATATGTTGGTTTGGCATACTTAAATAGTGAAGTTAAAGCTATTAAGGTTAGTTTTGATGGAAAGAACTTTGTGGCACCATCAGTTGCTGCTGCAAAAAACAAGACCTATCCGGTTGTACGTCCTCTTTTATACTACTATGAAGTTAAGAATGCTAAAAAAGTAAAGCCTTATATTGATTTTGTACTTTCCTCAGAAGGTCAGGCAATAGTTGATAAGGTTGGTTATATTTCTTTAAAATAGTTGATATTAAATTTGCATAAATAGGAGTGATTGGTTTTGCTCCTATTTTCTTGTTTTATTAATCGTTCTTTGAAATAATATAATAGTAGAGCAATACTTCTTACTTTTGCCTTAACATTAATTTAACACTAACTTAACATTTACTTAATAATCTGCTTTTAATTTTTCTGGCTAAGTTTTATATTTTTGCCTTTTAATTTCTAATTGCAAAATTATAATTTATGAGAAGAAGTATAATTACTTTTTGTTTGCTTTCCTTGTTTATTGGTTTAGAAGCTTATGCTCAGAAAGTGAAAGGCTCCGATTCTGTTTTACCTCTTTCGCAAAAATTGGCAGAGGCTTATGCTAAAAAAGGTGGTAGAGTAACCGTTACTGGTGGTGGCTCTGGCGTTGGAATAGCTGCTCTTTTAGATGGCTCAACCGACATAGCTCAATCGTCAAGGAAGACAAAATTTTCTGAAAAAGCAAAGCTTGTTGCTAAGAAAAGACAGGTAAAAGAACTTGCTATTGCAATGGATGCTTTGGCAGTTGTTGTTCATCCTGATAATAAAGTATCGCAATTAACTCGTCAGCAATTGGAAGACATCTTCACAGGTAAAATTACTAATTGGAAGCAAGTTGGTGGTGAGGATAGAAGAATTATTGTTTATTCAAGAGAAACTTCTTCTGGAACCTATGAATTCTTTAAAGAACAAGTGCTAAAAAATAAGAATTATAAGGCATCAGTACTTTCAATGCCTGCAACAGGAGCAATTATCCAATCTATTAAGCAAACCAAAGGAGCAATTGGATATGTTGGTTTGGCATACCTTAACAAAGAGGTTAAAGCTATAAAGGTTAGTTACGATGGAAAAAACTTTGTTGCCCCAACTCTTGAAGCATCTAAAAATGGGACTTATCCTATTGTTCGCCCGCTATTATATTATTACGATATAAGAAAATCAAAAGCGGTTACTCCGTTTCTTAACTTTGTTCTTTCAAAAGAAGGACAGAAAATTGTAAGTAATGTTGGATATATCCCTGTAAAATAACATAATTGTTTTGAGTTTTCTACTTAATGCAATAAAATAGGAAATTATATGAAAAAGATGTTTAGAGGTAAAAAATATTTTATTGAAGCTTTGTGGGAGGGGCTTCTTAAAATTAGTGGCAGTGTTACCAGCATAATAATTATTCTTATTGTCTTGTTTCTTTTTAGTGAAGGAATGGGGCTTTTTAAGAAGAATGTTATTGAAGAAGGTTATGTGATTGCTGTTAATAAGAATAATCCCATTAAGGATTTGACGCCTCAACAAATTAAAGACGTATTTGATGTAAAAATTGAAACGTGGAAAGAATTAGGTGCCGATGTTTCTGGCAATCAAATAGTAGTATTAAGATTAGATGATATTCCAAACTATTTTCCCGAAGAAGAAATAGCTGAGGATATGAGTAACTTGCCTCAAATTATTAGTCAAATTCTTGATGATAATCCTGGAATGATTGCTTTTGTTCCAAAGGATTTTACTCAAACAAACTTCACAGGAAAGATTTTAGACTTAGGTAATATTAATTTCAAGGATTTCTTTGGTGGAAAAGAATGGTTTCCAACAGCACAACCTGCTCATCAATTTGGTGTAATCCCAATTGTTATGGGAACTCTTTGGGTGAGTCTTGGAGCTATCCTGATTGCACTTCCTTTTGGATTAGCAGTTGCAATTTATTCTGCGGAGCTTGCAAGTAAGGCTGTTCACAAGGTCTTAAAACCAATTATTGAACTATTGGCAGGAATACCTTCTGTTGTTTATGGATTCTTTGGATTGGTGGTAATTGTTCCTCTTATTCAAAAAACTTTCAATTTAGATGTTGGAGAAACAGGGCTTGCGGGTAGTATAGTATTAGCAATTATGGCTCTTCCTACCATAATAACTATTGCAGAAGATGCTCTTCGTTCAACTCCAAGAGCTATGAAGGAAGCCTCTTTGGCTTTGGGTGCAAATAAATGGCAAACAATTGTTAAAGTAACTATCCCTTATTCAATATCAGGAATTACTGCTGGTGTGGTTTTAGGAATTGGTCGTGCAATTGGAGAAACTATGGCAGTACTTATGGTTACAGGTAATGCCGCAGTTATTCCACATACCTTGCTTGAACCAGTTAGAACAATTCCTGCAACAATTGCTGCTGAACTTGGAGAAGCTCCTAAGGGAGGTGCCCACTACGAAGCTTTGTTTGTATTAGGTTGTATCTTATTTGTGATAACTCTATTAATTAATCTTACTGTTGAATATATTTCATATAGAAATAAAAATAAAGTTGCTTAAACTATGGATTACTTAAAAAGAAAAAAAATAAATCAAGCATCTGCTTTCTGGATACTTAAAATAATGAGTGTGGTTGTTGTTGCAATGCTCTTTTGGATATTGGGATTTATCTTGGTTAATGGATTTCAGGTAATAAGCTGGGACTTCCTAACCAAAATGCCCGAAGACGGAATGACAAAAGGAGGGATTTATCCTGCAATTATAGGTACGCTTTGCCTTACAGTAGGTTCAATGATATTTGCTTTCCCAATAGGAGTTCTTTCTGGGATTTATCTTAATGAATATGCGGGCAAAGGTTGGTTAGTAAGATTGATTAGAACAATGACTAATAATCTTGGCTCTATTCCTTCCATTGTATTTGGTCTTTTTGGTATGAGCCTTTTTGTAAATACTATGGGGTTTGGGGATTCAATTATTGCAGGTTCATTAACTTTGGGCTTACTTGCTTTGCCGGTTGTTATTAGAACAACAGAAGAGGCTCTCAAACAAATAGATAATAGTTATAGATTAGGAAGTTTGGCTCTTGGAGCAACAAAATTGCAAACTGTTGTTAAGGTTGTATTGCCAATGGCATTTCCAAACATAATCACAGGGCTTATTCTTTCAATAGGTAGGGTTTCGGGAGAAACTGCTCCAATTATGTTTACTGCTGTTGCTTATTTTCTTCCTATGCTTCCTTCTTCAATCTTTGACCAAGTTATGGCTCTTCCTTATCACTTATATGTTATTTCAACCTCTGGAACTGATATTGAAGCCTCACGAGCAATGGCTTATGGAACTGCTTTTGTTCTAATTATGATTGTTCTAATTCTTAATTTATGTGCTAATGCACTAAGAAGATATTTTTCTAATAAAGTTAAAACAAATTAATATTATGTATAATATAGATGTAAAAAATTTGAATTTTTATTATGGGGATTTTCACGCATTGAAAGATATTTCAATGTCAATAGGTAAAAATTCTGTAACAGCTTTTATTGGACCCTCTGGTTGTGGGAAATCAACTTTTTTAAGACTTTTCAATAGGATGAATGATTTAATTCCAGACATAAAAATGACAGGTGAGGTCAATATTGACGGAAGAAATATTTATTCCAAGGATATTTTGGTTGATGAGTTAAGGAAAGAAGTTGGTATGGTTTTCCAAAAACCTAATCCTTTTCCAAAATCAATATTTGAAAATGTTGCTTATGGACTAAGGGTTAATGGAGAAAAGAATAAAAAAGTTATTGAGGATAGGGTAGTAGAATCATTAAAAGGAGCAGCCCTTTGGGAAGAAGTAAAGGATAAATTAAAGAAGTCAGCCTTTGAACTCTCTGGAGGACAACAGCAACGTCTTTGTATTGCAAGAGCATTGGCAATTGCTCCTAAAATTATTCTTATGGACGAACCAGCCTCTGCATTAGACCCCCTTTCTACCTTAAAGATAGAGGAATTAATATTCCAATTGAAAAATGACTACACAATAGTTATTGTAACTCACAATATGCAACAAGCTGCAAGGGTAAGCGATAAAACAGCATTTTTCTATTTAGGAGAACTAATAGAATATGATGCAACAGAGAAAATATTTACAAATCCTTCAATAGAATCTACTCAAAACTACATAACAGGACGTTTTGGTTGATGCAAAATTCGTTGAAAATATATTGAACAATAAATAAAATACGTTAATAATAAAAAAATAATAGAAATGGCAGCATTACATATAGATACAGAATTATTTAAGTTGAAAAATTCTTTGCAAGAGATGTGGTTATTAGTAGATAAGCAAATTACTAAGGCACAAATTGCATTGTTACAATACGATAAATCAATTGCAAGAGAAATTCTTTCAAGAGAGAAAATGGTTAATGCCTTAGAGTTGAAGATAGATTCGGAATGTGAGAATTTTATTGCAAGAAACAATCCAGTAGCAATTGATTTGCGTTTGGCCTTAGCATATCTTAAAATTAATAGTAATCTTGAACGTATAGGCGATTTTGCAGAAGGTATTGCCGAATTTGTTTTGAGAAATATGAGTGAAAAACTCCCAGATGATTTCGCAAATAGATTAAGAATTGAAGAAATGTTTAATGAGGTTGCAGAAATGTTTACTCTTGCGAAAGAGTCGCTTCATGATGAAAATTCTGAGAAAGCCGAAAAGATATTTGGATTAGATAATTTGGTTGATGAAATCAATCATGCCTCAACTAAGATTATTTCACAAGAAATTCAAAACAATCCTCAAAAGGCAGAAGAGTACTTATATCTTCAAGCTGTTATTCGCAAACTTGAAAGAATGGGAGATAGGTGCAATAATATAGCAGAAGAGATAGTCTTCTATTTAGACGCAAAGGTGTTAAAGCATAATAAAGAAGAAAAAAAGAAATTGGAATAAATATCCTTTTTCCACTAAAAATGTCTTAGCTAAATTGTTTTTTGGAATAAAATCCCAAAATCTTACACCTCTGAAATGCAATTAAGTAAAGGTATAATGTAGCTAAAATAACCTTAGAATGATGCTTTTCTATATTGTATAAGTCCATTCTTTCTTTAATTGTCAAATTCTGCATCTTTTCATATAGTTCCTTAATAGAGAAATAGTCTATTTTACCACTTTCTTTGGAACCTAAAATATCAGAAATTATATCAATTCTCTCACCTGAGGCAATAATTACAGAAGGAGAGTAGAGTTCAGTTATATTATCCAACCAATCCTTATAAATTTCCATATCTCTAATACTTACTGTTTCGGAAAGAAGCTTCATATCCCCAATCTTAAAAGACTGAGAGCTTACTTTCTTACCATTAGCATAAACAATAAGTTTTGTTTCCATTGCCCCAACATCCATATAAAGTAGATTAGTTCCTTTGTTTAATGCGAGGTCTTGTTCTATAATATGTTGATATTTGAGAGTATCCTCGTCCAAATTAACTCCAATATCTACTGCTCCAATTTTTCTTAAATTTGTTTCCATATACTATGTCGTTTAAATTTTTTAATTCTGTTTTATATCTTAAAAATAATCTATCCTTTATGTTTGGGCTTTTTCTTTTGTAGCCCTCTGTTAGAAAGAATATATATTCTCTTTCAGCTGATTCTATCCAGCGTCTAAACTCTATATTATTACTTTGTTTCTCTTTGCATTTATCTAATATCTTTGAGATATTAAAATCTTTTGATTGTATTCCTATCCCTGCCGAAATTGCATCTAAGGCGTTTATTTCCTGTTCGTAATGTGCTGGAATCATCATAATATGTTTGTTAAGATACATTGCCTCACACACCGATTCAAACCCAGCCGTTGTAACATAAGCCTTGCAATTTGCCAAGTACTTTAAGAACTTTGTGTCGTTAATCTTATGAAAAGTAAGGGTTTTATCAACAACCAATTCTTCGGGAGCATCTTCCTTATCCCAAAAAACATGTAGTTTTTGTTCTGGGTTCTGATAATGCCATTGAGTAATCTCTTGTGCAAAACCCTTACTTAGAATATAGGTTAGAATATAATCTTCTTTTTTTGGTTCAATGCTAAAAAGTTCTTCCCTAAGCAGTGGAGGAACAATTGAAACTCTCTTATCATTATCCATATCATAAAAAGAAAGACCAAGTTTTTGAACTGAACCATAAGAAGAAAGCCAATTGTTTAACTTTATGTAGAGAAGGTCTTCTTTAAGTCCTTTCCCAAAAGGATACTTAGAGTGCATTATTAAATACTGATGAGCCATACTAATAAAAGGAACATCTATATTATGTTTTATTTTGGTCAGTCCTGCCAATAGTTCGTAGAAGTTAATTACTATATCTGCTTGGGTTTGATTGATAGTGTCATAAATTATATCCATACTCTTAAAGTATTCCTTGAATTTATTTAGAGTTATATTATGTGCCACCGTCTTAAAGAACAAAACATCTGTTTTGTTGTTATTCCAAACAAAATTAGGGCTGTTATAAGTTATAACCTTTGTAGAAATCTTTTTATAGAAAAACTCTGGTATAACCCTATCTTTACTTTTACCCACTAAGGCTCCAACTACTTCGTGCCCGTTCTTGAGTAAGATTTCAGACAACGAAATAGCCTGAGTTAAATGTCCTCGTCCTTCTCCTTGAATTATAAATAAATACTTCATCTCATTTAAACTACTCCTGCTAATACTTTTTCATAAATTTCATTTTCTTCTTCCATGCTATTTTCAACCATACTCAACACATTCCAATTCCCTCTATAATCCTCAGTTAATGCAGTTAGAGACTCTACCCAATCACCAGAATTCAAGTACATAATGTCTCCAATATGTTTCTTTTCAGCATGGTGAATATGCCCACAAATAACGCCATCGCAGTTGTTTCGTTTGGCAACTTCAACAAGATGCTTCTCAAAATCGCTAATATAACTAACCGAAACCTTTACCTTAGCTTTTATCTCTTGTGCAATTGAATAGTAAGGCAACCCTTTTTTCTGCCTCTTGATATTATAACGACGGTTAATCCATAAAAGAATAGAGTAACCAATGTCGCCAATCTTTGCTAACCAGCTTAAAGACGAAGTAATATGGTCAAATATATCACCATGAAGAACAAAGAAACGCTTCCCATTACTTTCATAAATATAATCCTTTCTAATAGAAATATTGAAGAAAGTAAAAGGAGATATCTTCTTCATAAACTCATCGTGATTGCCTATAACATATATAATCTTTGTAGTATGGTGAAGGTCTAAAAGTTTCTTTACAAAATTACTATGCTCTTCTGTCCAACGTTTGCTTCCTCTTTGTAAAGACCAGCCATCAATAATATCGCCAGCCAAGATTAGATTATCGCAAGTATGAGTATTTAGAAATTCTATTATCTCTTTTGTTTTTGACCATCTTGAACCAACGTGAGTGTCCGATAATACTATTGTTTTATAATGCTTTATCATATCTTTATATTCTTTTTACATATTATAAATTAGAAAATCGTAAAACTCTTCATTATTATCAAACATACTATGTGGGTATGTCTCGTTATGCAAAAGGGATTCGTTATAATATGCCTTAAAACCATTCTTTAATTTACAACCCATTTCAAAGCACCATTCTTCATAAAGAGCCTTCATATCTTGATTTGCTTCAAGTTCTTGTTTAAACAACTCCATTGCCTCTTCCTTTGATGATACTCTATATATTATTGAGTCAAAAATATCTTCTATATTCATAATTATTATTTTTATTAATTCTATTGCAAAACTACATATATACTATTAAGATAGTATTAAATAGATATTATCTTATTATTAATCTTTTACTATGTGATTTTGAAGCAAGTTAAAAGAAAAATAACCTTAGTATTTCAAATTTTTATACTTTTGCTCCTTAATAGTTTTTAAAGTGTTTAAAAGTAGGTTTCTTACTGTTTCAAGAGTGTTAGGAATGCTTCTTATTTTGGAAGCAGGATTTATGCTTTTGAGTGTAGGGGTTGCTTTAATATATAATGGCAATGATGTCAAACCTTTGTTAGAAAGTTCTCTTATAACTTTTTTAGTTGGCTTTATTCTTAGGGTTCCAATTTTCAAACACCAAACAATAAATATAGATAGGAGACTGGGATTTCTTATAGTTGCTCTAATTTGGATAATAATGTCTTTATTTGGAGCTTTGCCCTATTATATTGGTAATTACACCTCTTACACCGATGCTTTCTTTGAAACAATGTCAGGCTTTACCACAACTGGGGCATCAGTAATTGTGGATATAGAAATAATGCCCAAAGGACTTGTGTTTTGGAGACATTTAACCAATGCAATAGGAGGGATAGGTATAGTTGTGATTGTTATTTCATTTATCCCATTTATTGGAGGAGGAGCTATGGCTATGTTTTCGGCAGAGGTAGCAGGACCAAGCAAGGATAAGCTTTCGCCTCATATAAGAAAGACAGGAGGAATACTCCTTACAATTTACGTTGGGCTAATTGCTCTTTCATCCTTATGGCTTTGGATTGCAGGAATGAGTTTATATGATGCCCTCTGCCATTCCTTTGCTTCCTTAGCCTCCGGAGGCTTTTCAACTATGAATAAATCAGCAGCAGCCTACTCTCCACTAATACAATACTTGCTAATTCTTTCTATGATACCCTCAGGTATAAACTTTACTTTAATGTATTTTGTATTGAAAAAGCAGTATAGAAAAGTGTGGAGAAATGAAGAAATAAAGGTTTACTTCGGAATAATATTAATCGCAACCATAATAATTACCTGCTTAATATATAATTCCTCAACAGGATTAGAAATAGCTTTCCGTAATTCCTTGTTTCAAGTTGTAAGTGTAATTACCTCAACAGGTTTAGTCAATACAGACTTCACGCTTTGGGCAACCCCAGCCATATTCCTATTATTTCTTTTAATGTTTTCAGGAGCAATGAGCGGTTCAACAACAGGAGGATTGAAAATTGTAAGAGTAATACTTTTGTTTAAGATAGCTAAAAGCATAATTAGTAAAAGTGTACATACCAAAGCGTTTCTTCCTGTGAAGTTTGAGAAAAAAGTTGTTCAGCAATCGGTTTTAAGTAATGTATTTGTAGTATTTATGCTCTTTCTGATAACCTATATTGTGGGAGTATTGCTTTTCACTGCTCTGGGAATTGGATTTGTTGAAGCCTCAGGAGGAGCAGTTTCTTTTCTTAGCAACATGGGACCAGGCTTTGGAGCAAATGGAGGCTTTAATAATTTTGCTTCATTTCCTTGTGCTGCAAAATGGATAGCCTCGGCAATGATGTTTTTAGGACGATTGGAACTTGTAACCGTATTCTGCTTATTTATGCCTTCGTTTTGGAAACAATAGGTTTTAAAAACATAACTCCTTAGACCCAATGTACAACTCTTTATTGTATCTTTGCCATTTGATTATTCTAATCAACGTTTCAAAAGAAAAACGACCTAATGATTAAGCAAAGATTGATAACATTATGCAGAGTGTTAGGAATGCTTCTGATTTTAGAGGCAGGTTTTATGCTATTGAGCTTAGGAGTGGCAATAATATACAAAGGAAACGATATAGTACCACTATTAATTAGCACAATTATAACCCTTTTTGTAGGACTTTTTCTAAGAATACCTGTTATAGGCAAAGACATACTACAAATTGACCGTAAGCTCGGCTTTCTAATCGTTGCATTAATTTGGTTGATAATGTCAATTTTTGGAGCCTTGCCCTATTTCTTTGGAGGCTATATCCCCAATTATGCAAATGCCTTCTTTGAAACAATGTCGGGTTTCACCACAACCTCTGCCACCATTATAGAAGATGTAGAAATAATACCCAAAGGAATACTCTTTTGGAGAAGTCTTACCAATTGGATAGGAGGAATAGGTATAGTTGTGATAGTTATATCGTTTATCCCATTTATTGGAGGAGGAGGGATGGCATTGTTTTCAGCCGAAGTAAATGGACCGCATAAAAACAAACTATCACCACATATTACTACAACAGCAAAAATAATTATCAGCATCTATACCTCTCTAACAATAATTGCAGCCCTATTGCTTTGGATAGGAGGTATGACCCTTTTTGACGCAATTTGTCATGCCTTTTCAACCCTAAGTTCAGGAGGCTTCTCAACTAAGAATACATCAATTACTCTATATTCTCCACTAATCCAATACCTATTAATTATCTTTATGATACCCTCTGGCATCAACTTCCCAATAATGTACTACGCCCTAAAAGGAAGATTTAAAAAGATTATAGTAAATGAAGAATTTAAAGTCTACATATATATTATTATAATCTCAACAATACTTATCTTCCTATTAGTATATAATACTCATTTAGGCTTAGAGGCAACTTTTCGTCATTCTTTATTTCAAGTTGTCAGTATAATAACTTCGGCAGGCTTTGTAAGTATGGACTACACTAATTGGGGAGTATCAGCTTCCTTAATCTTATTTCTTTTAATGTTCTCAGGAGCAATGAGCGGTTCAACAACAGGGGGGCTTAAAATAATAAGAGTTCTCGTACTTTTTAAGAATGCCAAAAATGTAATTCATCAAAACCTTCACAAAAACGCTTACCTTCCACTTAAATTTGAGAAAAAAGTGATAGACCAAAGAGTTATCAATAACGTACTTGGAATGTTCCTACTCTATTTAGCTACCTTTATTGTGGCAGTTCTACTTCTTGTTGGCGTAGGCGTAGGTTTTGAAGAGGCAGTAGGAGGCTCCATATCGTGTTTAAGTAACATGGGAACAGGGTTTGGAGAAATAGGAGCATTTGGCAACTATGGAGAATTGTCTTGGAGTGCCAAAGCCATATTTGTAAGTCTTATGTATGTCGGACGTTTAGAGCTGGTAACCGTCTTTGCTCTCTTTATGCCTGCATTTTGGAAAAACTAAAACCAAATCAAGAGTTAATAAATTAGAATCAAGTTTCAGTAAATTAGAATCAAGAGTTAGTAAATTAGAATCAAGTTTCAATAAATTAGAATCAAGAGTTAGTAAATTAAGATAAGGGCTATTTGGTTTGAAAGAAAGAGTCCGTTTAAGGTCAGTGCATAATTATTAGTTGAGGCTTGTTTTTCAATTAAACCTTCGCTTTGAAGCTCATCTATCTTTGAAAGAAAATGTTTTATATAGGGCTCCGAAAATGTTTTTTGCATATAATCTAAGTCAAAACCTTCCTTTGTGCGTACCCCAACCAGTATATACTCGTTATAATGCTCTTTTTCGCTTAGGGTTTCTTTCTCCCAATAGGGCTGATTGGTCTTTATTTTATGAACATACTGCTTTATATCTGAAATATTCCATCGTCTCTCCGTAATGCAGTAGCTATGCGATGAGGCTCCAATGCCTAAGTATGGAACATTTTGCCAATACGATGAATTATGTTTTGAACGATAGCTCTTTTTATTTGATTCAGAAGTTTTATTTGTTGAATTCAGTTCTATTAAAGCATAATTTGAAATCTCGTAATGCTCAAAATGGTTTTCAGTTAGTACATTAATAGTTTCTTTAAATTGTTTTATCTGTTGTTCTTCGTTGGGTAGGCTTAATTTTCCTTTGTTTAAAAGGGTGCTCAACATTGTTTTGTCTTCAACAGATAGTTGATAGGCTGAAATATGTTGAACATTGAGCATTATGGCTTGATATAAGTTTTTTTGCCAAGAGCTCTCTGTCATATTGGGAAGGCCAAACATAAGGTCAATACTAATATTATCAAAGCCTATTTCTTGTGCCAGATTAACGGATTTTACAGCATCCTTACCACTATGCCTTCTGCCTATTAGCTTTAAGTCATCCTCATCAAAGCTTTGGATACCTATGCTTAGGCGATTAATAGGGGTATTATCTTTTAAAAACTTCAAGTAATCCCTATTAAGATTTTCAGGATTGGCCTCAAAGGTTATTTCAATTTCCTCTATGTTGCCAGTAAATAAATCCTTGTCTTTTAAGATGTTTTTAAATAAAAACTCCAATTCCTCTTCATTTAGAGTTGAAGGGGTGCCTCCTCCGATATATATTGTTTGAAATGGTTGGTTTAGTTCGTATTTTCTTTGCTCCCATTCTTCAATCAAGCATTGCAAATATTCTTTTTTGCTTTCCCTTGTTGCATTGCTATAAAAGTCGCAATAAATACATCTTTGCTTACAATAAGGAATATGAATGTACAAAGCCGACATCTAAAAGTCTTTTTTGATAAAGGTTATGCGGAAGGTGGTTCCTTTGCCTAATGAGGATTGTTTAACGAATATTTTCCCTTTATGATAGTCTTCAATTATTCGTTTGGCAAGCGATAAGCCCAATCCCCAGCCTCGTTGCTTTGAGGTGTAGCCTGGGTAGAATATTTTCTTATAGCAACTCTTTTGAATACCTTTTCCTGTGTCTGATATGTCTAAATGTATTCGCTTTGTTTCGTCAATTAATTCAATCTTAAATTCTCCTATACCTTCCATTGCGTCTATGGCATTCTTGCATAAGTTCTCCAATACCCATTCCAATAAATATTCGTTTAGTGGCAGTATTATGGCTTTGTCTTGTGGAAGGATTATATTAAACTTTACTTTCTTTGAACTCCTTGTGCGAAGATATTCTACTGAATTGTTTACTATTGGGATGAGGTCTTGTTTTTCCAATTCAGGATTGGAGCCTATTTTAGAAAAACGTTGTGTTATGATTTCCAAACGATGAATATCTTTTGTTATCTCGTTGCAGAATGATTCGTTTTCTGGTGAAAGCCTTAAATACTCCACCCAAGCCATAAGTGAGGAAATGGGTGTTCCAAGTTGATGTGCTGTTTCCCTACTCATACCAACCCAAACAGAGTTTTGTTCTGAGCGTTTTATGGTGCTGAAAAACTGATAGGCAATTGTAATTATAACTATTAGAATTAAGACAAAGAAAACAGGGTAATACTTTAATACTCGCAAAGTGTTGGACTCTTCATAAAATATCCAAGCTTTGTTTTTGTCGGGCAAAATAATTGAGATAGGCTTATTGGAAGACTGCATTTGCAATAAGGTCTTTTGAAGGTTTTCTCCTATTAACTTGTCGGGGGTTATGTTTCCTGAGGAATAGACAATGGTCTGCGTAGAATCGGTTATTACTGCGGGAACAAAAACATAATTATCCGTAACCTCTTTTAGTAAGGAGGAAGAAAGGTCTAAAAGAACGTTATGTAAATCAGTATAAACCCTGCTTTCTGTGTAGTAGAGTTTAAATTTCATTCCATAAACCTCGTATTCTAATGGTGGGTTTTGTGTAAATTCTTTATATAAATCACCTACTAATACTTTATAGTCCTTAGGGATGTCTACGTTTTGCGAAAGGGAAATATTATTAAATTCGTCAGTTATAATAACGGGTATAGTCCTATTCTCGGATATAAATCTATAATAAAAATCAAGCTCTTGGTCTAATGATTGTTCAAGAATAACTTTATGAGCCTCAATAAATTGTTCTACTCTTTTCTTTTCCTCATCTTTCACTTGGCGGAAAAACTTCTCAGTATGGATAACTAAGTCTGACTTTCTACTGATGGCATTTGCCCAAAGCTGAATTTTTTTCTTTTCCTCAATCCTAAGCTGAGAGATTAAGTTATTAACCTCATAAAGAAAGTACCCAATCAAAGCAAAGGCAATGATAAAGAATACCCATTTTAATTTTGAATTATTATCTAATAGTTTCATTTAGAAAGCAAAGATAATATATTTTACTAAATGAATTATCTAAAAAATTTGTTTAGTATTGATATATGTTGTAATTTTACAAATTATTTTACTATAAAAACTTGCTTAAATGATAGAGAGCATAAGGGGTTTAATACAATTACTTGTACTAAAAGCCAAACTAAAACAATATAGCAGAGAAAGGAAAATATCTTCATTTGATTCTGCAAAAACAGTAGGTGTAGTTTGTTTGGTTGATAAGGAGGCAAATTGGAATGAAATAAAGAGAGTTATTAAAGAATTTCAAGATAAAGGAGCAAAAGTAGAGGTTATGGGAATATTTTATGGGAATGTAAAGCCGTTGTGGTTTATTGAGACCCTAAATGTAACGCTTTGTTCGGACAAAGAATTAGGCCTTTCTCAAATACCAACAGGAATTCACGTAAACGAATTTCTTAAAACACCTTTTGACTTACTTATTAATTTCTCAATAACAGATAAATTTGCTCCTTTCTATCTTGCAGTGCTTTCAAAGGCTAAATTTAAGATAGCCATAGATAACTCCACTAATTTAAAGTATTTTGATATGCTATTAAAGATAGATAAATTGGACATGAAAGAATATTGTAATCAATTAATACATTACCTATCGCGGATAAATACAAAATAAATATTATATGGAAAAGAATTTTAAAGGTACAGGAGTTGCCGTTGTTACTCCATTCCACAAACAGAAGAATGTAGATTTTACTTCTTTGGGACAAGTTTTAGAACATGTAATTAAGAATAATGTGGACTATATAGTATGTTTAGGAACAACGGCCGAAACAGTAACCCTTACTGACCAGGAACAAATGGCAATATTAGACTATACAATAGACCAAGTTGATAAAAGAGTGCCAATAGTTGTAGGGGTAGGAGGTAACAACACAACACAAATAGTAGATAAACTTTCTCAGGCAGATTTCTCTGGCGTAAGTGGTATTTTATCAGTTGCTCCATACTACAACAAACCAACTCAAAAAGGAATTTACGAACATTTCAAAGCAATAGCCGAAGCCTCACCATTACCTATAATATTATATAATGTACCAGGAAGAACCTCTTCTAATATTTCTGCTGAAACCTGCTTACAATTAGCTAATGATTTCTCAAACATAGTTGCAATAAAAGAAGCCTCTGGCAATTTTGCTCAATGTATGGAGATAATAGCAAAGAAGCCAAAAAACTTCCAAGTCCTTTCAGGCGAAGATGCTCTAACTCTTCCGCTAATGAGCATAGGAATGACAGGAATAATATCCGTAACAGCTAATGCCTTTCCACAAGAGGTCAGCACAATGATTAATTTATGCTTAAAAGGGAACTTCAAAAAAGCTTTGGACATACACTATAAACTACTTCCATTCAGCAATGCAATCTTTGAAGAGGGCAATCCCGCAGGCATAAAAGCAGCCCTTGAAATAATGAAACTCATACAAAATAACCTTCGTTTGCCATTAGTTAAGGTAAGCAAGCCTCTTTATAATAAAATAGAAACTCTAATTAATGAAATAATAAAATAATCAACTATATTTATTAACCAAAAACAAATTTGATATGGTAAACTACAAAGAATTAGGCTTAGTGAACTCAAAAGATATGTTCGCAAAAGCAGTTAAAGGCGGATATGCAATACCTGCATTCAACTTTAATAACATGGAACAAATGCAGGCTATTATTCAGGCTTGCGTTGAAACAAAATCACCAGTAATCCTTCAAATTAGTTCAGGTGCAAGAAAATATGCAAACCAAACTATACTTCGCTACATGGCACAAGGAGCCGTAGAATACGCAAAAGAACTTGGATGCAATATTCCAATAGTTCTCCATCTTGACCACGGAGATACATTTGAATTATGTAAATCCTGCATTGAGTATGGCTTCTCATCAGTTATGATTGATGGTTCTCATTTGCCTTATGAGCAGAACGTTGCTCTAACAAAGCAAGTTGTAGAATATGCTCATAAATATGATGTAACGGTTGAAGGTGAACTTGGAGTTTTGGCAGGAGTAGAAGACGATGTTTCCTCAGAAAAGAGCCACTATACCCAACCAGACGAAGTAGAAGACTTTGTTAAGAAAACAGGAGTTGATTCGCTTGCAATCTCAATTGGAACATCTCATGGAGCAAATAAATTTAAGCCAGAGCAATGTACTCGTGATGCAAACGGAATACTTATTCCACCTCCATTACGTTTTGACATCTTAGAAGAAATAGAGAAGCGTATTCCAGGTTTTCCTATTGTCCTTCACGGCTCTTCAAGTGTTCCACAAGACTTGGTTTCTATCATCAACAAAAATGGTGGAGCCTTAAAGGATGCAGTTGGAATTCCAGAAGATCAATTGCGTAAGGCAGCAAAGAGTGCTGTATGTAAAGTAAATATTGACTCCGATGGACGTTTAGCAATGACAGCAGCCATTAGAGAATTTATGGTGCAAAAGCCAGCAGAGTTTGACCCAAGAAAATATCTTGGACCAGCAAGAGAAAGCTTAAAGAACCTATACATTCATAAAGTTAAGAACGTTCTTGGCTCAGACAACAAAGCATAAGAATACCAAATCATACTCATAAAGAAAAGACTCATCAATTAATTTTGGTGGGTCTTTTTATTTATCTTACGATTAGTTTATTGGTAATATTATTTTCAATATCAATAACTTTCCTATCCCTTTTCAGAATAATATCTCTAATTCAACGCCCAACCACATAGGCTTTCACCCCATTTTATTGGAAACAGATTGAACAATTTGAAATATTGTATGTGTTTTTCTTTAAATTCATTACCCTGCAAAAGCCTCTTGATGACTTTTAATAGCCTCTTGATAAATTATAATAGCCTCTTGATGACCTTCAAACGGCCTCTTGATGACCTTCAAACGAAGAGTTTACGACCCTTAAACGAAGAGTTGATGAGCACGAAATGCCATTTCATCGCAACGAAATGCCATTTCGTTTATATCCAAATGCCATTTCATTAAAACGAAATGGCATTTCGTGCTCGTGATAAGGCCGTTTAAGGCTCGTGAACTCTTCGTTTGAAGCTCGTGATAAGGCCGTTTAAGGCTCATGATTACGCCGTTTAGATTTTGTGATTACGGCGTTCTATTGTTGTGAAACTGCGTTTTGAATTTTGGAAAAGAGAGATTTTTATTTTATAAAAGGAGTAAATAATTAGATGTTAAGCTTTTAATCTAAGGCCTAAAACATAAGATTTTAGTGGATTATGCTTAATCCTTTATGAATGTAATTTGAGAGTTCTGCTATTGGGATGCGGTCTTGCTGCATGCTCTTACGTTCTCTTATGGTTACAGTGTTGTCCTCTAAGGTTTGAGTGTCTATGGTTATGCAATAAGGGGTTCCAATGGCATCTTGACGGCGATAACGTTTGCCTATTGCATCCTTCTCGTCGTATTGCACCATATAATCTTGCTTTAAGCAATCTATAATTTCTCTTGCTTTTTCAGGCATACCATCTTTCTTTACAAGGGGCAAAACTGCTGCTTTAATTGGAGCAAGTACATTGGGTAAATTCAAAACAACTCTTGTGGAGCCGTCTTCAAGGGTTTCTTCTTTAAAGGCATAGGAAAATATTGCAAGGAATGTTCTGTCTAATCCGATAGAGGTTTCAACCACGTATGGAACATAGCTTTCGTTTAGTTCAGGGTCAAAGTATTGTAGTTTTTTGCCTGAAAACTCTTGATGGGCTTTTAGGTCAAAATCTGTGCGAGAATGTATTCCTTCCAATTCCTTAAAGCCAAATGGAAATTCAAATTCAATGTCGGTAGCTGCATTGGCATAATGTGCGAGCTTATCATGGTCATGAAAACGATACTTCTCTTCTGGAATACCAAGAGATAAATGCCATTTCTTACGAGTTTCTTTCCAATATTCAAACCATTTGAGTTCTTCTCCTGGACGTACAAAGTATTGCATTTCCATTTGTTCAAACTCTCTCATACGAAAGATAAACTGACGGGCAACTATTTCATTACGGAATGCTTTACCTATCTGTGCTATGCCAAATGGTATTTTCATCCTGCCTGTCTTCTGAACATTAAGATAGTTTACGAATATCCCTTGTGCTGTTTCAGGGCGTAGATAAACCACATTAGTATCTTCTGTAACTGAACCCATTTGCGTAGAAAACATTAGGTTGAACTGACGCACATCCGTCCAATTCCTGCTTCCAGATATAGGGCAAACAATACCAAGTTCTTCAATAAGAACTTTAATACCACTAAGGTCATTATCTTTCATTAGTTCAGCAAAGCGTTTTGTTATATCGTCTATCTTTGCTTGATTTTCTAAAACTCTGGGATTTGTTGTTATGAATTGCGTCTTATCAAAGCTTTCTCCGAATCGCTTTTGTGCTTTTTCAACCTCTTTATTTATCTTATCTTCTATCTTTGCAATATGATCTTCAATCAAAACATCGGCTCTGTAACGTTTCTTTGAGTCTTTGTTATCAATAAGTGGGTCGTTGAAGGCATCAACATGACCAGAGGCTTTCCAAATGGTTGGGTGCATAAATATAGAAGAATCAATTCCAACTATATTTTCGTGCATTTGAACCATAGATTTCCACCAATATTGCTTGATATTATTTTTTAGTTCTACTCCATACTGCCCATAATCATACACTGCTGCCATTCCATCGTAGATTTCACTTGATGGAAAAATAAAACCATATTCCTTTGCGTGAGATATTATCTTTTTAAATAAGTCTTCGTTGTTTGCCATTATTAAGTTTAGTCTATTAGTTTTTAGATTTATGAATTCATTGAGAGCAAAAATTCTTCGTTGTTTCTTGTGTTTTGCATTTGTTTTTTGATAAACTCCATAGCCTCCACAGGGTTCATATCGGCTAAGAAGTTTCTCACAATTCCCATTCTTCCAACTATGCTTGCCTCCATAAGTAAGTCTTCTCGGCGAGTGGATGAGGCAACAATATCAATTGCAGGATAAATTCTCTTATTGGAAATCTTCCTGTCTAATTGAAGCTCCATATTACCTGTTCCCTTAAATTCTTCAAAGATTACTTCGTCCATCTTAGAACCTGTTTCAATAAGGGCAGTTGCAATAATGGTTAGAGAGCCTCCATTTTCAATCTTTCGTGCTGCTCCAAAGAAACGCTTAGGTTTTTGCAAAGCATTTGCTTCCACACCTCCTGAAAGAACTTTTCCGGAAGAAGGAGCAACTGTATTATAAGCTCTTGCCAAACGAGTAATTGAGTCTAAAACAATAACAACATCATGTCCGCATTCAGTCATTCTTTTTGCCTTTTCTAAAACAAGATTTGCTATCTTTACATGTCTTTCTGCTGGTTCATCAAAGGTTGATGCAATAACTTCTGCATTAACTGTTCTTTGCATATCAGTTACTTCTTCTGGTCGCTCATCAATAAGCAGAACAATTAAATATACATCTGGATGATTAGCTGCAATTGCATTGGCAACTTCTTTTAAAAGGGTGGTCTTACCTGTCTTAGGTTGAGCCACGATTAAGGCTCTTTGCCCTTTTCCAATAGGAGTGAAAAGGTCAATTACTCTTGTTGAAAGACTTTCTGCCTTATGACCGGTAAGTTTAAACTTCTCTTCCGGAAACAAAGGTGTTAGATAATCAAAAGGAACTCTATCTCTAATTTGGTCAGGTGTTCGCCCGTTGATTAGTTCTGCCTTAACCATTGGAAAGTATTTCTCTCCGTCTTTTGGAGGACGAATAGTACCTTTAACGGTATCACCTGTTTTCAAACCAAAGAGCTTTACTTGGGATTGTGATACATATATATCGTCAGGCGAATTTAAATAGTTATAGTCCGAAGAGCGTAAAAAACCATAGCCATCAGGCATAATTTCTAATACTCCTTCTGATGTAATTAAGCCTTCCTTTTCAAAATTATAAACAACTTTATTGCTTTGAGTTTGTTGAGATATTGGACTTTCAATATTTAATTCTGATTTGTTACCTTCATTATTTTCTTGATTTACAACCTTTGTTTCTTTTGTTTCCTTTTTTTCTTCTGAAACATTATTCTGTTGTTTAGGCTCTTTCTTTTCTTCTTCTTTGATAGGCTTTTTAATTTCTTTTTTAGCCTCTGGAACTGCTTCTTCTTTTGGTTTTACCTCTTCTTTTGTTTCGCTAATTTTAGATGTAGATGCTTTAAAGTTCAAGTCAGGTATCTTTATATCATCTATCTTAGGTATTTCAGGCAAAATAAAATCTGGCATTTCAAAAATATTTTTTTGTGCCTTCTTGTCATTAGTGCTGGTTGCAGTAGGAGTTTTAGCTGTTTGGCTTTGCGAATTTATAGTTTTGGAACTCCCAACATTAGACTCAGCAACAGGCTTTGGTTTAAGCCTTGTTCTTTTTTGAGTTTTGGGTTTTGGTTCAGAGAGTTTCTCCGTTTCCTCTTTTGAAGGATTGGCTGCCTGATGGTCTAAGATTTTGTAGATTAAGTCTTTTTCTGTTAGTTTGTTTAGCTTTGGAATTTTTAATTCTTGTGCAATTTTCTTTAAATCGTCTAATGATTTTGTGTCTAATTGAGATTTGTTGTACATAAATAAATATTATGATAAATAAGATTTGCGAATGTCTCGCTTTTTTTAATTAAATGAACGTTTTGGAAAATGTCAATAAAGAAAGAATAATAATTAAATTTGTTCTGATTGACTTTGCAAAAGTAAAAAAAATATATAATATGAACAAATAAAAAGTTTTTTTATATTTTTGCTACTTAAAAATATTGAGATATAAGTGTATGAAAAGTTATATACAAAATCTAAATGGGCTACATATCAAGTATATAATTATTAATTTAATTATTTCTCTTGTTTCAATTGTTGCGTCTCTTCTGATTAAAAATCCAGGTATTAGTCAAAAATTTAATATGTATTTGTCAGTAATTATAATGATATGTATTTTAATTTTATTCTTCTTCGGACGCAAATCCTATCGGAATGGTTTAGAAAAAGCTAAGGAACTACCCTTTGGCAAGAAATTAAACCTCTATCACGAAATCAACAATAAAAGATTAAAGACATTCACTTATATAACCCTGACAGCTTGCGTAGGGCTTGTGCTTTCTAATAATTATATGTATATGATTTTTGCCATCTTATCCATATCCCTTATACTATTAAATAGAGCCTCTAAGCCAAAGCTAAAATTTGAGTTAAAGATAACTGAACAAGAAATAGAAGAACTCGTAAAGCCAATACAATTGAGAAAACAATCAACCAAGAATAAAAGAATTAAATAATAGAAGTATTAAAAAAGGATTTATGTTTAAAATTCAAACTAAAAGACAACTCACAGAGAATATTTATTTAATGGATGTTCTTTCGCCATGGGTAGCAAGAGCTGCAAAGCCTGGACAATTTGTTATTGTAATTATAGATGAAAAAGGTGAGAGAATACCTTTAACTATATGTGATTTTGATAGAGAAAAGGGAACTATAACCTTAGTATTTCAAATTATAGGGAAGTCCACCCAAAGAATGGCTCAACTTGAAGTAGGTGATAGTTTTAAAGATGTTGTTGGGCCTTTGGGTAAAGAAAGTGAGTTTATTCACCAAAATAAAGAGAGTTTGAAGAATAAAAATATACTATTTGTTGCAGGAGGAGTTGGAACAGCACCTGTTTATCCGCAAGTAAAATGGTTTAAAGAGCAAGGGTTAGATGTTGATGTTATTATCGGCTCTAAAACAAAGGATATGATTATACTTGAAGAGAATATGAGGGCAGTTGCAAAAAACCTCTATGTTTGCACAGATGATGGGTCTAATGGTAACAAGGGATTAGTAACAGATGTTATAAAAGACTTGGTTGAAAATAAGGGCAAACACTACGATGAAGTTATTGCAATAGGCCCTATGATTATGATGAAATTTGTTTGTCTTTTAACAAAGCAATACAATATTAATACAACTGTCAGTCTAAACACTCTTATGGTTGATGGAACAGGAATGTGCGGAGCTTGTAGGGTTACTATCGGAAATGAAACCAAATTTACCTGTGTTGATGGCCCAGAGTTCGATGGACATAAGGTTAATTTTGATGAAGCAATGCGTCGTCAGTCAATGTATAAGACTCAGGAGATAGCCAAAGATACTTCTGAGCATCGTTGTAATCTCACCTCATCAGTAGAACAATCAGAGAAGGCATCAGAAATTATAGTAGATAGGTTTAAAAGTGTAAAAGTCAGAGAGCAAGACCCAATTGTAAGGAGCCAAAACTTTGAAGAGGTTTCCTATGGTTACAACTCTCAAGAAGCAATGGCTGAAGCCTCACGATGTATTAATTGTAAGAATGCTGGATGTGTGAAGCAATGTCCTGTAAGTGTGAAGATACCACAATTTATTTCCAAAGTAAAAGAAGGTGATTTTGAAGCAGCAGCTCATATCTTAGCAGAAGATACAGCATTGCCAGCAGTGTGTGGAAGAGTTTGCCCTCAGGAATCTCAATGTGAGCAGACATGTATTTTAGGAAAAAAGGGAGAACCTGTTTCTATTGGAAAATTGGAAAGATTTGTTGCCGATTGGGCAAGAGAAAATAATATAGAACTATCAAAAAAATCTCCATCAAACGGAAAGAAAGTTGCTGTTATTGGAGCCGGACCAAGTGGACTAACTTGTGCAGGCGACTTAGCTAAGATGGGTTATGAGGTTACAATATTTGAAGCTCTTCATCAGGCAGGAGGGGTATTGGTATATGGCATTCCAGAATTTCGTTTACCAAAGAAGGATGTTGTAGAGTACGAAGTAAACAATGTTAAAAAACTTGGAGTAGAAATAATCCACGATGTAATAGTAGGAAAGAGCATAACCATAGACGAACTTTTAGAAGAGGAAGGATTTAGTGCAGTTTATGTTGCCTCAGGAGCAGGTTTGCCAAAGTTTATGGGTATTCCGGGTGAAAACCTTAACGGAGTATTGTCTGCAAATGAAATTCTAACTCGTTCCAACCTTATGAAAGCATTTATACAAGGCTATGACACTCCTGTTTACCCTGGAACGAATGCGGTAATTGTGGGAGGAGGTAATGTGGCTATGGATGCAGCTCGAACAGCCAAACGTTTGGGAGCAGACACACATATAGTATATCGTAGGAGTGAAAAAGAAATGCCGGCAAGAGTAGAAGAAGTTCATCACGCTAAAGAGGAAGGAATTCACTTCCATACTATGACTAACCCAATAGAGATTTTGGCAGATGAGAAAGGTTGGGTAAGGGCAATAAAATGTATTCGTATGGAATTGGGAGAGCCAGATGAAAGTGGAAGAAGAAGACCAATAGAATTAAAAGGCAGTGAGTTCGAAATAGAGACCAATTGCGTTATAATGTCATTAGGTACTAATCCTAACCCATTAATAATAAATACCACCAAAGGCTTAGCTTCTGAAAAATGGGGAGGAATTATTGCAGACGAGAAAGGACAAACCTCACGAGAAGGGATATTTGCCGGAGGAGATGCCGTTACGGGAGCAGCAACTGTAATATTGGCTATGGGTGCAGGCAAGCAAGCCGCCAAAGCAATTGACCAATATATTCAGAGTAAGAAGTAAGCCTATTTTAAAACCTTAATCCAATAAATTAGAATCAAATTCTAATTTATTATCTTTTGATTCTAATCAATTAAGATTTGATTCTGTATTTATCATATATTTATCGGCTTAATTCTTAAAAGGAATATTGAAATTAACTTGCATTAGTTACATTACCTAACTTGAAGTCTTTTAAGATTATATTAGTTTTGATACGTTTTTATTCTGGATTTAAACCAGTGTTAAAACAAAGAAAAAGGTGGAGCTAATGTTTTGTTGAAACGATTTGGAAATTAATTGATTATAATTTGTGTTTGAACTTGGGTTAATTTGATAATAGGTGAAGAAACATTAAAACACGTAAATTATATCATATCTCTGAGTGTTATCTACTGAGATAGTTTCAAATAGGGTAAGGCAAGAGAGTTTTAGTTGTAGGTTTTCTATTTTAAATATACTTTTTATATCCTCTTTTATACTTATCCCTTTTTGGTAATTATTGATTCTACAAATAGATATATGAGGAATAAATTCAGTCTCTTCAATGTTAATTTTTGCTTCTTTTGGAATTGATTTAATTTTCTTTTGCAACTGAATAAGGGCTTGGTTTTCCTTTATACCCAACCATAAAACAAAATTATTCTTCTTAGTTTCAAAGACATCAATTCTATCAATTTCAATTTCTATATCTTTTATGTCTTTTAGTATATCTTTTGTTGATGAAATTATATTTTGAATCTGCCTTGTGGAAGAGGTGCCAATAAATTCAAGGGTTAGATGATATTTTTCCTTTGGTATGGGACGAATGTTTTCTTGCGAAAGAGATTCCATTAAATTGTTTATCTGCCTGTTTAATGCTTCGTTCAAAACTATGGGATATGCTAAGAATATCTTTTTCTCAAACATAGAGTTGAATAGGTTAAAGTCAATGTCTTCAATAAATTGAGTTAAATTAAATTCATCTTCTTTACGTTTCTTTTTTGCTGGCTTAGCTGTTTGAGAATCTGTTATTGGTTCTCCGAAAATGTCAAGATTGAGATTTCCTTCTTCTTGCTCTTGTGATAGTTTTATTTTTGAAGTCGTGGGATATATGGTCTTTGTTAGGACTATATTATATATGTCTTTTATTGTTTTGATAAAATTTCTGGCATGTCGCTTATGGTCTCTTCCAATCAAAATAAAGATATAATCAAACTTCTTATACTTTTGAAAGAGTATTTTATCATCGCTGTTTTTGTTGGATATAAGAAAATTATGCAATCTATAAGGAGAGTGATAATAGTAGTAATTTTTAAATCTATTGGTTTCGTTCTTAGCTTGATTATAACTCTCAAAGTCTTTAAAAAGTGTGAGCTTGGTATATAAGTTTATGTTAATTGCCTGAGCCAATGCAAATCCCTCTATGGGAGTTGTAATTCCTATGATTGTTAGATTGTCTGGTGAGATTGTATGTTCAGAGAGTTCAAGTTCTATACTCATAAATTTCTAAATCTATTTTACAAAAGTATTATTTTATTTGCAAATACCAAAAATATAAGATATATTTGCAAAATTATTTTAATAAAATAATAGAATTATTAAGAACATTAATCATTTTAAATTATTGAATTTATGAACAACACAACATTCTTTTTCGAAAGACCAAAGAACGAAGTAGTAATGGGTTATGCTCCCAACTCAGAGGAAAGAAAAGCCCTAAAAGAAGAATTAGATAGACAATACTCCACAAGTATTGAAATTCCACTAATTATTGGTGGAAAGGAAGTTAAAACAGGGCAAATGGGAAAGGTTGTTATGCCAACAGAACACTCCCATGTGCTTGCAACCTATCATAAGGCAACTACCGAAACTGTACAAATGGCGATTGATGCTGCACTTGAAGCTAAGGAAAAGTGGGCAAATCTTCATTGGATTGAACGCTCTTCAATTATGCTTAAAGCAGCCGAGTTACTTTCAAAGAAATATCGTTATTTAATCAATGCTGCAACAATGCTGGGTCAAGGTAAAAATCCTTATCAAGCAGAAATAGATTCAGCTTGTGAAGCAATAGATTTTCTTCGCTTTAATTCATATTTTGCATCTAAGATATACGCACAACAACCATTAAGTGATAATACTGCAATTAATCGTTTGGAGTATCGCCCTCTTGAAGGCTTTGTTTACACAATATCTCCTTTCAATTTCACTGCTATTGCTTGTAATTTAAATGTAGCACCTGTGTTAATGGGTAATGTTACTGTTTGGAAGCCTGCTACAACTGCAATACTTTCTAACTATTACCTAATGAAAATACTTAAAGAAGCAGGTTTACCTGATGGAGTAATTAATTTTGTTCCAGGTAGCGGCTCTGTTATTTCAGATGTTTGTTTTGCATCAAAACATTTGGCAGGAATACATTTCACAGGTTCAACTTCAACATTTAATAATTTCTGGAAGCAAGTAGGAGACAATATAAATTCTTATAATACCTATCCAAAGATTGTTGGTGAAACAGGAGGGAAAGACTTTATTGTTGCTCATAAATCAGCTTGTCCAAAACAATTAGCTGTTGCTATCGTTAGAGGTGCTTTTGAGTACCAAGGGCAAAAATGTTCTGCTGCTTCAAGAGGCTATGTTCCAAAAGAGATGTGGGAAGAAACATTTGGCTATATAAAAGAAATGGCAAAAGATATAACACAAGGCTGCGTTAGAGAAATGAGTAATTATGTTAATGCTGTTATCGACGAAAAGGCTTTTGACACCATTATGTCCTATGTTGAAAGAGCAAAAACATCTTCTGAGGCTGAGGTAATCTTAGGAGGAAACGCCGATAAATCTAAGGGATTCTTCATTGAGCCTACAATAATTCTTACAACTAATCCAAACTACGAAACAATGTACACAGAACTCTTTGGTCCTGTATTTACAGTATATTTATACGATGGCGACAAATATGAACAAGCATTAGAACTTTGCGATAAGACCTCTCCATTTGCATTAACAGGCTCTATATTCTCTAATTGCCGTTATGCAACAGACCAAGCCTTAGATAAGCTTCGTTATAGTGCAGGTAACTTCTATATCAATGATAAGCCAACTGGAGCAGTTGTAGGTAATCAACCATTTGGTGGAGCAAGGGCTTCGGGAACCAATGATAAGGCTGGCTCCGAGTTAAACCTATATCGCTGGATTAGTCCTCGATGTGTGAAGGAAACACTTTTACCAATTACAGATTTTCGTTATCCTTTTATGGGTTAGAAATCAGGTGTAAGTTTTTTATTATTTAGATTCTGGCAGGTATATTATGAAATGTACCTGCTTTTTTTATATTCTATAATTACGACCTAATGTTCAAAGACTACAAATCTATCTTTCCCAAATATATCCTTTAATAAACTTGTTTTTCCTTCAAATAAAAGAGATGTTTCTTTGCCCAAGCTCTCATTTATCTCCAAATAGCATTTTCCACCTTTTTTAAGGTTGGTTTTGGTAAATTCAGATATGGCTTTATAGAATATAAGTGGGGCATTATCTGAAACAAATAAAGCTGAATAAGGTTCATAGTCAAGAACATTAGCTTTCATCAACTCCTTTTCTTTTTCCATAACGTAGGGAGGATTTGAGACAATAATATCAAATATCTTGTTTGTGAAATTAGGTGAAAGGATGTCAGTTTTTTCAATATTAATATCCAAATTCAGACTTTTGGCATTCTCCTTGGTCTGCATAATGGCTGCATCTTCAATATCAAAAGCCCAAACCTCCGATAAAGGAAGGTTCTTCTTCAAAGCCAGTGCAATAGCTCCACTCCCACAACCCAAATCAGCAATTTTTAATCCTTCTCTTTGTTTGTTTTCTTCAATTATAATGCCTACCAATTGCTCGGTTTCAACTCTTGGAATTAAAACTTTTTGATTGAGTTTTACAACTATATTATAAAAAGACGTTTGTCCAATAATGTATTGTAAAGGTTTCTGATTTTTAAGCTCTTTTATTGCAAAATTGAGTTTCAAAAGTTCAGATTCAAGTACAGTCTGCTCTTTAAAAGCTAAAATGGAGGTTAAAGAAATATTGCAAAAATGAGTAATTAAAGTATTTATCATTTGACGGATTTCAGTTTTAGAGTAAATACCTTCAAGCTCTTGATATGCAAATTTTATAATATCCTCTACTTTATTAGATGCTATTCTCATTAATTCTGTATTTTTTGCAAAAATAATACATTTATTTTTACTCAAATCCCTATCTCGTTATACAATCTTATGTTAAGCATATTTATTTTCATTAGCTTTAAGTTCTAAATCTAATTTTATGAAACTTGATTCTAAAAAATTAGAATCAAATTCTAAATAAATGAAATCAAGTTCTAATTTTTTAGAATCAAGTTCTATAAGATGCTTATATAGCTTTTCAAAAGGGCATCCTTATTTCAATTAGAGCAAAAAGTAGTATATTTGCTTTTTATTATTTTAGAGTATGAACGATGAATTATTGATTAATAGATGTTTGCAGTTGGCTAAGCTTTCAGAGGGTTTGGTTAGCCCTAATCCTATGGTGGGGGCTGTATTGGTAAATGACAATAAGATAATATCTGAGGGGTATCATAAGGCTTATGGGCTTCCGCATGCTGAATATAATGCAATAAATAATGTTAAGGATAAGGCTTTGCTCAAAGGTTCTATTTTATATGTTAATTTAGAGCCTTGTTGTCATTATGGCAAAACTCCCCCTTGCACCGATTTAATTTTGAAAAGTGGTATCAAAAAGGTTGTTATTTGCAATACTGACCCAAATCCTAAGGTTGCAGGAACAGGTATAAGAATTTTGAAGGAGGCTGGTGTTGATGTTGTTGTAGGGGTTTTAAAGGAGAAAGGCTTGGAGTTGAACAAGAGGTTTTTTACTTTTCACAATAAGAAACGTCCTTATATTATATTGAAATGGGCTCAAACCTTGGATGGATTTATGGACATTGAAAGAAGGGCATCTAAGGTTGAGAAATATTGGATAACAAATGAGGTTTTAAGAGTTTGGGCTCACAAACAAAGGGCAGAGAATGACTGTATTTTGGTGGGGAAAACAACTATTATTAATGATAATCCTCAATTGAATGTTCGTTATTTCAAAGGTAATAGCCCTATAAGAATAACTATTGACAAGGATTTAACTATTCCAAAGGATAGGTTTTTCTTTGATGGGCAGCAAAAGACAATTATTTTTAATTCAAAATATGATTTGATTGATGGAAATACAACTTTTGTCAAACTTAATTTTGAAACACAGGTTTTAGAGCAAATTATACATTATATATATAGTATAAATAAAAATTCTTTAATTGTGGAGGGTGGGCTATATACTTTGGAGAGTTTTATTAACTCTAATTTATGGGATGAGGCTAATGTGTTGGTGGGGGATAAATGTTTTAAGAATGGTTTGCCTTCCCCGAAACATCTTCTTAATGATAAAGAAGTAACAAAAACTTATTACGACTCAAATTGGATTGAGCAATATACCAATAGCTATGTCTAAGGATACTTATCTCACAATTGCTCAAAAGGCAGAGGGAATCTATAAGGAAAAAGGCAGTAAGTTTATTGCCTTTGCTTTTCCTGTAAAGACTGAGAATGAAGTTAAGGGAGTCTTAAAGGATATTAAAAAAGAATATTTTGATGCAAGGCATCATACCTATGCTTATATTTTAGGAGCAGAGAAGTCTTTATTTAGGATGAATGATGATGGGGAGCCTTCTTCTACGGCAGGTAGACCTATTTATGGGCAGTTGGTTTCGAGGGATTTAACTGATGTGTTGGTGGTTGTGGTTAGGTATTTTGGAGGAACTAAGTTGGGAGTTAGTGGATTGATTAAAGCTTATAAGCAGGCAACAATTGATGTTTTTAATAATGCAACTATAATTGAGAAAACCATAGATGAGGTTTACGGAGTTAGTTTTGAATATTTATTGCTCAATGATGTTATGAAAGTGTTGAAGGAATTTGATATTGTGCAGTCAAATCATCGTTTCGAAAACTCATGTTACTTAGAATTCACTATAAGACGCTCTAATGCTGAACGGGTTTTGGGTAATTTAAATTCCATTGTAGGAGTTTCGGTGGAGTTTTTAAGGAGAATTTAACCGAAAATTAATGATGATTTAAACAAATAATAACTTTGGCAAGTGAGTTTTATGGTCTTTTGATTGATTGACAATACTATATTGTTTTTATCCTTGTTAAAAACTATATGAAAAAAAGTGCATAAAAATTTTTTTAATTGAAAAAAAATATATATTATTCGCCGATAATTATTTTTGAACATTCTAATGTTGATAACTACTTAATGTTGCAGTGATTTGAAGTTTTATCCTTTTTTAGGACTATTATTAAAATGATTGCATAAAAAAAAAAACTGAAACTTACAAGAATTAAATTTTATTTTCTTTCTTACATTTATATCTAATTTTGAATTCCGAAGCACAAAGACTGCTTCTATATATATTATTTATAATAATTTTAAGCTAATTTATTGATATGCAAAAAGGACACGAAGGAGTATGGAATAATTGTTTACAGATAATCAAAGATAATCTTGGAAACGAATATCTCTACAAGACTTGGTTTGAGCCTATACGCCCTCTCAAACTTGAAAGAAATGTATTAACTTTACAAGTTCCAAGTCAGTACTTTTGCGAGTTCTTAGAAGAACATTACGTAAACCTGTTGAAAAAAACCATACGCAGAGTTATTGGAACAAATGCAATGCTCCAATATAGTATTGTTTTAGATTCTCAAACTCCATATTCAACCATTCAACCTTCCACAGATAAATATGCAACTAATAATAATTTAGTAAATGTTCCATTAAATATTAACTCTTCTCCCTCAAAAGATTTTCCTAACCCTTTCATATTACCAGGCTTAAAGAAGCTCAGAATAAATTCTCAACTCAACGAAATCCTTTCTTTTGATAATTTTGTTGAGGGCGATTGTAATCGTTTGGCAAGAAGTGCAGGCTATGCGGTAGCTCAAAACCCAGGCAAGACTTCATTTAATCCCTTTTTTATATATTCAGGTGTTGGTTTAGGCAAAACACATCTTGCTCACGCAATAGGCTTAGAAACAAAAAAGAATTTCCCAGATAAGACTGTCCTTTATGTTTCAGCAGAACAGTTTGTTCATCAATTTACCGATTCTTGCAAAAATAATACAAGAAATGATTTTCTTCAATTCTATCAGATGATAGATTTATTGATAGTTGATGATATTCAATTCTTTGCTAAGAAAACTGCAACACAAGAAATCTTCTTCCATATATTTAATTCTCTTCATTCATCAGGAAAGCAAATAATTATTACTTCTGACAAAACTCCTGCTGAGTTATCCGATTTCGAACAAAGAGTAATTTCACGCTTGAAATGGGGACTAAGTGCAGATATTCAATTGCCAGATGTTGAAACAAGGATAAAAATTCTTCAAAACAAGCTGTACAAGGATGGAATAGAGATGTCTTATGACATTATTGAATACTTAGCATACAATATAAATACAAGTGTAAGGGAATTAGAAGGGGCTTTAATTTCTTTGTTAGCACAATCCTCTTTCAATAAGAAAACTATTACCATAGACTTAGCTCGTCAGATGATAGATAAGTTTATTAGAAGTAATGTCAGAGAGGTTTCGATTGAATACATACAGAAGGTAGTTTTTGATTATTTCAATATACCTGTTGATAAAATTCAATCTTCAACACGTAAAAGAGAGATTGTTCAAGCAAGGCAATTAGCAATGTATTTTTCAAAAAAACTAACAAAACACTCCTTAGCAATAATTGGGTCAAGATGTGGAAATAAGGATCATGCAACAGTTCTTCACGCATGTAAGGCTGTAACAAATCTTTATTCAACAGACAAAAAATATAAAACATGGGTAGATGATTTGGAAAAAAGAATAGCAAATTAAAATAAATGGTTAGTTAAAAAGATTACACTTTATTGTGTAGTCTTTTTTCTTTTTGATAAACAAATAAATAATTATAATTTATGAATGTAGTATTATTGGTTTTAACTCTTTTGGGAGGTTTAGGTCTTTTCCTTTATGGAATGAAGACCATGAGTGATTCATTACAAAGATTAACAGGAGATAGTTTGAGGGGATTTTTATCTAAAATGACCTCAAATAGATTTAGAGGCGTTTTAACAGGATTAGGGATAACGTCAATTATTCAATCTTCTTCTGCAACTACGGTTATGGTTGTTAGTTTTGTTAATGCAGGGGCATTAACGTTAGCGGGAGCCGTGTCTGTCATTATGGGAGCAAATATTGGAACAACCGTTACCGCATGGATAGTATCTTTGCTTGGGTTTAAATTTGATATTGCTGACTATATTTTACCAATAATTGCAATTGCTACTCCTTTACTTTTTATAAAGAAGAAGGAGAGTCTTGGAGAATTTCTTGTTGGATTTGCTCTATTGTTTTTGGGCTTACAATTTATTACTTCTAATATTCCTGATTTTGCAAACGACCCAGAATATATTGGAGTTCTTAATTTTGTTGCAAGTTTTTCTGGTTCTGGATATTTTTCAATTTTATTATTTGTTCTTATTGGGACAATATTTACTTTTATTATTCAATCCTCTTCTGCAATGATGGCAGTAACCCTTGTTTTATGCTCAAAGGGATTAATTTCGTTTGAAATTGGAGCTGCTTTGGTTTTAGGTGAAAATATAGGTACAACAATTACTGCTAATCTTGCAGCAACCGTAGCTAATAAAGTTGCAAAACAAGCAGCAAGAGCACATTTTATTTTTAATTTAATAGGTGTTACCTGGATATTAATAATATTTTTCCCTGTTCTTTCTTTAATAGATAAGTTTTCTATTTTTACAGGAGGAGCTTCTCCTTTTACATCAAATGCTGCAATTCCTGTTGCATTATCAATATTCCATAGTTTCTTTAATATTGCTAACACTTCTCTTTTAATTTGGTTTATTCCTCAAATTATTAAAATTGTGCAATGGATGGTACCTATAAAAGTAAATGATGATGAGGAATTCCGTTTAAAATTTATCCATTCAGGATATATGACAGCTGGTGAATTAGCAATTGAACCTGCCAAGAAAGAAATAGAAATTTTCTCTCTTCGGATATTAAAAATGTATGATATGCTTGAAGAATTATCTATTGTAAAAGAAGATAAAAAGTTCACTGAAATTATTAATAGAATATCTAAATACGAAGAAATTACCGATAGAATGGAGATTGAAATAGCAAATTATTTAACAGAAATTGCCATTAGTGATTTAAGTAGAAGTGCTTCTTTAAAAATTAGTGCAATGTTAAGAATTGTAGATAATCTTGAAAGTATAGGTGATAGTTGTAATCAAATAGCCAAGACGATTGATAATAAAAATAAATATGGAGTTTGGTTTGAACAAGATTTAATAGATAAGCTTTCTAAGATGTCAGAATTTGTTAGAGAAGCTGTTGAGTTAATGAATGGAAATCTTACTGCAAACTATGAAGATATAACATCAGAAGAAGCAAATAGGCTGGAGAGCAAAATCAATCAATATAGAGATGAGTTAAGAAGTGAACATACTGAGGCTATTAAAAAGAATAAGTATTCTTATCAAACAGGTATATATTATAGTAGTCTTTATGCACAATACGAAAAATTAGCCGACTTTGCAATTAATATAACAGAAGCAATAGAGAAATCACACAATTAAAATAAATAAAGGATATGAAATTTGATATAATAGTATTAGGCTCTGGCCCTGGAGGATATGTTGCGGCAATTCGTGCTTCACAATTAGGCTATAAAGTAGCAATTGTTGAGAGAGAAAATTTAGGAGGAATATGTTTGAATTGGGGATGTATTCCAACAAAAGCTCTTTTGAAGTCAGCTCAGGTTTACAATTATTTAAAGCATTCTCAAAATTATGGAATTGATATTAATGGAGAGGCAAAACCTAATCTTGATGCAATAGTGACAAGAAGCAGAACAGTTGCAGAGAACATGAGCAAGGGAATTGAATTTCTTATGAAGAAGAACAAGATTGAAGTCTTTAAAGGAAAAGGTAAGCTTCTCAAAGGAAAGAAAATAGAATTAGAGCTTAATGATGGAAATAATGAAACATTAGAAGCTGACCACATAATTTTAGCCACAGGAGCTCGCTCAAAAGTTCTCCCTAACCTTCCACAAGATGGCAAGAAAATAATAGGTTATAGAGAAGCAATGACCCTAAGAGAGCAACCTCAAACTATGCTCGTTGTTGGTTCTGGTGCAATTGGTAGTGAGTTTGCTCATTTCTATCAGTCGCTTGGCACACAAGTAACGCTCGTAGAGTTTATGCCAAGCATCGTACCAAACGAAGATAGTGAAGTTTCTTCAACCCTTCAACGTGCTTTTAAGAAAAATGGAATGAAAATTTATACTTCAACTTCTGTTGAAAGTGTTGATACATCATCAGATAAATGTAAGGTAAGTGTTAAAGGCAAAAAGGGCGAAGAAATAATAGAAGTAGATGTTGTGCTTTCAGCTGTTGGAGTTCAAACTAATATTGACAATATAGGCTTGGAAGAAGTAGGAGTTGAAGTAAAAGGTACAAAGATAGTTGTTGATAATTACTATAAAACTAATATTGAAGGAGTTTATGCAATTGGTGATATAGTTCACGGTCCTGCACTTGCACATGTTTCTTCAAAAGAAGCCTTGATTTGCGTTGAAGCTATCAAAGGATTAAATCCAAAACCTCTAAGCTATGATAATATTCCAGGTTGCACCTATACCTCTCCTGAAATAGCATCAGTAGGACTAACCGAAGAAAAAGCCAAAGCTGAACAAATAGATATTAAAGTAGGCAAGTTTATGTATATGGCTTCGGGCAAGGCATCAGCTTCGGGCAATAGGGATGGCTTTGTTAAGGTAATAATTGACGCAAAAACAGACAAGCTACTTGGTTGCCATATGATAGGGGATAATGTAACAGAAATGATTGCAGAGGCAGTTGTGGCAAGAGAAAATAATATAACAGCTCATCATATTATTGATGCTGTTCATCCACACCCAACAATGTCTGAAGCAATGATGGAAGCCATTGAGGCTGCCTATGGAAAAGCAATTCACGGATAAAAGACTATGAAAATAATAGCAACTTCAATACCTGAGCTTTTAATTGTAGAACCTGATGTTTTTAAAGACGAGAGAGGCTATTTCTTTGAACTATATAATCAAAAACGTTATTTTGATAATAATATGCAAATGCAATTTGTTCAAGACAATGAATCAAAATCTTCAAAAAATGTATTAAGAGGGCTTCATTTTCAAAAGCCTCCTTTTTCCCAAGGAAAATTAGTAAGAGTTATTCAAGGGAAGGTTTTAGATGTAGCAGTTGATATTCGCAAAGGCTCTCCAACTTATGGACATTATCAAGCCGTAGAATTAGATGCTGATTCCAAACGTATGTTTTATATTCCTGAGGGCTTTGCTCATGGTTTTTTAACTTTGGAAGATGACACTATTTTTTCATATAAATGTACTAATTACTATAATAAAGAATCGGAAGGCTCAATCCTTTGGTCTGACAAGACAATTGGAATAGATTGGAGGATAGAAAACCCAATCCTTTCTGAAAAAGATAAAATAGCACCACTATTTAAAGATTTTCAATCGCCATTTCAATATTAATGGCTCCTCACAAAGACATCAAAGAAGTCCTTAAAAAATACTGGGGATATGATAGCTTCCGACATAATCAGGAAGATGTTATATCTTCAGTTTTGTCTAATAAAGACACACTTGCACTTATGCCAACAAGTGCGGGGAAATCTCTTTGCTATCAGCTACCTGCACTTTGCAAAACAGGAATTTGTATTGTTGTTTCGCCCTTGATAGCCCTGATGATTGACCAAGAGAAATCTCTAAAAGCAAAGGGGATAAAGGCAAGAGCAATCTATTCTGGCTTATCTTCACAAGAAATAGAGATAATACTAAATAATTGTTTGTATAGTAAGGTTAAAATACTATATATCTCGCCAGAAAGAGTTTCTTCTCGTTTGTTTATATCCTATTTTGAGAAGATGAAAGTCAATCTCATTGCTGTTGATGAAGCACATTGCATTTCAAAATGGGGATACGATTTTAGAACATCTTTTCTGAAAATATCCGATTTAAGAAAGTATCATCCCCAAGTTCCAATCTTAGCCCTAACCGCCACTGCAACCAATCAAGTAGTTGAAGATATACAAAAGAAACTCCTCTTTAAAGAAGAAAATGTATTGAAATCAAGTTTCCAAAGGCATAACTTAATCTATACCGTCTTTGAAGAGAATGACAAGATTGCAAGAATACAGAAAATAGCAGAGAATGTCGGAGGGTCGGGTTTAATTTATGTTCGTTCAAGAAGAAAGACAACTAAAATAGCAGAAGAGTTACAATCATTAGGACTAAAAGCCACTTCCTATCATGCAGGCTTAACCCTTGCACTAAGAAACTATCGCCAACAGCAGTGGATAGAAGATAATATAAATATAATGGTTGCTACAACAGCCTTTGGAATGGGAATAGATAAACCAAACGTTTCTTATGTTATTCATTACGATTTGCCAGAAAGCATAGAAGCCTATGTGCAAGAAGTTGGACGAGCAGGAAGAAACGGACAAAAGGCTTACGGAATACTGCTATATACTCCAAAAGATATAAATGCACTAAGAAAAACAATTGAAGCTAATTTCCCAGAAAAGAAATACATACAAAATATCTATAATGCCCTTGGCAACTATTATCATTTAGCATCAGGCACAGGACAAGACAGAAGGTTTGATTTTGATTTAATATCCTTTTCGCAGACATTTAACTTTGACCCATACATAGTTTTTAACTCCATCCGAATACTTGAAAACTCGGGTTTAATTACATTTTCAGAAGAAAGAAACCTCTTTTCAAAAATCCTTATTATTGTAGATAGAGAACAGCTTTACCAATTTATGCTCGACTATCCAACATATTCTCCACTTCTGGAAGCAATCCGAAGAAACTACTCAGGCATTATGACAGAATTTACAATAATAGACGAAAATAAACTTGCCAAACAATGTTACGAAACCGAGGTCAATATACATAATGCCCTTAAAAAAATTGAAAAATACGGAATACTACATTACGATGTCAAATCTAAATCCCCTCAAATTGTTTTTGCTCAAAATAGATTAAATAATGATAATTTTGAACTCTCACAAGAACAATACTACGATGTAAAACAAACCAATCAACAGAAATCCGAAGAATTTATACAATATATATCTTCCAAGCAATGTAGAGAACAATTTATTTTAAACTATTTTGGGTTCCATACAAACAAATGCAAAAGATGTGATTACTGCATTTCAGAAAGAAATTCTCAAAAGCCAATAGATATAAAAGAAAGAATATATCAAGATATCTTATCTTCGGCAAAACCTCTAACTTATTTCGCAAACACAATTGCCTATGGCTCAAAAGATACTATTATGCCAATAATCAGAGAGCTCTTAGACGAAGAACTAATCGTTTTAAGAGATGGGTTGTTAATAGCAAAAGAATAACTTACAAATTATTGAGTTAATTTATAATCAAGTTTCGTTATAACGAAATCAAGTTTTAATTTACTAAAACTTGACTTTAATAAATTAAAACTTGATTCTAATAAATTAAAACTTAACTTACGCAAAAACAAATAAGCTTTAATTTAAAATAAAGACCGATTAATTTTCATTAATTAGGCTTAAAATCAACTCCTCCATTTCTTCTGGTTTGGTTTGAGTTGAAAAACGCTTAACCACCTTTCCTTGCTTATCAATGACAAACTTAGCAAAATTCCACTTTATTGCATTTCCCAAACTCCCAGGGGCTTCCTTCTTCAAGAACTTATACAAAGGATGAGCGTTTTTCCCATTAACCTTTATCTTGGAAAACATTGGAAAACTTACACCATAATTAGCCATACAGCCATTAATGATTTGTTTTTCGTCATTAGGCTCTTGATTTGCAAACTGATTACAAGGAAATCCTAAAATAACCAATCCTTTATCTTTATACTTTTTGTACAAAGCCTCCAAGCCCTCAAACTGAGGAGTAAAGCCACATTTACTTGCCGTATTGACAACCACAACAACCTTTCCTTTGTAGTCCGACATTGAAATCTCTTGTCCTTCAATAGAGATTGCCTTAAAATCGTAAAAAGTCTTATCTGCTTTCTTTTCTTCCTTTTTTTGAGAGTAGCAGTTGTTGAAAAAAAACATCGGAATAACCATTAAAAAAATTGCTAATAAATTAATTTCTATTCTTCTCATTGCGTTAATAGATTTAGTTTTAAATAATTAAGGTTTAAAACACTCAAAAAAATAATTTTATGCCTATTCCCTTTTATTTTGGCAAAGATAAAACATTTTTTTTAATCACTTAAAATTATTCTCTCTTTGTTTCGCTCTCTTAAACTACCTTAAAATCAACGCCTTTTCGGATTAAAATTATTCCTATGCCTATAAGAATAATTTCAACGCCTATTGAAAA